>WTJI01000004.1:0-41480 GCA_011524905.1 Flavobacteriales bacterium
ATGTTATATAGAGTTAAACGATAATTATTTAATTCTCAGATATTCATAAAATTAAAATTAGTTTGTCAGGATGGATATAGACTTAGTTGTCACATGGGTTGATATGGATGATCCAGAATGGAAAAAGGAATTTTCTCGTTTTTCAGGTGAAATTGATAACAGTGTTAACGAACGCTCAGAAGCTCGATTTAGAGATTATGGTTTTTTGAAATACTGGTTTCGTGGGGTGGCTGCTTTTGCCCCTTGGGTCAACAAGGTACACTTTGTTACTTCTGGTCAAAAACCCGACTGGTTAAATACCAACCATCCCAAGCTTAATTTGGTTAGTCATTCGGACTATATACCAGAACAGTATTTACCTGTTTTCAATTCCAACTTGATAGAAATTTACCTACACAAGATTCCCAGTTTATCCGAGCATTTTGTATATTTTAATGACGATTTCTATATCATTAACCAACTCTCACCCGAACGTTTCTTTGAAGATGGTCTGCCAAAAGACATAGCTGCTTTTCGAAAAAACACAGGCTTTTCACAATTCGAGAAGATGCTTAAAAACAACATCCGGTTAATCAATAAACACTTTGACAAAAGAGAGGTTTTTAAAAAAGATGCGTGGAAGTGGTACCATCCTTCTTATGGGAGTAGAGGAAGACTCAATCACTGGCTTCGATTTTACAATAAATTTATTACTCTTCGGACACCCCACAATGCACAACCTTTTTTGAAAAGCACCTTTGAAGAAGTTTGGGAATCATGCGGTGAAGAATTAAAACAAATGTCGCAACACCGTTTTAGAAGTAATGCGGATTATACCCCCGAGTTATTTAGGACCTGGCAAATCTGCCAATCAAATTTTTTACCCTACAATACCTATCAAGACACTAAAATGTTTCCTCTTATGCTTCGTTCTAAAGGCGCAATCAAAGCTGTTCGGGAACAATCCCATGCACTTGTATGCCTCAATGATAGCATACACATACGCAATTATCATCAAACTATGGAAAGTCTTAAAGCTTCGTTCGAATCTATCTTACCTAATAAGTCAGCATTTGAAAAGTAATTTGGGACTTATTTTTCAAAACTAGATTTATCAGGGTATAGGTTGGCCAGAAAAGGTGCTACAAGCGCCCTGTCTGCGTCCGTAGCGTGCTCAGTATCATTTAAGCAAAAAAGCTTGGGATTGTATTTTGTGATATACTTTTGGTAGTTCTTTCTGTGCACCCTTATCCTACAAGATTCTCTTCGCCCAACGTATTTTAATACCCCTCTTTTCTTATATAAACCGTAATAATTATAAAGAATTCGCTGGATGTCTGAGTGATGTCTAAACCGATTGTGAAAGCAGGCTTCTAAAGGACCTCTAAAAACATCTTCTACTATGGCTTGATAATCACTTTTCAAACAAGCATCCATGTTGTGATGTGGTGTGATGGGATAAAATTTTTTGAATTTATTATTGAAAAGGGTATAGGCATTTTCAATTGCCAATCGATAGTTATTGATCCGAAGTTTTAAACTTTTCTTTAGGCTTATTTTTAGTTGGATTAGTGGATTATACTTCATTCGCATAATAGGTATACCTGAATCAAAAAAGAAAGACGACTCAAGATCTGCATTAATGAACATATCGTCATTGGCATAGATAAAATACTCTGAAAGGTCTGGGATTTTATAAACAAAATAATCTAAAACACTGGAGTTAAAAGTAGGGAGTAAGGTTTTGGGAATAATTTGTTTGTGATCAACAATTTCGATTTTAGGATGATTGGTATTTAAGAATTTTGGAGTCTGCTTATCTGTGACAATAAAAATTTTCCTAATCCAGGGAATGTGTTTCTCAACAGACCTTAAAGAATACTTTAATTCTTGATTGTCCTGATAGCGACCCACTGTATTGATTTTTTCGTCGATGTATTGTTGTTTTTTGGCGACCCAAGTTGGGTCGTTCCCATCAACCCATAAGTACACCAAATCTATTTTTCTTTCCATTTTTTGGATCTGCAAAATAACTTAAACTCACTCGCGCCATTTCTATGCTTTGGCTGGTGTGCTTAGGAAAAGATTGAACCATTTAATAAGCACCCAAAAATATAGCATTTAATCGATAAAGCTTTTTGTATGTCTAAAAAGAAGTCTGATTTTTTGTAAGAAGACATGAATTTAGTACCTGCTATTGGGAGTAAACTTTTTAAAAATAGCAGACCCATGAAGCTAGAAATTGAGCTGATTTAGGGATCAATCCCAGAAATTATAGACATTTAGCCGCCCAAAGTGGGTGTACTTTTTTACTTTTGAAATCACAAAAGAGAGCATGAAAGAAATCCGAATGGTTGATCTACAGGGGCAGTATGATCTAATAGCCGATACACTGGAACGTCGTATGCAACAGGTGCTGGAGCAGACAGCATTTATAAATGGACCTGCTGTAAAAGACTTTCAATCGAATTTAGAATTTTATTTAAAAGTCAAGCATGTTATTCCCTGTGCCAATGGGACTGATGCTTTGCAAATTGCCCTGATGGCACTGGGATTGAAGCCAGGAGACGAAGTTATTACTGCAGATTTTACATTTGCTGCTACCGTTGAGGTGATTGCGCTTCTGGGTTTAAAGCCCGTTTTAGTGGATGTAGATCCGCAAACGTTCAATATAGATGTAACAGCAGTCGAAAAAAAGATTGGCCCTAAGACCAGAGCAATTATTCCAATCCATCTTTTTGGACAGGCAGCTGATATAGAGCCTTTGATGGCGCTGGCCCAAGCGCACAATCTTTTTGTTGTTGAAGACAATGCACAAGGTATTGGGGCGCGATATACTTTTGCTTCTGGGGAAAAACAGATGACTGGAACGATTGGCCATATAGGAACCACTTCATTTTTTCCCTCAAAAAATTTAGGCGCATATGGAGATGGTGGTGCCTTATTCACCAATGATGATGCGCTTGCACATCAAATCAGAGGAATCGTCAATCACGGCATGTACCAACGGTACCATCATGATGTTGTGGGTGTGAATTCACGCCTAGACACCTTACAAGCGGCAGTATTAGACACCAAGCTTCCTTATTTGGATTTTTACAATGAAAGAAGAAAAACAGCTGCTTTACTGTATGATGAACGCTTAGGCATCTCTGACCGGATTGTAACTCCTTTTCGCAAAGGCGACTGTGATTCTCATGTGTTTCATCAATACACCCTCAAAATTGCTAATTGTAACAGAGATGCATTGGTTGATTATTTGAGAGAGCAAGGGATTCCTTCGGGTGTGTATTATCCCATCCCGCTACACCGTCAAAAAGCATACAGCTCACCTGACTATCAAGAGTCTGATTTTTCTATCACCAATCAATTGGCTGAGGAAGTAATCTCCTTACCGATGCATACGGAATTGACAACCCAACAAATCGACTATATTTGTGAAAAGCTACTTCATTGGGTAGCATCTAATTAAAAATTTGACATGAAAAAACTATTCGTTTTGGGGCTGAGTATTTTTAGTACCCTACAAGCCCAACAAACTATCTTACACTGTGGCCAACTATTTGACGCCAAAAGAGGGAAATTTCTCAAAGCGCAATCAATAATCGTAGAAGGGAATAGGATTAAAGCTGTGGTGAAGGGCTATGAACAAGCGAATCAAAATGACAGAACAATAGACTTAAAAAACAAAACGGTGCTCCCTGGTTTCATAGACATGCATGTTCATATAGAGGGAGAGACCAACAACAGTTCCTATATTAAACGTTTTGTGGACAATGAAGCTGATACAGCTTATGAAGCTGCACAATATGCAAGGCGAACTTTAATGGCTGGGTTTACCACGGTTCGTGATATGGGCGGGAGTGGTGTCAACGTGGCACTGCGCAAAGCCATAGATCAAGGTAAAGTACCTGGGCCAAGAATTTTTACCGCTGAGAAAGCCATCGGAACTACAGGGGGGCACGCTGATCCTACCAATGGTTCTCGAAAAAGTTTGATGGGCGATCCAGGTCCAGCAGAGGGAGTTATCAACTCTCCAGAAGATGGAAAAAAAGCTGTAAGACAACGATATAAAAATGGGGCAGATTGTATTAAAATCACGGCTACTGGAGGGGTACTCAGTATGGCTAAAAATGGCCAAAATCCACAGTTCACACTAGAAGAAATTAAAGCCGTAGTCGATACGGCCAATGACTATGGTATGCATGTAGCTGCTCATGCACATGGCGATGAAGGGATGTATCGTGCTGTGATGGCAGGGGTTACTACCATTGAGCACGGAACTTTAATGACTCCAAGAACCATGGATTTGATGAAGGAAAAGCAAGCTTATTTGGTGGCTACCATTACTGCAGGTAAGCAGGTAGCAGAAAAAGCCAAAATCGATAATTATTTTCCGGCTGTTGTTACACCTAAGGCTTTGGCTATTGGCCCCCAAATTCAGCAAACCTTTGCTGAAGCCTACAAACGAGGCGTTCCCATTGCTTTTGGGACCGATGCTGGGGTGTATCCGCATGGTCGCAATGCACTCGAATTTGGTTATATGGTTGAAGCTGGAATGCCTGCTGTTGAAGCACTTCAGGCAGCAACGGTAACAAATGCAAAAATTTTAGATAGTGCTGACGAATTGGGCCAGCTTGCCGAAGGGTTCTATGCAGACATCATTGCCACAGATACCAATCCTGTGGACGACATCAAAACGCTAGAAAACATAACTTTCGTTATGAAAGGTGGGCAGGTCTATAAAAAATAATTAGAGTCGTTGTTGACCCGAAAAGGTTTCCATGCTGCGGTCAATTTTTTTGACTAACCCTTGTAGAACATTACCAGGGCCAATTTCAATGAAACCCTTTGCTCCGTCCGCAATCATCTGTTCTATACTTTGCGTCCATTTTACCGCTCCAGTGAGTTGTTTGACGAGGTTTTCCTGTATTTCGTTCGCGTCAGTAGTGGACTGTGCAGTTACGTTTTGATAAACTGGGATTTTGGGAGAATGGAAAGGGGTACTAGCTATGGCTTGTGCCAGTTCTACCCTGGCTGTTTCCATTAATGGAGAATGAAAGGCCCCACCTACAGGTAAAATTAATGCCCTTCGGGCTCCTACTTCTTTTAGGGCTACACAGGCTTGTTCAATTGCCAATCGTTCTCCTGAAATAACAAGTTGGCCAGGGCAATTGTAGTTGGCAGCAACGACTACACCTGTAGTTTCTTCGCATATTTTTTCGACAATTTTATTTTCTAATCCCAAAACAGCAGCCATGGTTCCTTCTGTTTTCTCACATGCCGTCTGCATGGCTGAAGCCCGTTGCTGTACCAAACGCAAACCCGATTCAAATTCCAATGCCCCGCTATACGTCAAAGCTGAAAATTCACCCAATGAATGACCAGCCGCAGCTTGTGAAGCAACTTTATCCCCAAGAACTTCTGCTAAAATCACTGAATGAAGAAAAATGGCTGGCTGAGTAACTTTTGTTTGCTGAAGGTCTTCCTTAGATCCTTCAAACATAATTTTAGCAATATCAAATCCTAAAATCTCATTGGCTTGGACAAATCGTTCTTGCGCTTGTGTAAAGGAGTCAAAAAGATCTTTCCCCATCCCCTCAAATTGGGCACCTTGTCCTGGAAAAATGGCAATATTCATTTTATTTTTTTTTATAAGTTAAAAAAGAGTAGGCAAGACCATCAGCGGTTGTTTTGCTTTCTTCATGTGTTAACGCCCATTCTGTGGTGTTTAATTCTGGAAAAAAAGTATCTCCATCAAAATCTTGGTGTACACGTGTTAATTCTATTGTATCAGCAAAGTACATGCCTTGTTTGTAAATTTCTCCACCTCCAATGATAAAAGGATTGGGATCATTTGAACAAATATCCAGGGCTTCTTCTATTCCTTGACAAACTACTGCTTCAGCTGCTTGATACAGGGGGTTGCGGGTGATCACAATATTGGTACGATTGGGTAATGCTTTCGGTAGCGATTCAAATGTTTTTCGTCCCATTATGATTGCATGTCCTGAAGTCAATTGCTTAAATCTTTTCAAATCATCTGACAAATGCCAAAGCAATTGATTGTCTTTGCCAATGGCATTATTAGCTGCTGCGGCAACGATCATGCTAATGTTTTGTTTCATAATAAATTAGTATTTCTTACCACCCTAGATGATTTTTTGAATGGATAAAAATATAAACACCCCAGGATTATTCTTTTATTTTTACATATAAATTTTAAGCGCCCAATGAGAGACTTTTTCCCAATCCTGAATGAATGCATCTATCTTAATACAGCTTATGTTGGACCACCATCCACTGGCTTAATGCAATTCCGATCTACCTATGATCATCATTTTTTGGAAGAAGTTGATCAATTTAAAATAAAAGGAAATGATAAACTTGCAGCACAACGTAGTTCCATAGCATCATTTTTTGGAGCCCAACCCAATCATACTTTTATCACCCCAAATTTTTCGGTAGGGATTCGGTTTTTTTTGGAATATTTACCCAAAAAAACCAGGTTCTTAATCCTTGAAGCCGATTATCCCTCTCTTGAAAATGCTGTTCGAGCTGGTAATTTTCCCACTACAGTTTTACCAATTATTGCAAGCCTTGAAGAAAACATAGAACAAGCAATAGATCATGGCACAATTGATGTTTTAGCACTTAGCGTTGTTCAATATACAAGTGGTGTGCTCATTGATCAATCCTTTTTATCCAAATTAAAAAAGCGCTACCCCAATTTGCTTATTATAGCTGACGGAACACAATTTTTAGGGACGAGTCTATTTCATTTTGATAACGCGCCTTTTGATTTGATAGTTGGAAGTGGCTATAAATGGCTGTTAGCAGGCTTTGGAAACGGATTGGCGTTTGTCAAACCAAGTTATCTTGATTATTGCGAGACTCAACTGAATACTCTTGAAAATAGAATTTACGCAGGACACTTTGATTTTTTGGCAGCAGCCTCCTTGACTTTTGCGATAAAACAACTACAGGATTGGGATTTTCCAGAACTGTTAAGAAAAAAAAATGAAGTCACGGATTATTTGAAAAGCGGATTACTGGAACGTGAATTGTTACAATCATTTGTGGTAAATCGAAATCAGCACAGTTCGATATTCAATATTTCTGCTACTTCAGATTTACATCTAAAGCTGCTTGACAAAGGCGTTAGATGTTCATTTAGAGGTACAGGTGTACGTCTGTCTATTCATTTTTATAATACGAAAAAAGACATAGATAACTTTTTTACTATTTATGACCAACTAATCTAGACAGCAACAACACCTCTAATCAGTGGATGCGGGTCATAACCAATAAGCTCAAAATCTTCATAAGTGAAATCAAGTATATTTTTTACTGCTGGATTCAACTTCATAGTTGGCAGTGGCTTGGGGTTTCTTTTGAGCTGAGTCTCAATTTGTTCTTGATGGTTGGAATAAATATGCGCATCGCCAAAAGTGTGGATGAATTCTCCAGGTTGATATCCGCACACCTGAGCAGTCATTAGCGTCAGTAGGGCATAAGAAGCAATATTAAAGGGGACACCCAAGAATACATCGGCACTGCGTTGGTACAGTTGGCATGAGAGTTTATTGTCAGCAACATAGAATTGAAAAAAGGCATGACAGGGTGGAAGGGCGGCTTTATTATTAGCAACATTTTTGGAAAATGATATCGCATTGTCAGGTAGTACAGAAGGATTCCAAGCTGATACGATCATACGCCGACTATCAGGATTGGTTTGTAGGGTGTGGATTACTTCTTGGATTTGATCGATTCCCTCGCTATTCCAGTTACGCCATTGATGTCCGTAAACGGGACCCAAATTACCATTCTCATCGGCCCATTCATTCCAAATACGAACACCGTTTTCCTGTAAGTAGCCAATATTGGTGTCGCCTTTTAGAAACCATAGTAATTCGTGTATTACAGATTTGACATGGATTTTTTTGGTGGTGACCAATGGAAACCCTTTTTGTAAATCAAATCGCATTTGATAACCAAAAACACTTTTGGTACCCGTACCCGTTCGGTCCGTCTTTTCAATGCCTTCTTTCTGAATGTGTCGTATCAGATCAAGATACTGTTGCATGCTTCCTAGGTTTTTATCAAAAATAGGAACAAGATAACACTAAGTAAGCCTGAATTTGGGGTTAGTTTTCCAATAAAGATTAACAGATTATTGTTTGCGTTTTGAAATCTCATCTCTAATCAAGGCTGCTTTTTCGTAATCTTCGGCAGTTACAAACTTCTTAAGTAGTGTTTTAAGTTTGCTAAGAGAGATTTTTTCTAATTTATCGGGCAGATTGGTTTGTTTACTTTGTTCTGTTACAAACTCTTGAATCCAATTGTCTTCCGATAATTTTCTATCATTAGTAGTACTGATGGCGGCTGTAAAACCTGCTTTTTTTAAGATTGTGTCGTAAGTAAAGATGGGTGCGTTAAAGCGAAGAGCCATGGCAATAGCATCAGAGGTTCTCGAGTCAATGATTTCCTCTATCTGGTCTCGTTCACAAATCAAACTGGCATAGAATACCCCATCAAGTAGTTTGTGTATAATCACTTGTTTGACATGAATTTCAAATCGTGAGGCAAAATTTTTAAATAAATCATGTGTTAAAGGTCGGGTCGGTTTGATTTCCTGCTCTAGTGAAATAGCAATTGCTTGGGCTTCAAATCCACCAATGACAATTGGTAATTTTCTATTCCCTTCCATCTCGTTTAGTATCAAAGCATAAGTACCTGATTGTGTTTCACTAAATGAGATGCCTTTTATTTCTAATTCCACTAGTTTCATACGATGTATTGCTTTCGAGTATCATTTAAACGCAGAAAGTTTTATTCTAGTACATCTTCAATATAAATATTTTTTAGAGAAGTATCAAATCAGCAGAAGTAGCTTCTGTTTGCCTCATATATAATTACTAAATTTGTGCTCGAATTTGACAACATGTAGCAATAGATGAAGACAATACAATTTAGAGAAGCAATCCAACAGGCTATGTCTGAAGAAATGCGAAGAGACGAAACAATCTATCTTATGGGAGAAGAGGTTGCCGAGTACAATGGTGCTTACAAGGCCTCTAAAGGAATGTTAGATGAGTTTGGTCCTGATAGAGTTTTGGATACGCCTATTTCAGAGCTAGGTTTTGCTGGTATTGGTGTGGGGTCAACCATGACCGGTAACCGACCCATTATTGAATTTATGACCTTTAATTTCGCTTTGGTTGGGATCGATCAAATCATCAATAATGCAGCCAAGATTCGACAAATGTCGGGGGGGCAATTTCCTTGTCCTATTGTTTTCCGTGGGCCGACTGCTTCGGCAGGTCAATTGGCAGCTACCCATTCTCAGGCCTTTGAAAATTGGTATGCCAACTGTCCAGGTTTGAAAGTAGTTGTTCCTTCCAATCCTTATGATGCCAAAGGTTTATTGAAGTCCGCTATTCGTGATAACGACCCTGTTATTTTTATGGAATCCGAGCAGATGTATGGAGATAAAGGTGAGGTGCCAGAAGGTGAATATACTTTGCCGATTGGGGTTGCAGACATCAAAAGAAATGGGGACGATGTAACAATTGTTTCATTTGGAAAAATCATAAAAGAAGCCTACAAGGCCGCTGATGCCTTGGAAAAAGAAGGGGTTTCTTGTGAAATTATTGATCTGAGGACTGTTCGCCCTATGGATTATGATGCCATTTTTGAGTCTGTAAAAAAAACCAACCGTTTGGTCATCCTCGAAGAAGCATGGCCATTTGGGAACGTGGCTACTGAAATCACCTATCAGGTTCAAAGCCATGTTTTTGACTATTTAGATGCTCCAATAGAAAAAATTAATACTGCCGATACACCCGCACCCTATTCGCCAGTCTTATTGAAAGAATGGTTGCCCAATAGTGAGGATGTAATAAAAGCGGTCAAAAAGGTTTTATACGTTAAAGCCTAAACACTAAATTTAAAATATTTTCCAATCCGAGTGGTGTTGATTACTTTTGCGCCGCTAAACATATTGAACTTTAATTTATGACTTCGATTCTTTACTTACCCATCGCCCTATCCATTGTGGGATTACTTTACATGTTTGTTCGCGCACAATGGGTTCGCAAACAAGATGGAGGGAATGAGAAAATGCAGGCTATATCAAAAAGTATTAAAGAAGGGGCCTTAGCATTTCTAAACGCAGAATATCGTTTACTTCTCATATTTGTTGTTATTGCTTCTGGTGGTTTGTTTTTAATATCAAGTATGGTTGATACAACAAGCATTTTGATTATTCCAGCTTTTGTTGTGGGGGCGATCTTTTCAGCTTTTGCAGGGAATATTGGAATGCGAATTGCAACGGAAGCCAATGCAAGAACGACTCAAGCTGCCCGTGAAAGCCTTCCTAAAGCACTGCAAGTGTCTTTCGGTGGAGGAACCGTCATGGGACTTGGCGTTGCTGGGCTAGCTGTCCTAGGCCTTTCTTTATTCTTCTTACTATTCTTGAATGTCTTTATGGGCCAAGAAGGAAGCTTTTACGACAATATGACAATAGTACTCGAAGCCCTAGCTGGCTTTTCGCTTGGAGCCGAATCCATTGCTCTATTTGCTCGTGTGGGTGGAGGTATCTATACCAAGGCAGCCGATGTAGGTGCTGACCTTGTTGGAAAAGTTGAAGCGGGTATTCCTGAAGATGATCCAAGAAACCCTGCTACTATCGCAGACAATGTTGGGGACAATGTTGGGGACGTAGCTGGTATGGGAGCTGATCTTTTCGGAAGCTACGTAGCTACTGTCTTGGCTTCTATGGTCTTAGGGAACTATATCATTAAAGACATGACTGATGCTGGTGGCACACAATATGAAGATGCTTTTGGCGGTATGGGACCTATTTTACTTCCCGTTATGATCGCTGGTGTAGGAATTATTGCCTCCATCATTGGTACTTTCCTAATTCGTATTACAAGTAACGACGCCAAAGAGGCCGAAGTACAACGCGCTTTGAATATTGGAAATATCACTTCCATTTTAATTACTGCTGTAGCTGGATACCTTCTTATTGATTGGATGTTGCCTGAAACTATTTCAGGTATGCGATTTTTTGGTGAAGGAACCAAAGACATCAGTAGTTTTAATGTGTTTTTAGCGACGATTGTAGGCTTGTCAGTAGGCTACTTAATTTCAATGTTTACTGAATATTACACTGCTTTGGGGAAAAAGCCAGTATTGGATATTGTTCAAAATTCATCTACAGGCGCAGCAACAAACATTATTGCTGGCTTGGCTACAGGAATGATTTCTACGGCTAGTTCGGTTTTATTATTTGCCTTAGCCATATGGGGATCTTACACATTGGCTGGTTTTTACGGCGTTGCATTAGCAGCCTCTGCTATGATGGCCACTACGGCTATGCAATTGGCCATTGACGCTTTTGGACCCATAGCAGATAATGCAGGTGGGGTTGCAGAAATGAGTGAATTACCTGACGAGGTTCGTGAACGTACAGACATTTTAGATTCAGTTGGTAACACAACAGCTGCTGTTGGAAAAGGCTTTGCCATTGCTTCAGCTGCACTTACGGCTTTAGCTCTTTTTGCAGCTTACGTAACATTTACGGGAATCGATGGAATCAATATATTTAAAGCTGATGTTCTGGCTGCCCTGTTTATTGGGGGTATGATACCAGTAGTTTTTTCAGCATTAGCCATGAAAGCAGTCGGTAAAGCTGCCATGGAAATGGTAGAGGAAGTACGTCGCCAGTTTCGTGAAATTCCAGGTATTTTAGAAGGAAAAGGACAACCTGAATATGGAAAATGTGTCGAAATTTCAACCCGCGCAGCCCTACGTGAGATGTTAGTTCCAGGACTAATTACGCTTGTTACACCTATCATCATTGGGTTTTTGATGGGAGCAGAAGCACTAGGTAGTTATATGGCTGGTGTTACCGTTTCAGGTGTGCTTTGGGCCATTTTTCAAAATAACGCCGGTGGTGCTTGGGATAATGCCAAGAAATCTTTTGAAGCTGGTGTCGAAATTAATGGAGAAATGACCTACAAAGGGTCAGATGCTCACAAGGCGGCCGTAACGGGCGACACCGTGGGTGACCCATTTAAGGATACTTCTGGTCCTTCTATGAATATCTTAATTAAACTTACTTGCTTGGTCGGGTTGGTAATTGCCCCAATTTTGGGTGGACATGGCATGGAGTCTCATTCCTCAGAAGCTGACACCCTAACAACCGAAGTAGTCAAAAAAGAAGTACAAAAAGAAGTTCGAGTTGAGGTTGAGGCACAAGAAGATTCCGATCAAATGAAAGCTACTATCACAACGACTACAACCAAAGACGGGGAAACCGTCGAAGAGGTACAAGTAATTGAAGGCACCAAAGACGAAATTGAATCTGCCATCCAAGCCCAAAAAGAATTGGATATTAAAATCAATAAAGAATAGGGATAGCCTTCACTATTATACAATAAAAAAGCCGATCTATTGATCGGCTTTTTTATGGGAACAAACCATGTAACTCGGCGTCTATTTTTTCGATAATGGTTCCTAGATCGGTAGGATTTTCTACAAAATCCATATAGTCCACATCAATAATTAAGAGTTTTCCTTTGTTATATTGGCTAATCCATGCTTCATAACGTTCGTTAAGACGGCTGAGGTAGTCAATACTGATACTGGTTTCGTAATCCCTACCCCGTTTGTGGATTTTATTGACGAGATTGGGAATACTAGAACGCAAATACACCAATAAATCAGGCCCCTGGATCATAGCTTCCATCAGCTCAAAAAGGGAATAGTAATTGTCATAGTCCCGTTTGGTCAATAGCCCCATAGCATGCAAATTGGGTGCAAAAATAAAAGCGTCTTCGTATATAGTTCGGTCTTGAATAACATCCTTTTTGGAGGTTCGAATTTGCATCAACTGCTGAAAGCGACTTTTTAAAAAATAGACTTGTAAATTAAAAGACCAACGCTCCATGTGATTATAAAAATCATCCAAATAGGGGTTGTCAATGACATCTTCAAATTGTGCCTCGAACTTATAGTGTTTGGCCAGGAGTTCTGTCAGGCTGGTTTTTCCAGCACCAATGTTTCCTGCTACTGCAATATGCATAGTATGTTTAATTAAGCCTGTTTCGCTTACCGCAAAGTAATAAATTTTAAGAAAAAATGAAGGGCTAAATCTTTAAAGCTCGCTTCTGTTTTTTTAAGTTTTGAAAAAAATAAAATAGTCCGTAATTTTACCACCAAATCGAGGAAGGATTTGACTGATTGCAACCTCATTAAAAAAATGCTAAAGCAGTATGTTGCTTTTAAAACCAAATCCTTCTATTTAAAATGCAACTTAAATGTCTTATTTATTTACTTCTGAATCTGTTAGTGAGGGTCACCCTGATAAGGTAGCCGATCAAATTAGTGATGCTTTACTAGATCATTTTTTGGCCTTTGACCCTGATAGTAAGGTCGCCTGTGAAACTCTTGTTACAACCGGACAAACAGTGCTATCAGGTGAGGTTAAAAGTCAAACCTACCTCGATGTACAACAAATTGCCCGTGAAACAATCAACGCGATTGGATATACGGAGGGTGCCTACCAATTTAGCGGTGATTCCTGTGGTGTAATTTCACTAATACATGAGCAGTCGCAAGACATCAATCAAGGGGTTGATAGAGCCGCCAAAAAAGAACAGGGCGCTGGCGATCAGGGATTGATGTTTGGCTATGCAACCGATGAAACAGAAAATTATATGCCCCTTGCTCTTGATTTATCCCATAAGATATTGATTGAATTGGCCGCTTTAAGAAGGGAAAATAAGGAAATTACGTATTTACGTCCAGACGCCAAGTCTCAAGTCACAATCGAATATGATGACAATGATCAACCCATTCGTATTGATACCATTGTTGTCTCAACCCAGCATGATCCCTTTGCTGATGACGACCAACAGATGCTTGAAAAAATCAAATCTGATATTATACATATTTTGATGCCACGTGTCGTTGCTCAATTACCGGCTCATTTGCAAGCTTTATTTACTGATGCCATTACATATCACATCAATCCGACTGGAAAATTTGTGATTGGTGGGCCGCATGGCGATACGGGACTGACGGGTAGAAAAATTATTGTTGACACCTATGGGGGTAAGGGTGCTCATGGTGGTGGCGCATTTAGTGGTAAAGATCCCAGCAAAGTAGACCGTTCTGCGGCCTATGCCGCACGACACATTGCCAAAAACCTGGTCGCTGCTGGTGCAGCCAAAGAAGTTTTGGTTCAATTAAGTTATGCAATTGGGGTGGTGGCACCTACCTCTGTCTTTGTTAACACCTATGGCACCAATCAAAGCCACTTGTCTGATGCCGAACTGGCAGACAAAATCCAAAATATTTTTGACCTGACGCCCTATGGTATCGAAACCCGCCTCAAATTGCGGAATCCGATATATTCAGAAACAGCTGCCTACGGCCACATGGGTCGTCCATCAAAGGTAGTTTCTAAAACCTTTGAGTCTCCTTATAGTGGTAAAGTCACCAAGGAAGTCGAACTTTTTACTTGGGAAAAATTAGACCAGGTTGATACACTAAAAAAGGCCTTACAACTGTAGTGTTGTAAATTTTCAAATGATGCGTCAAAGCCAAAAGATACAGCAAATTACTGTTGAGGCACCTAGAAACCTAGGGCCAATCCATTTGTCGTATCAAGTTTTTGGCCAAGACTTGCACACCCACCCTGTGGTAATGATTAATCATGCCCTTACGGGAGATGCCAATGTGAGTGGAAGTACAGGTTGGTGGAAACAGTTGGTGGGCCCCGAAAAAGCTATAGACACCAATCGATTCTCAGTCATTTCCTTTAATATTCCAGGGAATGGTGTTTTGGGATCTACATTGAAAAACTTTGAGAAATTCCACACTGCTGATATTGCTCATATATTTTTCCAGGGTTTAAAAAAATTGCAAATTCGGAATTTATATGCTCTGATTGGTGGTTCTATTGGGGGGTGCATCGGTTGGGAATTTATGGCGCAATTTGGTAAAATAGTTGAACGCTTTGTTCCTATTGCCACTGATTGGAAATCTACTGATTGGCTCATTGCAAACTGTCATCTTCAAGAATTGATCCTAAAGAACTCAAAAAATCCTGTTCATGATGCGCGCATTCACGCCATGATGTGTTACAGAACCCCCAACTCTTTTACGCATCGTTTTCAGAGAACAACAAATACAGATGCTGGGCTGTACAACGTTGAAACTTGGCTGGAACACCATGGGAATAAACTAAAAAACCGCTTTAGTTTACAGTCTTATTTAACGGTAAACCATTTGTTGCGTTCGGTAAATTGTGAACGCAGTGGTCGAACGCTAGAGGATATATTTGCCAAATCCAAAACAACTTTTCACTTGATTAGTGTGGATTCGGATTTGTTTTTTACTCCAGAACCCATTCATGCTACTTACCAACGCTTGAAGGAAAATCGTCTCGACGTAAATTATTATGAGATTCAGTCCCTTTATGGACACGACGCTTTTTTGATCGAATACGATCAGATGAATAAAATTTTAACCCCCATATTGAATTAAAAAACAAGATATGCAAGTAGCTTTAGAAAGACTCAATGAGGATTATTTATTTGAAGTAGTTAACCCCAATGGACACCGTGTGTTGCTAGACAATAAATCTAAAACGGAGGGAAGCGTTAAGGGCATCAGTCCAATGGAATTGTTACTAATGGGATTGGCCGGGTGTAGTAGTATTGATGTGGTGGCTATATTGAATAAACAAAAAATCAATCCAACATCACTCAAAATGGAAGTACATGGGGAACGCCCAGAAGGCGCTGTGCCAGCTCTGTTTAATGCAATTACTGTGAAAGTGCTTCTTGAAGGTGATTTTTCTACTGAAAAGGCATTGCGAGCCGTAGCTCTTTCATTCGACAAATACTGTTCGGTTTCCAAAACCTTGGAGCATACCGCTGCAATTAACTATGAAGTATATTTAAATGGTCAAAAAATATGAATCGGCAATTTGAAACCATAGCCATCCGCGAGCAGCTAGAACGTTCGCAGTTTATGGAACATACCACACCGTTGTATATGACTTCAAGTTTTATTTTTGAAGATGACGAGGATATGAGAGCATCCTTTGCGGAGGAAAAACAACGAAATATTTACAGCCGATTTACCAACCCAAACACCGAAGAGTTGGTTCACAAAGTCTGTGCACTGGAGGGTGCTGAAAGTGGTGTTGCTTTTGCTACGGGTATGGGAGCCGTATTTTCCACTTTTGCAGCCCTGCTAAAAAGTGGGGATCATATAGTTTCTGCAAGAGCCGTATTCGGTTCTACACATGCAATGTTTACTAAGTTTCTCCCCAAGTGGCAAATCGAGACAACCTATTTTGATGTAGAAAAACCGGAAACCATAGCAGACTGTATTCGTCCTGAAACCAAAATGATTTATGCAGAAACCCCAACTAACCCAGGGGTGAGTTTGTTGGATTTGGAAGCCTTAGCTGCCATTGCCAAAAAGCATAATCTTATATTGGTGATTGACAATTGTTTTGCAACGCCCTATTTACAACAGCCACTAGCATTTGGTGCAGACTTGGTGATCCACTCTGCGACCAAGCTCATGGACGGGCAAGGGCGCGTTTTGGGCGGCCTCACTGTTGGAAAAAAAGATTTGATAAGAGACATTTATCTATTTGCCCGTAACACCGGACCTGCCATGTCGCCTTTCAATGCATGGGTACTTTCCAAAAGTTTAGAAACTCTAGCTGTTCGAGTTGATCGCCATTGTGAAAATGCTCTGGCCTTGGCTCAATTTTTAGAATCTCACCCCCAAGTAAACTGGACAAAATATCCTTTTTTGCCTTCGCATCCACAATATACAATTGCTAAAAAGCAAATGAAGAAAGGCGGGAATATAATTTCTTTTGAGGTCAAAGGCGGCCTTGAGGCAGGAAGAAAGTTCCTCAATGCTATTAAAATGTGTTCTTTATCTGCCAACCTGGGCGACTCTAGAACCATAGTAACACACCCTGCCTCTACTACGCACAGCAAGTTGTCTAAAGATGACCGGCAAGCTGTAGGCATAACAGACGGTATGATTCGCTTATCAGTAGGCCTTGAACATGTGGATGATATTCAAAATGATTTACAACAAGCTTTAGCTACATTATGAGTCAAATTGAGACCCTTTTAAAAGAACGAATTTTGGTTTTGGATGGTGCTATGGGTACTATGATCCAGGCCTATGATTTTAAGGAAGCAGATTTTCGAGCCAAGCGATTTAAAGATCATCCAGTCCCATTACAAGGCAATAACGACTTATTGACCTTAACCCAACCTGAAGCCATCAAAAGTATCCATGCTAAGTATTTTGAAGCAGGAGCTGATATTGTAGAAACCAATACCTTTTCTTCTACAAGCATCGGGATGGCCGATTATGAAATGGAGGATTGGGTCTATGAATTGAACTATGAAGCAGCTAAAATTGCCAAAGAAGTAGCAAAAGATTTTACAGCCAAAGAGCCGCACAAACCACGCTTTGTGGCTGGTTCCATTGGACCTACAAACAGAACAGCCTCCATGTCTCCAGATGTTAATGATCCTGGTTTTCGTGCTGTTACTTTTCAAGATTTGGTGACTGCTTACAAAGAACAAGTAGAAGGCTTGATCGCAGGGGGTGCAGATATTTTATTAGTTGAAACCGTCTTTGACACATTAAATGCAAAGGCGGCCCTTTTTGCTATTCACGAATTGAAACAGCAAAACAATTGGAATCATCCAATTATGGTCAGCGGAACGATAACTGATGCCAGCGGGCGAACCTTATCGGGCCAAACGGTTGAGGCTTTTACCGTGTCAGTGTCACATATTCCTTTGATGAGTATTGGGTTTAATTGTGCCTTGGGGGCCGATCAACTATATCCTTATCTCAAACGATTATCCGATTTGACTCCGTTCGCTACTTCTGCTCATCCCAATGCAGGATTGCCTAATGCCTTTGGGGCCTATGATCAAACAGCAGAAGAAATGCGTGATTTAGTCCAAAAATACTTGGAAGATACTTTGGTCAATATCGTTGGTGGTTGTTGCGGAACAACGCCCGATCACATCCGCCTTATTGCCGAAGCCGCAGCGAAATGTAAACCCAGACCCTTTTACCAAGAAGCCCATGTCTAATAAAGTTCCCACCTTACAGCTTTCTGGTCTCGAATTGCTAGAAATAACACCAGAAACCAATTTTGTCAATATCGGTGAACGCACCAATGTAACGGGTTCGCGAAAATTTCTTCGTCTAATTGAAGCTGGAGATTTTGAAACAGCAGTCGAAGTAGCCCGTGAGCAAGTAGAAGGTGGCGCACAGATAATTGATATTAACATGGACGAGGGCTTGATAGACGGCATCCATGCCATGACAACCTTCCTGAATCTCATAGCGGCAGAGCCTGATATTGCTCGTGTACCTGTCATGATTGATAGCTCAAAATGGGAAATTATTGAGGCCGGTCTTCAAGTTGCTCAAGGCAAAAGTGTGGTAAACTCCATTAGCCTTAAAGAAGGTGAAGATATTTTTAAACAATTGGCCAATAAGATTATGCAATATGGCGCGGCAGTTGTGGTGATGGCTTTTGATGAAAACGGACAAGCCGACACCTTAGAACGTCGTGTTGAAATCTGCCAGCGATCGTATAATATTTTGGTTGATGAAGTTGGGTTTCCGCCACAAGACATCATCTTTGACCCCAATATTTTTCCCGTAGCAACCGGGATGGAAGAACATCGGCGTAATGCTTTGGATTTTTTCCTGGCGACAAAATGGATCCGTCAAAATCTACCTTATGCAAGTGTGAGTGGGGGGGTGAGCAATGTTTCTTTTTCATTTCGAGGCAATAATACTGTTCGTGAAGCCATGCATGCCGCTTTTTTATATCACGGTATTCAGCACGGTATGAATATGGGGATTGTTAATCCGTCACTATTAGAAGTCTATGACGAAATTCCAAAGGATTTATTGACTTACGTAGAGGATGTATTACTTGACAGGCGTGCCGATGCTACCGAACGTCTGTTGGACTTTGCCGAAAGTGTAAAAGGAACATCAAAAGAGGGTACACAGCAAAAAGACCTGTGGCGGGAATTGGCATTACAAGAGCGAATAACACATTCATTGATCAAAGGTATTGATGCCTATATCGAAACCGATGTGGAAGAAGCACGATTGCAAGTCGCCCGACCCCTAGAGGTTATTGAAGGGCATCTGATGCATGGGATGAATATTGTCGGGGATCTTTTTGGTGAAGGCAAAATGTTTTTACCGCAGGTAGTCAAATCGGCTAGGGTCATGAAAAAAGCAGTGGCTTACCTTCAACCCTTTATTGAAGCCGAAAAAGACAATGACAATCAAAGTGCTGGAAAAGTTTTGATGGCTACTGTTAAAGGCGATGTTCATGACATTGGGAAAAATATCGTCAGTGTGGTTTTGGCCTGTAACAATTTTGAAATTATCGATTTGGGAGTAATGGTCCCACCCGAAAAAATATTAGAGGCTGCCGTTGCCCATCAAGTCGATGTTATTGGCTTGTCTGGGTTAATCACCCCTTCATTGGATGAAATGGTATTTGTGGCTCAAGAAATGGAGCGACAGCATATTCAAATTCCGCTTTTAATTGGTGGCGCAACAACCTCAAAGGCCCACACCGCAGTTAAGATTGCACCGATATCCAATAACCCTGTCATTCACGTGAATGACGCCTCAAGAGCTGTAACTGTTGTCAGTAATCTATTGAGTGCTGAACAAAGTGATAATTATATTTCTGGGATTCGAACTGAGTACCATGATTTTCGAAATAAATTTCTCCAACGAAGTGAGCGCAAACAATACCTGTCGCTATCAGCTGCCCGATCCAATGCCCTGCAACTTGATTGGGAAAATTATAAGCCGACTCGCCCAAAAAATTTGGGCAAGTACTCGATGACAGAATTTCCCTTGGATCGTTTGGTGCCTTTTATCGATTGGACTCCCTTTTTCCGTTCATGGGATTTACATGGTAAATATCCGGATATTTTAAATGACAAAGTGGTGGGGTCTCAGGCTACCGAGCTATTTGCAGACGCACAAGCTATGCTGGAAAAAATCATAGATGAAAAGTGGTTGGAAGCACGCGCCCGTTGGGGAATATTCCCCGCCAATAGCCAAGGCGACGATATCTTAATCTATGATCCTGAACAACCCGAAAGGCAAGTAGCAAGCTGGCTTACCCTTCGTCAACAACTACAAAAGAAAGCAGGACAACCCAACCTCGCTTTGGCAGACTTTGTTGCACCAACCACAGTAGGATATCATGACTATTGTGGGGCATTTTGCGTTACTACAGGTTTTGGAACCGCTGAAAAAGCAGCAGCATTTGAAGCCGAGAATGATGACTACAGTTCTATCATGGTTAAAGCTTTGGCAGACCGATTGGCAGAAGCTTTTGCAGAATACTTGCACCAAGCTGTGCGTCAAAATTTCTGGGGCTATGCAGTCGATGAAGATTTGTCTAATGAAGAATTGATACTAGAAAAATATAAAGGTATTCGTCCAGCACCCGGATATCCAGCCTGTCCTGATCACCTGGAAAAAGAAACACTTTGGGAACTTTTAGCGGTAGAAGAAACCATAGGCGTTCGCCTCACAGAAAGTTTAGCCATGTGGCCTGCTGCCTCCGTTTCAGGCTATTACTTTGCCCATCCAAAGGCACAATACTTTGGGTTGGGAAAGATTACGGAAGATCAACTGGAAGATTACAGCCACCGACGGAACATATCCCTATCGCAAGCTAGAAAATGGCTGAGTCCTAATTTGGCTACTGATTGAATAAGGGTATATTAGAATATGTAAAGAAGAAGTAGTAGATGAAAATAACAGATCACATCATTCGTTCAGAAGGGAAAACACAGTTTACTTTTGAAATTTTACCTCCTGTAAAAGGACAACACATCAATTCAATTTTTGAAGGTATTGATCCCTTGATGGAATTCAATCCTCCATTTATTGATGTTACTTATCACCGCGAAGAATTTGAGCTGAAGCAACTAGAAAATGGTTTATTGGAAAAGCGTTTGATTAGAAAACGCCCGGGGACTGTAGGAATCTGTGCGGCGATTATGAATAAATATAAAGTCGATGCCGTACCCCATGTACTGTGTGGTGGTTTTACCCAAGAAGAAACTGAAAATTTATTGATTGATCTAGATTTTTTGGGAATTGATAATGTAGTTGCTTTGCGTGGTGATGCAGTAAAAAATGAAACTTATTTTAAGCCAACTCCTGGTGGTCATGCTTATGCCAGTGCCTTGGTCAAACAAATTGATCAATTGAATAAAGGTATCTATTTGGATTCGGACATTGCTGAAGCCTCAGCCACGAACTTTTGTATCGGTGTTTCTGGCTATCCTGAGAAGCATATGGAAGCTCCCAGTTTGGATACAGATATAGACTATTTAAAAGAGAAAGTTGCTGCGGGTGCTGATTATATCGTCACCCAAATGTTCTTTGATAACAGTAAATTTTTTGCTTTTCAAAACAAGTGCAAAGCTGCTGGGATCAATATACCGATTATTCCAGGTCTGAAACCTATCGCGACAAGAAGACAACTGAATTTGTTGCCGCATCGCTTCCATGTTGACCTGCCCCAAGATTTAATTGAGGCAGTGATGGCCTGCAAAGACAATAAAGCCATTAAGCAGGTAGGGATTGAGTGGTGTATCGCCCAGAGTAAGGAGCTCCAACAAGCGGGGGTTCCTTTTTTACACTATTATTCAATGGGTAAATCAGAAAACATAAAAGCCATAGCGGAGGCAGTATTCTAGCTGGCTGTCAGTTCATTAAATAACTGCTCCAGATTTTTACTTTTGTGTTGCAATGAAAGGATTTTGAGGCCATTATCATGGGCAAAATCAAAAACAAGAGGTCGTCGGTCTTCGGGGGTATCAAACTCGATCTCATATTTAAAATCAAAAATATTTTTGACATGAGCCGCATTTTTAATGCGTTCTAAGGCAGTGATTTCCACTCGATAGTCAAAAGTAACTTCTACAATTTGTTTTTCTTTGGCTCTAAGACGCTTCAGTGCGGTGTCCAAAACAATTTCCCCACTTTTAATAATGATAACCCGGTCACATAATGCTTCCACCTCGGATAAAATATGGGTAGAAAGGAAAATGGTCTTTTCTTTACCCAGCTCAATAATAAGCTGGCGAATATCGTGAAGTTGATTGGGATCGAGCCCTGTAGTTGGCTCGTCTAAGATGAGCAATTCAGGATCATGGAGTAAGGCAGCCGCTAGTCCAACCCGTTGCTTGTAACCTTTGGATAGGGTATGAATTTTTTGGCTCATGTGATTTTGTAATCCTACCTTTTCAGCAACATTTTCTATGGGTAGCTTATTTTTACCATACAATCCCCCAACAAAAGAAAGATACTCTTTAACATACATATCTCCGTAAAGGGGATTGTTTTCGGGCAGGTATCCTAGTTTCTTTTGCACGGCTTGGGGGTTTGATTTGAGGTCTTCTGAATCAAAGTAAATGCGACCTTCCCAATCGGTTAAATAGCCAGTGAGAATTCTCATCAATGTGGTTTTTCCTGCGCCATTTGGCCCCAAAAAGCCCACAATTTCACCTTTTTGAAGGGTCAAGGATAAGTCCTTGAGTACAGAAAGATCACCGTAACTTTTGGAAACATTTTCTACAGCTAGTCCCATATATATTATTTTGATGTTTCAGTTTGTACCAATCAAATGTAAGGTATCGGAATGAGAATTTATGCTGTTTGTATTTGATAGTTGACCAGGTTTTAAATTTAAATTGCATAGTGAGTGCTGCCGTAACTTTATCAGCAAAAAACAATCCTAAAAATTTGTTTTTTCCAGAAAGCCATTTAGTTTTGTACTGATTTTTAATACAATGAACAACATTTTTACTTATTACAATGGTTTTTACTACTTCTATCCAGGAGCAGACAGGACTTTGTAAATAGGTAAATCAAACTATAAAACAGAAAGTCCTGACATGAGTTCGGGACTTTTTTTTTGATATGACACCACAGACTATAGGCATACAGGGTATTGCAGGCTCTTTTCATCATCAAGTGGCCTTGGAATATTTTGGCTCGAATACTGAAATTGCACCTTACGATAGTTTTTCGGGTTTGATTCAAGCTTTGATTGCAGAGGAAATTGCTGTAGCAGTCATGGCGATTGAAAATTCCATAGCAGGTTCAATTCTTCCCAATTATGCTTTAATAGATCATAATAATTTAGTGGTAACAGGAGAACATTATCTCAATATTCATCACAATTTGTTGGCACTAGGGGGACAAACCATTGAGGATATTACTGAGGTGCGTTCTCACCCAATGGCCTTATTGCAGTGTGCCAAATTTTTGCAGCAATACCCTCATATCAAGCTGGTTGAAGCTGATGATACAGCGGCGGTAGCCAAACGGATTGCAGAAGAAAAGTGGCAAGGCATAGCGGCTATTGCTAGTAAAACTGCGGGTGAATTATACAAGTTGGAATCTTTGGCTGATTCAATTCAAACCATATCCCATAATGTGACTCGTTTTGTGGTGCTTGAAAGGAAAGCAAAAACTTTGAACGAAACTATCAATAAGGCTGCTTTACTTTTTACTCTTGACCATCAGCGGGGTAGTTTGGCCACAATTCTTAACGTTATGAGTGACTGCCAATTGAATCTTACCAAGATACAATCCCTTCCAGTAATCGAGACACCAGGTAAATATGCTTTTTTTGTCGATGTCACTTTTGAAATCCTGGAAAATTATATCAAGGCAAAGTCTATTTTAAGCATCATGGCACAACACTTTAAGGTGTTGGGCGAATACACCAAGAAGAAATGAGTCAAACAGCAGACAGACTGTCCAGTGTCCAAGAATATTATTTTTCTGCGAAATTGCGGGAAGTTGCTGCTTTGGCAAAAGCAGGCAAACCCATTATCAATATGGGTATTGGCAGCCCAGATTTGCCACCCCATCCTGCAGTAGTGACAGCTTTGGAAAATGGAATGTCGCACCCTAAAGCACATATGTATCAAAGCTATCAGGGCCTGCCTGAGTTACGATCAGCAATGGTTGCTTTCTACCAAAAATATTATCAAGTCACTTTAGATCCCGCTGAAGAAGTATTGCCTCTGATGGGTTCCAAAGAAGGAATCATGCACATCTCTATGGCTTTTCTCAATAAAGGCGATCAAGTACTGATTCCCAATCCAGGCTATCCCACGTATAGCTCGGTTACGCGTTTGCTTGAAGCAGAACCCATTTATTATAATCTGAGTGCTTCCAAAGGGTGGCAGCCCGACTTTGAGGCTTTAGAAGCTTTGGACACAACAAAGGTTAAGCTCATGTGGCTGAACTATCCTCATATGCCAACGGGTGCTCCCACTCAAAAGCAAACTTTTGAGCGGCTTATTGCTTGGGCGCAAGACCGTAATATATTGTTGATCAATGACAATCCCTACAGTTTTATTCTCAACGAAACGCCCCAAAGTATTTTGGAAATACCCGGTGCTAAGTCAGTAGCCTTGGAACTCAATTCACTTTCTAAAGCGTTTAATATGGCTGGATGGCGTGTCGGGATGTTAACAGGTAACGCTAGCACACTTAAAGAAGTTTTAAAGGTTAAAAGCAATATGGATTCAGGCATGTTTTACGGGGTACAGTGTGGCGCTATCGCGGCCCTTGAAGCGGAACAAGAATGGTTTGACCAATTAAATGCTATCTATCGCAAACGTCGAACGGGCGTAGAACAAATCGCGAAGGCCTTAGGAACTACTTTTGATCCTAGAAGCGTAGGTATGTTTTTATGGGCAAAGCTGCCTCAATCAGCTTCTAATGCAGAAACTGTAATTGATCAGTTGTTATACGATAAAGATTTATTTGTTGCACCTGGAACTATCTTTGGCAGCCAAGGGGCTAGATACATTCGCTTTTCACTTTGTGTATCTGAAAGTAAAATTCAAGAAGCATTAAAGCGCATACAATCATGAAAATAGCCATCATAGGTATCGGTTTGATTGGGGGATCTTTTGCAAAAGCCCTGCGACATCAGTTTCCCGAGGCAAAAATATTGGGGATCGATTCAAACCCATCACATTTGGAAACGGCAGTGGCAGAACAACTGATTGACGAGGGAGCAGCTCTGGAAGACTTGTCAGCTGTGGATCGGGTGGTTTTAAGTATTCCTGTAAAATCCAGTGTGTCTTTGATTACCGAAATTCTTGATCGTATTCCCAGTCGTGCCTTAGTTTGGGATGTGGGTTCTACCAAATCCAGTATATGTCGGGCTGTAAGTCAGCATCCAAAGCGGGATCAGTTTTTGGCTGCGCATCCTATTGCGGGAACAGAGAACTCTGGACCACAAGCGGCACAAATAGATTTGTTTTCTGGCAAACCTCAAATTTTATGTGAAGCTAAAAAAACCCGCCCCGAACTGTTAGATTGGGCCAAAACAACTTTTCGGCAAATGGGAATGTATTTGCGCTTTATGGATCCAGAAGAACATGACAAGCATATGGCCTATGTATCTCATTTGTCACATATCAGTTCATTTATGCTAGGAAAAACTGTCTTGGAACAAGAAGAAGATGAGCAAAATATTTTTGACTTGGCAGGTAGTGGTTTTGAATCTACGGTTCGCTTAGCCAAAAGCTCCCCAGATATGTGGTGTTCGATTTTTGAAGACAATCAATCTCATATACTCCATATTCTCAATGCCTACATTGCCAATTTAGAGCATTTTAGAGATCTTTTGCAATCACAAAACTATATTGATTTGCATAACCAAATGAAGCATACCAATCAATTAAAAACTATTCTAAACGGAATTAAAACCAAATAAATTATGGAAAATAACCCCGCAATGCGCGACTGGCTAAATGCTTTTGGACTTGAACACCCTTTGGTAATCGCAGGGCCTTGTAGCGCTGAAACCGAAGAGCAAGTATTAAAAATTGCTCATGAATTAAAAGACTCAGATGCCACTGTTTTTCGTGCTGGTATATGGAAACCTCGCACCCGCCCGGGCAATTTTGAAGGGGTAGGTGCTATTGGGCTAAAATGGTTACAAAGAGTCAAAAAAGAAACGGGAATGCTTACTGCAACCGAAGTAGCAAACAAAGACCATGTAAAGTTGGCTCTTGAACACGATATTGATATTTTGTGGATCGGTGCACGCTCTACAGTCAGCCCTTTTATTGTTCAGGAAATCGCAGATGCTTTAGAAGGAACCGATAAAATTGTACTAGTCAAAAATCCGGTCAACCCAGATGTAGCGTTATGGTTGGGAGGGGTTGAACGACTTTATACGGCTAACATCAAAAAACTCGGCTTAATCCATCGTGGCTTTTCTTCCTATGGTAAGTCAAAATTTAGA
Source organism: Flavobacteriales bacterium (assembly GCA_011524905.1). Taxonomy (GTDB): domain Bacteria; phylum Bacteroidota; class Bacteroidia; order Flavobacteriales; family Flavobacteriaceae; genus UBA11891. Next base: position 26,402 of record WTJI01000004.1, read on the forward strand.
AACAATCCCGAATGGCAGATCGCTGTCGAAGTTCAAAATCGATTCCCAGATTTGCCTTTGATTTGTGATCCATCACACATAACAGGTAAACGGGATATGATTTTTGACACCTGTCAAATGGCTTTGGATTTGAATTTTGACGGATTAATGGTGGAAAGTCACTGGGATCCAGATAATGCATGGAGTGATGCTGCCCAACAAGTAACGCCAGCACGTTTAATTCAAATCATGAAAGATTTGAAAATTCGCAAGACCACAACAGATGAGGAGAGCTTTCAGAATGAGCTTCAAAACTTAAGAGCTCAGATTGACGTAGCTGACCAAGCCTTATTAGACACTTTAGGTAAAAGAATGAAAGTAGCAGAAGCCATCGGTGAATTAAAAAAGGCCAACAACGTAGCAGTTCTACAAAATAAGCGCTGGAACGAGATTTTAGGAAAAATGGTTCTTGAAGGCGAAGAAAGAGGACTCTCGGAGGAGTTTGTATTAAAACTATTTAAAGCCATCCACCAAGAATCAATCAATCACCAAGAACAGATCGTAAAGGTTTAATTTATAACCGACCTTCGGGTCGGTTTTTTTTATTCAAAATTTAGTAGCAGTTTTTAGCACTCGTGAAATTAGCTAGCTATTGGGTTGGTGGTATGCAGATATAAATCCATTCAGTACTTGGTGACTGAAAGTAAAGCCCAGTTTAGTGTAAAAAGGAACGGCCCTAGCTTCGTTGCCATTCGACACATAAACATATAAGTCTACGGCATTACTGCTTTTAAGCCATTGCATAATGGGGGTTGCAAGTTGTAACCCTAGCTGCTTTCCCCGGTATTCGGGTTGTACATATAAATTATTGAAAACGCCGATAATTGCAGGAAATTTCTGAGAATCAGGATAAAAAACCAATTGCCCATTTTTGTAAATAGGACTTAACCAATCGGGAACAAAATAACGCCCGTCTTCTTCCATTGTATATGTATTGGCATAAGCATAGGCAATAGGTTGATCATTTGTCGTGGCCAGCAACAGCTTTTTATGACTACTGTTCAGAAAACTGGGTTTTAATCTGTTTTCATAATTCATAGCCGCCAACACATCACAGTGCATGTGGCTCTGTTGGGCCTGAAATTGCATTAATTCATTGCATAGATCCCGGCAACGATGAAGTTCGTTTGTCGTAACTTCAATAATTTCTATGGGATTCACAGCAATTTTTAATGAAGCACTTTTGCTATCCGCTGAAGTGCTTCTTTGATCTGTTCTTGGGACGCTGCATAAGATATTCGAATACAATTTGGATCACCAAAAGCATCTCCAGTCACTGTAGCAACATGCGCCTTTTCCAATAAGAAAAGTGCAAAGTCAGTAGCATTTTGTATGGTTTGTCCTTGAAAGGTTTTCCCAAAAAATGATGAGACATCTGGGAAAACATAAAAGGCTCCATCGGGTTCATTAACCTGAAATCCGTTGATGTTTCGAAGTAGATCGATAATCAATGAACGACGGTTTTTAAATTCATCGATCATGTATTGAATTTTATCTACAGGGGCTTTTAGTGCAGTGATGGCAGCTCGCTGCGCTATACAATTGGTGCCGCTAGTTATCTGTCCTTGCATTTTATTACAAGCCCTTGCAATCCATTCTGGCGCACCGATATAGCCAATACGCCATCCAGTCATAGCAAAAGCTTTAGCCAATCCATTGACCGTAATTGTTCGATCATACAACGAAGGGATGGCAGCCAAGCTAAAAGCTTTCTCACCATAATTTATATGTTCGTAGATTTCATCTGAAAGGATGTAAATCGAGGGATGTTTTTCTAAAACAGCTGCCAAGGCACGATATTCAGCTTCCGTGTAGACAGTTCCAGAGGGATTATTTGGGGAATTGAACATGATCAGCTTAGTTTTGGGAGTAATGGCTGCTTCTAATTGTTCAGGTGTGATTTTAAAATTTTGCTCAATCCCAGTAGGAACGACGATAGGATTTGCTTCGGCCAAGGTTACAATTGCAGAGTAGCTCACCCAATAAGGAGCGGGTAATAAAACGTCATCGCCGGGGTTTAACAAAACCATGCAAACATTGGCGATAGACTGTTTGGCTCCGGTAGAAACCACAACTTGTGCTGGGGTGTAGTTTAGTCCATTATCTCGTTTAAACTTTTCGCAGACCGCTTCTTTCAGATCAGCATAACCATCTACTGGAGAATAAGAATTATAATTGTCATTGACGGCTTGTATCGCAGCCTCTTTAATGAACTCGGGCGTATTAAAGTCTGGCTCTCCCAAGCTGAGCCCAATTACATCAATCCCTTGACTTTTTAGTTCTCTTGCTTTTGCTGCCATTGCCAAAGTAGCAGACGCTGGTAAACTGTTGATTCTTTCTGATAATGCCTCCATTATGGATTATGAATTTACAAGCACGGGTCGTATACCCATGCGCTTTAAATATTTAAAATGCGAAAATAAGGCAGAACGGGTAGATTTGTACTCATAGTAGGGTAAATTAAACTCTTCGGCAGTCTTTTTTAAGATTTTCGCAATTTTTTGATAGTGAATATGACTAATGTGTGGAAAAATATGATGTTCTATTTGAAAATTAAGCCCCCCTACATACCAGTTAATCCATCTATTTTTAGGCGAAAAATTGGCTGTCGTAAAAAGTTGGTGGATAGCCCAGCTATGCTCCATCTTATCAGGCATTAACTTTGGTAGTGGCATATGCGTGTCTTCGATGACGTGAGCCAATTGGAAAATTAAGCTAAGAATTAAGCCTGCCGTGTAGTGCATAACAAAAAAGCCCAATAAAATTTTCCAAAAAGCGATCCCTAAAACCCAATAGGGGATTGCTAGCCAACCAATAAAATAGAGAATTTTTGTCAATATGAGATGTGACCATAAAATCACTGGGGATTTAGTTTGTGCTACGGCTTTATGGTCTCTTAGGTAGCGTCGCATTTGAGAAAAATCGGATACGATAGCCCAATTTATGGTTAATAAGCCATAAAGAAAAATAGAATACAAATGTTGGAAACGGTGAATGGGTTTCCAAGGCTGGTGTTCAGAAAAGCGTAAAATACCACTGGCCTCAAGGTCTTCGTCATGCCCGTGTATGTTCGTGAACGTATGGTGTAGGAAATTATGTTGTACTTTCCAATTGTGGGCATTACCCGCCAAGAAATAAATCGTACTTCCCATTATTTTGTTAATAATTGGTCGAGAAGAAAAGGACCCATGATTGCCATCATGCATAATATTCATTCCAATCCCTGCCATGCCCAATCCTGCGATGAGACAAAGTAAGAGCTGCCACCACCAAGACAGGGATACACCAAGAATGACAAAGTAGGGTACTACCAACAGCGCAATCATGACGACCGATTTCAAATACAGTCGGTAATTGCCAGTCTTTCTGAGTTGATGGGTTTTGAAGTAGTCATTGACTCTTCTTGTAAGGACTTTGTAAAAACCCTGTTTGTTATTGCGTTTGAAGTTTGTATACATAATGTTTGTTTCGCCTAACCAATTTACTAAAAATATGAGTTTCTTACCTTTGAAAAAAAATTCTTGGAAACACTTCTATCCTATTTCCCATCGCTCAATTCTAAGCAAGTCCAACAGTTTGATCAGATGTATGCGCTTTACAGTTCTTGGAATGCGCAGATCAATGTCATTTCTAGAAAAGATATTGCCGCTTTCTATTCTCGTCATGTTTTACATGCGCTGTCGATTGCTAAGTTTATTCAATTCGAGCCAGACACTCATGTTTTTGATGTAGGTACAGGTGGAGGTTTTCCTGGGATTCCATTAGCTGTTTTTTTTCCAGAAGTTCATTTTCACTTGATCGACAGCATCGGAAAGAAAATTAAAGTAGTCAATTCCGTTGCAACAGATTTGGAACTTTACAATGTAAAGACCTACAACCAAAGAATGGAAGAGGTGTCTCAGCAAGCTGATTTTATTTGCTGTCGGGCGGTAGCTCCTATGGAAACACTAGTTCATTGGGTTGGAAAAAAAATTAACAAAACCTCAAAAAATAAAATAAAAAATGGGTGGCTGTGTTTAAAGGGGGGCGACCTAGATCAAGAACTTAAATCATTTCCAACTGCCCAAGAGACCCCTTTGTCGAACTATTATTCCGACCCATTTTTTGCAACTAAAAAACTCGTTTACATACCCCAGTAGTTTTATTCTTTTTCTAAGAAAGGGTAATGGTAATTAGTGGGCGGTACGAAAGTCTCTTTGATTAAGCGCGGTGATACCCATCTGAGTAAGTTGAACATAGATCCAGCTTTGTCATTAGTTCCTGATCCTCTTCCACCACCGAAGGGTTGTTGCCCCACGACTGCTCCAGTAGGCTTATCATTGAAATAAAAATTTCCAGCGCTGTTTTCCAAGGCGTCAAAAGCTTCTTGTAAGGCATATCTGTCTTGAGAAAATACAGCACCAGTCAATGCGTATTCTGAGGTTTGGTCAACCATTTCTAGTGTTTCGTGCCATTTGTTGTCATCGTATACATATACCGTGACCAGCGGCCCAAAGAGTTCTGTTGTCATAGTGAAGTACTTTGGGTCAGTGGTACGGACAACTGTTGGGGAGACAAAGTAACCAACACTGTCATCACATTCCCCTCCAATAATTATCTCTGCTTCGTTGTCCTTTTTTACTTTCTCAATCGTATTTTGAAGCCGTTCAAAGGCAGCACGGTGTATGACTGCCGTCATGAAATTTTCAAAGTTTTCAGGTGACCCCATTTTGATGGTAGCCACTTGTTGGGCCACACCATCTAAAACGGCATCAGCAATAGAAGCGGGGAGATAAACCCTAGATGCTGCCGAACACTTTTGACCTTGAAATTCAAAAGCACCGCGAACAATACCCGTTGCTACTTGCTGGGCAATGGCCGAAGGATGTGCAACAATAAAGTCTTTACCTCCTGTTTCGCCTACGATTCTAGGGTAGGATTTGTATTGGTGTATTTGGTTGCCTATTTTTTTCCAAATGTTTTTAAACACAAAGGTAGAACCTGTATAATGGACGCCAGCAAAATCTGGTGAGGCTAGTATTTCATCGGTGATCATCTCAGGATCTCCCATAATCATATTAATAACACCATCGGGTACGCCGGCTTCTCGGAAAACATCCATGACCACTTGGGCAGAAAAAATTTGATGATCACTAGGCTTCCAAATAATCACATTCCCCATCATGGCGGCACTAGCACACAAGTTACCTGCTATGGCTGTAAAGTTGAAGGGGGAAATGGCATAAACAAAACCTTCTAAGGGACGGTATTGTAAACGGTTCCACATACCAGGACCAGACACAGGTTGGTTTTGATAAATTTCTTGCATGTAGGCTACATTAAACCTTAAGAAATCGATCAATTCGCAGGCAGCGTCAATTTCGGCTTGATGGATGGTCTTGGATTGTGCCAGCATAGTTGCGGCATTTATTTTGGCCCGATAAGGCCCTGCAATCAGGTCAGCAGCTTTTAAGAATATTGACGCCCGTGCCTCCCAGGGCATTGCAGACCACTTCTTTTTGGCTGCCAGGGCGCTTTTAATTGCTTCATTGACATCGGTCTTACTGGCTAGATGATAGGTGCCAAGAGTATGTTGGTGTTCGTGTGGTGGGCGCATTGAAGCCAAGTTTCCAGTTGAAACTTCTTTTCCTCCAATAAACATCGGTACATCGATGGAGGTCGCATACATTTTTTTATAGGTGGCTAAGACTTTTTTTCTTTCAGAACTTCCAGGTGCATAGGTCAAAATAGGCTCATTTTCGGGTACTGGTACAAAAGCGTTACTATTGGACATGGTAATTTATTTAAACTGAGTAAAGATGCTAAAAATAAGGAAATAGATTGTCTAATTTAGAACAAAAGGTGCAGCTAGTTTAAAAGAGGGAATATCAACATGGAATTTTTTCGTAGAACTGAAGTCAATCATGATGTAAGAACCTTTCATTGCACCAAGCGGTGAGGTGAGCAAACAACCCGAACTGTATTCATACAATTCCCCAGGGTTGAGAACAGGCTTTTTGCCTACTACCCCTGCACCGTTCACATACTGGGGGGTGTTGTGTCCTTCCATTATTTTCCAATGGCGTGTGAGTAATTGTACTGCATTTTTACCCTGGTTTTCGATTTTAATATGATAGGAAAAAGCAAAATGTTTGACATAGTTTTTGACATAACTTCCTTTGAAAGAAGTTACCACCGAAATTTTTATGCCCCTTGTTACCTGTTGAATCATCTAATTAAAACCACTTCGCTTTGACTAAATTATAAAAAAATGTCTGAAAATCAATGAAATAAGACTTTATTTCAGCTTTAGTTGAGTAACTGAAAGGACGAACCAATTCCAGTTCCAATCAATCGATCGTTGAGGTCTCCGAAATTTCGATAATAGACCAATACCAAATAGCGGTTTTCTGTTTGGGCAAAATTCCCCCCAATGATTTGATAATCAATGGTATCATTTGAACGCAAGGCATAATTATAATTGTAGAAACCTTGTTTTAGCAGTAAAGTAGCTTCGTAGGCGCCTAAGGCTTCGTTAAAAACCATTCTATTTCGTTCCTCTAGTTGATAGTTACAAAATTTGCCAATAACATATAAGGCTGCATTCGGAATGGCTGCCATGGCAGAAAGACTAAAGTGAACTCTGGAATAATCAGCTTCTATTGCAGCTTCCTGTGTGCCTTGTAGGGTTCGGATTTCAAAATCACCATTGATGTCTGGGGAAAAGGTATAGGGTAAATTGGCCCGCATGATATCGGTAAAGAGATAGCTGTCATAGCGATCACTGCGTTCTATAAAACTGACATTTGGGGAGGTGACACGTAAGTCTTTGGTGTCAAAGAACAAATATTCATTTCCACCAGGAAATCGACTTTCAACATCATAGCGATATTCTATTGAAGTATTGTTGTAATATTGAGGGACAAGCCCCGAAATAGCAGTATTCCAATTATCATTCTGAAGAATCACAATTTTCACTTGTCTTTCTGGATCCCGAAATGCGCTACCCTTGGGTGTCACAGAAAATTGAACCGATTGATGGCTGTCAAAAGTTTCTAAATTTCGAGTTCTAAATACACCTACTGCAACATTTGCTGCCGTTTCTTCAATCAAAAATATTCGACTAAACATTAGCTGATCGTAGGCATCAAAGATTTCAATTTTGTAATTGCCAGATAGTAAAAATTTAGTGTCCTTATTGGGTAGCACCAATTCATAATGTGTATACCGTTGGAGCGTATTGGTAGAAGACCTAAAATCCTCGATACGTCGATTGTCGAAGCCATCCAAATATTCGTTTTGAAATAATTGTGATGGACTCCAATCGTGGTTAAAATAGGATATGCGATAGTAATAGTCTGCATCTATGGCCTGAAGGTCATCAAATGTCAATAACATTTTGTCGTTTTTAGAAAGAATGGGAAACTGGGTTTCACCGTTTATCTTCACAAAACGAATGGATTGTATGTAATCTGGTGGGTTTTGTTCAATGTTATTCTGAGACCATAGCGTTGTATGGAAAAGGCAGAAAATGCTGCAATTAAGAAATATTAGGGCTTGCGAACGGATCAAATAAAAGTTATACAAAAGCAACATTAAAAAAAGTTTAAACCATTATTTAGAACAAATATAAATAGTAAGGATTGGCGCGCAATCCCTTTACCTCCATCAGCATAATTAGTAAATTTGTGCGATTTTAGAAAACAAGATTCCATGTCCAAAGGCATTCGTACCCGCAAAGGTGCCACCATTGCGCTGAATGGTGAAGCTGAAAAGATAATAAAAGAATACGAAAGCAGCCCATCCTTTGCCCTGCAACCCGATGATTTTTTTGCACTTACACCCAAGCTTCTGGTAAAAGAGGGCGCAACAGTCAAAAAAGGTGAAGCTGTATTTTTTGACAAAAACAATCCTGCAATTCAATTTGTTGCTCCCGTATCAGGACAATTGACCCAGATACAGCGTGGTGCCAAAAGAAAAATTGAGGCTTTGATTTTTTCACCTAAAGGCGGGGATGTTGTCCAGCATAAAACTTCCAATTGGGAAAAAATTGAACGCCAGGAAGCCATTGAATTACTTCTAAATTCAGGACACTGGCCATTTATTAGTCAACGACCATACGGTACTATTGCCGATCCAAGTGCAAGTCCAAAAGCTTTGTTCATTTCAACATATGCCTCAGCCCCTTTGGATGTAGATTTTGATTTTCTTCTTAAGAATAACAAAGAACACTTTCAAACAGGGATTCACTTTTTACGCAAATTAGTACCGGATATATTCTTAAGCGTTGACGCTTCTTTTTCAGGATTTTTTGAAAATATTGAAGGCGCCAAAATTGTTCCCGTAAAAGGACCACACCCTGCAGGCAATCTCAGTGTTCAAATACATCATTTGGCTCCCCTCAACATGGGGGAAGTAGCCTGGACTATTCGTCCTGAAGATGTAGTTAATATCGGTTTGTTTTTAGAAAAGGGCGTTTACTCCTCGCAAAGAACAGTAGCAGTTGCAGGTAGTGCGGTAGGTGCGCCCCAATATTTTAAGACAACAATTGGGGCTCAGTTGGGAGGAATACTTGACCTGGCTGAAGTTCAAAAAGATCAGTACAATAGAATTATCAATGGGGATGTTTTAACTGGAAAAGCAACCCATGAAAATGCCCATTTGGGTTACTTTAACAATTTGGTTTCGGTAATCCCAGAAGGAAACCAATATCGAATGTTTGGTTGGCTCCCATTTGTTGATAATCACATCCCCAGCCTTTCAAAAACCTCGCTATCATGGTTATTTGGGCGAAAAAAATTCGATGTAGACACCAATCTTAACGGGGAGGAGCGTGCATTAGTTGTTACTGGCGAAATGGAGGATGTTTTTCCCATGCAAATTTTCCCCATGCAACTCATCAAAGCTTGTATGATTGGCGATATTGAAAAAATGGAAGCACTGGGTATTTATGAAGTCGTACCAGAAGATTTTGGCCTGGTTGATTATGCCAATACATCAAAAATAGAAGCCCAAGAGATAATAAGAAATGCGTTAGCGCTGATGATCAAAGAAGTAGGATAAAAATTTAGACGTATGAATTTTTTAAGAAAGCAATTAGATAACCTCAAACGACCTTTTGCCAAAGGTGAAAAATGGGAGCGATTTGCCCCAGCCATTAATGCCTTTGACACTTTTTTATTTGTACCCAACCACACAACTGCTAAGGGTGCTCATATTCGTGACGCTGTTGATTTAAAGCGTACTATGGTAACAGTCATTATCGCCTTGCTACCTGCTTTGTTTTATGGGATTTACAATACAGGATACCAACACTTTATTCAAGTGGGTGAGCCATTTACATTTTTAGAAGCCTTCTTACACGGGGCTTTCAAAATTGTTCCCATGATCATTGTATCGTATGTGGTCGGACTTACTATAGAGTTTGCTTTTGCAGTTTACAGAGGGCATGAAGTTAACGAAGGTTATTTGGTAACAGGAATGTTGATACCTATGATCATGCCAGTAGACATTCCCCTTTGGATGGTAGCTATTTCAGTTGCATTTGCCGTTTTAATAGCCAAAGAAGCCTTTGGCGGTACTGGGATGAACATATTAAATCCTGCCCTAACGGCACGTGCCTTTGCTTTTTTCGCTTACCCGACTTATATGTCTGGGAACAAGGTGTGGGTTTCTGAAGCGACCAATGTAGACGCTATATCTGGCGAAACAATCTTAGGAACTTTGGCAGCTGGACAACAGGTCAACTATTCTATGTTTGAAATGTTTCAAGGAGCGATCCCAGGATCAATTGCTGAAACGTCAACATTATGGATCTTAGTTGGAGCATTAATTTTAATTGCTACAGGCGTTGGAAGTTGGCGCATTATGGTAGGTGGTGTTATTGGTGCAGCAGTTATGGGCTTTTTATTTAATCTTTGGGGGGCTAACGCACTGATGAGTTTTAACTGGATGAACCATTTGGTTGTAGGTGGATTTGCTTTTGGCATTGTATTTATGGCAACTGATCCAGTATCTGCGGCTCAAACTACCCAGGGTAAATGGATATATGGTATTTTGGTTGGGGTCTTTTGTATTCTCATTCGTGTTTTCAATCCTGCTTATCCTGAAGGGGTTATGTTAGCCATACTTTTGATGAATGTCTTTGCTCCTACTATTGATCACTACGTCATTCAAAGTAATATCAATAAACGTAAAAAACGTTGGGCAGCCACTCAACTTAAAACAGCCTAATAACGATGAATAGAGACAGTAACGCATACACCTTCTTGTTTGCCGCCGCCATGGTACTGGTAGTCGCTTCTTCTTTAGCCTTTACGGCGACTTCACTCAAATCCAGGCAGGCCGATAATATTCGTAAGGAAAAAATGCAAAATATTCTTGCTACTATTGGTATAGAAACAGACCGTGAGCAAGCAGAATCCCTTTACAAAAAGTACATCAAAGAGGAACTAGCTTTGACCGCTACTGGGAGTGTAGATCAAAACACCAATGCTTTTACTTTGAAGCTAAATAATGAAATCAAAAAACCAGCACTAGAACAACGTTTTCCCCTTTACGTGGCAGAGGTAACATCTGAAAAATACTATATTATTCCGTTACGAGGCGCGGGTTTATGGGATGCTATCTGGGGCTACATTGCTTTGGAAAGTGATAAGAATACGATTAAAGGTGCTGTTTTTGATCACAAAGGCGAAACCGCAGGTTTGGGTGCTGAGATAACCCAGCAGTGGTTCCAAGATCGCTTCAAAGAGGAAAAAGTTTTTGATGAAAATGGAAGCTTGGTTGGAATTAATGTTTCAAAAACAAATAACGACCCTTCCGATAGTGATAAAAACGATCATGAAGTAGATGCTATCTCTGGCGCTACCATTACTGGCGACGGCGTGACAGCTATGATTTATGAACGATTACAACACTATCTCCCTTATTTCAGTCAAGAAAACAATACTGTTGCAGTTAACTAATAATACAATGTCAAAAGAACAATCAACTCCGGAAAAAGAACCTACGGTACTTTTTGTAGCTGAGGAAAAAGAGCCCCTTTTTTCAAAGAAGAATAGGGCACTACTAACTGACCCTATGGATGACAACAACCCCATTACTGTGCAAGTATTAGGGATTTGCTCAGCCTTAGCGATAACAGTTCAGCTCAAGCCAGCTATTGTAATGAGTATCTCAGTAATGGCAGTTATGGCGGCCAGCAACGTTATTATTTCGTTGTTGCGTAACCTTATCCCCAACCGGATACGAATTATTGTTCAACTAGTGGTAGTTGCCTCAATGGTAATTCTGGTCGATCAAATTTTGCGCGCCTTTGCTTATGATGTGAGTAAGGAATTATCCATATTTATTGGTTTAATCATTACCAATTGTATAGTGATGGGTCGCTTGGAAGCTTTTGCACTCGGTAATGGTGTTTGGAAATCATTTTTAGACGGTATTGGAAACGCTGCAGGTTATGGATTTATCCTTATTGTAGTTGCTTTCTTCAGAGAATTACTCGGTTCAGGAAAACTCCTTGGTATCCAGGTCATTCCTGATGCTATTTATGAGATGGGGTATGTCAACAATGGATTAATGCTGTTGTCCCCTATGGCGTTAATAACTGTAGGAATCTTTATTTGGTTACAGCGTTCTCGCAATCGTGATCTTATTGAAAAAAACTAAGCACTTATGGAAGCCTATTTGAATTTATTTGTCAAAAGCATCTTTATAGAAAATATGATTTTCGCCTATTTCCTGGGGATGTGTTCTTATTTGGCCGTTTCAAAAACAGTAAAAACAGCAGTAGGATTAGGTTTTGCTGTCATTTTTGTTTTGGCAATTACTGTTCCAATTAACTTTTTGTTGGATACTTATTTGTTGAGAGCTGGTGCCTTACAGTGGATGGGTAGCGAATATGCAGATATCGACTTGAGCTTTCTTAGCTTTATCATGTTTATAGCTGTAATCGCCTCTATGGTTCAATTGGTAGAAATGATTGTCGAAAAATTTGCACCAGCACTTTATGGTGCTTTGGGGATTTTTCTTCCATTGATTGCTGTGAATTGTGCCATTCTAGGAGGTTCATTGTTTATGCAGCAAAAGGATTTCGCTGGGGTAACTGAATCGGCTGTTTACGGCTTGGGCTCTGGCATTGGATGGTTATTGGCCATAGTAGCCATAGCAGCCATACGTGAAAAAATAACCTATTCCAATGTACCCGCCCCGTTACGAGGTCTAGGGATCACTTTTATAATAACAGGATTGATGGCATTAGGATTTATGAGTTTTATGGGGATTAAATTATAAGAAATGGATAGTACAGTAATTATAGCCAGTATTGTTGTTTTTTTAACGATAACTTTCGCATTAGTCGGTATGCTCTTGGGTGCCAAGGCAAAACTATTACCATCAGGGCCAGTGATGTTAAAAATAAATGGAGAACAAGACGTAGAGGTTGGTTCGGGCGGAACGCTCTTATCCACCCTAGGGAATAGCAAAATATTTTTGCCATCTGCCTGTGGCGGTGGTGGAACTTGTATCCAATGTAAATGTCAAATCTTAGAAGGTGGGGGTGAAATTCTACCTACTGAGGCGCCGCATTTTACTCGAAAAGAAATTGCCGAAGGATGGCGACTGGGGTGCCAAGTCAAGGTAAAACAAGATATGGTTATCCAAGTTCCCGAAGAGGTTTTTGGAATCAAAAAATGGGAAGCCAAGGTTGTCCGTAATTATAATGTCGCTTCATTTATAAAAGAGTTTGTTGTAGAAATTCCAGAAGAGATGGACTACAAGGCAGGGGGATATATACAAATTGAAATCCCTCAGTGTGAAGTAAAATACGAAGATATTGATATCACAGCTCATCCAGCAGAGCACCCAGGAGAGCCTGAAAAATTTAAAATGGAATGGGATAAGTTTAATTTATGGCCCCTGACGATGAAAAACGGAGAAACTGTAGAACGTGCTTATTCTATGGCTTCTTATCCTGCAGAAGGTAGAGAAATCATGCTCAATGTGCGGATCGCGACTCCACCATGGGATCGAGCTAAGAACAATTGGATGGATGTTAACCCTGGAGTGGCTTCTTCCTATATTTTTTCAAAAAAACAAGGAGACACCGTAACCATTTCTGGACCTTATGGAGAATTTTTCATCAATCACTCCGAGGCAGAAATGATGTATGTCGGGGGTGGTGCTGGTATGGCACCCATGCGTTCCCACTTGTATGAATTATTCCGTACGCTTAAGACAGGAAGAAAAGTTACCTTCTGGTATGGTGGTCGTTCTAAGCGTGAATTATTTTATGTCGATCATTTCCGTGCCCTCGAAAAAGACTTCCCCAATTTCAAATTCTACATTGCCTTGTCCGAGCCTTTGGAAGAAGACAATTGGAAAGAGAAAGATGGATTAGATGGAGAAGGTGACGGCTTTGTGGGCTTTGTACACCAGGTGGCTATCGATAATTATTTAAACCATCACGAATCACCAGAAGATATTGAAGTTTATTTCTGCGGACCACCATTAATGAATCAAGCCGTAGAAAAAATGGCAGACGACTTTGGGGTACCACCTGAAAACGTTCGTTTCGACGACTTTGGCGGATAGCTCTAATCTGTTCAATAAACAACCCAGCTTAGATAGCTGGGTTTTTTTATGGTCTAGATATGGTCATTTCTAAGAAGTAATATATTTTCGCATTGCCATACGGACTAAAAGTGCTAGGGGAATGAATACAGAACTAACAGAGCAAGAATTACATAACATGGCTATGCAGGTTGTTGGAGAGGCCCTCAAAGCAGATGGTTTCGACTTTCTTGCCGTAAATTCAAAGCTAAAAAAAGACCCTCAGTTTGTCTGTTTAAAAGAAAAAAAGCTACACTTCATAGTTGTTAAGGGTTGTCTATATCCAAACAATCCAAAGGATTATGACCTTAAATTAATGTCCCAAATGAAATTGCATGCCGATAAATACAATGCATTTACCTATTATGCGGGTGTTGGATTTGCCCATGCAGATGATTACAATAAACCCCTCCACAAAGAAGAACCACATGTTGTCAATTATGAAGGCTTACAAGAGATACATTAGTCTTTTTTTATTTGGCATCGGGATAAGTTGTCAATCTTTACAGGATTTAGAAGCACAAAAGCATACAGGGCGGGCATTGGGCACGACTTATTCTATACAGTATCAGGGTTCAGCTACTGATTATGAGAACAATCAAAAAGCTTTTGACAGTATTTTTCAGATGCTCAATCATTCGATGTCAACTTATTGGCCACAATCAATTATTACGCGGATCAATGAAGGTATGGATACTGTTACGGTTGACAATCATTTTAAAAAGGTATTCCATAAGGCAACTGAAATATGGACAGCAACTTCGGGTCTTTTTGACCCAACTGTAGGAAGTCTGGTCAATGCCTATGGCTTTGGTCCTGTCAAAGGATTAAAAACCCTAAACAATCAACAAATAGACAGTTTGTTAGAATTAACAGGATGGCATAAGATTCAATTGACTAAAAAAGGAAAAATTCACAAATTGAATCCCCGTATTCGTCTTGACTTTAATGCCATTGCCAAAGGTTATACAGTTGATGTAATTGCCAATTTTCTGACAAGTAAAGGTTGCCAAAATTTCTTGGTTGAAATTGGAGGAGAAATTGTAGCAAGAGGTATTAGTCCCAAAAGCCAAAAGCCATGGACAATAGCCATTGATGATCCCCAACAACAAAAGCAACGCACATTTCAAACAACAGTAGCTTTAAACAATGCAGCTTTAGCCACGTCAGGGAACTACCGCAAATTTCGGATTGATTCATTGACTGGAAAAAAATACGTTCACACACTAAACCCCAAAACAGGTCGTCCTGTTCGTTCCAATATACTAAGTACAAGTGTACGCGCATCGGATTGTATGACCGCAGACGCTTGGGCAACTGCCTTAATGGTTTTACCATTAAAAACGGGGCAGCTGTTAGTAGAAAAAAATCCAGATATAGAGGCTTTTTGGATTGTAGCCCATAATAAAGAGACTGTTGAAGTAAGATCATCCCGTTGGTAAAAGTCCCA
>WTJI01000004.1:41580-66543 GCA_011524905.1 Flavobacteriales bacterium
GTAAGGAAAAAAACGGTCAACAGCGGTATACATGTAAAAGTTGCCATAAAAGCCAACAAGCCAGCTATGCTTACCGTGCCTATGATCAAAATTTGGATCACAATATTATCGCCCTAACCAAAGAGGGGGTTGGGATTCGGGGTACGGCTAGACTTTTAGGTATCTCCCCCACTACTTTGATTGCCCGAATAAAGAAAGCCGCTTCAGAGACTAAAGTGTGTGACATCCAAATGTAAGTGGTCATATTGTTTGTGTCAGAATCAACTCCTACATTTTACCCCCACAGGAATCCGTTCATTTTGCAAGGCAAATTGTTCAATTTCACTTGGTGTGAGTTGACTTATTAAGTCGATTGCATGGGGGGTCAATCCAGCTGCTTTTATGCGTTGGTAATAATCTTGTCCATAGACACGGACATGGTCGTATTGCCCAAATATCTTTGCTCGTTCTTTGGGGTCAGTGATGCTGTCATCTTCGAAAGTAGTCTCTCTATCTTCCTCAAGGGGTACTTGTAGGATGGCAGTTCCACCTTTTTTAAGAATGCGGTAAAGTTCGGCCAGGGCTTTGTTGTCTTCTGGAATGTGTTCCAAAACATGATTGCAAAGCACCAGATCAAAACTATCGTTGGCGAAGGGAAGCTTGGTAATATCCGCTTTGACGTCGGCTAGTGGGGAGTATAAATCGGTGGTTGTATAATCCCAGTGGGTAAAACTTTTAAACTTTTGGTGAAAGGCTTGTTCAGGAGCTACGTGCAAGACTTTAAGTGGTTGAGTTAAAAAGTTTGTTTGGCGTTCAAGGTACAACCAGAGTAGTCGGTGGCGTTCGAGGGAAAGCGTGCCAGGACATAAAGCGTTGGGTCGAACTTGGTGGTAGCCATAGGGTAAAAATTTTCGGTAACCTTTACCATCGATAGGGTCAATAAACCGCTTGCCTTGATAAAACCAGCGTAAAAGAGGACGCAGGCGGAGGCTACCCCAAATTAATAAAGGGCGTGGAAAAAGACTGAGTAGCCATTTCATGATGCGATGGCTTTGCGATAAGGGTCTTCTTCTGTACTTTTTATTCCCAAGACTTCATACACATAGTCGAAGGTGGAAAGCAGTTGTGGGGCTCCGTTGACAATAGCCACATTGTGTTCAAAATGTGCGCTGGGTTTGCCATCGGCAGTTAGAATTGTCCATCCGTCTTTCAATTGTTTAATTCGGCGTGTACCCTGGTTTATCATTGGCTCAATAGCAACTACTAAACCTTCTTTAAATTGTTTTCCTTGCCCTCTCCTACCGTAGTTGGGCATTTCTGGTGCTTCGTGCATTTCGGTTCCCAGACCGTGTCCTACCAGTTCACGAACAACCCCATAGCCTTCAGCTTCTGTATATTTTTGAATGGCCTGAGCCACATCACCAACCCGGTTACCTGCGCGAAATTGCTCAATACCTGCGTAGAGTGATTCTTTGGTGATCCGAAGCAATTTTTCTGTTTCTGGAGCAATATGACCTACTGCAAAAGTGTAGGCGTGGTCTCCATAAAACCCATTTTTTAAAGCACCACAGTCAACAGATAAAATATCACCTTCTTCAAGTGGGGTGTCATTGGGTATGCCGTGAACCACTTGCGCATTGGGACTGACGCACAAGGTATTAGGAAAATCATACAATCCTAAAAATCCAGGGATAGCACCATGATCACGAATATATTCTTCAGCCAAAGCATCTAAGGCAAGGGTAGTGATACCAGGTTTGATTTCACCGGCTAACATGCCCAAGGTTTTAGAGACGATCAAGGCGCTCTCGCGCATCTTTTCTATTTCTTCAGCCGTTTTTAAAATCATGGCGTTTCTACTTCAATAAAGTAAGCGTGTTGATAAGGCTTGTTTGTTAAGATTGCAGCAAAGTCTTTATAGAGGGTTTCTACGGGTAGCTCTACGATTCGGTTTAATTCTTCTTCCCCTTTATAAAAAATCAAAGTAGGAATATTAGTAATGTTTAGCCCAAGTTCGTATTGGTCTGGAGTTTTTTTATCTTCATCGGTAGCATACATGACAATGTCAGAATTTTTCATGCCAAGCGCATCTAGAATTTTCAGCATTCCAGGCACTTCCCGCTGACTGTCTTCACACCATGTGCCGAGAAATAGTTTATAGCGCAATCCTTGGGCTAGGGGCTGCATTTCTGTGATCCATTCGGGATTGATTTTAAAGGCATCATATTCTTTCTTAAACCATTGGCTGTGTTCGTAGGTCAGCAGGTTAGTGCGGTTGATCTTTCCTAGGATGTAGGGTGTTTGCTCTTCGAGGGTGATACCAGTTGTAACCGGTAGGGCTTGTTCGGTTTGTTTTTTGGAACTGGGTTGGCAGGCCATTAATAATAGTCCCAGCAATAAAAAGAGTTGTTTCATGATGGTATGAGTAAAGAATGTTGTGTCATCGCTGCGGGCTGGTCTACTGCCATCAAGTCGAGTATTGTAGGGGCAATATCACCTAATACGCCATTTTTAATCCTTCTTTTTTGTGCATCGACTAGAATAAATGGCACAGGATTGGTCGTATGCGCTGTATGCGGGCTACCATCTTCATTGAACATGATTTCTGCATTGCCGTGGTCTGCTATGACTAATGCAATATAGCCGTGTTTCAAAGCGGTAGTAATCACATTATCAGCACATTGATCAACTGTTTCGCAGGCTTTAATAGCTGCTTGCATGTCACCTGTATGTCCCACCATATCGGGATTGGCAAAGTTGAGGCAGATAAAGTCGGGTGCATCAGACTCAATGGCTTTTGAAATTTTATCTTGGATATCAAAAGCGCTCATTTCGGGTTGTAGGTCGTAAGTAGCCACCTTGGGGGAAGGACATAAAATACGTGATTCTCCGGTAAAGGGATCTTCTTGACCACCGTTGAAAAAGAAAGTAACATGAGGGTATTTTTCTGTTTCAGCAATACGAATTTGAGTTTTACCAGCTTTGGCTAGGGTCTCCCCCAAAGTATCTTTTAAGTTGTCTTTATCAAAAATGACTTGGATACCTTTGAAATTAGCATCGTAGTTGGTCATGGTCAGGTATTCAAGATCCATTGGTTCCATACCTTGATCAGGGAAGGCTTGTTGTGTAAGGACTTGGGTAAGCTGTCGCCCCCTATCTGTTCTGAAATTCATGAAAATAACAACATCACCTGGTTTGATAGTGGTCAACGGCTGGCCATCGGTACCAACCGCAACAAGCGGTTCTATAAACTCATCAGTTGTATTTTTTTCATAGCTATCTTTTAAGGCTGCTACGAAGTCTGTTGTGGGCGTACCTTGTCCATTTACGAGAAGGTCATAGGCTTTTTGAACCCGTTCCCATCTTTGGTCTCTATCCATGGCATAATACCGTCCAATCAAAGAAGCGATTTTCCCCTGGGTATCGGTCAGTTGATTTTCTAGATCTGCAATAAGGCCAGCACCAGAAGTTGGCGCTACATCTCGCCCGTCGGAAAAAGCATGAATGTAAAAAGGTGTACCACTGGGCTTAAGTGCGTCTATGACCGCTTTGAAGTGATCGGTATGTGCATGGACACCACCATCGGAATAAAGCCCCAAAATATGAATTGGTTTTTGCTTGGCTTGGGCGTAGGCTAAAGCAGATTGGAATTGGTCTTGTTCATGGAAAGTACCCTCGGCTACAACCTTATTGATTTTGGCCAAGTCTTGATAAACAATTCGACCAGCACCCAAATTCATATGTCCTACTTCGCTGTTTCCCATTTGCCCTACAGGAAGCCCTACATGTTCTCCATCAGTTCGCAACTCACTGGTAGCATAGTTTTTTTGAAGACTATCAATGAAAGGGGTGTGGGCTTGGTCAACTGCTGATGCGTCAGTTCTGATGGCTTTGCCCCAGCCATCTAAAATCATTAAAAGCACTTTGCTTGCCATGAAAATAATTTTTGACAAAGATACAAATTCCCCTCCCCTTACTTTGACCGAGGTTGGTAAAAAATGTTTGTACTTTTGGCAAGTATGTATGAAGGAATTGTGTATCGATCTACGGGCAGTTGGTATTCAGTTAAAACCAAAAAAGGTTTTTTTGATTGTCGCATTAAAGGAAAAATTCGCTTAGCGGGGATCAAAAGCACCAATCCCATAGCTGTTGGTGACCGAGTGCGATTAGAAGTCGATCCCCAAAATGCCAAACAAGGCGTAATACATGAAATTTTAGAGCGGACCAATTATATTATTCGAAGGTCTGTTAATCTTTCCAAACAAACACACATTATTGCAGCAAATATCGATCAGGTTTTTCTATTAGTTACGCTAAATAATCCCATAACAACCTTCACATTTATTGATCGATTTTTGGTTTCAGCACAGGCTTATCGCATTCCTGTAACTTTATTATTTAATAAAATTGATGGCTATTCAGAAAATCAAAAAGCTGAATTACGAAAAATGGCAACAGTCTATTCAAAGATTGGTTATCCAACACATTTTATTTCTGCATTGGCGGGCGAGGGCATCGAACAATTAAAGCAACAAATGCGGGGGAAAGTCAGTATGTTTTCTGGGCATAGTGGTGTTGGAAAATCTACTTTGGCCAATGCAATAGATCCCCAATTAGATTTGAAAACTGCAAGTATTTCATCGAGCCATGCGCAAGGGCAACACACAACCACTTTTGCCGAAATGTATGATTTAGAATCTAATATGCGAATCGTCGATACACCTGGGATTCGGGGCTTTGGCGTGGTGGATATGGCACCAGATGAATTATCAGATTATTTTCCTGAATTTTTAGCCCGACAAAGTGACTGTAAATTCAATAATTGTATGCATACCGAAGAACCCCATTGTGCTATAAAAGATGCTGTTGCCCAAGCAGAAATTGCAGCAAGTCGCTATCAGAGTTACTTACAATTACTTGAAGAAGATACACCTTATAGAAAATAATTAATGAAAGTTATTATACAACGTGTCAGTGAGGCAAGCGTCACAGTTGATCAGAAAGTGGTCGGAAAAATTGCCAAAGGATTTTTGATTTTACTGGGTATCGGTACTGAAGATTCAGAAGCAGATGCAGACTGGTTGGTTCAAAAAACGGTAGGATTACGTGTTTTTAATGATGCCGAAGGACTTATGAATCGATCCTTGGCAGAGGTAGGAGGACAGGTTTTAGTTATTTCACAATTCACCTTAATGGCAGCCACTAAAAAAGGAAATCGTCCTTCTTATATTCAGGCTGCACGTCCGGACCAGGCTATTCCACTCTATGAATATTTTATTCAAAAACTAGGACAACAACTGGAAGAAAAAGTAGAAACTGGCATTTTTGGTGCTGACATGAAAGTGCGATTGCTCAATGATGGCCCGGTTACCATTCCTATAGACTCTAAAAACCGTATTTAATCAATAACGGGTAACTTCGTTTTCGAGAAGAATATCATATTTCTTAAATACAGCAGTTTGAATTTCTTCGGCCAAAGCCCAAATTTCAGCACCGCTGGCCTGTCCATAATTAACCAATACCAGTGCTTGGTGGGGATGGACACCCGCATCACCTCGACGGAGTCCTTTGTAACCCAATTGATCGATCAACCAGGCAGCTGGTATTTTGACACCTTCAGAGACGGGATAAGAAGGTAGGGTTGGGTATTTATTTTGCAAGCTTTCAAACTTGGTTTTTGAGACTACTGGATTTTTAAAAAAACTACCACAGTTGCCAATTTCTTTGGGGTTTGGAAGTTTTCGTTCCCGTATTCGAATGACAGCTTGCGCCACTTCTTCAATATTTTTGGGTTTACCCTTTAATTCTTGCTCCAAAGATCCGTAGGCGGTATTCGGTGCATGGGGAGGCTTTTTAAGGCGGAACTGTACGGCCGTAATTACTACTTTGTCTCTAAGTTCATTTTTAAAAATAGAATCTCGGTAGCCCAGTTTACAATCAACTACTGATAGAATTTGTTCGGAAAGATCACTCCTGTAAATGACAGAGCATTGCACTAATACATCTTTCAATTCTACCCCGTAAGCACCTATGTTTTGAATGGGGGCAGCACCAACATTTCCTGGGATAAGGGCAAGATTTTCAATACCGGCCAGTTGATTTTCGATAGTCCAAAGCACCAGATCATGCCAATTTTCACCGGCTTGAACTTCAATGATTACACTTTGGTTGGTTTCTGATACACGACGAATCCCTTTCAGATTGACGTGAATTGTTCGACCAGGAAAATCTTGTGTCCAGAGCATATTGCTACCACCGCCTAGAACGCGTAGGCCAGCTTTTGGTGCTGTTCGTAGGTTTTCTTTTAAGCTAGTTATGCTTTCAACAGATACGAATTCAGCTGTTTGGGCTTCAATGCCAAAGGTAGTATGAGCAGCGATATTGAAGTTTTTGTGTAGCGAATTCATTTGCCCGAAAATACAAACTCTCTACGAATTTTGGTAGGCTTGGAGGCCTTTCTCCAGGATGGTAGCGGCGCGGACCAGTTTATCTTCATTTAGTACAAAAGCAATTCGAACTTGATTTTTGCCTAAATGATCAGTTGAATAAAAACCAGCTGCTGGGGCCAACATCAAGGTTTGATTTTGGTCAGAAAATTCTTCGAGTAGGAAGCGAGAAAAATCTTCAGCATCTAAAACGGGTAGTTGGGCAATACAATAAAACGCACCTTTGGGTTTGGATACAGCAACCCCTTCAATCTTTTCTAAAGCAGTAATGAGGGTATGGCGTCGCTTTTGGTACTCTTTTTTCACCGCTTCTAAATAACTTTCTGGCGCATCTAGAGCAGCTTCGCTGGCCATTAGCGCTAGGGTAGCAGGGGACAGGCGCAAATGAGCAAAATTCATCGCAGTTTGAATCAATGCCTTGTTTTTGGTAATCATACAACCCACTCGAGCTCCACAAAGGCTGTAACGTTTTGAAACAGAATCAATCATTATGGCATGTTCGCTCCATTTTGGGTTTTGCAAAACGGAATAGTGTTGTTCGTCACCATAAATAAATTCACGATAGACTTCATCAATAATCAGGAACAAATCATGTTTGATTGCTAGTTGTCCTAGAATTTTAATTTCTTCTTCAGTATATAAATAACCAGTTGGATTGCTTGGATTGCAAATGAGGATGGCTTTGGTTTTGTCAGTGAAATGAGCTTCTAATGTTTCAAGGTGGGGCAGTTTGAACTGATCGCTAAATTCAGAAACAACAGGAACCACTTTAACATTGGCGGCAGCGGCAAAACCATTGTAATTCGCATAGAAAGGTTCGGGGATAATAATTTCCTCATCAGCATCGCAGATTACATTTAGAGTAAAGGAAAGTGCCTCACTAGCGCCTGTGGTAACTATAATGTCATCGGGTTCAATATAGATTTGATGTTTGGCATAATAGTTACATAGCTTCTTGCGATAAGTTAGTGAGCCTTGTGAAGTGCCATAAGGTAGTAAATCAAGTTGCTGGTTGCGCACCACTTGTAGTGCATTTTCTGGGGCTGGAATATCGGGTTGACCAATGTTAAGATGCAACACTTCCAAACCTCGGGCTTTAGCAGCCTCTGCCGAGGGAACCAATTTGCGAATTGGTGATGCCGGTAAACTTTTACCCTTATTTGATAGTGTTGGCATGCTAAAAATTAAGCCACAAATATCTGTAAAATATTCCTGCTGACAGTAGACTAATTTTGAAACTGTACGAAATGGCGTTAAATTGTTAAAAAATTCCCCATCCATGCGACTGACATTTCATTGCTTCTTTGTTTTATTTTTTTGGTGTTCCGTTTCGGCACAGCAGCAGTCCCAAGATTTTTATTTTTTAAAAAAGCGAAAATCTACCCAGCTGTCTTTTGAACTGATCAATAATTTATTGGTTGTCCCTGTTTGGGTAAATGGCCAGAAACTGTCTTTTCTCCTAGACTCAGGGGTAGGAATGACCTTACTATTTAACAATGCAAGGGTGTCAAACCTTTACTTTCAAGAAAAAAACGCCTTTAAATTGACGGGTCTTGGACAAGGTAAAGCCCTAAAGGCCTACTTGACTCGGGGTAATACATTACAATTAGGAAAAATAAAAGCAGACAATCTTTCTATTTTATTGGTAGATGAAAATGATTTTGAATTTGCCAAGCGAATGGGAACACAGATCGATGGTGTATTGGGACATGCATTTCTAAAAGATTATGCCATTAAAATTAATTATGAATCCCAAAAAATAACCATTTTCAAAACCCCAAAAAAGAAGTTAAATGTAGCCCAATCCCAATGGTATCCCTTGACTTTTTTCAGGGATAAGCCCCATATTCCCATCTCATTTTCATTGCGAGATGGCCACCTGCAAACAGGATATTTTTTAATTGATACAGGATCAAGTGATGCACTTTGGTTGTTTGACCAAAAGGCAGGAATCGAAAAAACACCCCCTACATTTGAAGATTACCTCGGTAGGGGGATTAATGGAAATATTTTTGGGAGTCGAGGTAAAATAAGTTTTGTTCAGTTAGCCAATGAAACATTAAGGCGTGTGAAAGTGGCTTATCCTGAGATGGAAAATTTTCAATCCATTGCCATACACCCCCAGCGTGTGGGTAGTATTGGAGGTGAGCTGTTAAGGCGGTTTACGATCTATTTAGATTATCCCAATAAACGTATGGGTCTTATTCCCAACCGTTCTATTGATGCCCCCTTTTATTTCAATTTAAGTGGTATCGAACTACAACACAATGGAGTGGAACTGATCCGAAAAAAGTTGAATAATGCCAATAATGTATTGACCGATGAGAGCGGCAATAATAGAGGTATTGAGATTTTTTTGCGTGATGTGATTCGGTATGAGCTACAAAATATTATTGAAGTTACTCATGTTCGAGAAGGTTCTCCTGCAGCCGAAGCGGGTGTCATGGTAGGCGATGTGTTGGATAGAATTAACGGAAGAAAACTACATCATTTAAAATTGCATCAAGTGATTGGTTTGTTGCAACGTAAACCTGGAAAAAAAATAAAGCTCTCTTTGCGAAGGCAAGGAGAGCCTTTATTGGTACGGTTCGAATTACGGTCTCTATTCGACGGTTCCCTTGATTTTTAATGCAACAATGGCATTGGTTTTAGCATCGGAACTGACCGTGATAGTTTTTCTAAAGGGGCCCATTCGGTTGGTGTCATAGCGAACTTGGATTTCTCCTTTCTCACCAGGTGCAATGGGTGCGCTTGGTTTTTTAGGAATGGTACAACCGCATGATGAGGTAACCTTATTGATAGTCAATGAACTACTTCCCGTATTGGTGAATACAAAAAGGCGATTGCCATCGCTTCCTTTGGCAATCGTTCCATAATCTATGGTTAAGTTTTCGAATTCAATTTCCTGTGCCTGTACAAAGCCAAAGCTTATAAAGGCCATAATTAATACAAATTGTTTCATAATTGTTTGAGTTGATCTCTTACCCAGCTTATTTTTTTATAACGCTCAGGCAATGTACTTTTGTTAATCAAAAACCAGACCAAAAATACATGGACATTCCTTCAAAGTTTGTAGCTCAAAATGTAGAAACCAAATGGTATGAATACTGGACTGAAAATCAGTACTTCAGATCAGTTCCTGATGAACGTGAACCCTACACAATAGTCATTCCACCGCCTAATGTTACAGGCGTATTGCATATGGGTCACATGCTTAACAATAGCCTACAAGATATTTTAATCCGTCGAGCGCGAATGCAGGGCTACAATGCATGTTGGGTGCCAGGAACTGATCATGCATCTATTGCTACAGAAGCCAAAGTTGTTGCAAAACTCAAACAACAAGGCATTGAAAAATCTGATTTGACCCGGGAGGAATTTCTGAACCATGCATGGGAATGGACGCATGAATACGGAGGCGTAATTTTAGATCAGCTCAAAAAATTGGGGTGTTCTTGCGATTGGGACCGTACTCAGTTTACTCTAAATGACAATTTGTCTGCCGCTGTGATTCAAGTGTTTGTTGATTTATTTAATAAAGGCTTGATATACAAAGGGTATCGCATGGTCAATTGGGATCCAGAAGCACAAACAACCCTCTCAGACGAAGAAGTTATCTATGATGAAAAACAGGGTTTACTCTATTATGTTTCCTATAAAATAGCAGGTACTGACTCGACACTCACAGTTGCAACGACTCGTCCAGAAACCATATTTGGTGATACAGCGATTTGTATTCATCCTGATGATGAACGCTTTACCCATTTGCATGGTAAAAAAGCGATAGTTCCTATCGTTGGACGAGAAATTCCCGTTATTCTTGATGATTACGTAGACCCCGAATTTGGAACAGGCTGCTTGAAGGTAACGCCCGCACACGACCCCAATGATAAAGAATTGGGCGAGCGACACCAATTGGAAGTTATTGATGTTTTTCATCCAGATGGTCGCTTGAACGAAAATGCTGGGGAATGGTCAGGTGAAGATCGTTTTGTGGCAAGGAAAAGTTTTGCTAAAGCCCTCGATAAGGCAGGATTTTTGGTAAAAAAGGAGAATCATATTCACAAAGTAGGAACCTCTGAAAGAACCAAAGCTGTAATAGAACCCCGTTTGTCGGACCAGTGGTTTTTGAAAATGGAAGATTTGGTCAAACCTGCAATTAATGCGGTTTTGAATTCGGACGAAGTGGCCCTGATTCCCAATAAATTTAACAATACCTACCGTCATTGGATGGAAAATATTCGGGATTGGAATATTTCGAGACAGCTATGGTGGGGTCACCAGATACCAGCTTATTATTACGGTACTGGGAAAAATGATTTTGTCGTAGCAACTACCCCAGAAGCCGCATTATTATTAGCAAGAGATAAAACAGCCAATGCAAACCTCCAAATATCAGATTTGCGCCAAGATGACGACGTACTCGATACGTGGTTTTCTTCTTGGTTATGGCCTATTTCTGTTTTTGATGGTGTCCTACAGCCTGATAATGAAGAGATCACTTACTATTACCCAACGCAAGATCTAGTCACGGGGCCCGATATTCTTTTTTTCTGGGTCGCTAGAATGATTATTTCTGGTTACGAATTAAGGGACCAACGCCCCTTTGAAAGGGTATATTTGACTGGCCTGGTTCGAGACAAACAAGGGCGAAAAATGTCAAAGCAATTGGGAAATTCACCAGATGCCTTGGGATTAATCAGCGAATATGGTGCTGATGCTGTCCGAGTTGGTCTGATGCTCAGTACAGCAGCAGGTAATGACCTTTTGTTTGATGAATCACTCTGTCAGCAAGGAAAAAATTTCTGTAATAAATTGTGGAACGCCTATCGACTCATTCAGAGTTGGGAAGTTGTTGATAGGGAGTCATCTGTAGTGGCAAACCTAACACTAGATTGGTATGAAAATGCCTTTCAGAAAGCGCTAGAAACTGTTGAAGACCATTTTAGCAAATACAGAATTTCAGATGCCTTGATGACCCTTTACAAACTTGTATGGGATGATTTTTGTTCCTGGCTTTTAGAAGCCATAAAGACTGAAGATAATGTGATTGACACCCATTCAAAAGAAAGAGTAATTAAACTTTTTGAAGCCAACCTTAGGGTGTTACACCCTTTTATGCCATTTATTACAGAAGAACTTTGGCACTTTTGTGGTAATCGATCTAAAGAAGAAGCACTGGTTGTATCTGTTTGGCCAGAAGTCATAGGCTATGACAATGAACTACTGACAAACTTTGAATCCCTTCAACAACTGATTGGTGCTATTCGCCACTTTAGAAAAGAAAAAAAACTTGGATTTAAAGACCCTATAACCCTTTATGTGGGCCAAAGTCATGCCGCTTGGACAGCATACCAATCTTTAGTTGAAAAATTGGGCTTTGTCTCCGACTTGTATTACAAGCAGCCTGACGAAAATAGGGTGGGCGGAACATTCAGAGTCGCCGGTACTGAATTTTTTGTACCCTTGGAAGGTAAGATGGACGTAGCAGCAGAACGACAAAAGATCCAAGAAGAATTGCAGTATGCTAAGGGATTTTTAGCTTCCGTAGATAAAAAACTTAGCAATGAACGTTTTGTCAATAATGCACCCGAAGCAGTAGTGGCTATGGAGCAGAAAAAAGCTGCAGATGCGCAACAAAAAATAGCCATTTTGGAAGAAAGTCTAAAAAAATTACCCTCTGATTAACTACTTGATTGGACTAAAATTTTGTGGGTATTAAAATCAAATTGTAAGATGCCTATTTATTGTAACAGGGCAGCTTAGACTATTTGAATGTTATGTCCAGATGTTTGTGGATGAATCTTGTTTTTTGGACTGTTTGGGTCTTCCTATTGCACAGACAATTGCTTGATACAGATTAATTCTCAACTGTAGCAATCACGTCAACACCACCTTTCACCACTTGATTCAATGACACTTTAAGGGGTGTATTTAATGGTAAAAATAAATCTATACGTGAACCAAATTTGATAAAACCTGCATCGGCACCCTGCACAACTTTCTGGTCTTTTTCGGCATAATTAACTATACGTCTGGCCAAAGCACCTGCAATTTGCCGATACAATACTTGACCAAAGCTATTATTCTCTAGTACTATGGTTGTACGTTCGTTTTCTTCAGATGATTTAGGATGCCAAGCCACTAGGTATTTACCAGGATGGTATTTACTAAATACAACTTTGCCGCTCATGCAATAACGAGTGACATGCACATTGATAGGCGACATAAAAATAGATACTTGTAAGCGTTTGTCTTGAAAAAACTCTTTTTCATACACTTCTTCAATTACTACTACTTTCCCATCTACTGGGGCATATAGTAGCTTATCATCTAGTACAGTTTGACGTTTTGGATTTCTAAAAAACTGTAGAATTAGGACTAAAAGCCCCAGAGCGATTACCTGAATTGATTTTTCCAGCCAAAATAATTCAATACCGTATTCTGCTCCTAAGATAACGGCAGCTGCTAATATAAAGCTGCCAAGAATAATTTGATGTCCTTCTTTATGAAACATAAATGATGATTTCGTGGAGTAAATATACAAAGGGAGCTATATATATGATACTATCCATGCGATCATAAAAGCCACCATGACCCGGTAGTAGACTACCACTATCTTTTACTCCTGCTTCGCGTTTGAACTGCGATTGGATCAAGTCCCCAATTGTAGCTAGGCTTGGGATAAATAAGCTCAACGCAGCTAGTATTTTAACTTCCATAACAGGCACTAGTAAATAAAATCCAAATGCGAATAAACAAACAAATAATTGTCCTCCCCAAAAGCCTTCCCATGATTTTTTGGGCGAAATGGTCGGAAGCAGCGGATGTTTTCCAAATCTACTACCGACAAAATAGGCAGCACTATTATTAACCCAGGTCATGCTGTAGATACTCAAAAGTAAATAGGGATTATAAAAATTTTTATTTCCATACAGGGCTACGATGAAAAAACAGCTGCTAACCAAATAACCTAGAGATAAGATATGTTTGAATAAACCCCCCGTGATAGGGAAATGAAAATACAGGCGATAGCTCAACAACAGGCAACTGACTATCGTTATGTATAATAGTCCAAGCATAAGGGTGGGGGAGAGAAGGGCGAAAAAATGCGCACTATATAGTCCTAAAAGCAGGAGTAGTGAAATAATTGCGGATGTATTTAAAAGCCTATGGAATTCTATTAAAGCCAATACAGAAAAGAGTCCTAAAACTAAATGAAAAAACAGGGGTCCCTGAAAAAGAGAAACCAATATTAACCCAACATAAAGTAAGCCAGATAGGGCGCGAATTTTTAAATCTTTCATGCAACTTATTCTTGCAAGATCAGATAGATATTTTTGGCCGACTTACCCTCAGTTAAAAAGTCATTTTCTTTGGAACTGTCTTTAGCATTAAGGGTTGTGATGTTGGTGGGTAAATTTCCAAAATATTTTGATTTTAACATCGACATGGCTTCACTAACGTCAGGGGCAAATTGATCTGAACCGGCATAAACGATTAAATTTTCAGGTAGTTTATCTAGGCTGAGGTTATTTATTTGGTGCTGGCAAATCAACATTCCACCCTTATTGGCAATTAAGAACTCACAGGTCAATAGTAAGGCACTGGCATTGTTAGGGATGCTAGTTTGGGTGTCAACTTTGAAAGTTTTACCTAAATTGGAATTTAAGCAGCCAATTTGATTACGATTCCATTTATTTTCTTCAAGAATCTTTTCTATTGTGTCAAGGGCTGCTTCTTTGTTTTCAACAAATATAAATTTACCGCCTTTTTCAGTAAACTCTTTAGCAAATTCAATTTCAACTGGATCCTTTACTTTGGGCATGAAAGGACTTCTCTCCTCGGTAGGTTCCGATTGTTCTTTTTTTCCTAAAAGATTTTTCCAGAGATTCAAAATTGTTTTTTATTCCGTTGCTTCAGTTTTCGTTCCGCTAGTTTTTCTTTTGGGCTTCGAAGCTTTAGTTACTTCCTCTTTTTTTTCAAAAGGTCTTTCTCCCAAAATCTCAACCAAATCATCTTTAAATATAACTTCTTTTTCCAATAGTCTTTCAGCCAAGTTAATCAATTTGTCTTTATTTTTTGATAGAATGTCACAAGCACGTTTGTATTGTGATTCGATGATCTTAGAGATTTCATCATCGATAGTCTTGGCAGTTTCTTCGGAATAAGGCTTGGAGAAATTATAGTCAGTTTGTCCAGTAGAGTCGTAGTAAGTGATGTTACCAATGGCATCGTTTAGACCATAAATTGAGACCATAGCTCTTGCCTGGCGGGTTACTTTTTCGAGGTCACTCAAAGCCCCTGTAGAGATTTTATCAAAAGTAATTTTTTCAGCAGCCCGCCCACCCAGTGCGGCACACATCTCGTCAAGCATTTGTTCGGTTCTAACAATCATTCGTTCTTCTGGCAAGTACCAAGCCGCACCCAATGATTGTCCTCTGGGTACTATGGTGACTTTAACCAAGGGGGCAGCAAATTCCAAAAGCCAGCTAGTCAATGCATGCCCTGCTTCATGATAGGCAATCGTTTTTTTCTCTTCTTGTGTGATGATTTTATTTTTCTTTTCCAAACCACCTACAATACGATCCACCGCATCTAGAAAATCTTGCTTACCTACAGATTTTTTGTTTTTCCGGGCAGCAATTAGAGCAGCTTCATTACAAACATTTGCAATATCAGCCCCAGAAAACCCAGGAGTTTGCTTGGCAAGAAAGTCAACGTCTAAAGACTTTATGACTTTTAGGGGAGCCAAGTGAACTTTAAATATCTCCCGACGTTCATTCATGTCAGGAAGATCAACATAAATTTGACGGTCAAAGCGGCCCGCTCGCATTAAAGCTTTGTCAAGAACATCAGCTCGGTTGGTGGCGGCCAAAACTATAACATTGGTTTTGGTGCCAAAGCCATCCATTTCGGTGAGTAATTGGTTGAGGGTGTTTTCTCTTTCGTCGTTAGAACCTGTAATATTGTTTCGTCCTCTGGCTCTTCCGATGGCATCAATTTCATCAATAAAAATAATAGCGGGTGACTTTTCCTTGGCTTGTTTAAATAGGTCGCGTACTCGAGAAGCACCAACACCAACAAACATTTCAACAAAGTCCGACCCCGATAAAGAGAAAAAAGGAACTTTGGCCTCCCCAGCTACTGCTTTGGCTAACAGTGTTTTTCCTGTTCCAGGTGAGCCCACCAATAAGGCCCCTTTGGGAATTTTACCACCCAATTTTGTGTATTTGGTTGGATTTTTTAGGAAGTCAACGATTTCTTGTACTTCTTCCTTGGCCCCTTCCAATCCAGCTACGTCTTTAAAAGTGACTTTCACATCAGTGTTTTGGTCAAAAAGCTTGGCTCTTGATTTACCGATATTGAATATTTGACCACCTGCACCACCAGTAGCACCTCCAGACATTCGGCGCATCAGAAAAATCCAAACTCCGATAATGATAATGATGGGTAAAAAACTAATGATAACATCCATCCACCGGTTTTCAACGGTAACAAATTCATAGTTGAACATCACGCCGTTGCTCTCAGCTTTTTCCAATTTGCGTTGAAATAATTCTAAATTTCCAACTTCAAATTGGTAGTGCGGCCCAGTAGCATTGTCTTGGCCTAGGAAGTTTTTCTTGATTACTCTTTCATGAATTTTTTTATTCAATGCACTTTCACTTAGGGTTATGCGTGCTAAGTTTTTATTGACGACCACCACCTCACTAACATCACCATCACTAAGATAGCGCTCAAACTCACTAATATTGATTTTGTTGAGGTTTTGCCAGTTGTTGTCTCCCCCAAAAAGGCTCATACCCAATAAAAGGGTGATAATAATGCCGTAAATCCAATACGGATTAAATTTCTGAGGTGCTGCTTTCTTTTTCTTGCTCATTTTTTAATATTTCATCTCAATTTCTGTTGTCACCGCGTCGCCCCAAAGGCCTTCGATGTTGTAGTGTTCACGTGTTGCTCTTTGGAATACATGAACAACAATATTTACGTAATCAATCAATACCCATTCCGCGAGGGACTCTCCCTCTGTGTGAAAGGGCTTTTCGTGTATATTTTTACTAACGGTTTTGTTGATCGAGCTAACAATGGCTGATACATGAGTATTGGAGGTGCCCGTGCAGATTAAAAAATAGCTACAAACGGTGTTTTCTATTTCTCTGAGATCAAGTAACTGAATTTCTAGCCCTTTTACTTCTTCTATCCCTGCAATGATGTTGCTAATTAATTCATCCTCTGAGGCCTTTCCTTTTGCCATTAAATTATTTTAGTTTTACACAAATTTACGCATAATATCCCCTAAGGAACAATTTATTGAACGCTATAAACATACGCAAACTTAGTGCCACGACTTCAACCAATACAGACTTAAAACAAGCACTGGCTGAAGATCCAACTATGCCGCCTACTGTCCTTTGGGCCGAATACCAATCTGAAGGCAAAGGACAATATCAAAGACAATGGAAGTCTGAAGCTGGGAAAAACCTTACATTTAGCTTGTACTGGCCCCATAATCAGGTTACTACGGATGCTATTTTTCTTGTTAATCAAGTTGTTTGTTTAGCCCTGATGGAATGTCTCAGATTTTTTAAGCTTCCAGAAATATGTATTAAATGGCCAAACGACATTTTGTCAGGGACGTCCAAGTTGGCAGGTGTACTCATTGAAAATATCTTTCATGGTGACCGATGTAAAGCAAGTATTATTGGCATTGGGCTAAACGTCAATCAGATGTCATTTTACCCACTTGTACAAGCAAGTTCTATGGCTTTGATATTAGGAAAGCAAATTGATAGAGTATTGGTATTAAACCAGTGCTTAACCTTACTTGAAAAACATTTAGAAACTTTAAATCCGTCTTGTTTCAAGTCGATTGCGCATGACTACAGTCGTGCGTTGTTTGGGTTCAAAAAATGGACAACAGTACGCCATCAAAATATTGAACAAAGCGTCAAAGTGAAAGCAGTAGCATCCAATGGAGCAATATTTTTGGAGTTGGAATCAGGTGAAACAGTAGAAATAAGCGATTCTAAGGAATTACAGTGGTTATATTAGACTGTAGATTTCCAGTTGGCTGGATCTTCACGCCATTGATTGAGTAAGCTTTGGTGGGCAGCTTCGATGGCTTTATTGGCAATAGCAGTTTCGATCAATGTTGTGTAATCAGTAAGGGTGTGAAGTTTCAGTTGCGCTGCTGAAAAATTGTGCGTAGCGGTTTTAAATCCATAAGTAAATAAAGCAATCATGCCCAATACATCAGCTTGGCTCCCGCGCAAGGCAGCAACAGCGTTAAGGCTACTTTTACCGGTGCTAATTAAATCTTCCACAACAACCACTTGGTCGCCAGATCTTAAATGCCCTTCTATTTGATTTTTACGACCATGCTTTTTACTTTCTGGACGCACATAAACGAAAGGACGCTTCATTCGATCAGCTACCAACATTCCTATGCCAATTGCCCCTGTTGCAACTCCTGCTATGACTAGGTCATCACCATACAAAGCTTTGATTTGTGTGGCGATTGTTTCAGCCAAATAATTGCGAATTTCTGGAAATGAAAGGGTAATTCGATTGTCACAATAAATGGGCGACTGCCATCCACTAGCCCAAGTGAAAGGATTTTTTGGACTCAATTTTATTGCATTAATTTGTAGTAGGTAGTCTGCTGTTTTTACAGCAGTTTGCGGATCATAAATCATGCATTAAATGTATAAAGTTTTTTTTAACCATAAACCAATTTTTCTAACCACTAGCCTGAATGTCAACTCAGATCAAACCCCTCTTTTTCACATCAAGTTTTGCAGCCCAGAAAAGGTTCTAAAAGCCATTAAAAGCAAAAAAGTTGAGGCAGTTTATTTGTACCACAAAAATGAAAACAAGCTGTGGAAACATTTTTTAAAACGATTTCCATTGGTTGAAGCAGCAGGCGGATTGGTCAAGCACGCAGATGGTCGTATCCTGATGATATTTAGAAATGGAAAGTGGGATTTACCCAAGGGTAGAAAAGAAAAAAAAGAAGTGCTGATTGATGCAGCGGTAAGAGAAGTGATGGAGGAGACAGCAGTGGCTGACTTAATTGTAACCAAACCCTTACCAATAACCTATCATCTTTTTTCTCGCAATGGTCGTTATCGATTAAAAAAAACGTACTGGTATTTGATGAAAACTTCCTATACTGGGCCTTTGGTGCCGCAAACCGATGAAGGGATTGAGCTAGCAGTTTGGAAAAGCCCAAGCGAAATCCCCGATCTACTTGGTAAAGCCTATGAGAATATTAAAATTCACTTTGAGCAAATTGGAGTCCTTGACTAAGTGATACAATTGTAGGGACACAAAAGTTGTTAGGTGTCAATTGGGTTTGCGTGCCATACGAACCTGCTTCGGGACCAACAACGTATAGTCACCCCCATTACGGATTACATCCCGAACAATAGAACTACTGATGTATGAGGTTTTGGCAGCAGTGAGAAAAAATAGTGTTTCAATACCCGATAGGCTTCTATTGGTGTGAGCAATTGCTTTTTCAAACTCAAAATCTGCAGGGTTGCGTAAGCCTCTTATAATAAAATCTGCTGCGACTTCCTGGCAAAAATTAATTGTCAATCCTTGATAAGTTTGCACTTTGATTTTTGGTACCTCTTTAAAAACAGTCTTGATAAAATTGATCCTTTCCGCTTCTGAGAACATATAATTTTTTTCGCTGTTTTGCCCGATAGCTATGATGATTTCATCGAAAAGGGGTAAGCTTCGTAAAAGAATATCTTCGTGTCCTAAAGTGATGGGGTCAAAGGAACCAGGGAATACGGCTCGTTTCATATTGATTTTATTTTGTAGATGTATTTGATTTGAGTGCTGTGGTGATCAGCCCTTTAAACAAATCCAATAGACTGATGTTTGCTTTTTGACATTGTTGCGGGATGATACTAGCTGGTGTCATGCCCGGTACAGTATTTATTTCAAGAAGATGTGGGGTGCCATTATGAAAAATAAATTCAGATCGAGTGATTCCCTCAAGCCCCATTTTATCATACAGTTCGATAGCGATTGTATGTACTTTTTCTTTCCAGGTGGGGGGTAGGTCAGCAGGGGTGATTTCTTGAGATTGACCTTCGTATTTGGCTGCGTAATCAAAAAAATCGTTTTGCGAAATGATTTCAGTAATTGGAAGTACCGTAATCTTTTCATTTATTCTCACAACTCCTACAGACACTTCTCTGCCTTCAAGGGCCTTTTCAATGATGAGCTGGGTGTCTTCAGAAAAAGCTTTTGGAAGACTGGTTTCGAGTTCTTTTCTATTGTGCACCTTATACACCCCAAAACTACTTCCTGCACGATTGGCTTTCACAAAACAGGGGTAACCTAATTTTTTTTCTAGTTGCACGATATCGAGCGTTTCGCCTTGGTCCAAAATCATGGATACGGCAGTCGGAATCCCCATGCGCCGAGCAATGGCAATACAATCTCTTTTATTGAAAGTCAATCCAGCGGTGTAACTGTTACAACTGGTATGTGGGATGCCTGCAAGTTCAAGGGTTGCTGCAAGTTTGCCGTCTTCACCTGGGCTCCCGTGAAGTGCATTGAAAACCACAGAAAAGCGCTTCTTTCTCCCATTGTCTATAAAATCAAACGTTCCGATGGGAATGACTTGTTCTTTTCCATGACGGTCAATGACAGTCCATCTTTTTTCTGTGATTTTAAGGTAATACACTTTTGCGTAGTGGTGTGCAATGGTTTCAAAAACCGTTTGCGCACTTTGCATTGAGATCTGTGCTTCTGACGAAAAACCGTGGCAGGCAATGCCCACAATGGGTTTTGACATGGATAAACTTTTCACCAAAGGTAGGTAATTCTCACGCCTTCCTTTTTATTATCTTAGCCAACAAATACAAGCCATGATTTTTTTCCGGTTTTTATTTAGCAAATTTTTTCTCAAACAGTTAGCTCTGGCCCTGTTAATTGGCGTCGCTCTTATTGTCCTTACCCTGAAATTGCTAGAAAAAATTACATATCATGATCAAACTCTCGTTGTCCCAGACCTACAACTTTTACCTTTGGCGATAGTAGATACCATATTACAAAATCAGCAGCTACGTTATGAGGTATTGGACTCTGCTAAGTACGATCCTGGCGTTCCTCCATTAGCCGTGACAGAGCAAAACCCTAAAGCTGGGGAACGTGTGAAACTGAATCGAAAAATATATTTGACTATTAATCCAAGCGATTACAGAAAAATAAGTGTTCCCAATATAATACAGATAACCAAGCGGAATGCTGAATCCACACTTAAATCAGTAGGTCTCTCGGTGGGGAAAATTACGTATCGACGAAATATTGGGAAAGACATGGTATTAGAGATGCGTTATCAAGGAGAAAGAATTGCCCCGGGGACACTACTTCCCAAGACAACACCCATTGATTTGGTTTTGGGAAATGGCAAACGCTAACCAAGCCGTTTTTTGAAGATGGAACCCACTGAAAATCCTTTACACGAGCATTACAGCTTTACCGCAGATCCAGGTCAAGAACCCCTTCGGGTAGACAAGTTTTTGATGAATCGTATTGAAAAAGCCACTCGAAACAAAATTCAACAAGCTGCCAAAGCAGGAAGTATTGTAGTCAATAGTCATGCAGTAAAAGCCAACTATCGAGTTAAAGGTGGGGATACTGTCAAAGTACTTTTTCATCATCCGCCCTATGAACATTTATTAGTAGCCGAAAACCTACCTCTCAATGTTGTTTATGAAGATGACGTTTTGGTGGTCGTCAATAAGCCTGCTGGTATGGTTGTCCACCCAGGACATGGAAACTATACCGGCACATTAGTCAATGCCTTAATGTACCACTTTCAACATCTTCCTGCCAACAGCAATGACCGTCCTGGGCTGGTTCATCGGATTGATAAAGACACCAGTGGCTTACTGGTGGTGGCCAAAACAGAAGAAGCCATGACCCATTTAGCGCAACAATTTTTTGATAAAACTTCAGAGCGAGAATACCTTGCATTGGTTTGGGGGGATGTTTCCCAAGACAAAGGCAGTATTACGGGTCATATTGGCAGACATCCTAAAAACCGCCTTCAGATGACTGTATTTCCAGAGGGCGATCAAGGCAAGCCCGCCATCACACATTACCAAGTGTTGGAAC
Source organism: Flavobacteriales bacterium (assembly GCA_011524905.1). Taxonomy (GTDB): domain Bacteria; phylum Bacteroidota; class Bacteroidia; order Flavobacteriales; family Flavobacteriaceae; genus UBA11891. Next base: position 63,153 of record WTJI01000004.1, read on the forward strand.
GTTTACGCTATGTGAGTCTGATCAAATGTCGCTTAGAAACAGGTCGTACCCATCAGATTCGAGCCCATATGAAATACCTAGGACATACGCTATTTAATGACGCTCGCTATGGGGGTGATGTGATGCTTAAAGGGACTCACTTTAGTAAGTATAAGCAGTTTGTTGATAACTGTTTTAAAGTACTACCCCGCCAAGCCTTACATGCGAGGACACTTGGCTTTACCCATCCCAAGACAGAGAAAAAAATGTTTTTTGAAGCATCCTTACCCGAAGACATGTCAGCAGCAATTGATAAATGGCGGCATTATGTCAAGCATAAGCTCTCTTAACAAGTAGATTCTTTTTTACCTTTGAAAAGTTCAACTTTTGGAAAAGCAACCATTAGTTATTATTGAATCTAAAGTTTGAATGAATACGGATCTATGAAAATATTATTGTCACCCGCCAAGTCCATGAATAATGCACGCAGCTACCCCAAAGAAATGGGAACTGATATCATTTTTGCAAAAGAAGCCATACGGATTAACAAATTGTTGCAAAAAAAATCAGTACGCTCACTCTCTAAATTATTGCATATTTCTGATGATTTGGCTGTTTTGAATTTTGAGCGCAATCAGTCATTTGACTATCCCTTCACTGAAAGTAATGCTCGCCCTGCCGTTTTTTATTTCGATGGTGATGTTTATCAGGGTTTGGATGTTTCTACTTTGGATCCAGACACCTATCCAGCTTTGCAGGATAAGGTTCGGATTCTGTCGGGATTGTACGGTCTGCTTCGCCCTCTAGATTTAATTCAAGCTTACCGCTTAGAAATGGGTACCAAAATGGCAATTGGTGTCAACAAAAATCTACCTGCTTTTTGGAGACCAAAAGTAACCAATGCTTTAAATGAAGTACTAGATGAGGGGGAATATATTGTCAATTTGGCAAGTGCAGAATATTTTGCTGCCGTAGATGTTAAAAAATTGAAAGGGAGATTGATTCAACCCCAATTTAAAGATTTTAAAGATGGTAAATTAAAGATGATATCATTCTTTGCAAAAAAAGCCCGTGGTATGATGGCGCGTGATTTGGTCAGTAATGCAGCAGAAAAATTAGAAGCTATTTTACAATTCAATGCTGCAGGCTATCAATACAGCGAGGCGCACACAACCGATCCGAGCAAGCCCGTCTTTATTCGTTAATTATACTTTGGGTTGATTTACTTTTTTTTCTGCCTTTGTAGGGACGTCGAACGCCATTACTATTACGGAATATTTTACCCCTTTTGGTTTTTCTATCTCCTTTACCCATAAGTATTTTGATAAGTTTGGTTACCCATGAAAGTACAAAAAAAATTTCTTCACCATCACCCTTTTGATCCCTTTTTACCTGTTGGTATCACTCATATTATAGTTGGCACCCTTCCGCCACCTCGTTTTTCAACAGGTAAATTAAAACCTGGAGATGTCAATTTTTCTTATGGGAGTATAGATGGTCAGTTATGGCCTATTTTAGAACGGATTTATGATTTGACACTATCTTATGAAACCACTCCTGCTGCTGTGATACAGCGCAAGCAATTTCTCATGCGTCATAAGATTGGAATCTGTGATATAGTTTCACATTGCTATCGCAATAAGATTGATGCCTCAGATGTGGGGATGCAGCAAGTGGTTTTGCGAGACTTTTTTCATTATTTGGCACAAGTACCTAGCGCACAAACTTTGTTATTTACAGGAGGAGGGAGCAAAAATGGGCCTGAATATTTTTTTAGGCAATACTTAGGAACCCAAAAAAAGGAGTTACAACAGTTGGATAGTGGTGTCCCTCGTCTACATAGTTTTCAATTTCAAGGACGAATGTTGACTACGTATTCCCTTACTGCCCCATCAGGCGCTGCGAACAGAGCAATAGGGCGTATGGCGGCTTATAAAAAGCAAAAAAAAGAAAATCCAAACTACACTACTATAGATTTTAGAGTAGCGCAGTATGCTCAAGTTTTTCCGAAGCCTTATTGAAGTGCTGGGTTAATGCCCATTATATGTGTTTTACGATAGGAAGCTAAAAATTGTTTTGTCATGTCTTTATGTCCTGCCAATAGCGAATCCTGCAGGGTAGCATTTAAATCCAGCTTTAGGTAGGAACGATAGAGTGGTACTGACAAGGGTGCATAGCTGTAATGCCAGGGTTCGTAATAAAATCCAGATCTATCGGGCTGGTCGGGATAGGCACATATAAAGCCAAAATCGGCTGCATGTGCTTCCAGCCATAAGCGCAGTGGTTCATAGGGCCCTCCGTTATGAAATTTTTCACTGAGCAGAACATCTCCTTCTGGAGGAATATTGGCGTCCACAATGTCAATTTCTGAACCCCAGTGGTGACGAGAAGTACCTGGTAAAGTGGAATATTCTATAATCTTTTGCCGATTGACATCAGGGGATAATCCTTCTTTTTGATTGTTGCGGTATTTGCGGTTCCAAATGGCGCGTTGTCGTTCATATGATCGATAACTCGAAACAACCCGAATGCGAAACCCTGCTGCCAGTGCAGCCTTATACATTGCCTCAAAAGCCTTTGCAGCTTCGGGCAAAAGTTGATAGTCGGTTCCCTCTAGTGAAATTTGTTTTTTTCCAATCAATTGGTCAGGATCAAAAGAACTTTCTTGGCTGAAAATATATGATGAGAGCAGCAAGAATAAGACCATATAATTCTTCATAGCGTTGATTAAAGTTGTTTAATATATCTAATATGGGGCCCAACGGTAGGGATGTCGAAAACATCTCCAGAAGGTTGATAGGCTATAGAACGATACAAAGCCTGGGCATGGACACGGGCATTTAGCCAGAAGAGTTCTGGTGTAAACTCTTGGGTAAGGTATTTTTCAGCTGTCAACAGCAATCGGGTTGCTATTCCTTGTCTCTGATAATTTGGTAGGACAGCCATACCTCTAAATTGATAGGCTTTTTTTGTTGGAAATGCTTCGCAAGTATTAGGCATAGCAGATAATATACCGACTACTTCCTTATCGGCATAAGCGCCCCAGTGTCGGGTTAAGGGATGATTATCCCTTTCAAAATGGCATGAAGCCACAGGTCTACCAGGCCGCAACATCGCCTGACGTAGGGGGAGGGTTGTCTGGGAAGCAATTATATCGATACGGATGTTCACTTTCACAAAATACAAAATTCAGATTATGAACAGGCTTAGAAGTGCACTAAACCCTATTCTATTGACTTAAAATCATTCAGTCACTTATTTTTCAACAAATCGCTGTATGGGATATCACGCAATTAAGAAACCCAAGCTTGCTACAGTATCGCTCGCTCCAATTCGAAAAAATAATATATTTGTGGTCAAGCGGGAGTAGCTCAGTTGGTAGAGCGTCAGCCTTCCAAGCTGAATGTCGCCG
>WTJI01000009.1:0-15156 GCA_011524905.1 Flavobacteriales bacterium
AAAGCAGCAATTTTTAACCCGCCATGGTTGTATAATCCGACAGGGAAATTCAAAGGCTATCCCTTTCGAACACAACATCATGGAAACAGCTTAAGTGGCTTTTCAGATCATTTCCGTGTTTTTGCTCTTTTCGCCTTACAAGAATAACAATTTTTTATTCTAAAATTTCAGGATAAAGGAAATGGTTATACGGAAATCGCTGCACGTGAATGGCGCGCACCTCATGATAAATACGCTCCCTAAAATCAGCTAAATTGGTTTTATTTAGTGCTGAAATAAACAGAGCCTGACCGTTGGTTTGACTCATCCAAGTGGACTCCCATTCTGCCAAAGAATAATTTTTTGTACTTCTTTCGTTTATCAAATCATCCGCATCAAAAGGTTCGGGGCTATATCTATCGATTTTATTAAAAACCATTAGTGTAGGCTTATTCTGCGCATTGATTTCACTCAAAATTTGATTGACTGATGCAATGTGCTCTTCAAAATTGGGATGAGAAATATCGACCACATGAATCAAAAGATCGGCTTCTTGCACTTCATCAAGTGTGCTTTTAAACGACTCCACGAGTTGGGTAGGTAGTTTTCGAATAAATCCGACTGTATCGCTCAACAAAAAAGGTAGATTGCCAATAACAACTTTTCGAACAGTAGTATCTAATGTAGCAAACAACTTATTTTCTGCAAAAACTTGGCTTTTGGCTACGACATTCATCAAAGTTGATTTGCCTACATTCGTATAACCAACCAAAGCCGCTCTAACTAAACTCCCTCTATTCCCGCGCTGTGTACTCATTTGTTTGTCAATAACGGTGAGCTTTTTTTTCAGTAAAGAAATCTTGTCTCTAACAATCCGGCGATCTGTTTCAATTTCTGTTTCCCCTGGTCCTCGCATCCCAATACCGCCACGCTGACGCTCTAAGTGAGTCCACAAACCTTTCAATCGGGGGAGTAGGTACTGATATTGCGCCAATTCAACTTGTGTCCGAGCATAACTGGTTTGAGCTCTTTGGGCGAAAATATCCAAAATCAAGCCCGTTCGGTCTAAGATTTTGCATCTTAATATACGCTCTATATTTCCCTGTTGAGCAGGAGTCAACTCATCATCAAAAATAACGGTGCTTACTTCATTATCAGAAACATACTTCGCTACACTTTCCATCTTTCCGCTTCCAATAAATGTTTTCGGGTTAGGTACTTGAACATTTTGAATAAATTGTTGGAGTACCTCACCACCAGCTGTGTAAGCCAAAAAAGCCAGTTCATCCAGATATTCTTTGGCTTGCTCGGCGGATTGTTGAGAGGTTATGACACCTACCAAAACTGTCTTCTCGTACTGCTGTTCTTTCTTTTCAATCATTTGCAGGCAGCCACTTTTTCAATTTCAAATTATTTCCGTCAAACTCAGCATAAGTATTGTGATGAATCCAATCGCCTGTGTTGACATACAATGATTGGCTTGCTATAGGAAGTTCTAGTGGTAGATGTCGATGTCCAAACACAAAAAAATCATAGTGCTGACTTTGAAGTTTACGATGGCAGTACTGCGCCAACCACTCATTTTCCTTACCCTGAAATTGTACGTTTTCATCACCTGAAATAAGACGATTTCTAATTGAAAGACGTTGTGCCAGCGCTACACCCAAATCAGGATGAAACCAGCGAAACAACCACTTGGCTAGTGGGTTGATAAATATTTTTTTCATCCGCTTATAACCCATGTCACCGGGACCCAAACCATCACCATGACCCAATAGAAACTGCTTTTCATTTATTTTTACCGCGGTGGGTTTATGAAAAACAGGGATGCCCAATTCGGTGGGAAAATAATTTGTCATCCACAAATCATGGTTTCCTGTAAAAATAAAAATCTCAATACCGCTATCTTTCATTTGGGCTAACTTTCCCAATGTTCGGACAAACCCTTTGGGTACTACTTTTTTATATTCAAACCAAAAGTCAAAAAGATCGCCAAGTAAAAACAAGGCTTGTGCTTGTGCTTCGATGCGATCTAGCCACTGCAAAAAAACTTGTTCACGCTGCCGACTAGCCGCATAGGTAGGTGCACCTAAGTGTTGATCGGAAGCGAAAAAAATAAGTTTGTCTTTAGAAAGTTCGAATTGCATGATCAGTGCAAAGATAGGGATTCTCTATGCGATGGCTTGCTCCAAATCAGCGATCAAATCTTGAACATCTTCAATACCAACACTCAACCGAATTAGACCATCAACCACCCCTTGGGTTTCACGCTGAGTTTTGGGAATAGCAGCGTGTGTCATACTTGCGGGATGCCCTACCAAACTTTCTACACCACCTAAAGACTCTGCCAAAGTAAACAATCTAAAGCGGGATAAGATTTGGACAGCCAGCTTGTAATTCCCCTTTTTTGGCACGAATGATAGCATAGCACCAAAATCTTTCATTTGTTTTGCTGCGACATTATGTTGCGGATGGGTTGAGAAACCAGGCCAATTTACAGATTCAATTTTGGGATGCTGCTTTAAAAATTCAGCTAAAATTGCTGCATTCTCACAATGACGTTGCATGCGTACAGCTAGCGTTTTTATCCCTCTAAGGGTCAAAAAACAATCCATAGGACCTGGAACAGCGCCGCTGGCATTTTGAATAAATGAGAGTTGCTCATGAAGGCGAGGGTCTTTCATGACAAGAGCACCCATAATCACGTCGCTGTGCCCTGCTAAATATTTGGTCGCAGAATGCATGACTAGATCAGCACCCAAATGGAGCGGTTGCTGCAAATAAGGCGAAGCAAAGGTGTTATCAACAGCTACCATTATCTCTTTCCCTTTCGCAAGCGATACATAGGCCGCAATATCAACTATTTGCATCATTGGATTGGTAGGTGTTTCTATCCAGATCAAACGAGTATGGTTATTTATTTGAGCCTTTACTTCATCTACCCGTGTCAAATCCATAAAATGAAATCGAAGACCAAGCGGCTCAAATATTTTGATGAAAATTCGGTAGCTGCCGCCATAGAGATCATTACTAGCAATAACCTCATCCCCGGGTTTAAGTAATTTCATTACAGCATCAATCGCTGCCAATCCAGAAGCAAAAGCCAATCCATATTGACCCGCCTCAATATGTGACAAACTTGATTCTAGTGCTTTACGAGTTGGGTTATGCGTTCGACTATATTCAAACCCTTGGTGTTCACCTGGGGATTGCTGGGCATAAGTAGAGGTTTGATAAATGGGTGGCATTACCGCACCATATGCTTTGTCGGGCGACTGACCCCCGTGAATGACTTGTGTATTAAATTGCGTGTGCTTTTTCATCGCTTTCGTTATAAATCAAAAATATCTTTTTTTATCAATTATGTGAATGGAATGATGGATAATTGAACGTTCTTTGTTACAGCAACGTTTCTGATTATGAAAACTGTATTTTATTTAGAAAGCTGTTCTACTTGCAAGAAAATTTTAGAAGCATGGCAACTACCCAAAACAGTACAAAGGGTTGAAATAAAAAACAACCCCATTGATGAGTTGCAACTACAAGCCATGTATGAAAGAAGCGGTAGCTATGAAGCTTTATTTAGTAAACGTGCGCGATTGTACCAGGAACGTGGACTAGCAAATCAACAACTTGATGAGCAAGATTACAAAAGTTTACTTCTTGAACATTACACCTTTTTAAAGCGTCCTGTTCTGATTTGGGAGAATCTTATTAGTATTGGCAATAGTAAAAAAACAGTAGCTACGGCACAGGAATGGATAAATGAATCAGAAAAAAATTAGTGCTTATTTAGCCGCTTTCGGAGCCACACTGATCTATGGACTCAATCATACGATTGCCAAGGTAATTATGCCTGATTACATTGGGGCTTATGGATTTATTATGTTACGGCTTTTAGGAGCAGGCCTACTATTTTGGCTGGTCAGTTCTTTTTTACCAAAAGAACGCATAGAAACGCAAGATTATTTTCGATTGTTTTTTGCTGCTCTTTTGGGTATGTGTATAAATATGCTCATGTTCTTTAAAGGGCTAGAATTATCCACCCCTATCAATAGCGGAGTCATTATCACCATCAGTCCAATTATGGTCCTTGTCTTGTCCTATTTTTTTTTACGAGAACCTATCGGTTGGCGTAAAACCTTGGGCATTTTTGTCGGTTTCGCTGGGGCAGTTACCTTAACAGTTTTTGGGGCAGAAAAACAGGTCAATGCGCCTAACATACCTGTTGGAAACGCTCTTTTTTTAATCAATAGCACCAGTTATGCAGCCTATTTGATTGTTATGAAACCGCTTACACAAAAGTATCATACTATTACTTTGATGAAATGGGCATTTCTCATTGGTTTCTTTTTATCATTTCCTGTCACCGTTTCAGAATTTTTGGCTGTAAAATGGTCAATTTTGCCTTTTGAAGTTATTTGGCGGATGGGGTTTGTGGTTGTCGGCACTTCATTTTTAACTTATTTATTCAATGTTTATGCTTTAAAAATTCTCTCTGCTACAACTGTGGGTGTTTTTATCTACTTACAACCCATCCTGACGATTTTATACGCAGTTATGACAGGAAATGATGTTTTAGATGTTGTAAAAATTATAGCAACCCTATTGATATTTTGCGGAGTGTATTTGGTCTCACTTAAAAAGACTTCAAAAGCATGAGTAACTTTTTTGTCATTTTTTAACCCCTTTTGAAAAAAACGGTATTTAATCAACAAAATATGCGATTGTTATTTGCCCTGTCTTGATTAGAAATTTAGCGTCGATCAATTTTTTTTTTATTCATATAACTATATTTAGAAAAAATTTTCGATGAAACATACAATTTCGATAATAGCTGCACTTTTATTGGTAATTACTGCTTGTGGTGGCGAGGAAAACAAAAAGAAAAAATTCCAGTACAATCGGGTTCAGAAAAAGGAACAAAAAGAAACAACTTCTAGCTCCAAAACACCAATAGATTTAAATAACAAGGGGATTGGTCCAATTACTGATTTTACATTCCCAGAGTCCATAGACACAGATATGGCTGCTGCTGGTGAAACTGCCTTTAAACAAAAATGTACGGCATGCCACTATCCCAATAAGCGCTTAATAGGACCTGCTATGAAAGGAGTTTACAGTCGTAGGCACCCTGCATGGGTACTAAATATGTTGCTGAATCCTACTGAAATGTTAGAAAAAGATCCCATAGCAAAGGCTTTATTGAAAGAATACAACAACGTAATCATGCTCAATCAGAATTTGAGTGAGACGGAAGCACGTGCTATAGCCGAATACCTAAGAACTTTGTAAAACAGCTGAGAGCCAACTCAATTTATAGCGACCAGGCCTTACCGCCGGTCGCTTCATTGAGATCAACACAACCCTTTTGTTGGCCTGGTACGGGAGCGTAGGCCATAACATTCTCGCCAACATATTCTGAGCCCTTGTAGGCGCGAACGGTAAAGCCTCTGATTTCTCTCATAAAAGCAAAAGCAGCAGCTTCATCTGGAACTTGCGCTGGCGAGTCAGATTCCTTAGCCTGAGCCCCAGCTTCTTGAATGGCTTGCCACCAGGCTTGTTCTTTTTCCTTGTTCGGCTTTAGGTATTTAGATACTTGAGCTACCAGTTCATCGTCTGTGATAGCTTCCCAGTCTGACTTTTGATTGTCAGTTAACGTAACCTTTTTAAATTGTTCTAAGGATTTTTTGATTTGGGCGTGCTCTTGTTCTGGAATCACTAAATCTAAATACGTATCAACGAATTGGATAAGATTAAGATCGATCGCTCCAGGGAGCGCTTCACTTGAAGGAATGACAATATCCATTAGCGAAGAAACGACATCGGCTTCTTGTGCATTAAGAACACTTGGCATCCAGCCTGTTTGGGTTTGGCAACTCTGAAAAACACCACCCAAAGCTGGAGTGATTGTCAATGCACCAAAAGAGAGGCCTATATTTTTTAATGCTTGTCTTCTATCCATTTTTCCTTACTTATATGTTCATTTTTTTCAATTCTTTAACTGCATGATCAGCAGCACGAGCAGTCAATGCCATATAAGTCAACGAAGGGTTCTGATTTCCTGCTGATGTCATGGCAGCTCCATCTGTCACATATACATTGGGCACAGCGTGAACTTGATTGTTGGCATTGAGAATAGACGTTTTGGGGTCTCTACCCATTCGAGCCGTTCCCATTTCGTGGATGCCAAGTCCAAGACTGTAACCATAGTCATAACCTTGTACATTTTCAGCACCCATTTTCTCCAACATCTCTATGGCTTGCTGCTTCATGTCCTTACGCATATTTTTTTCGTTTTCGCGAATTTCAGCGTCAAAGGTAACTGTTGGTAATCCCCATTCATCTAACTTGTCATAATCAAGATACATTTTATTATCGTGATACGGCAAGGTTTCACCGAAAGCATTTAGACTGATACCCCAGCTTCCTGGTTCAAGAATTGCCTTTTTAAAATCTTCACCATAAGCGGCTTCTTCAGCGGCATCGTTCCATCCATAGCGACCGCCACCACCTTGATAACCATAGCCCCGAACAAAATCTTTTTGATTGGTAGTACCACCCAAGTTTCTAAAACGCGGAATGTAAATACCGTTTGGTCTACGACCAGTGTAATAGCGATCTCCAAAGCCCGCTACAGAAGCGCGTGCGCCTGTGCGAAAGTGATGATCCATGATATTATGGCCCAATTCACCCGAATCATTACCCATTCCATTTGGAAAACGATCTGATTTAGATTGCATCAAAATTGAGGTAGAAGCTACCGCAGATGCGCAAAGAAAAATAACCTTGGCATAATACTCGTGAGTTTCTTTGGTTTCGGCATCAATGAGGCGAACCCCAGTTGCTCTTTTTGTATCAGCATCATACATGACTTCATGTACAATAGAATTTGGCCGTAAGGTCATATTCCCAGTTGCTTCTGCAGCAGGGAGGGTTGAGGAATTACTGCTAAAATATGCCCCAAATGGACAACCGCGCATACAGCGATTTCGATACTGACAATTGATACGTCCTAGTCCTGGCTTTGTACCTTCTGTAATATGTGCAGTTCTTCCTATTGTCAAAACACGATCAGAGTAATTGGATCCAATAGACTCTTTTAATTTTTCTTCCACACAATTAAGCTCCATTGGCTTCAAAAATTTCCCATCAGGGAGTTGTGGGAGGCCAAGATTTTCGCCACTAACACCAATATATTGTTCAACGTAATCATACCAGGGTGCTATATCTTTATATCGAATAGGCCAATCAACAGCAATTCCTTCTTTTGCATTGGCCTCAAAATCAAAATCACTCAGTCGGTAACTTTGTCGACCCCACATAATGGAACGACCCCCAACATGGTAGCCGCGCAACCAATCAAAAGGTTTGTCTTCATTATAGGGATGCTTTATGTCATTGACAAAAAAGTGTTTATTAGATTCTGATGTTGTATAGCCAGAACGAGATTGTTTGGCTTGTTGTTTTCTTGTTTCTTTTGTAATAACGTCACCAGCAGGATAATCCCATGGATCGTTATTCATTGTCGGGTAATCTTCAATGTGTTTTACCATCCTACCACGCTCCAATACGAGTGTTTTGAGGCCTTTTTCACAAAGTTCTTTAGCTGCCCAACCTCCACTGATTCCTGTGCCAACGACTATGGCATCAAACTCTTCTTGCATGCTGTTGATTCTTAGTTGAATTTATTTTTAATGACGATAGTTTCAAATATAGACGAATTATTTTATCTAATTCGCATTAATTGATTTAAAGTTTTTCTAAATTGACAATCAGTTTTACCTAGTATAATTTGTACTACCACAATTAAATTGATTCAATTATGAGAAGAAACGAATTCATCAAATATTTGGGATTGACGGGCGTTGGATTTAGTGTACTCCCCACGATAACCCAATGTAAAGCAGCGGAAAAACCTTTGTTTTTCAAGCTGTCGCTAGCCCAATGGTCCATCCATAAAATGATTCGAGAAGATAATGTTTCCCCATATGCGTTTGCCGGACTGGCTTCTAAATGGGGCTTTACGGGCTTGGAATATGTTAGTCAATTGTATAAAGACGTTACTGAAGCTGAAGATGGGGAAGCTGCTATTGCAGCCTTTGTAGCCAAAAGCAAATCAGAAGCCGAAAAGCATGGGATGCAAAACGTTCTTATTATGATTGACAATGAAGGCTATCTGTCCACGGGCGATGCCCAAGAAAGAGAGCAAGCTATTGCCAAGCATATGCGTTGGGTCAAAGCTGCGGCGGCTATAGGTTGCCAGGCTGTTCGTGTCAATCTGAGTGGTGCCGAAAATCAAGAAGAGTGGTTGACCCAGTCCGTAGCGGGGCTTTCTAATTTGGCACAGCAAGCTGCTGACTACAACATCAATGTGATTGTCGAAAACCATGGTGGTTTTTCTTCCAATCCAAATTTATTAATGCAAGTCATTGATACGATCAACCTACCAAATTGTGGCACGCTCCCTGATTTTGGAAATTTCTGTTTAGAATCTGATTGGGGTGGAATCAATAGTGATTGCCCCAACGTATATCCTATCTATCAAGGTGTCGAACAAATGCTCCCCAAAGCTTTTGCTGTTAGTGCCAAGGCTTACGAATTTGACAGCCAGGGTAATGAGTCCAGAATTGATTTTGGCAAGATGATGCAACTCGTTAAGGCAGCGGGATATACTGGATTTGTTGGTGTAGAATATGAAGGCAAAAAACTTTCGGAAGAAGAGGGCATTCAGGCCACCAAAAAACTTTTGGAACGCGTTGGCCGACTATAATTAAACTTACATAACTAAATAAACCAAAATGAATACAACGACTCGAATCCAGCTTTCGCTGATGATGTTCCTAGAATTTTTTATTTGGGGCGGATGGTTTGTGACCTTGGGCACCTATTTAGGGAATACACTCGGTGCGAATGGTGCAGAAACTGGAATGGCTTTCTCTACCCAGTCCTGGGGTGCCATTATTGCTCCTTTTTTTATTGGCTTAATTGCCGATCGTTATTTCAATGCTGAAAAAATTCTAGGCATTTTACATCTTGTTGGTGCTGGGCTCATGTACTTCATGGCCAATGCCAGCGACTTTTCGGTGTTTTACCCCTATGTGTTTGGATACATGCTAGCCTACATGCCTACGCTCGCTTTGGTCAATTCCGTTTCTTTTTTCCAAATGAAAGACCCTGCCAAAGAATTTTCTAACATTAGGGTATTTGGTACTATTGGATGGATCACAGCTGGACTGGTCATAAGTTATCTCTTTCATTGGGACAGCCCAGAAGCCATTGCTCAGGGCGCTTTAAAAAACACCTTCCTGATGACTGCTGTGGCATCAGCTTGTTTGGGTTTCTTCAGCTTTACTTTACCAAAAACACCTCCATCCAAGTCGGATTCCAAGGGAGTAAGTATTTCAGGTATTCTGGGACTCGAAGCACTGGGACTTTTAAAAGACAGAAACTTTTTAATGTTCTTTATCACCTCAGTTCTTATTTGTATCCCATTGGCTTTTTATTATCAACAAGCCAATCCTTTTTTAGTAGAAATGAATATGCCCAACCCAACGGGTAAAATGACCATCGGTCAAATAAGTGAAGCCTTCTTTTTGCTATTGTTACCCATTTTCTTCAAGCGATTTGGTTTCAAAAAAACCATCATGGTGGGAATGGCAGCATGGGCCATTCGCTACACCCTTTTTGCCTATGGCAACGCTGGGGAACTAACCTTCATGTTGTTGATAGGGATTGCGTTACACGGAATTTGTTATGACTTTTTCTTCGTCTCGGGGCAGATTTACACAGATTTCAAAGCGGGTGAAAAAGTAAAAAGTGCCGCCCAAGGCCTCATTACATTAGCCACCTATGGCGTAGGGATGTTGATTGGATTCTGGGTTGCTGGACAAATATCCGACGCTTACACCACTGCCGATGGACATGACTGGCAGCAAATTTGGTTGCTCCCTGCCGCTTTTGCACTCGGGGTCCTTATTTTGTTCCTGCTTATTTTTAAAGACGAAAAAGTCGCGCTTAACGAAGATTAATCAATACTATGAAAAACAAAATAAAGCTCGGTATTCTGGGTGGTGGAGGCGATTCCCTGATTGGAATTGTCCACCGCATTGCTTCTAATATGTATGACCGCTATGAAATTGTTGGAGGATGCTTCAATCCCAACCCAACTGAAAATAAGGACTTTGCTGAAAAACTAGGGCTAGACCTCAGTAGGGTGTATGACAGCATCGATGCCATGATAGAAGGTGAAAAAAAACTCCCCGAAGCAGAGCGAATTGAAGTGGTTTCTGTGCTTACACCTAATTTTCTTCATTATCCCATGGCGAAGCAACTGTTGGAAAACAACTTTCATGTTATCTGTGAAAAACCGTTGACGACTTCCTATGCTGAAGCTGAAGAATTGGTTGCACTACAGCAAAAATCACAAACAATTTTTGCTGTCACCTACACCTATACGGGCTATCCCATGATCCGACAAATGAAACACTTGATTCAGAGTGGGGCTATAGGCAAGGTTCAAAAGGTCGATCTGCAATATTATCAAGGCTGGATCAACCCTATCATTCACGATAGCGAAGCCCGTCAAAACACCTGGCGGCTTCAACCAGATAAGTCAGGAATAAGCTGTTGCGTTGGCGATATTGGCACCCATGCTTTCGATATGCTTGAATATGTTACTGGTCTTCAAGTCACAGAACTGCTGGCTGACTTGAATTACCTTTATGAAGACAATCCAATGGATATCGACGGTACTATTCTAGTACGTTTGGACAATGCCGCCAAAGGCGTTATTAGAGCCAGTCAGATTGCAACTGGAGAAGAAAATAATTTTACTGTTGCCATCTATGGTGAAAAAGGGGGGCTCAAATGGGAGCAAGAAAATCCGAACTACTTACATCATTTGACAGATTATCAACCTTTTCAAACCTACAAAAGGGGCAACGCCTATAACTCGGCCTTTTCTCAAGACGGTGTCAAGGTTCCTTCTGGGCATCCCGAAGGCTTATTCGATGCAATGGGAAACATATATAAAGGTGTCGCCAAAGCCATTCGTGGAGAAACAGCCTTTGAAGGCGAATACCCAAGCTTAGAAGAAGGTGCACGTGGAATGAAATTTATTGAACAGGTGGTTGCTTCTCACAAAGGTGGCAACCAATGGACAACGCTATAAACAGATATATCTTGTGAAAACTATCAAAGGACCCGCCGTATTTTTAGCACAATTTGTCGATCAAAAAGCCCCCTTCAACTCCTTGGATGGGCTTTGTCAATGGGCCGCTGATTTAGGCTACAAAGGAATTCAAATTCCTACTTGGGAAAACTTTTTAATCGACCTAGACCAAGCAGCTGAAAGTCAGACCTATTGCGATGATCTTAAAGGAAAAATAAATAGTTACGGGCTTGAAATTACAGAACTATCTACCCATCTACAGGGACAACTCGTCGCCGTACACCCCGCATATGATCTGATGTTTGATAATTTTGCACCCGAGGCTTTAAAGAATAATCCCAAAGCCCGAACAGAATGGGCTGTTGAAACAGTCAAGAAAGCTGCCATCGCTTCCCGCAGGTTAGGACTCCATGCACATGCTACTTTTTCTGGGGCGCTGTTATGGCATACATGGCATCCTTGGCCCCAACGACCCGCTGGATTGGTGGAAATGGGATTTGAAGAACTGGCCAAACGCTGGTTGCCGATCCTCGATGTTTATGATGAAAATGGCGTCGATGTATGCTACGAAATTCACCCCGGAGAAGATCTACATGACGGTGTCACTTTTGAACGCTTTTTGGAAGCCACCAATAATCACAAAAGAGTCAACATTCTCTATGATCCCAGCCACTTTGTTCTACAACAACTAGACTACATCACATATATTGACCACTATCACGAATTCATCAAAGCTTTTCATGTCAAAGACTCGGAGTTTAAGCCCAACGGGAAAAAAGGAGCTTTTGGTGGATATGGAGACTGGAAAGATCGAGCAGGTCGCTACCGCTCCCCTGGGGATGGACAGATTGATTTTAAAAGTATTTTTACCAAATTGACTGAATATGGCTGTGATGTATGGGCCGTTATGGAATGGGAATGCTGCGTCAAAAGTCCAGAACAAGGTGCACGAGAGGGAGCGCCCTTTATTCAAAATCACATCATCGAAGCCACCGAAAAAGTATTTGATGACTTTGCCGGCGGAAAAACAGATCCCGAACTATTAAAAAAAATTCTAAATCTTTAAAAATTTAAAAAAATGAAAGTTGTGTTATGGATGACTGCTGTCTTACTTACCCTGAGTAATTGTGAGACAACACCTAAAAAAACAAGTGAAAAGAAAATGACCGAAGCAGAACCTGCAATGAAAAACGAATGGATCAGCCTTTTTGACGGCAAAACGCTAACAGGCTGGCATCAGTACAATGGTGATAAAATAGGAGAAGAATGGTCTGTTGCAGACGGTGTAATGACTTTTGAACCGAAAGCCAATCGGAAATATGGCGATGGTGGAAAAAATATTGTCACTGACCAGGATTTTACCAGCTTCGAATTGTCGATCGAATGGAATATCTCAGAAGGTGGAAATAGTGGTATATTTTGGGGGGTTCAAGAAGGGGAGGCATATGGCGAACCCTATGTTACAGGGCCTGAAATTCAGATTTTAGACAACGAACGTCACCCTGATGCCCAAGCCAATCCAAAGTTCCATCAAGCTGGTGCCTTGTATGATTTGGTGCAACCTGCTGCAGATGTTTGTAACCCCGCTGGTGAATGGAACCATGTTTTACTCACCGTAAACCACAACACCAATAAAGGTTCGGTGGTATTCAATGGGACAGAAATAGTAAAATTCCCACTAAGCGGACCAGAATGGGATGCACTCGTCAACAATAGTAAATTCAAAGGCTGGGAAGGCTTTGGTGCCTTTAAAACAGGTAAAATTGGTCTTCAAGACCACGACGATAAGGTGTCTTTTCGTAACATTAAAATCCGAGAAATCCAGTAACTTCGTGTCATGATGCAATCCATGACAGGTTTTGGTAAAGCCGAAACCACTTTTGAAGATAAAAAAATCGTATTAGAAATTCGTTCGCTTAACAGCAAAAATTTGGATCTTAATACGCGTTTGCCGGGCTTTTACAAAGAATTAGAGTCGGACTTTCGCAAACAAATTATCACAGCATTACAAAGGGGCAAGGTCGATCTTGCCCTTTTTTATGAAGCCAACGGGGCAGAAAGTGCCGCTCAAATCAATCTCCCAATTGTCAAAGCCTATATGGCCCAATTGTCAGATTTCGACTTGGATGAAGGCGAAAAACTTAAACTGGCCATTCGCTTGCCAGATACCCTGAAAACTGAAAAGGAAAGTATTTCAGAAGCAGAAAAAAAAGTACTGATCCAACTCAGTCAAAAAGTGTTGGAACAAATCGTTAATTTTCGCCAACAAGAGGGCAACAGCCTCCAAAAAGACATCGCCCAAAGAGTGGCTCAATTGGGAAATTACCTGCAAAAAATTGAATCTGTAGCACCACAACGCATCCCTAAAGTCAAAGAACGCTTGCGCAATCATCTGGATGAATTGGAAGCCAAAATAGATGAAAACCGTTTTGAGCAAGAACTGATTTATTACCTTGAAAAATATGATATCACCGAAGAAAAAGTCCGACTGAAAAACCACCTGGACTATTTTGCTGAAATCATGGAGAGCCAAAAGTCGCAGGGTAAAAAATTGGGCTTTATCGCTCAAGAAATTGGCCGAGAGATAAACACCATCGGGTCCAAGGCCAATGATGCCGATTTACAAAAAATTGTGGTGCAAATGAAAGATGAATTGGAGAAAATAAAAGAACAACTGCTCAATGTCCTTTAAGCCCCACCAAGGCAAATTAATCGTTTTTTCTGCGCCCTCGGGTAGTGGAAAAACCACTTTGGTTCAGCACCTCTTGTGTCAAGATTTCCCCTTAGGATTTTCAATTTCTGCCACATCACGTTCCCCGCGTGGTCAAGAAAAAAATGGTACGGATTACTACTTTTTATCTGAAACTGAATTTCAAAGTAAAATTGTACAAGGTGACTTTTTGGAATATGAAGAAGTGTATGCTGGCACCTTTTATGGTACGCTACACTCAGAATTAGACCGTCTTTGGAGAGCAGGAAAACATGTGCTTTTTGACATAGATGTGGTAGGTGGTTGCCATATCAAAAAGCAATTCCCCAAGCAATGTTTGTCTCTGTTTGTACAACCGCCATCAATGGCAGTATTAGAAAATCGTTTACGTGGTAGAGGCACCGATAGTGAGGAAAAAATCAAACAGCGGCTAGCCAAGGCGGCAAAAGAACTGACCTATGCGCCACAATTTGATCATGTTATCATTAACGATGACTTGAAAACTGCACAGGCAGAAGTTACAGCAATCGTTCAGTCCTTCTTACACTCCTAAAGGAATAACTACCTTTGTCTTCATGAAACACATTGGGCTTTTTTTTGGTAGCTTCAACCCTATTCATGTGGGCCACCTCATTTTGGCCAATCATTTTGCTGAGCATACAGCAATGGATCAAGTCTGGTTAGTGGTCACTCCCCAAAACCCCCATAAAGAAAAGAAAAGCCTTTTGGCCGACCGTCAGCGCTTGGAAATGGTCTATCGGGCCTGTGAACCCTATCCCAAATTGCGACCTTCAGCCATTGAGTTTGACCTGCCCCAGCCCAATTACACCATTAATACCCTCGTGCGACTCTCTGAAAAGCATCCCGAATATCTATTTTCCCTCTTGGTTGGCGAAGATAATTTAGCCACCTTCCACAAGTGGAAAAATCATGAGATTATTTTGGAAGACTACGGACTGTGGGTCTATCCCCGCCAGCAGCACCGACCCATTCCAGACAGTCTCCAAAACCACCCAAAAATCCAACACATGGCAGCACCTGAAATCAATATATCTGCCTCTGCCCTACGCCAAGACATCCAAAAAGGGAAAAACATCCGTCCGCTGATGCCCGAAGCTGCTTGGCAATACTTAGACGAAATGGGGTTTTATCGGTAAAGGAAATCAAAAGAGTGCGTTAAAAGGAAGGAAAAGCGTTAGCATTCTACCTGTGGATTTTGGTAATTTTACATCGACAATAGCCGATCAGCCCGTTGCCGAAGACGATGCTCCCGATGTGAAATAAATACGATCAT
>WTJI01000009.1:15256-65294 GCA_011524905.1 Flavobacteriales bacterium
CCAACCGTTGCGCTGTCCCCTCACGAGACCACGCATTTTTTTGGGGGAAATCATTTTCCCATCTCCCCTTTTGCTGGACTGCTTTTTCTAGGAAGCCCACTATTTTCTCGATGTCCTTTGGTCCAATCATCTCAGCAGCTGCGCCTTGTTGGAGTAGGCGTCCCGCTTCGGATTGGGGATCGCCCAGAGACAGCACAGGGACACCCGTAGCCATATATTCCAACAGCTTACCTGAGATCATTTGAGTGCTGGCGCCTTTAAAAATAAAATTGACCAAAACATCGGCTTGGAACATGAGACCAAGGGCCTTTTTATGAGGCAGATAATCCAAGTGATGGAGGTCAATTTCTGGCAAGGCGGCTTTAATTTCTTGAAGGATAATGGAATCAATTTGTCCCGCCAAGCTCAAACGTATGGGTAGCGGACTGTTAAGATTTTGCAAGGCTTGGAGCAAGGCAGGATAGTCTTGATTTTGGGTCAGCAATCCGGTAAAAACGACATGAAAAACACCTACTAGATTTTGACGTTGAAAAGTCTGTATTTTTTCGGTATCAAAGCCATTGGGAATAGCGACAAAATTTTGTTTGAGCACCCGTTGCTTGAGGAGGGTATGAAGTTCTCCTCCCACCGTCGTCAAAACCGTGTCTGCCGATTGTAAGACTTTTTTTTCCAAAAGTTGATCCTTTTTGCGGGTTTTTGAGAGTCTGTACAACTGTTGGTTGTAAAACAAATCCGTCCAAGGGTCGCGCAAGTCAACCAACCAGCGGAAATTGTCCTTTTGTTTCAGGGGTAAAACCGCCAAATGGGTCGAATGGGGTGGACCAGTAGTAATGACCCAATCGATTTTTTCCGTTGCCAATAGTTCTTTTAATGCCTTACGGGCAAAAGGCACCCAGCCTATTCGGGCATCGGGGACAAAAAAGTTTCCACGGATAAAGGCTGCTAACTTTTGAAAGATTGTCTTACGGGGCACTGCCCCTTGGGGAATGGACCCCTTTCCCAACCAGCGGGCATATTGATGGAGTGGTTCTCGGGTTGGTGTTCGAATGACCCGAATGTTCTGAACCAATGTATTCAGACTTTTATCCCTTTGCGGATAGGAAGCCTGCTTATCATCTACAGTAATAATTATGGGTTCCCACCCCATTTTTTTTAAATGATGCGTAAAATAAACCCAACGCTGAACCCCAGAACCACCAGAGGGTGGCCAATAATATGTCAGAACAACTAGTTTACGGATAGACAAACGTTTTATTTTTTGGCCTTATACAAGGGAACGGAAGAACAGGCTTCGCCAAAAAACAGGCTTTTGGCTATGGGTTGGAGTTTGCGAATCAGTGCCAGATACGCCGATTGAGGGATGGCGGGATCCGAGCAGCCTTTAATGATTAAGGGCTTGTCTGCATAGTCTTCTTCTTTCAGATCTTCAATAACAGCTAGGTAAAGGGCATGCTCCAAGGCGACGGAATCTCCCCAAACCACTTGTTTGGCTTTATTTAAGTAAGTAGTAACCAACAAAGCTGCCCATGCGGGTAAGATTGCCTCACTACTGCAAAAAACAGCAACAGTTTGGTCGGCATAGGGGGCCCAGTTGTGATCGGCTAGGGCTTGTCGAAAATCTTTTTCACGGAGTATCCATCCTTCCTCCAACCACTGTGTCATATCGATTAGGTGGCGCACACCTGAAGGTCGCAATGCTTCTAAATCAACAGTAACCAGTGGGCTTTTTGCCACCCGATTGACGATTGCTGCCATGGCTATAGAAGTCCCAATTCCAATTTAGCTTCCTCACTCATCAGGTCTTGTGACCAAGGGGGATCAAAGGTGATTTCAACCTCCGCATCGGCCACCTCATCCAGCGACTTAACTTTTTCCTCCACCTCCTGCGGTAAGGTTTCTGCTACGGGGCAATTGGGTGTTGTTAGGGTCATTAAAACTTTTACCTCAGTGGCTTCATTTACAAATACATCATAGATTAATCCCAATTCATAAATGTCAACGGGAATTTCGGGATCGTATACGGTCTTCAGTACCCGTACGATTTTCTCCCCAAGGTCTTGCGTGTCTGTACTTGCTTCTGACATATCGAATTAGTTTAATTGGGTTTGAAAGGCAATGGCATAGAGTTTCATTTGTTTGATCATAGAGAGTAAACCATTAGCACGGGTGGGTGACAGATGTTCTTTCAACCCAATCTGGTCTATAAAATCAGTTTCTGCAGCTAAAATAGCAGCTGGAGGTTGATTTGAAAAAACTCGGATTAGCAAAGCAATGATCCCTTTGGTGATTATCGCGTCTGAATCGGCTGTAAAAACCAGCTTGTCTTTTTCTAGTTCAGCATGCACCCATACTTTACTTTGGCATCCCTTGATGATATTGTCATCGGTTTTGTGCTGGGTATCAATCAAGGGTAGGGATTTGCCCAACTCAATCATATGTTCATACCGTTGCATCCAATCTTCAAAAAATGAAAATTCCTCGATGATTTCTTTTTGTATGCTTGCAATCTCAGCCATGTTTAAAATTAAAAATTTTATTCCAACATTTGTTTGGCTTTTTCGACGCCAGCCACCAGCCTATCTATTTCTTCAAAAGTATTGTAGAAAGAAAATGAAGCCCTTAGTGTACCTGGGATTTGAAAAAAATCCATTATGGGCTGGGCACAATGGTGTCCGGTCCGAACAGCTATGCCCAATTGGTCGAGGATACTCCCCATATCGTAGGGATGGATATCGCCAACCAAAAAGGAAATGACGGCAGTTTTGTTATCTGCTTCCCCGTAAATCCGAAGGCCATCTATTTTCTTTAGCTGTGTCGTAGCATATTCTAAAAGCTCGTGCTCGTAGGCTGCAATCGCTTCTAATCCTAAACTATTAACATAATCCAATGCTGCGCCGAAAGCAATGCATCCCGCTATATTTGGAGTCCCAGCTTCAAATTTATGGGGCAAATCTGCATAGGTGGTTTTTGTAAAAGTTACGGTTGCAATCATTTCTCCACCGCCTTGATAGGGTGGCAACAAATTGAGCAATTCAGATTTCCCATACAACATACCCACACCTGTAGGTCCACATAGCTTGTGTGCCGATGTGACGTAGTAATCAATATCTAAGGCTTGAACATCTGTTGGTATATGTGGGGCGGCTTGCGCGCCGTCGATCAGAACCTTGGCACCGACGGCGTGGGCTTGATCAATAATTTTTTCAATTGGGTTGATCGTACCTAAGGCATTGGAAACATGGTTGACGAAAACCAGCCGAGTTCGATCATTTAAAAGGGTTTCGTATACTTCCATATCTAAAGTGCCATTCGGTAACATGGGAATCACTTTGAGATGGGCTCCAGTTTTTTCACACAACATTTGCCAGGGCACTATGTTAGAGTGGTGTTCCATGGCCGATACCAATAGCTCGTCATTCTCTTGTAACAGCGCACTATAGCCGGCGGCAATAATATTGATACCGTGCGTGGTGCCTGCGGTAAAGATTATCTCTTGGGCGTGCTGTGCGTTGAAGTGATTTTGAATGGTATGTCTTGCCTTTTCATAAGCGTCTGTAGCTTCTTGACTCAAGGCATGCACTCCCCTATGGATGTTTGCATTGTAGTGCGTGTAATAATCAGCAATGACATCGATAACTTGTTTCGGGGTTTGAGAGGTTGCTGCATTATCAAAATAAACCAAAGGGTGGCCATTTACATTCCGATGTAAAATGGGAAAATCTGCACGGACTTTGGTAATGTCCCAACTCATAATTCGAATCCCATATTGACACCCAATTTCTGGGCAATCAGTTTGTTTATTCGCTTTTTTAAAGCCGATATTTGTACACTTTCCAAAACATTGTTGGCAAAAGCATAGGTCATCAAAGCCTTGGCCTCTTTTTTGGGAATGCCACGTGTTCTAAGATAAAACAAAGCTTCTTCATCCAATTGACCAATAGTACAGCCATGAGAACAGCGAACGTCGTCGGCAAAGATTTCAAGCTGTGGCTTGGTATTAACTTTGGCTTTATCGTCCAAAATTATATTGTTGTTTTGCTGAAATGCATTCGTTTTTTGGGCAATTTTATCTACTAAAATTTTTCCATTAAACACCCCTTGGGAGCGGTCAGAAAATATCCCCTTGTAATCCTGGTGGCTTTCGCAGTTGGGCTGGGCGTGGTGGACCAAAGTGTAGTGATCAACATGCTGCTTTTCTTGTAAGAGTGTGATGCCTTTTAGTGTCGAATTGATTCGCTCCCCATTCTGAAAATAATTCAGATTGTTTCGGGTGATTTTACCTCCAAATGAAAATGTATGGACACTTACATGACTATTGGTGTCTTGTGAGATGTAGGTGTTGTCAATCAGCGAAGCCGTATCTAGGTCATTTTGGATTTTGTAGTAATCAACCAAGGCTTCTCTATGGGCAAAAATTTCAGTAACTGAATTGGTCACAGCCTGATGTTCGACCAAGCTTTGGTGTCTTTCTATAATTTGAACCTGTGCATTGGTATCAACCACAATGAGATTGCGGGGTTGCAACCAAACGGGGCCTTGATCTCCGGTTGCCAAATGGATGATTTCTATTGGTTTTTCGGCAACAATTGATGGGGGTATGTAAATGTAGGCCCCCTCCCGAGCATAGCTGGTGTTGAGTGCCGTCATGCTTTCTTCTTTTGTGGCAATAGCTCCAAAATACCGATTAATCAAATCGCTATATTTGGGCTTGGTCAAGGCTGCAGACAGCAGACAAACATCCAAACCGTCATGTGTTGTGTCCGATAAAAAAGGACTGTGCACCCCGTCTACAAATACAATCTTATACGTGTCAACTTCATAAAGAAAGACATGCTTGATTTCATTCAGATCAACTGCTTTTTCCGAACTCGGAAAGAGAGTGTAATCGTTTAGTATCAAGCTATTGAGAGACGTATATTTCCAAGCCTCTTCTTTTTTAGAAGGGAAACCTTTTTGCTCAAAGGTCTTTAACGCTGCGGTTCGCAACTGCTGAATGCTGTCCTTCGGCCCTAATTCTTCCTCAAAAGCAATGTAGGAGTCTAGTAGTTTGTCTTTCAAATCCATCAGCCCGCTACTTCTTGTTTGATCCAGTCGTAACCTTTTGCTTCCAATTCTTGTGCCAGTTCTTTTGTGCCTGATTTTACAATTTTCCCTTGGTATAAAACATGGACAAAATCGGGAACAATGTAATCCAAAAGTCTTTGGTAGTGGGTAATCACGATAGTTGCATTGTCTTTACTTCGAAGGGCATTAACCCCATCAGCAACAATTTTAAGCGCATCAATATCCAATCCTGAGTCCGTTTCATCCAAGATGGCCAACTTAGGCTCCATCATGGCCATTTGAAAAATTTCATTGCGCTTTTTTTCCCCTCCAGAAAAACCTTGATTCAGTGAGCGAGACAAAAACTTGGAATCAATCCCCAACAGCGAAGATTTCTCACGTATTTTTTTTAACATCTCACCTGCAGGCATGTCATCTTGTCCAGCAGCTTTTCGCTTGGCATTAATAGCTGTTTTGATAAAGTTGGTTACTGAAACACCTGGGATTTCTACTGGGTATTGAAACGAGAGAAAAATCCCTTTGTGTGCACGTTCTTCTGGACTCATCTCACTGATGTCTTCCCCTCCAAAAAGCATATTTCCACCAGTAACTTCATAATCTTCATTTCCTGCTATCACAGAAGAAAGGGTGCTTTTACCTGAACCATTGGGTCCCATTATTGCATGTACCTCTCCAGCTTTTACATCCAAGTCGATCCCATTCAAAATCCCTTTGTCATCTACCTCAGCATGTAGGTTTTCAATTGTTAGCATAAAGCTGATTTTTATCCCACCGATCCCTCGAGGGAGATTTCTAATAATTTTTGTGCTTCAACAGCAAACTCCATCGGAAGCTTATTGAGTACTTCTTTACTAAATCCATTGACAATGAGAGCAATGGCTTTTTCCGTATCAATACCTCTTTGATTACAGTAAAAAATCTGGTCTTCGCCAATTTTACTGGTAGTGGCTTCGTGTTCAACTTGTGCTGAATTGTTTTGCGTTTCGATATAGGGAAAAGTATGTGCCCCACAATCATTACCCATTAATAGGCTATCGCACTGAGAAAAGTTTCTTGCATGCTGGGCTCGAGGACCAACTTGAACCAGCCCACGATAGCTGTTTTGTGATTTTCCAGCAGAGATTCCTTTGGAAATAATGGTACTGCGTGTATTTCTACCTAAATGAATCATCTTGGTACCCGTATCAGCTTGTTGGAAATTATTGGTAACCGCAATCGAATAAAACTCTCCAATAGAGTGGTCCCCTTTTAACACACAGGAAGGGTATTTCCACGTTACAGCAGACCCTGTTTCTACCTGTGTCCAAGAAATTTTAGAGCGGTTATGACATAGTCCCCTTTTGGTCACAAAATTAAAAACACCGCCACGACCCTCTTTGTCACCGGGGTACCAGTTTTGAACCGTAGAATATTTAATTTCTGCGTCGTCCATAGCAATCAGTTCTACCACTGCAGCGTGCAGTTGATTTTCATCTCTAGATGGCGCAGTGCATCCCTCGAGATAACTCACATAACTGCTTTCATCTGCAACGACCAGCGTACGCTCAAATTGACCTGTTCCAGCTTGGTTGATTCGAAAATAGGTTGATAATTCCATCGGACAATGTACACCCTTGGGGATGTAACAAAATGATCCGTCAGAAAAAACAGCCGAATTCAAAGCCGCAAAAAAGTTGTCCTTGGGCGGTACTACAGATCCAATATACCGACGCACCAATTCGGGATATTCTTGAATGGCTTCGGAAATTGAACA
This sequence comes from Flavobacteriales bacterium, assembly GCA_011524905.1. Taxonomy (GTDB): domain Bacteria; phylum Bacteroidota; class Bacteroidia; order Flavobacteriales; family Flavobacteriaceae; genus UBA11891. The sequence continues at coordinate 22,074 of WTJI01000009.1, forward strand.
AAATATGATTCCTTTTTCGGCTAGGGTATCTTTAAAGGTAGTTGCTACTGAGACTGAGTCCATGACAATGTCAACGGCAACCCCAGCCAGTTTTTTTTGTTCTTCAATTGATATCCCCAGTTTGTTAAATGTTTCCAACAATTCGGGGTCTACTTCATCCAGACTTTCGTATTGGTCTTTCTTTTTGGGAGCCGAATAATAAGAAATAGCTTGATAATCTGGCTTTTCGTATTCAACATTGGGCCAGTCGGGTTCTTCCATCTCTTTCCAGGCTTGGAAGGCTTCCAATCGCCAGTCGGTCATCCACTGGGGTTCCTTCTTCTTTTCAGAGATCTTGCGAACAATGTCTTCGTTGAGACCAACAGGAAACGTTTCTGAGTCAATGTCGGTATAAAACCCATACTCGTACTCTTTACTCTCCAACTCTTTTTTGAGTTCTTCTTCTGTGTACGCCATTTTCTTTTTTTTAAAGTGAGAAACTCTCCCCACAACCACAAGTGCGTTGGGCGTTGGGATTGTTAAACACAAAGCCTTTTCCATTGAGTCCACCTGAATACTCTAGGGTGGTTCCAGCCAAATACAATAAGCTTTTTTTGTCCACAACGATTTGCACTTCATTGTCCTCGAAGGCTTTGTCTTCGTCTGCTTTTTGCGTGTCAAAGTGCAGGTCATAGGACAAGCCCGAACAGCCACCACTTTTAACACCAACGCGCACAAAAGCCTCTGCAGGATTAAATCCTTCTTCTTGCATAAGGGTCACTACTTTGTTTTTCGCTGATTCTGAAACTTTTATCATTAGGCAACTACAATGCGTTTGATTGACAAATATACAACAAACCTATAGAAAGTAAGACTGTTCTTATAGGGATAAGTAATGCTGGTATTGTGCGAATTTATTCAATTGGTAGGCGTAATATCACGGCCAAATTGGTTTTCGGTTAAACTTCTAAGAAAGGCTAATAAATCTGCTTTTTCTTGGTCAGTTAAGCGAACACCACCTTGTTGGACTTTCTTCATTAGTGGATCAATGGTTGGAGAGGGGCGCAGTCCTTCGCTGTAGTGATCAATTACGGCTTCAAGAGTCTGAAAACGACCGTCGTGCATGTAGGGGGCTGTTCGAGTCAGGTTGCGTAAAGAAGGTGTTCGGAACTTTCCGTTATCGGCTGGATCCCCGGTGACGCCCCCTAACCCTAAATCGACAAAAACCGAGTCCAAGCCATTGTTGTGAAAAGCATTGTCCGTCCATAGTGGGTTATTCTCACTACCATGACAATGAAAACAATCGCCTTTGTCTTCGGCCATAAACAGTTCAAATCCTCTTTGTTGTGCAGGGGTTAAGTTTCCGACTCCCATAAGATACCGGTCAAAGGGGGCATTGGCACTGATCAAGGTTCGCTCAAATTGAGCCAAGGCTTTTGTCACAGAAGCCGAATCAATTACAGGAGTTCCAAAAGCAGCAGTAAACATTGGGGGGTAGTCTGGATTGGCTCTTAAACTCTGGGCCACTACCGACCAATTGTTCTGCATTTCTAATGGATGTGTCACAGGTTCTAGTGCCTGAGCTTCCAGCCCCAAAGATTTTCCATCCCAGTCAAACCGGTCGTCATAATTCCACGCCAAATTAAACAATGGCATGGCGTTGCGGCTTCCTTCTTTTTTTTGAACACCTAAGCTTACAGCGCGTATATCCGAAAAAGCTTGCCTTGGAAGGTGGCAACTGGCACAAGAGATCGTTCCATCAACAGAAAGTTTTTTCTCAAAAAACAACCGTTTGCCTAAGGTAACACCTTCTTCTGTAAGGGGGTTGTCTATTGGAATTACAGGTGGGATCAATTTCTCCTTAAAAAGCGGAGGAATATTTAACACATAGGGGGCTGGGGGGGTTATGGTTTCCGGCTGGTCTTTTTTGCAAGCCGTCCAAACCATGCTACACATAACCAAAAGAAAAACCGTTCGTACCACGCTAATTTTTTTTTACAACAATGGAAAATACACTTTTTCCGTTATCAGCCATGCGTTGCTGCGCTTCAAAGTTGGGCATCAGCATGCTGTTGTCTTTCTCTAAGTACCAAAGATGGGGGTTGACAAACCACTCAGCAAGGTTCATGGAAATGGTCAAATCTTGGTCGGCCGTTTGAGGCGAAATTTGTTGTGATACCTTAAAAAAAGTGTCTTCAAAAACCAATGCTGTTCCTGCCGTTTTGTCCACCGCTTGAATGGCGTGAAAATTATAGGCTATGGCCTCTGCAGTAGGTTGGGCTTTAAACTTACCGTCCAACTGCATGAAGTGATAGCCACCACCAAGGGCTTGGGGAACATTCCAGACCGCTGCGTTCAAGTCGGGATAAACCCCATCTTGATTGGCCAAACGATTTAAACCAAAAACAAACGAAACCTCTTGAATATCCGCTAGTGGGACATATGTTTCCAAAGACAAACGAAGACTTTCTGCGCTTTTGATATCAATCAAATGATAGGCTTTTAAAATCACTTGGGACCCGTCTTTAAGCCCAAGGGATAGGTCCGAAATCAAATAGCGAAGCCGTTCGATGGACAACAACTCACCAGCAGCATTTTCAAATGAATAGGCATTGAGGGTGGTCGGGGTGATTGGGCTGTTGTTCCAGTGTTGCTCAAAATCAATTTCCAATCGAAGTTTTTCTTCTTCCATTTCCGAATGACAGGCCGCTAATCCGAAAAACAAACACAGGCGAAACCATTGAATATACTTCATGGGATTGGATTTAAAACAATCAAAGCATCGGTAAAGCCAGCATTGGTAGGGATATCCCCAGATTGACTTTGGGTATCACCAACGGTAACCAGGCTACCGTCCGACAATTGAATGGCATCGTAGGCAAAATCAACTTCACCACCACCTAGCGTTTGTTGCCATAAGATTTCCGTAGCCGTAGGGTCTAAGACCATGGTCCAGGCGTCGTTTTGGCCTTGATTTTTGAGCAGGTCACCATCGGCACTACGGGAGCTGCCTGACACCAGCCAATAGCCATTAGACAAAGGATATAAAGAACGACCAACGTCGAAATGACTTCCGCCGAAGCATTTTTCATGAACCATCTCACCCGCTGGGCTGATGTCAAACAACCACATATCTGCAGCACCTTTATTCTGGGTAACTTGTTGGTCGGTACTACGGCTGTCGCCTACAATTCGGTAATAGCCATTTTGAGTTGGGGCAATAGCATAGGCAGTATCAATTTGACTACCCCCAAAGCTAGCTTCCCATTCCAATTGGCCTTGGTGGTCGATTTTAACCACCCAACAATCATAGCCGCCCCTATTTTGGCTGATGTCTGTATCGGCACTGTCGGTAGTGCCCGCTACCAAATAGCCACCATCGTTGGTGGTCGTTAGAGCGTAGGGTGTGTCTGCCTGTAGTCCTCCAAAATAATTCCGCCAGATCAGTTCGCCCTGTGCGTTGAGTTTGAGTACCCAATAATCACCACCAGCATGTTTTTGGATTTGATTGCCTAAACCTTGAGAAGCAGTAACATTGAGTACCCCAGCTATGATCAAATTCCCCTCACCATCAGCGATAACTTGTGTGGCATAATCGGATCCGGCATAGCCAAATATTTTTTCCCATTGTACTGTTCCATTCGCATCTACTTGAACCACCCAAAGGTTTTGTGAAGGGGCTGCCTCAGTTGCGTCAGGGGTTTTACCTTCCATAAATCCAACCAGTACCAAGTTGCCTGCTGGGGTAGTGACCAAATCTACGCCTCTATCATTCCCGCTACCGCCATAGGTTTTGTGCCATAAGAGGTTCCCCTTGTCATCAAACTGCAGCAACCACATGTCAAAACCTCCATTATTTTTATTGGTCAAAGGCCCATCTTGGCTTTGGGTGTGCCCCAGCGCAGCAAAACCACCATCAGTTGTAGCTGCCACGGCTCGTATACTTTCGTTGGCACTGCCGCCTAAAACTTTTATGATGGGGGAAGATGACTGCCAAGGTATCAGGTCTGCTTTAGGTGCGGACTCTTTTTGACAAGCTAAAAATAGCATACCCATACAAAGCCATAAATTTTGGTACATCGCCACTTCTAGTTTTCGCTTTTAGTTGAATTTAAGAGCATCTGGCGCAATGGGTAAACTGTCAATTCTCCATGTTTTTTGCTTTGACCAAAAACAAACCGGAATTGATATCATTGATTGCAATGATACCACTTTCAAAAAAAGGATAGACACTCCAAGCCCCTGCGAAATTGGCTTTGTCGTCAGAAGGATAAGTGTCAAAAAAACCAACTTCACCCATTCTTTCATTACCGATTTCATTGACATTGATTACCCGTAGGCCACCGGTATAATTGGCCAAATAATAGAACTCATCTTTGATATAACCATTGTGATCAATAGCACGAGTCACGCCGTTATAGACGTGGTGCAATTGAGGGTTATCTAATTCTGAAAGGTCAAAAACGAGTGTTCGGGTCGGTCCGCCCATATTAATCTCATCCAGTTCATCACCCAAAAACAAATAACGTTGGTCTTCACTGAGCCAATTTTGATGGGTATAACCAGGGTTACTGTAAGAAATTTCACTTAAGATTTTGGGACTGTCTTTATCTGTTACATCAATGATAGCCAATTTATTATAGGTTTGTCCATCACTATGGGAGCCCATAAAAATTTCTTTACCCGCATAGGTTTCGTCTGGTCCAGTATAGGTGACAATCTGCGCATCATGAGTATAACCGGAGAACTGATATCCCCCTGCGATTTGAGGATTTTTGGGATTGGAAAGATCATAGAATACAGGGCCTCCATTGTACAGTTGGGAGCCCAAAACATAAGCAAAACCAGAATCCTCATTAATGGCTATGTTGTGTGCACTACCGAAGTTGGTAACCCGTGCATCTGGGGTAAAAGTTTGTGGCTCGTTAACAGTACGCAACCGAGTCATGTCAAAGACTTGTATGCCATGACCTGGGGCTTCACTCACAATGTAGGCATGATTTTGATATACCTTAATATCACGCCAAATACTATTATCAGTTGCTGTGGGCAACTTACCTAGAAACTTGGGATAGTCAGGAATACTGATATCGACAAAAGCTGTTCCATTATCGAGTCCCACCAATACGTATTCTTTTCCATTGAGTGGGTCTGTCCAACCCCAATTGTCGTTTCCTTCAAAACCCTCTAAGGCATCTAAATCAACAAAAGCATATAGATCATATCCTTTGCAAGGATAGGACCCTGCCATTCCGTTTTCACAAGGTATAAATCCAGATATAGGATCTGCGGGTGTATTTTCAGACATAGTCGGTTTATCGACAGTCATTGAATTATCGTCTAAATCGCTCGTTGTACAACCAAAAATTAAAAAAGTAATACTCGCTAAAAGTAGGTTTTGTGTTTTCATCAAGGGAACGTTACTCAAACATACAAAAAACCCTCTTATTTTTGTAGCATGCTAGAAGATAAAAAACCCAGCCGAACCTCCCTTGATCAATTAGGAGAATTCAAACTCATTCAACATTTGACTGCATCATTTAGCCTCAAGAACCCTTCATCTGTTTTGGGCGTTGGTGATGATGCTGCCGTTTGTGATTTTGAAGGGGGCCAAACGGTTGTCACTACAGATATGCTGATCGAAGGTGTGCATTTCGATTTGTCCTATGTTCCCTTAAAACATTTAGGATACAAAGCCGTGGTGGTCAACCTATCAGATGTGTATGCTATGAATGCTCGACCTACTCAAATTACAGTTTCTTTAGCCGTCTCTAATCGTTTTTCATTAGAGGCCCTTGAAGAATTGTATGCTGGGATACAGTTGGCTTGTGGTCATTATAAAGTGGATTTGGTGGGAGGAGATACCACAAGTTCTACCACGGGACTCATTCTATCAGTCACTGCATTGGGGCAAGCTGATTCAGGCCATATCGTAAAACGTCAAGGTGTGCAGGCGAATGATTTATTAGTGGTTAGTGGCGACTTAGGTGGAGCTTATGCAGGCTTGCAAGTATTGGAAAGAGAAAAAGCTGTCTTTAAAGTGAATCCACAATCCCAGCCAGATTTGAGCCCCTACTCCTATAGCATTGAACGGCAACTTAAGCCCGAAGCACGCAAAGATGTCTTTGAACTTTTAGCCGAATGGAAATTAGTGCCTCATGCCATGATGGATATTAGCGATGGCCTTTCATCCGAAGTACTACACCTCTGTCAAATTAATGACTTGGGGTGCCATGTGTATGAAGAAAAGTTACCCATTGATCCAGAAGTAGTTGGAATCTGTGAAGAGTTTCAAATTAATAGTAGCACGGCAGTACTCAATGGTGGCGAAGATTATGAATTGCTTATGGCACTACCACAGTCGGCCTATGAACAGATCAAAAACCACCCCTGGCTCACCGTAATTGGGCATTTTACTGACAAACAAAAAGGAGCTTACTTAATCAATGGACTAGACCAAGCCATTGCCCTGGAAGCACAGGGGTGGCAGGCTTTTGCAAAAGACTAGCCCAGAGCGACGTCCAAGGTCATCATCACAACAAAGCCTCCGATAAATCCTAAGGTTGCTATATCGGTATAGTTGTCTAATTGAGTTTCGGGAATTACCTCTTCTACGACAACAAATATCATAGCACCAGCCGCAAAGGCAAGGGCATAGGGTAAAATGGGTAAGAAAAAAGTAACTGCAACTGCACCCAATACAGCAGCTACAGGTTCTACAATAGCCGACAATTGTCCATACCAAAAACTTTTAAATCGGCTCACTCCCTGACGTCGCAAGGGCATTGAAACAGCTATCCCCTCTGGGAAATTTTGAATCCCAATGCCAAGCGCCAAAACAACAGCACCTGAAATGGATGCCTCGGGAATACCCGCAGCAACCCCACCAAATAGTACCCCTACAGCCAAACCCTCGGGAATGTTATGCAAGGTGATCGCTAGAACCAATAGTGTCGTCCTGTGCCAAGGAGTTTTAATCCCTTCGCTTTCTTTAAAATTGATGTGAATATGAGGAAGTACTTTGTCTAAAGCGAAGATAAACAAGGCCCCCAAAACAAATCCAACAGCAGCAGGTATTACTTTCACAAATCCTTCCCCTGGGCTCATTTCAATGCCAGGTGCCAGCAAACTCCAAAAGCTAGCGGCTACCATCACCCCCCCTGTAAATCCTAACATCCCGTCTAATACCATGCGGTTCATACTACGAAACAAAAAAACAAAAGCAGCCCCGAAAGCGGTTAGACCCCAGGTGAAAAGCGTGGCGTAAAAAGCCCCTAAGATGGGTGAAGTATTTCGAAAAAATTCAAATATGGATTCCATGCGTTCAGCAAATTGGATTCAAAAATAAAAAAACAAGTCTTAATCGCAGCTATTTCGCTACATTTGAATGCAAAATGAAAAGGAAAAATTACGACTTTATCATCTGTGGCGGTGGTGCCTCTGGCATGCTTTTGGCACTTCACTTACTACAAGACTCCTTTTTTGAAAAACACCGCATCCTTATTATTGATAAAGATTCCAAAACCACCAATGACCGTACATGGTGCTTTTGGGAAAAAGAAGCTGGACCGCTAGAGCATTTGGTTCGATACAGCTGGCATCAAGCCAAATTCCAATCTGCTGAAATCCAACAAAACCTCAACTTAAAGCCCTACACTTATAAAATGATTCGAGGTATTGATCTGTATCAATATGCGCTCCCTTTGCTAAAAGATTCAAAACAAATCGATTGGTTGGAAGCGACTATTTCAAACTTGGAAAGTGATATGAATCAAACCCTGGTACACACGGAAAAGGGCACATTTGCTTCATCTCGAGTTTTCTCTAGCCTCTACAATCCTGAACGGGTTGTCCACCAAAAAAAGTATCCAGTTTTGCAGCAACATTTTGTCGGCTGGATTGTTGAAACCGAAAACAACTGTTTTGACCCCGAACAAATCACATTCATGGACTTTGATGTTCCACAGGCTAATGCCACTAGATTTATGTATGTGTTGCCTTTTTCGCCCAATAAAGCCCTATTGGAAGACACTTTTTTCTCAGCCAAGCTTTTACCTAAAGAAGACTATGAGGATGCAATCCGTGCCTATTTAAAAAAAATAGGAGCAGGAAGATATACCTGCCTAGAAAAAGAGGCTGGCAGTATCCCAATGACAGCCTATCCTTTCCAGCAACATAATACCAGTCATCTTCTCCATATTGGTACAGCAGGCGGATGGACCAAAGCAAGCACAGGCTATACTTTTCAACAAACCCTGCGTCAAACCCAACGATTGGTCCAATTTTTAAAACACAATACCCCACTCCACCAATTCTACAAGTGGGATAAGTTCTCTTTTTATGACATGCTTTTCCTAGATGTATTGGAGAAACATAATACGAGAGGAGCTGATTTATTCACGATGATGTTCCGCAATAATCCAATACATCGAATCCTTCGCTTTTTGGACAACAAAACTAATTTTATCGAAGATCTAAAAATAATGCGTTCCTTCCCTTTGGGTTGGTTTTTAAAAGCACTGTGGAAAAGGTTGACTTAGACCTGTCGCTGTATCAAAAAATGAGCTAAATCAGTAAATCGTTTGTGGTGCTGTGCGGTTAAATCCAATTCATCTAACGCTTCGAAGGCCTTGTCTAAGTAGTGCTGTTTGGCCTTTTGAATGGCTTCTGTGGCTCCAGACGCAACAAACAGCGCCTTGGCTTGTTCAATTTTTGCATCCGTTTGCTTTGGATGCGTGCTAAATAATTTTTCTAAATGCTCCGCCTCAGTAGCAGCTAGGTGCTCTAAGGCATATAAATAAAGGTATGTTTTTTTGTTCTCGATAATATCACCCCCCACCTGCTTACCAAAAGTTTTGGGGTCTCCAAAGGCATCCAGATAGTCATCTTGTAGCTGAAAAGCGATTCCAATATTTTTCCCAAAAGCGTAGAATAACGCGCTTTTTTCAGCAGAAAAACCGCCGGCCAGAGCGCCCATTTTTAGACTGGCAGCAATTAGTACAGCTGTTTTTTTGGTGATCATTTCAATGTACTTGTTCAAGTGAACTTTTTTCTGTTGCGGAAAATCCATATCCATCTGTTGTCCTTCACAGACCCAGCGAGCCGTTTCACTAAAGGTCTTTGACATTTGCTTGAAAGAATCGCCTTCATAAGTTTCCAAATATTGATAGGCACAAACCAGTAACACATCGCCCGAAAGAATACCCGTATTGATATCCCACTTTTCGTGAACTGTTGTTTGCCCCCTACGAAGGGGTGCCTCATCCATAATGTCATCGTGAATTAGACTAAAGTTGTGAAAAGCTTCAACAGCCAGAGCAGCGGGTAGCGCTTTTTCAGCTTTATGACCACTAGCCTCACAAGCCCATAGCGCCAATACAGGACGAATCCTTTTACCGCCCAAGTTCATGATATAGTGAACAGGTTCATATAAATTAACCAATTGTTTGTCTGGTAACTCTTTAGCCATAAAGACCAAAAAGTCTTGAAGAGAATCCTGCAATGCTTTCATATAAACTCAAAGGTAGGATTCCCATGGCAAAACAACAGAGAAAAACTTTAGAAACTATTTTGGTATTTAAAGTTTCCGTATTACTTTTGCGCGAAATTGCTATGAAAAAGAAGATCCTAGAAACGGCACGAAGCCAGTTTATCCAGTTTGGTTTTAAGAGTGTTACTATGGACGACATAGCTGGACTGTTGTCCATTTCTAAGAAAACAATCTATGAACATTTTGCCAACAAAACTGCCCTTGTAAAAGCTTGTGTTGACTTTGTTTTTGAGGAAATGAGTACAGCCATTCAACACATTCAGGATGAAGCAGAAAATCCCATAGAAGGATTGTTTGAAGTCAAAAAGATAGCCCTTAAACACATGGCCAACAGCAGCCGATCACCACAATTCCAATTACAGAAATACTACCCCGACATCTACACCCAACTCAAGAAAAAAGAATTGAAAACCATGGGTAAGGGGTTTAAAAAAAGTCTAAAAAAAGGGATAGAAATGGGCTTGTTTCGGGACAGTATAGACGTTGATTTTATTACCCAAATATACTTCAACGGCCTCAGTGGACTCCGGAATCCTGAACTTTTCCCAGCGGAACACTACAATCCAAACCACCTTTTGGGTAATTATTTGGATTATCATCTACGAGCGATTGCTACTTCCAGAGGGGTAGCTGTTCTTGAACAATATAATGCTATAAAAAACACATGAAAAACCTGATTCTTTATTTTTCCTTAATGATAGGATTAAGTCTATGGGCGCAAGAAGACCCTTTGATCCTTGACCTGGAGAGTGCCATAGCCTATGGTTTGGAAAACAATCCCACCGTTCAGAATGCCAATCTTGAGATCCAAAAAGCTTACAAAGAACGATGGGCAACAATTGCAATTGGATTGCCGCAAATCAATGTTCAGGGTAGCTATCAAAACTTTCTTGAATTGCCTGTTTCATTGGTCCCTGCACAATTCTTTGGAGGCAACGAGGGGGAGTTCGCAGAAGTCCAATTTGGTACCACGCAGAATATGGTGGGGAGTGTCCAAGTTACCCAATTGTTATTTGATGGCTCATATATTGTTGGCGTAAAAGCTTCTAATGTATTCTTAACCATCTCCGAATTGGGCTTGGAAAAAACCAATCTTGAAGTACGTAAAGCCATTATTGATGCCTATGGTACTGTTTTGCTGGCTGAGGAAAATTCCAAGATTCTAGAAAAAAATAAAGCCAATCTTGAAAGTACCTTAGCAGAAACGCAAATGATCGTAGCCAATGGATTTGCAGAAGAGGAAAACGCAGAACAATTGCAACTAACCCTATCCCGCCTAAATGCGCAGCTAGATTATGCCAACAATCTTAAACAAATTACAACTTCTATGCTCCAATGGATATTGGGGATGCCTGAACAAACTCCAGTTGTTCTGTCCCAAAATCTAGAAGAATTGGCTGCTTTAAAAATGATGGAAAGTAAAAACGTTGAACCGCGTAGCATAGAAAACAATGTAGATTTGAAGTTTGCCCAAAACAATAAAGAATCTGAACTTTTACTGTATCGTTATGAAAAATCTAAAGCCCTTCCCTCTCTATCTGCTTTTGTTAACGGGACTTACACGGGTAACAGTGACGAATTTACCTTTACAGAATCCAATCAAAAGTGGTTTGGCTCGTCACTGTTTGGGATCAACCTACAAGTTCCCATTTTCAGTTCCCTAATGCGCTCAGCAAAAACACAAAAAGCCAAGCTAGCGCTTGAACAAGCCGAGACGGAACTTACAGATACCAGAAATCGATTGACTTTAGAATTGCAAATGGCTGAAAATGAAATGGCTTTAGCCCTCAAGAATTACAGCAGCTCCAAAGCAGATTTAGCACTAGCAGAACGTATTGAACAGAAAAATAAACGCAAGTTTTTGGAAGGCATGAGTTCTAGCTTTGAACTGCGTCAAGCCCAACAACAACTCTATACCACTCAGGGACAATACCTACAGTCCATGAAAACAGTTATTGACGCCAAAACAAATTTAGAAACCCTCACCAATACACCGATTCAATAAATATAATATCATGAAAAAGTACCTTTTTTTACTCCCTTTATTTCTCCTAACCCAATGTGGTGGTGAACAAAAAGTCACTGTCGAAGAACTGATACAAAAAGGATCTTTGACCGATCTGCAAAATTTAAAAACCAGCAAACAAAAAACGCTTAATGACTTAAAGCTTGAGATTGATAAATTGGATGCTGCCATCAATGTGCAAAACAACAATCAAAAGTTTTTATTGGGAACGGATATGCTTATAACCCCGCAAGAATTCAAACATTATGTGGCTTTTCAGGGTACGATTGACACTGACCAAAATTTGGTTTTGTATCCAGAACTACCTGGCTTATTAACCGATATATATGTACAAGAAGGACAACGGGTCAAAAAAGGTGCTGTATTGGCCCGATTGAGTGACGGAGGGATGCAAGATCAATTAGAACAATTACGATTACAGCTTGCCTTGGCCAAAACCACTTTTGAGCGACAACAAAAACTCTGGGATGAAAAGATAGGGTCTGAAATGCAGTTTTTGCAAGCTGAAACCACTTATAAAGCCTTAAAAAAGAGTGTGTCTCAAATGCAAGATCAAGTAGCTAAAACCAAAATCATCGCTCCCTTTGATGGAATTGTAGATCATATCATCGCAGATAAAGGGGCGAATATGGCACCTGGTGCGACACCTATTATGCGCTTTGTCAATCTCAATCAAATGCATCTTGCTGGTGAAATACCAGAAAAACACCTTCCTAATATCCAAAAGGGAGCCGATGCAAAAGTTTTTGTTCCAGTGCTGGGCAAAGAAATGGAAGCCACAGTGTCTTTGGTGGGAAATTACATCAACCCCAACAACCGATCATTCAGAATTGAAATTGACCTCAATAATCCCGAGGCTATGCTCAAACCTAATATGACAGCCCAGGTTTTACTGAACGATTATACCAACCCAGAAGCTTTGTTGGTCCCAATAAAGAATATCCTTAAGAACCAAAATGGCGACAGCTATGTTTTTGTTTTAAAAAATATTGAAGGAGAAAAAAACACTTATAAAGCAATCAAAACTTTCGTAAAACTTGGCTCTGAATCAGACAATAAAAGAGAAATCTTAAGCGGATTAAAAGCTGGAGACCGCATCCTCCAAGAAGGCGTACGTTTGGTCAAAGACCAACAGACGGTAAAAATCAGTAATTCCTAATTGGTATCAATCGCATGAAAAAATCATCCAAACTCAAAGAATTTGCACTGTCATCTTGGGCTATCGATCGAGGCACGCTGATGTATGTCGTCATTGGGCTATTTTTCTTCTTAGGCATTTCAGCATATCTAAATATGCCTAGGGAAAACTATCCTGAAATCAATACCAACGAAGTATTTGTCAGTTCTGTATTCCCAGGAAACACCCCCGAAGACATGGAACGTCTTATTACAGATCCTCTTGAAGAGGAACTCAAAGGTGTTCCCAACCTGAAAAAAATTACCTCCTCATCTTTGGAAAACTTCTCTTTGATTACCGTCGAATTTGACGAAAACATCACCAAAGAAAGCGCAAAAATAAAAGTGCAGGACAAAATCGATAATGTAGTATCCTCTGCCGATTGGCCAACTTTCAATGGAGCCAAAGTAGAACCCACTGCTTTTGAATTTAGTCTGTCAGAAGAAATTCCTATTCTAAATATAGGACTGTCGGGAGACCTGCCCATCGAAGAATTAAAATACTACGGCGAACTATTGCAGGACCGCATCGAACAAATGTCAGAAATCAAAGAAGTTGCCTTAAGAGGTGTGCAAGATTTTGAGGTCGAAATAGCAGTAGATTTAATGAAAATAAACGCTGCCACAGTTTCTTTCGAAGACATACTCAACGCCATCCGAAGAGAAAACAGCACTATTTCCGCCGGAAATGTTGTTGGCGACGGCCTCAGACGTAACATTAGAGTACTAGGGGAAATTGAACAACCCGAGGATTTGGCTGAAATGGTCATAAAAAATCAAAATGGAACTGTCTTTTTAGGCGATGTAGCCGATATTCGTTTCAAAGAGAAGGAAATCAACTCTTTTGCACGTTCTGCTGGAAAAAAAGCATTGGTTTTGGATGTCAAAAAGCGAAGTGGAAAAAACTTAATCAAAACCGTAGAAAAAATCCGAGCGACAATTGATGAAACGGTTTCCAACAATTTCCCTTCCTCTATAGATGTAGACATTTCCAACGACCAATCCAATACAACTAAAAATATTGTTAGTGATCTTGCGAATAATATCGTATTTGGCGTCTTACTGGTGATTACTGTTTTGATGTTTTTCTTAGGCTTTCGCAACGCCTTGTTTGTTGGATTTGCCATCCCCATGTCGATGTTTATGTCCTTCATGATCTTGGATTTTTTAGGCAACACCATCAATACCATGGTGTTATTCGGGTTAATTATGGGTCTAGGTATGCTTGTTGACAACGGTATAGTGGTCATCGAAAACGCCTATCGATTGATGGAAAAAGAAGGTATGAACGCCATAGAGGCCGCTAAAAAAGGAATTGGCGAAATTGCCTATCCCATCATTATTTCCACAGCTACTACCATTGCTGCTTTCTTGCCATTAGGCTTTTGGCCTGGTTTAATGGGGGAGTTTATGATCTTTTTCCCAATGACTTTGTCCATTGTTTTGGGGTCTTCTCTTTTCGTAGCCATCTTTTTTAATTCCGTTTTGGTTTCTCGCTTTATGGAACTCGGAGATAAAGAAATCAGTCAAAAAGGATTATGGCGACTAACATTCATTTTGGGTGGCTTGGGTCTCATTCTAATTTTCAATATTGGTACGCTCCGAGCGTTGGGGACTCTTATGCTACTGACTACCCTACTCTTTTGGGCGTATAAATATTTCATCAAAAAATGGGCGCGTACTTTCCAAAACAACACCTTGGTAGATTTGGAAAATTGGTATCGTGGTGCCTTGACTTTTGCCCTTACGGGTCGTAAGCCATATGTGTTTTTGTTTGGCACCATTGGATTGCTCTTCTCTTCTTTTATCATTCTTGGATTAGCCGCCCCTAAAGTGGAATTTTTTCCTGACAATCAACCGCAACAAATTATCATTTACTCCGAATACCCAGAAGGTACTTCAATTGATAAAACCAATCAGACAGCGCAACAAATTGAAGCCGCTGTATTAAAAGTCGTCAACCATCCTAAATATATGGACGGGGAAGAAAATTTTATGATTGACTCCAATGTAGCTGTGGTTGGGGCAGGGGCTCAAAACCCAGAAACAGACAGAGGTGGTGATCAAGACATGCCGCACAAAGCGAAAATAACCTTGACCATGACCGAATTCAAATACAGACGTGGCCTGTCTTCAGAGACCATGCGTATGGAAATCCAACAGGCCCTTAAGGATCGTTTTCCTGGCATAGCTATTTCCGTTGAAAAAACAGGTGCAGGTCCTTCTGCTGGTTATCCTATCAACATTGAAATCAGTGGGGAGAACTACGACGAACTGATTCAAGAAGCCGAAAATATGCGTACCTACCTCAATCGAGAAAATATTCCTGGGGTGGAAGAACTTAAAATAGATGTCAATAAAAGCAAGCCTGGACTGGCAGTTGAAATTGACCGTCGCAAAGCAGGAAGCTTAGGCGTTACAGCAGGACAAATCGGTCAACAACTCCGCCGTGCCCTATTTGGTGAAAAAGCTGGTATTTACAAACAAAATGGGGAAGATTATGACATTAACGTTCGCTTTGATGAAAATGAAAGAAAAAACACCGATGTACTGCTTGATCAGTACGTTGTCTTTCGGGACCAAGCCAGTGGACGAATCAAAGAAATTCCCGTTAGCGCTGTTGCACAGATGGAAAACACCACGTCTTTTAGTGCTATCAAACACAAAGACCTCCGGAGGGTAGTAACGCTTTACTCTGCTGTCTTAGCTGGTTTCAATGCCAATGAAGTGGTGGATAATATCAAACAAAGTTTAACAGGATACACTGAACTACCCCGTCAGGTGAGCTACGAATTTACAGGTGAAATTGCCGAGCAAGAGACCAACATGAACTTCTTAACAGGCGCTCTGCTATCCGCCTTGGGACTAATCCTTTTTCTGTTGGTATTACAATTCAACTCAATTTCCAATCCCCTAATTATATTACTATCCATCTTTCTCAGTTTCACTGGTGTACTTTATGGCATTAGTATTTTCCGGATGCCATTTGTAATTATGATGACCATGATGGGAATCATTTCGCTTTCGGGAATCGTAGTAAATAATGGTGTGGTTTTAATTGACTATACCCAGCTGTTGATTGCAAGAAGAAAAGAAACGCTAGGGCTTCCTTTCGAGGAATTGCTCCCCCGCGCTGAGGTACGTGAAGCAATTATCAACGGTGGAGTTGCCCGATTGCGTCCTGTACTTTTGACTGCTATCACAACTATTTTGGGATTGATCCCATTAGCTACTGGGCTCAATATCAACTTTTTTAGCTTGATGAGTGAATGGGATGCCAAAGTGTATGTTGGCGGTGACAATGTTATTTTTTGGGGGCCACTGGCTTGGACAGTTATTTTTGGATTAACCTTTGCCACCTTCCTGACCCTTGTCATTGTGCCTGCTTGTTTCTTTTTGATCTACCGACTCAAATTACGTATCCGAGCATTTCGAAAGCCAAAAGAACTTAATACCTTAGCCGAGAATTAAACCGTATTATGCTTCGAACAACGAATTGTGGATCACTTGACATTACAGCAGTAGGCCAACGCGTGGTCCTTGCTGGATGGGTACAAAAAACCAGAAACAAAGGCTTTATGTTATGGGTCGATTTGAGAGATCGCTATGGCATTACGCAAATTATCTTTGACGAAGAACGTACCCCCAAAGCAGTCTTGGAACTTGCCCAGACCCTTGGACGAGAGTTTGTCATCCAAATTGAAGGAGAAGTCATCGAGAGGGAGTCTAAAAACCCTAATATAAACACGGGGGCCATCGAAATCCTAGCCGACCAACTTCAAATCTTGAATCCCTCATCTATTCCGCCTTTTACCATTGAAAATGAAACTGATGGTGGCGAGGAGTTACGCATGCAATACCGCTATTTGGATATCCGAAGAGCACCCGTTCGAGAGAATTTAATTTTCCGCCATAAAATTGCTTTAGCAATTAGAAACTACCTCTCCAACAATGGATTTATCGAAGTAGAAACTCCATATTTGATCAAATCAACACCAGAGGGGGCTCGAGATTTTGTTGTACCATCTAGGATGCACCATGGCGAATTTTATGCCCTCCCCCAATCCCCACAAACCTTTAAACAGTTGTTGATGGTAGGGGGGATGGACAAATATTTTCAAATCGTTAAGTGTTTTCGAGATGAAGACCTACGGGCAGACCGTCAACCTGAATTTACCCAAATAGACTGCGAACTGGCTTTTGTTGAACAAGAGGATATCCTCAAACAATTTGAAGGCCTAACCCGACATCTTCTAAAAGAAATAAAGGGTGTAGAAGTGGGTGATTTCCCCCGTATGCCATATGAAGAAGCCATGCGCCGCTTTGGCAACGACAAGCCCGATATCCGCTTTGGTATGGAATTTACCGAACTCAACAAACTAGCTCAAGGCAAAGGATTTGGTGTTTTTGACAGCCAAGAATTGGTTGTAGGTATCGCTGTTCCTGGGGCTGCCGAATACACCCGCAAACAGATCGATGCTTTGATTGATTGGGTCAAGCGCCCCCAAGTGGGTGCCCTTGGTTTGGTCTGGGTCAAATGCAACACCGATGGTAGTTATAAATCTTCTGTAGATAAATTTTTTAATCAAGCAGACCTCCAATCCTGGGCTGCTGCAAGCGATGCCCAAGCAGGTGACCTAATTTTGGTCATGGCTGGACCAACCCAGAGCACCCGCACCCAGCTTAGTGCCTTGCGCATGGAAATAGCTGAACGTTTGGAACTCCGTGATCCTAATACTTTTGCCCCCCTGTGGGTAACAGACTTTCCACTATTGGAATGGGATGAAGAAAGCCAACGCTATCATGCCATGCACCACCCCTTTACAGCACCCAAGCCTGAGCAATTAGACCTTCTTGATTCTGATCCCAAACAGGTAAAAGCGAATGCCTATGACTTGGTGTTAAACGGCAATGAAATTGGTGGGGGTTCCATTCGGATTCACAACACCGAACTGCAACAAAAAATGTTTGACCTATTGGGTTTTACTAAAGAAGAGGCACAAGCACAATTTGGCTTTTTAATGGATGCTTTCCAATATGGCGCTCCTCCACACGGTGGAATTGCTTTTGGATTAGATCGACTGGTTGCTCTTTTAGGGGGCAAAGAAACCATTCGAGACTTTATCGCTTTCCCTAAAAACAACAGTGGCAGAGACTTGATGATTGATGCACCCACTACCATCGCCAATGAACAATTGGAGGAACTGGCACTGAACATTCGCCCAATAAATTAAATACAACCCATATGCGATATTTGCTTTGGTTGCTATTTTTGGGTTGGACAGGTGGTGTTTTTTGGGGATACTATATTCGTGCCCAAGACTATGCCCTTGGAGAAAAAATCATCGGCTTTTCCGTTCTCACTGCCGTTGTAATTTACCTTCCACTCTTTTTATACCATCGCTGGAAAGGGAAATCCCTCAGCGATTATACCCTGACAAAGGAAAATTTGGAGAAAATGCAACAACGGAAAGACAGTATGAGAAAAAGATGATCCAATCCCATTTACAAATCATTAACTTATATAATAAACGCTCCCTAAAGCACCTACTAACAATACTATTGCTTTAAAAAAACGAAGATAAATGCATTGACTTTGACAAAAACCCTGATCGTTTTTTGATTGAAGTCGAAGCGCATAACCTTACCCAGAGTTTTACCAAGTCTGAAAATCAATTGTATTGTTACGTGAATTTTGTTTAGAGCTGATGACATTATTGAGTTTGTTTAAAAAACAGGTGATACTGATTTTCCTTCTAAATAATTGAAATACTTTGAAACAAGAAATCTTTGAATTGAAAGGGGCTAATGCTGGTTTAAATAGCGTACATTTGCCAATATTATAATTTTTTTAAATGACTGGTACAGTTAAATTTTTTAATGAATCCAAAGGATTTGGTTTTATTACGGACGACGCTTCGGGCTCCGATGTGTTCGTTCACGTTACAGCCCTAGACGGGCTAACCCTCCAAGAGGGTGACAAAGTAGAATATGTAGAAGAAGAAGGCCGCAAGGGGAAGCAAGCTTCCCAAATCAAGCTTTTATAAATGATATATGTTAGACTGGGAAAGCGCCTACGAGGCGCTTTTTTTATGACCTCTTATCTGCAAAAAATTGCTGCAACAACTGCTCGGACTGATGAAGCATTACTCCCTGAGTAAATCTAGTTTTGGGATGCAACTGAGCCTTTTGAGTCAAAAATCCTCTTTTGGGATCGGATGCAGCAAAAACAACTCGATCTAATTGACTCCAAAACAAAGCCCCTGCACACATCACACAGGGCTCTAAGGTGACATAAAGTGTACAACCCTTGAGGTATTTTCCATTCAGAAAATGAGCTGCCGAGGTAATGGCTTGCATTTCTGCATGAGCAGTCACATCTTGGAGCTGTTCGGTCAGGTTGTGGCCGCGGGCAATAATTTTTTGTTGAATCACCACAACAGCACCCACGGGGACTTCGCCTTTTTCCAATGCTTTTTCAGCTTCAACAAGTGCTTGCTTCATAAAATAAGCGTCATCCAGTACCATTTCCATAATGCAAAAATACAAATTTGCTCCGCCCAACAGAGGATATCCTATCTTTGCGGCATGTGGCTAGAAAAAATGGCATCTCCTGCCGATTTAAAAAAATTGACTGCAACGGAATTGATGGATTTGTGTCAAGAAATCCGTCAACGAATCATTACAGTAGTCGCTAAAAATGAAGGTCACCTAGGTGCTAGTCTTGGAACTGTAGAATTGACCGTCGCCATTCATCGTGTTTTTAACAGTCCAGAAGACCGAATCATTTGGGATGTGGGGCACCAAGCCTATGGTCATAAACTACTCACCGGTCGGCAAGCTCTTTTTGAAACCAACCGCAAATGGAAGGGAATCAGCGGCTTTCCTTCTCGAGAGGAGAGCCCTCACGATGCATTTGGAACAGGGCATGCAGGTACGTCTATTTCGGCAGCACTAGGTATGGCGCTCGCAGCCCAATTAAAGGGTAAGACAGATCGAAAACACATTGCGATTATCGGTGATGCCTCTATTGCCAGTGGTATCGCCCTAGAAGCCTTAAATCACTTAGGGACGACCTCAGCTAATATTTTGGTCATACTAAATGATAATGCCCAGAGTATTGATTCCAGTGTTGGGGCTTTAAAATCATATTTTGAAACCATTAAGGCCACATCCAATGATAGTCACAAATTATTTCATCCCCTACAAATTCCATACAGCGGTCCTGTAGATGGTCATAATTTAGATCAGTTAATGAAGGCTTTAGAAAATATTTCTACTCAAAAAGGGCCCCAATTATTGCACGTGGTTACCACCAAAGGGAAAGGTTTGGCAGAAGCAGAAAAAGATCAAGTACGCTACCATGCCCCCGGGAAATTTGATCCTGTAACAGGGAAGATCAACAAAGATCGAGGCGCTTCTATCCGCAAATACCAAGATGTAGTGGGTGAAACTTTGGAGGAACTAGCGGCAGTAAATGAAAAAATCGTAGCCATTACTCCTGCCATGGTTACGGGGAGTGGATTAAGTGGCTTTTTCAAGCGCTATCCCAAACGCAGTTTTGATGTAGGTATCGCAGAGCAACATGCTGTAACTTTTGCCGCAGGCCTAGCAACAACTGGGCTAGTTCCTTACTGTGTGATTTATTCCACCTTTCTACAACGAGCCTATGACCAAGTGATTCACGACGTAGCTTTGCAAAAACTACCTGTTATTTTTTGTATTGATCGGGCTGGATTGGTTGGTCATGACGGCGCAACTCACCATGGTGTATTTGATATTGCTTACCTACGTGTTATTCCAAATATGACACTCATCGCTCCCTCTGATAGTACGGTCTTACGCAATGCCTTGTTCAGCTGCCAAAAAAGTCTGAACGGTCCTGTTGCCATTCGCTACCCACGGGGTGTACTCCATGAAGTTGAAAATCCAACTGCCTTCAAGGCACTCGCTTGGGGAAAAAGTGAAATTTTAAAAAAAGGACACCGCTTTGCCTTGATCAGTGTGGGTACAACAAAGGCCATTTGTGAAAAAGCCATCAGCGAAATGAATCAATCTCAAGATTGGACACATTGTGATTTAATATTTATCAAGCCCTTAGATATAGAGTTACTAAACCAGCTTATGAGTCAACACGAGCAAATTGTCGTGGTCGAAGAAGGTGTTCGTATGGGCGGTGCTGCAACTGCTATCCAAGAGTGGGCACAACAGACAGCTTGGCACAAACCCATAACAGCACTTGGTGTAGGGGATCAGTTTGTAGAACATGGCGCAGTTGAGACCTTACAAAAAAAGCAAGGATTGGATGTGACCAGTCTAAAAAAACAACTCCAAGAGATTACAGTAAAAAAGCAAGCCCACTGAATGGGATTTTCCCCTGAGAAAAGTTTACTTTAGATAAAATTTGATTCATGGCCACACCCAAACGACTTTTTCTATTAGACGCCTACGCCCTCATCTTTAGAGGCTACTATGCCTTTATAAAAAACCCACGCATCAATTCCAAGGGTATGGATACGTCAGCTATCATGGGTTTTATGAATTCCTTATTGGATGTGATCAAGAGAGAGCGCCCTGATCATTTAGCAGTTTGTTTTGACAAAGGGGGATCACAAAGTCGAACCGCCCTATTTACTGATTACAAAGCCAACCGAGACGAAACCCCTGAAGCAATTCGAATTGCCGTTCCATATATCCAACAGTTGTTGGAAGCCATGCATATTCCTGTGATTGAAAAAGAAGGATATGAAGCCGATGATATCATTGGAACCCTGGCCAAACAAGCGGAAAAAGAGGGATTTGATACCTTCATGGTAACTCCAGACAAGGATTTTGCCCAATTGGTATCAGAACATATTTTCATGTACCGCCCTGCAAGAATGGGTAATGGTATCGAAATTTGGGGCATCCCAGAAGTGCAAGAAAAATTTGAAGTAGAACGCCCTGAACAAGTAATTGACTATCTCGGGATGATGGGAGATGCGGTTGATAATATTCCTGGTTTACCCGGTGTAGGTGACAAAACGGCCAAGAAGTTTTTAAAAGAATTTGGCAGCATGGAATCGCTGCTGGAAAACACAAGTCAACTGAAAGGCAAACTCAAAGAAAAAATAGAGGCCAATAAAGAGTTAGGGCTTTTATCCAAAGAGCTAGCCACGATCTTGCTAGATGTACCTGTTCAATTTGATGAAAAAGCCTATCGCTTATCTGAACCAGATTCAACCGCTGTCAGCCAGCTATTTGAGACTTTAGAATTTCGTAGGATGCAGGAGAATTTTAACAAGATCTTCATCAAGGAATCAGAAGCTCCAGCCACGATGGTTCAACCGGAAACAAAAAGTAGCCCCACCGTTGGGTTCGACCTATTTAACCAACCGGGTTCGGGACAAGAAAGTACAGCTGATAAAGCGGCGTTGGCCTCAGCCGATCACTGGTACCAAACTATTGACAGTCCAGTAGGCTACTCTCTTTTGCTTCAAAAATTAATGGCTCAAAAAAGTGTTTGTTTTGACACGGAAACCACTGGGCTAGACGCCCTCCAAGCGGAGCTGGTTGGGATTGCTTTTTCATGGGAAAAAGGGAAGGGCTATTACTTAGCCCTACCAGAAGACTTTGAGGAATGTAAAGCAATAGTCCAACAATTTCAACCCTTTTTTGCTAGTTCTACCATTGAAAAAATTGGGCATAATTTAAAGTACGATATCAAGGTTTTACTCAAATACGATTTGATCGTCAATGCCCCTATCTACGACACCATGATTGCACATTATTTGATCAACCCTGATATGCGTCACAATATGGATGTTTTAGCCGAAACCTACCTCAATTATACGCCACAGTCCATCACCGAGTTAATTGGAAAAAAAGGAAAAAACCAATTGACGATGCGGCAAGTACCGCTTGACCAACAAACCGAGTATGCTGTCGAAGATGCTGACATTACCCGCCAGCTCAAAGAACACTTTGCCAAAGAATTGGAAGGTGGCGGCACTCAATCACTTTTTGACCAGGTTGAACTCCCCTTGGTCGACGTTCTCACTCGGATGGAAGCCAACGGAATCTTCCTGGATACCCCTTTTTTGCATGAACTATCGGTACAACTACAAACCGATATTGATGCCTTAGAAAAAGGGATCTATGATCAAGCGGGAGAAACATTTAACCTTGCTTCGCCAAAGCAACTGGGACCGATTTTGTTTGACAAACTCAAGCTGGTGGACAAACCCAAAAAAACAAAAACAGGTCAATATTCTACAGCCGAAGACGTCTTGTCCTATTTGGCCAATGACCATCCCATCATTGCTGATATTTTGGAATGGCGTTCATTACAAAAACTACAAAGTACTTATGTAACGGCGCTACCCCAAGAAATCAATCCCAAAACTGGGCGTGTACATACAGTTTACAATCAAGCCGTTGCTGCTACCGGCCGACTGAGTAGTAACAATCCCAATTTGCAGAATATTCCTATCCGAACGCCACGTGGTCAAGAAGTTAGAAAAGCATTTATTGCCAAAGATTCGGATCATGTTTTGCTTGCCGCCGACTATTCTCAAATCGAATTACGAATCATAGCCGCTTTAAGTAAAGATCCTGCAATGGTTGCGGCCTTCCAAGCTGGACAAGATATTCATACTGCTACTGCTGCTCGGGTTTTTGGCGTAGAAGCCACTGAAGTAACCCGTGCACAAAGAAGCCAGGCTAAAACTGTTAATTTTGGAATTGTTTATGGGGTATCTGCTTTTGGTTTGAGTCAACAAACCAACCTAAACCGAACGGAAGCTAAAGAACTGATTGACACCTACTATTCGAGTTACCCCAAATTGCGTGCCTACATGAGCGACCAAGTGGATTTTGCTCGGGAGCACGGCTATGTAACCACAGTTTTGGGCCGTCGCAGGTATCTAAAAGATATCAATTCTCAAAACGCAGTAGTTCGGGGTGCGGCAGAACGCAACGCTGTCAATGCCCCTATTCAAGGAAGCGCAGCTGATATAATTAAATTGGCTATGATCCGACTACATCAAAAAATTCAAGATGAAAACTGGCAAGCTAAAATGCTACTTCAAGTCCATGACGAATTGGTCTTTGAAGTTCCCAAAAGTGAATTAGACGCTTTTCAGCAAATTGTGAAGAAAGAGATGGAAGCTGCCTTTGACCTAGATGTACCCTTGGTGGTAGACTTAGGTGTAGGGCAAAATTGGTTAGAGGCGCATTAATCTTACCAAAAAATCTTGGGCCATTTTTCTCAAACCAAAGCGTTAACGGACAACCCCGTATAAATTAAGATTGGTTAGAGGTCTGGGGCTGCGGCTACCGTTTAGGCGTTTCATTTTAAGAACGGCTAAGTTTTTGAACAAAAGCTGAAGGCGTTTCACCAGTGACTTTTTTAAATATCCGATTGAAATAAGAGAGACTATCAAAACCCGATTGGTAGCACACTTCACTAATGCGGTGACCGGCCAATAACTCCCTTTTGGCGTGGGTAATGCGATAGCGGTTTAAAAATTCAGTAAATGTATAGGTCGTTCGCTGTTTGAAATACCGACAAAATGCCTCTTTGGTCAAATAACAATGAGCGGCAATCTCTGTCAAAGAAATCTTGCGCTGGTAATGGGTATCAACAAAGGCATAGATACGCTGGAGGCGTTGTTGCTCCTTTACGCCATAAGTATTGAGTACCGCCTGGGGATGCAAAAGCTCAAAACTGTCCGCTTGGGCCAGGGTCTCTAAAATTGCCAATAACTTTAGATAGCGAGAAAAAGTGGGTTCGTGCTCCAAAGCAAACAACTGTTCCCCCACCTTTCTTTTAATATCTCCGCTAAAGGCAACGCCCTGAGCAGCACGGTTAAATAAAGCGTAAACAGAGGCCAACTCGGGTATCTTTGATATATTATGATGAACAAAATCGGCTTGGAGATGTAACACCACTTTCCGATAATCGGTTTGCAAGCCGTAGTCAAAATTCAAATGGGGTATATTGGCCCCAATCAATACCAAATCACACTCATAATAGGTGCTGATGTGAGAGCCAACGTGACGAGTGCCTTCCGGTGCTTCGATATACACCAACTCATATTCAGGATGGAAATGCCAAAAAAATAAGTCACTCAAGCGAGGGTTAAACAACATCGAAAAAGACTGTCCCTTTTGTTGTCCTAATGTCTCTAATTGCACTTTCATGCTCCTAAATTAATTTATTTTTAAAAATAATAAGTTAAATATATCAATATAGTTCAAATTTTAGTCAAGTGCTTGCAAAGGGTTCCCTAAAAAATATTCCAATTTTGGAGTATCAAAAATGAACAAAATTAATCATGCAATTATGAAAACAGCATACGAGAAAGATCATAAAGACATTCCGGGTAATCCATCCACGGCCAAGAGTAGCCAACACCAACTAAACCAAAGAAGTAATAACGAGCCTTTACGACTTTTGACGGAGGATCAATGGTCTCATTGGATCAGCAAAGGCTACGTCGTCATTCCTCAAGCTATTTCGCCTGAACAAGTCCAGCAAACTGTAGATCTGTTGTGGGAATTTGAGGAAAAAGATCCTGCGGATTCCAGTACATGGTATGCCCCTGCAAGGGCTGAGATGGAAATGAAAGAACTCATTGGCACGGGAATGGTTGAAATTTATAATCACCAACACCAGTGGTCGAATCGCCAGACCCCCAAGGTCTATGATGCCTTTGCAGATATTTGGGGTTTGGAAGAACTTTGGGTAACAATAGATCGTGCCAATTTGAATTTTCCAGCCCCAAAAGACCAACCACAAAAAGGGTTTATTCATTGGGATTATGATCCTGATACCAAGCCACAAAACGTACAAGGCGTATTGGCACTTTCTGATCAAATTGATCCTGATATGGGTGGATTTCAGTGCATTCCATGGCTGTTTCAAAATTATGAGGCCTGGCGAGCAACGCAACCCGATGACAGAAATCCTTTTCAACCCGATTTAAAAGGTTTAGAAGATAAAATCGAAAAAGTCCCTTTGAGGGCAGGTGATTTAATGATCTTTCACTCTGGTTTGGCCCATGGTATTCGGCCCAACAACAGTAAAGATAAAGTCCGTATGGCACAATATATTTCAATGATGCCTGCCGAACCTGACAACAAAGAACTCAAAGAATGGCGAATCAATTCGTGGAGAAACAGAGTTGCGCCCGAGGGATATGCTTTTCCCGGTGACCCTCGTAATTGGGAGCAGACCAAATACAAAACGGCTGAATTGAGTTTACTGGGTGAAAAATTATTAGGATTAACCCCTTGGTAAGATGGATTTACAACTAAAGGATAAGAAAATACTTATCACAGGGGCCACTCAAGGCATTGGGTTTGGAAGTGCCCGAGAGTTTATTTCTGCTGGAGCAGAGGTATGGCTCCATGGGTCAACGATAAGTAGCTGTAATCGAGCCATTGAAAAATTACATGTGGAATACCCTTCTGCTGTACTTCATGCCTGTCCTTGTGACTTTTTTGATGAAAAGGCAGTCATCGACTGGATTAGTCAACTCCCAGCATTCGACATTTTAGTCAATAACTTGGGGATATACCGCTCTGAGAATTTTTTAACAATGGAAGACAGCTGGTGGAACCGACAATTTAATGTAAATGTAATGAGTGGGGTACGACTGAGTCGGCATGTGTTACCCGATATGTTAGCTCAAAATTGGGGGCGCATCTTGTTTATTTCCAGTGAATGTGCTCGCTTGGTACCCGATGATTTAATTGCTTACAGTGCCACTAAAGCCGCCATGGAAGCTGTTAGTCAAGGCTTGGCCAAATTGACGAAAGGAACTGGGGTAACAGTGAACGCCTTGCAACCTGGATCAACACTAACCGAAGGTGCTGCAGCCTTTTTGAAAAGTCAAGCCGAAAATCAAAATAGTACACCCGATGCCGTAGCTGCTGATTTTTTCAAAACACAACGCCCTGCTTCCACATTGCAAAGATTTGCGACTGTAGACGAAGTAGCTACTACCATTGTTTATTTTTGCAGTCCTTTATCTGCCGCTACTAATGGGAGCATCATTGCTGTAGATGGGGGAAGTACACTTGGTGTTTAAATGGGAGTAGCGTGCAGATCTGTCACGGGCTTTGGGGTGCCTCCGACTAGCCATAAAGATTCCTCTTCAGGCGATAAAATCAGTGGCATTCGCATTTTGGAATTGTGAATGGTTCGCATGATACCCTGAGCAGCTTGGGTTACAATAGCTGCAGATTGGATGACCGCTCCGCTATACGGGTCGATCCATTGATCCCACAAGGCCGCAAAGGCAAACAAACCGCCATTGGGCAAGGTCACCAAATATTTTTTCTTTTTTCGGCCAGCGGAATCAAGCCATTGCCATTCAAAAAAGCCATCGGCAATTAACAAACCTCGTTTTGCTTCTTTGAAGGAAGGCTTTTGATGCAGGGTTTCCTGGCGCGCGTTTAGTGTATATTTTTGGATGGACCGGTCCTTAGCCCAATGTGGTATGATTCCCCACTGGAGTAGCTGCAGTTGTTGCGGTGCTTGGTCACAGATTGCGGTTACTTTGGGGTGGGAAAAACCATTGTAAACACCAAGTGAGACAAGCCCCTGCGCTTGAAATCGCTCTTGAACCTCTGATGCTGACCTAGTTTGTTGGGCGTGAAAACACATAAATTTAGTGGCTGTAAGTTAATAAATCTCATGCCGAGTAGAATAAGGAAACAAAAGCCAAAAAAAAGTAGCGATATACTTGTTAGATAAGCAAGTGAATTTGTACATTTGCAGCCCTGTAAAAGTTATTTACAGCCAATAAATTAAAGAATTGTGGATACATTAAGCTACAAAACTATTTCTGCCAATGCCAACACCGTTAATAAGGAATGGGTTGTGGTAGATGTTGCTGGTTTGCCATTGGGTAGAGCCGCAGCAGTCATTGCACGTCTTTTACGTGGTAAACATAAAACAAACTTCACCCCTCATGTAGATTGTGGTGATAACGTAGTGGTGATCAATGCGAGCCAAGTTGCGCTTAAAGGCAACAAATGGGAGCAAAAAGAATATATCCGTCATACAGGATATCCTGGTGGCCAACGTATTTTGAATGCGACTCAAATGCATGAAAAGGGCGGTACACGTTTGATGGAAAAAGCTGTAAAAGGCATGTTACCCAAAAATAAACTGGGTGCTGAATTATTCCGCAACCTCCGCGTTTACGCTGGGAACAATCATCCCCACGAAGCACAAAATCCATCTGTTATTAATATCAACGAACATATCTAATGGAAGTCATTCACACGATTGGACGTAGAAAAACCTCAGTAGCCCGCCTCTATTTTTCAGAAGGCAAAGGCGCTATAACGGTTAACAAAAAAGACTATAAAACCCATTTTCCTACCGCCATGCTGCAGTACAAAATAGAGCAACCTATGATGCTCACTGGTACTGAAGGCGCTTTTGATCTCAAAATCACAGTCAAGGGCGGAGGAATTACTGGACAAGCAGAAGCCGTTCGTCTGGCCATCTCCAGAGCACTTTGTCAACATAACGAAGAACACCGTGCAGCGCTCAAACCTGAAGGATTGCTTACTCGTGACCCAAGAATGGTAGAACGCAAAAAATTTGGACAGAAAAAAGCGAGAAAGAAATTCCAATTCTCAAAACGTTAATACAACTCATAAGGTCTCTTCGGAGACCTTGCTCATTTATTTATTGAACCAGTTGCTTGAACCGCTAAGGCGGGGATTAGTTTAGCATCTAAAAAGCACCATGTGCTTTTGCTACACCAAGGAACGTAAACTAAAAACTATGGCACAAACAGAAGTAAAAGATTTACTTAACGCAGGCGTCCACTTCGGACACCTGACTCGCAAATGGAATCCGAACATGGCTCCCTATATCTACATGGAGCGGAATGGAATCCACATCATTAACCTTTACAAAACAGCTGCAAAAATTAGTGAAGCCCAAGAAGCATTGAAAAAAATTGCCACTTCGGGCCGAAAAATTTTATTCGTAGCTACAAAAAAGCAAGCCAAAGACATCGTGGCAGACAAAGCCAAGAATGTCAATATGCCCTACATTACTGAGCGTTGGCCGGGTGGTATGCTTACAAACTTTGTCACCATTCGAAAGGCAGTAAAGAAAATGGCAGCTATCGATCGAATGAAAAAAGACGGTACTTTTGAAACGCTTTCTAAGAAGGAACGTTTACAAGTAAACCGCCTTAGAGCCAAGTTAGAGAAAAACTTAGGATCAATTACTGACATGACGCGATTACCAGGTGCCCTTTTTGTAGTGGATATCAAAAGGGAACATATCGCTATCAAAGAAGCACGTAAATTGAAAATCCCCATCTTTGCAATGGTTGATACCAATTCCGATCCAAGAGAAGTAGATTTCGTAATCCCAGCCAATGACGATGCTTCAAAGTCTATTGAAAAGATTTTATCTATGGTTTCTGACGCCATTGGTGAGGGCTTACAACAACGTAAGCAAGAAAAAGACGCAGAAAGTAAAGGGGAAGAACCAGCTGCTGCTGTTGCGGAAGCTACAGCTACTGAAGAACAATCAGCGCCAAAAGTGGAAGCTACAACACCAGAAAAAGCAGAAACAGAAGCAACTGCGACTGATGACAAAGCAGCAAGCAAAGAAGAAGAAAAAGAATCATAAATTAAAAACACTTACAAGTGAAAATAACTGCATCAGAAGTAAACAAACTCCGCCAAGCCACGGGTGCGGGGATGATGGATTGTAAAAAAGCACTCGTCGAAGCCGAAGGTGACTTTGACAAAGCCGTAGAAGTACTACGTAAAAAAGGTCAAAAAGTTGCAGCCAACCGTGCTGATCGTGACTCTACAGAAGGCGCTGTTTTAGCCAAAGTAAATGGCGATGCAACAGTTGGCGTCGTTGTATCATTGAATTGTGAAACAGATTTTGTAGCAAAAAATGATTCTTATTTGGCCTTGGCACAAAGTTTAGTCGATCACGCGCTTCAATTTGAAACAGAAGAAGCCTTTTTAGCCTCTGAATTTCAAGGAATGACAGTTACTGAAAAGCTTACGGAACAAACTGGCGTAATCGGTGAAAAAATCGAAATCGGTGCCTTTAAACGATTGAGCGCTCCATTTGTTGGGTCTTACATCCATGCTGGAAATAAAATCGCTACGTTGGTAGGTCTTTCTGCTCCTGCCGACAAAGCTGCTGAAGTGGCTAAAAACGTTGCCATGCAAGCCGCAGCTATGAACCCTATCGCCTTAAATGAAGAAGGAGTAGATGCCTCTGTAATCGAAAAAGAAATCGAGATTGCCAAAGATCAACTACGACAAGAAGGTAAACCAGAAGCCATGTTGGACAATATTGCCAAAGGAAAAATAAAGCGTTTTTTCAAAGACAATACTTTGGTGAACCAAGACTATATTAAAGACGGTAAACAATCTGTAGCCGCCTATGTTGAATCAGAAGCTCCTGGGGTAACTGTTACCGCTTTTGAGCGTGCGGCATTGGTATAACTAAAGCGTCTAAACACTAATAACAAAACACCCTTCGTGGGTGTTTTTTTGTTTTGTACCTTGTCTTTATGGATGATAAAAAACGTTGCCAATGGTGTGTAGGCGATCCACTGTATGAGGCCTATCACGATCACGAATGGGGGGTCCCGATTCATGAAGACCAACTACTATTTGAATTTTTGACACTGGAGACTTTTCAAGCAGGTTTAAGCTGGATTACTATTTTAAAAAAAAGAGAAAATTTTAGAAGCGCATTTGACAGTTTTGATTATCAAAGAATTGCCCACTACAACGAGGATAAAATCCAAGACCTCCTCCATGATGCTAGAATTATTCGCAATCAAAAAAAAATACGTGCCACTGTAAATAATGCGCAGCGTTTTATGGAAATTCAAAAAAGTCATGGGAGTTTTTCATCCTATATTTGGGACTTTGTAGGAAATACGCCCATACAAAACAGTTACACGAAAGAATCAGAGTTACCTGTTACTACAGATATTGCTACTAATCTTAGTCGAGACTTAAAAAAACGGGGATTCCGATTTGTAGGGCCTACGGTGGTATATGCCCATATGCAAGCTACAGGTATGGTAAATGACCACACGACGGCTTGCTTTCGCTACGAAGAAATAAAGGCCATACGCTAAAAGGGCAGATCGTCTTCTACCTCGCTTGGGGCATCATTGGTCTGCTCAAAGGATGTTGGCGGCGGCATGGGTGGCATCTCATTGGGAGCCTGCTCAGTACTTAGCGCATCAATACGCCATCCCTGAACGGAATTAAAATATTTGGTCTCACCCTGCGGATTGACCCATTCTCTACCTCTCAAATTAATTCCAATTTTGACATTTTGCCCCACTTGAAAAGCGTTGAGCAATTCGCATTTGTCTTGCACAAATTCAACCAAGATGTGTTGGGGGTATTGTTCTTCTGTGGTTACTACCACTTCGCGTTTGCGAAAGCCGTTGTTTCCGTAGGTTTTTGTTTCGTCCAAGAGTTTGATTTTACCAGAAATTTCCATGTCGCATGATTTTGTCATAAAAATAGCAAAAGTTTGGATTTAGATTGCTTTTTTAAAATTGATGTATCTTCGTGAAGCAAGCCATTTTTCATGCGCCGCCTTTCCTTTGTAGAACGAATAAAAAACAGCTGGCTTTATGTAGTCTTTTTGATTGTTGCACTGATATTGTGGAACACTTATTTGCTGTTTGATCGACTTAAAACCGAAGAACGCAAAAAAATGGAACTTTGGGCGATGGCACAAAAAGAATCCGTTCAAAATCAAGCGCCCAATAACCTGACACTTGAAGTACTTCTACAAACGGGAACCAATCCCATGATACAAGTAAACGCTACAGGTAAAATCATAGGACATAAAAATATCAGTTGGTCAGCCACGCAAGACTCTGCCCTACTCTACCAACAGCTCGACAGATTTCGAGGTCAGAATCAACCCATAGCAATCTTTTATAAAGAAGCGGGTAGTGAAAACCCCTTGGTGGATCAAAAATTATATTACGGAGATTCGCCGATGCTTCGTAAACTACAATACTATCCTTTGGCCCTACTGCTAATCATTTTTCTTTTTGGTTTGGTTTTATATTACGTCTTGAAAACATTGCGTGTTTCAGAGCAAAATCGTTTATGGGCTGCTATGGCCAAAGAGACAGCGCATCAGATTGGCACACCCCTATCCTCCATGTTGGGCTGGATCGCATTGGGAAAAGAAGGTCAATTGGTTTCACAAACCGAGCCTTTTTCGGAAATGGAAAAAGATGTTAATCGACTTCAGTTGATTACAGAACGATTCTCTAAAATTGGCTCTCTCCCTACCCTACAACCATTGGATATCAATAAGCTATTGAAAGAAACTGTCATTTATTTAGAAAACCGAACAGCATCACAGGTGACGATAAAAACCCGTTATAAAACGGATCCAGTGATCATAGCGGGAAATGCAGCGTTATTGAGTTGGACACTTGAAAATCTGATTAAGAACGGTATTGACGCTATGAAAGGTGCTGGTGAACTCCAGATTTGGCTGGAAGTTTTACCAAAAAAAATCTATCTCTTTGTTCAAGACCAGGGTCTGGGAGTAGCGCGGGTACATCGAAAAAAGATTTTCAATCCAGGCTACAGCACCAAAAAAAGAGGTTGGGGCTTGGGCTTGTCATTGGCTAAACGTATCATTGAAAATTATCATCAAGGTCGATTAGAGTTACACCAAACCGAAGTAGGAAAAGGGACTACATTTAGAATAACTTTAGCCCGTTCTATGTAATTAATCTATTGATTTTTTTTGCCAAAGCCTGCATTTCATCTGGGGTCATTTCCTTTTTGTGTAGAAAATTGGCATCCTCCATGCTATTAAGGGGTATCAGGTGTACATGAACATGAGGCACCTCTAAGCCAATTACACTCAAACCAATACGGTTACAAACCACGGCTTTGCGCAATCCTAGGGCAACCTTGCGGGAAAATGCCATAAGCTCCATGTAGGCTGTTTCTTCCAGGTCCATCAATTTATCGGTTTCTTGTTTAGGTATACAAAGGGTGTGACCGAAAGCATTTGGATTGATATCTAAAAAAGCGAGATGTTGTTCGTCTTCTGCGACTTTGTAGCAAGGGATTTCTCCTGCTACGATTTTAGAAAAAATGCTAGACATTGTTAATTACGCGTGATACTTAGAACTTCCAATCCTATAGTTCCGTTGGGTACTGTAATCTCTGCAACTTCGCCAACAGATTTTCCGAGAAGCCCTTTACCAATGGGGGATTCCACCGATATTTTTCCACTTGCTAAATCAGCTTCTGACTGAGCCACTAACTTGTATTTGACTGTTTGCTTGTTGGTTTGGTTTTTGACTTCTACGGTAGAATGAATCAACACTTTGGAGGTGTCCAAATCGGATTCGTTGATGATTCTTGCATTGGCCAATAGCGCTTCCATTTTGGAGATTTGCATTTCCAAAAGACCTTGCGCTTCTTTGGCAGCATCGTATTCGGCATTTTCACTCAAATCGCCTTTGTCACGTGCTTCTGCTATCGCTTGTGAAGCTTTCGGTCTTTCAACATCTTTAAGATGACTGAGTTCGTCACGCAATTTTTTTAACCCTTCTGGGGTATAATATGATACTTTACTCATAATTTTATGCTTGAAATTGAAAAATCCCTCGCAGGGGCTGGGATTTCTATCAAAGATACAAAATTGAATAGTTCTATTAAAATCGGAAAAGCTCTAATGTTGGGACTGCTTTATTTGGGATTTGGCATAAGTTGTAGCAAAACCTCGATTAGCCGCAATCCCTATATTTCTAATGTTCGATTTGATTATCAAGTCAACTTAAACCTCCCCCAATACGATGATTTACGCTTTGTAGGCGGCAGTGCTTATGTATATCAAGCAGGTCTGAAAGGCATTCTAATTTTTAATCTCAATGGCCGCAATTTTTTGGCATGGGAGGCCACTTGTCCTAACCATATACCACGAGAATGTTCCCGATTAGAAATCAATGGAGTACTGGCTGAATGCAGTTGCGAAGGCTATCAATACAGCTTGGCCAACGGTCAACTACTCAATCCCGATAATGATGGCAATAACCCCTACCCAATGATCAATTATCGGGTAGAAGTTTTTGATTCTTTTTTATACCTCTCCAATTAAAAAATCAAAGCGACACCCACCAAGACGTTGGTCCCTGCTTGAGGATAAAAACCAGCTCCCTCAATCGTGGATACTACACCTGGAGTCGTCCAACTATCATCATAGGTGTAGAAATATCCATTAGACACATAAGTTTCATTGAAAAGGTTATTGACCAGCAAGCTTAATTGAATGTTTTTAAACCACTGTTCAGGCTGCCATTGGTAAGTAATATTGAGGTCTGAGACAAAATAATTTGGCAGTTTTGACAAAGCAGCGTCAATATTTCCCATATACTGCTCACCCACATATTTGGACAACAAACTCACTTGAAAAGTGGTAGAAGGGGCATAAACAAGAGCGTTGCCCGCGATAATACTGGGTGAATAGGCCAGTTGCGTACTTCCTAAATTCGTCAATTGTCCATCTCTTTGGAAAAAATAATCAAGATTTTGATTGCGACTCAATGCTAGATTGGGTTGCCAAAACCACTGAGTCGACAATGGCAGTTTAGCTTCTATTTCTATCCCCATTCGGCGACTGTTTCCAATATTTTCTCGAATGGGATTCCCCACCTCGTCCAGAGCCCCAGTAAGTGCCAATTGATCTTTGTAGGCCATCAAGTAAGCGTTTACTTGTAGTTGTAAGTTTGATTGATTATACCGCCAACCCAGTTCAAAGTCATTGAGTTTTTCAGGCACTGGATTGCCATTTTCATAATCAGTACGGTTGGGTTCTCGCTGCGCTCGGGCATAGGATAAATAAAAACGTTGGGCCTCATTGGCTCGGAAGGTCAACCCGGCTTTGGGATTAAAGAAACTAAAACTGTCATCTACCGAAAACGGAGCAGGTCCAGCCACCTGACCTACTACATCATAACTGATGTTTCGTAATTGGAGGTCGATATAAGCAATCCACTGGTCGCCAATAGACTCAGTCCATTTGACAAAAAAGCTGTTTTCAATTTTTGTGCCTGTATTGTCATAAAACCTATGTCGGGGTAAGACATCCCCCGCCTGCTGCGCCCATATCAACTCACCAAAATGATCACCAATATATCGGCTGTAAAGAGCCCCCAGATTGATTGTGGTTCCGCCTTGGATATAATTGGCTGCAAGATTGGCTACATAATAGTCATTGTCCAACCATTTGCGCTGAATATTTTCGGTTTGGGTGACTTCGGTTGTTCCCACAGTCAAAGGCAGTAATTGTAAGTAGGCAAAAGAAGTATCGGTGCCAAAGGAAATGTTGTTGGTTGCCCAAAGGTCATAATACTCTTCATAATAGCCCCGACCGTAGGTATAGTTGAGTCCCAAAGTAACATCCCATCGGGAATTAAGGGTTTGTGTCCAATGGAGCTGATAGTGGTCTTGACGGTAATTATCCACTTGCGTGTCATAAAAATCAGTCAAGGCACCGTTGGCATCATAGATTTCCCCTGCAGGATTGTAGGTTCGATTGCTGGCTAAGGTAGCAGCGTCGACCCCATACCAAGACTGATAAGTAACTTCATGTCCCCCAAAGCCCAAAACTTTGATTAGCGTATTGTCGTCTTGATATGCTGCTTGAAGGAAATAAGACTTCAAATCTGAAGCCGCCCGATCGATATATCCATCAGAAACGATTTTCCCCAATCGCCCAGCGATTTCAAAACCACTATCCAAACGACCGGTAGAAAATTGCAAAGTGTTTTTTAAAGTATTAAAACTACCCGCACTTTGACTCCAACGGGCAAAGGCGTCTTCTGATACAGCTTGGGTCAGCAAGTTTAGACTGGCCCCAAAAGCAGCGTTTCCGTTGGTAGAAGTTCCTACACCGCGTTGGAGCTGAAAACTGGAAACTGAAGAGGCGAAGTCGGGTAAATTGACCCAAAAGGTGCCTTGGGATTCTGAATCGTTATAAGGAATTCCGTTGATGGTGACGTTAACTGCACGAGCATCACTACCGCGTACACGAATACCTGTATAACCAATGCCATTTCCTGCATCACTGGTGGTTACCACCGATGGCAGAAAGCTTAATAGAATGGGAATGTCTTGACCCAAATTACGGCTGGCAATTTCTTCTTGGGTCAGGTTACTAAAGGCTACTGGGCTATCTGCGTCGACCCGCAAACCAGATACCTTGACTTCTTCTAAATTGACCATCGGCAGGGAATCCCGTACAGCTGTAGTTTGTGCTGCTAGGCGGACTGCCAGAACCCCTACTAACAAGAGGGTCACTTGCATTTTTCTTTTCATCTGTTTTTTTTTAAATCATCAGAATCCATACTTCATCATGCGGCTGTATGCCTTAGATCGAAAAGAAGCATTTCATCCGTAAACTATTTTTAGTTTGAATAAAAGGGGAAATTATTCGCGATTTATTTTTTGTAAACTGTCCCTTGGCAGCATTACCTGCCCAGGTTCATTGGGTATGATCTCAGCCCGAAGGCACCCCTTTGAGACGTTGCAAAAATACGAAAAAGAGGAGAATGGCATAAAAAAACCTAGATTCATCAACTTCACATCAAAAAGAAATCAAAATGATGATTTAGGATTGACCAACCATTTTTCTAGTGCCTGTATCGCATTTTGAAGGCGTTCTTTGCCTGTTCCTGTAACAATAGCGTAAGGATGTTTCAATAGCTTTAATTCGTCTAAGAAAGCGGAAAACATTTCGTCTCGCTGATGGGGTCGATCTCGAAGACTATCAGGTTCCCAGGGGATATCGGGGCTGGTTAAAAGATAAAAGTCATAGTGGTAACGGTTTACAGCTTCGACAATTTCTGGCGCACAGTACCCATCAAAGTGGGTGATTGACCATACTTTGGTTACCAATACATTGGTGTCACAAAACAACCATTTTTGGGCTTGGGACACGGCTTCGTTTTCCAGCTGAATTTGCCCCTTGACAATTTGGGGCAAGTCTTCCAGACCACAGGTTTCTTGGCTATTATTCCATTTTTCCTGCAAATAGTCGCGGGCAAATTCTGGCACCCATTGCGTTTGATAATGAGCTGCCAACGCTTGGGCTAAAGTAGTTTTGCCAGTGGACTCTGGCCCGTAAAGCACTATACGGTGGCAGCCTGTGGCTTGTTGTCGAGGGAATGTTTCCATGAGCGATAGCCCCAGATGGCCAGGGCAGTAAAAAGGGTGAATTGAAAACTTGTCAGCACAAGTCCTTTGTAAAAATAGAGGGGAACAGAAATGATGTCACCTATGATCCAAAAAATCCAATTTTCAATTTTGCGTTTGGCCATCAGCCACATACCGACAAAAAAGAGAGCCGTTGTAAAGGTATCTACATAGGCTGTCCAGACGGTCCACCGATTGGTAAGGGTGTATACACTAAATACCAGAAGAACGGTGCCCAATCCTAGCCATATAGTAGTTTTCCATTCCTTTGCAGTTGTTTCAGAAATGGGATGCTGGATTGTATCCTCTGCTTTGCGGGTCCAATAGTACCACCCATAGATACTCATCAAAAAATAATAGGCATTGATCAGCATATCACCCCATAGCGTAGCTTGCCACAATAGGTAAACAAAAAGGCCTGTTGAAACCATCCCAGTAGGAAAAACAGCAATTTTATTTTGCTTAGAATACCAAACAGAAAGAAAGCCAAAAAAGACACCAAGGGCTTCGATAATAATATCAGCCAACAGATAGTTTTGGTAAGGCTCGAAAAGAAAATCAAAAACTGGGGACATAGCTACTTCGGTCGCCTTTAATAAGTTTCATTTGCAAAACGACGGCATCTTCTTGATTGAAAACGCTTTCAATGGCAGGAGTCAAAAAGTTCATCAGGGCATTGAATTCTCCGTAAATCTGAGTGCTTAGTGGGTTTTCAAGTACCGTAAAGTCAGACTCGCGCAGGTGCTTTATAAATGCTTTGATGGGTGGCTCAAAATCGTTTTTTAATGGTGTTAGCGTGAGTTCTACAGATATTTGCATGGGATTAAGATTGCAATAAAGCCACGGTGGCTTTGTGTTGTTCTAGGTGGTAAAAGTACAGCTTAAGTTGCTTTTTTTCTTGATGGTGGACAACGGTTGCCGCTTGTTGGTCAAAAGGAGCAATAATAAGTTGTTGGTTGAGTTGTAGCCCCGGCCATTCAATAGCTTTATAGACTGCTTCTTTGGCGGTCCACAATTGAATACGTTCGGTAGTTGACTGGGCAAATTGTTCGGAAGGGTGGACAAATTTGGGGACAATGCGGTGGACTTGTTCTCGGATTTGTTCAACATCTACCCCCATAGGAACAGTTCCTACGGCTATAGCCGCATAACCACGAGCGTGAGAGATGGAAATGTGTTGATCCGGTAAACGGGGGATGCCATTTGCGTCATGTTGCATGCTTTGCGGGTCAATCCCCGCTTGTTGTAATAGCCGCTGTACTGCCCAAATCCCTTTTCGGTGATTGCTGCTTTTGATCTTTGACAGACGGGCAGCCAAGCGCGGGTACTTTTCCATACCCTCGGCAAGCACGGCTTCAGTTTCGGTCAACTTCCAAAGCCACAATTTCGCTGATGTCCCAATCATGTAAGATCGATCAAAAGGCATTGGGTAGAAGGATAAAAAGGTTGTAATTTTGCTGCATTATTTACAAATATAGAACTATGGAAACGAAAACAGACGCCACTTATGTGCCATATAAAGTAAAAGACATCAGTCTAGCAGACTGGGGTCGGAAAGAAATCCATTTGGCCGAAGCCGAAATGCCTGGATTGATGGCACTTCGGGAAGAATATGGAAACAGCAAACCTCTGGCTGGAGCTCGTATTGCAGGTTGCTTGCACATGACAATTCAAACGGCAGTATTGATAGAAACCCTTGTGGCTCTAGGCGCTGAGGTGACATGGAGTTCATGTAATATTTTCTCAACCCAAGACCATGCCGCTGCCGCTATTGCTGCTGCAGGGATTCCTGTGTATGCCTGGAAAGGAATGAACGAAGAGGAGTTTGATTGGTGTATTGAGCAAACACTCTTTTTTGGAGAAGAAAAAGAACCCCTGAATATGATTCTAGACGACGGTGGCGACCTGACCAATATGGTATTGGATCAATACCCTGAATTAGCAGATGGTATCAAAGGTTTATCAGAAGAAACGACAACAGGGGTGCATCGTTTGTATGAAAGAGTAAAAAATGGTACACTACCACTCCCTGCGATCAACGTCAATGACTCAGTGACCAAATCTAAATTTGATAACAAATACGGTTGTAAGGAAAGTGCTGTTGACGCTGTGCGCCGTGCTACAGATTTGATGATGGCTGGAAAGCGTGTAGTGGTTTGCGGTTATGGCGATGTTGGCAAGGGAACTGCTGCTTCCTTCCGTGGTGCTGGTGCTATTGTTACGGTAACGGAAATTGATCCAATATGTGCTTTACAAGCTTGTATGGATGGATATGAAGTTAAAAAACTAGCCACTGTTATTAGCAACGCTGACATTGTAGTTACAGCTACTGGCAACAAAGATATCTTGAAAGGGGCTGACTTTTTGGCGATGAAAGATAAAGCGATAGTCTGTAATATAGGCCACTTTGACAACGAAATTGATATGGCCTGGCTCAACGAAAACTATGGCCATACCAAGTCTGAAATTAAGCCACAAGTTGATCTCTACACACTCGAAGCAGGTAAAGAAATTATCGTATTGGCCGAAGGACGTCTGGTCAATCTGGGATGTGCCACAGGACATCCTAGCTTTGTGATGAGCAACTCTTTTACCAATCAAACCCTGGCGCAAATTGAATTGTGGACAAATACAGATCAATATGAAAACAAGGTCTATATGTTACCCAAAAAACTGGATGAAAAAGTAGCTGCCCTTCACCTTAAAAATTTAGGTGCGGAACTGGAAAATCTCAGTGGTGATCAGGCCGAATATATTGGTGTTACAGTAGAAGGACCATTCAAACCTGATTATTATCGCTACTAAAAGAAAATAAACTTTAGCTATAAAAAAACCCGCTTAATGCGGGTTTATTTTTGTTTGCTTTGAAGTTCTTAAGCTTCAAAAGGGATGATCGAAACGTAGGACTTGTTGTCTCTTTTCTTGGTAAACTGAACCAACCCATCCACTTTAGCATGAAGGGTGTGATCTTTTCCAAGATAAACGTTTTCACCTGGATTATGGGCAGTTCCTCTTTGACGAACGATAATGTTACCCGCACGGGCGGCTTGTCCACCAAATATTTTAACGCCCAGTCGTTTCGATTCGGATTCTCTACCGTTTTTCGAACTTCCTACTCCTTTTTTGTGAGCCATGGTGCTTTAATTTTAAATTATTTACTTAATGCTTCGATTAGCTCGGCTTTCTTCATGGAAGAGTAGCCAGCGATTTGTTTTTCTTTGGCGATAGCTTTCAACTCAGCTACAGTTTTACCACTAATATCAGCGGCGGGCTTAGCGGTAGCTTTTTTAGCAGTTGGTTTGGCAGCGGCTTTTTTGGGTGCTGCTTTGGCTTTTTCATCTTTGGCAGAAGTTTCTGCTTTGGGAGCTGCAGCTTTCTTAAGTGTTGTTTTTTTGGCGCCACTCGCTTGGATTCCCTCTATAATAAGTTCCGTTAAGGCTTGGCGGTGGCCATTCTTTACTCGATAACCTTTTCTGCGTTTCTTTTTGAAAACGATAACTTTATCCCCTTTGAGGTGGTTGGTTATCTTGGCTTCTACCGAAGCTCCGTCTATAGCCGGGGCGCCAACAGTTACTTTTTTTCCATCGTCTAATAACAATACTTTATCAAAGGAAA
Organism: Flavobacteriales bacterium; assembly: GCA_011524905.1. GTDB lineage: Bacteria > Bacteroidota > Bacteroidia > Flavobacteriales > Flavobacteriaceae > UBA11891. The sequence goes on from WTJI01000009.1 coordinate 62,669, forward strand.
TTTTGGCTCCTTCTTTGGCATCAAGACGGTGTACGAAAAGCTTTTGGTCTTGCGCAACCTTAAATTGCTGCCCTGCTATCTCTACAATTGCGTACATGTTTGTCTATTTTGGACGGCAAATATACAGCTTTTCATTCATTGAACAAGGCAAAAACAGGTTAACGTTGCTCTCGATCCATCAAGTAGTCCAAGGAATATTTTCCAGGGCCTGTTAAGAATAATAGTAAATAGCCAAACAGATAGAGTAAAGCCATTTCCATTTTACGGAAAGGATCATCGCCATGGACGATAAAAGCTGCCACTGCCATAGCAATAATTGGAAACAAACTCGCCCAACGGGTTTTAAAACCCATAATAACAAAAAGTGGGGCAAAAACTTCGGCCAAGACGATCAGAAACAAAGATATTTCAGGCCCGAGACCAATGGGGTCGCCGAATTTGATTTCATCCGCAAAGAGGCGTTCCCATTTGCTCATCCCATGGGTCAAAAAAAAGGAGGATAAAGCGACGCGCCATAACAAAAGACCCGAATGCAGGTAATACATATTGCTGAATTTTTATGATTTGTACTTACTAAGATACCAAAGAATTGTTTCATTAAGAGCTTGTTCAAAAATGGCTTGCGGTGCCCAACCCAATTCATTTTTAAGTTTACTTGCATTAATGGCATAGCGGTAGTCGTGTCCTTTTCGGTCAGTAACATGTTCTATCAACTCCAAAGAAGCGCCCTTGGGTCTCCCTAGTAAAGCATCAGTTTGGTGGATGAGTTCGTGAACGAGATCGATATTACGTTTTTCATTATTCCCTCCAATAGCATACGTTTCCCCAACTTTTCCATGGTGAAAAACGGTATCTATGGCATGGATGTGATCTTTAACATAGAGCCAATCTCGAATGTTGATCCCTTCGCCATAGACCGGCAGTGGTTTTTGTTGAACAATATTTTTAATAAAAAGGGGGATCAATTTTTCGGGGTGTTGATGGGGTCCATAATTGTTGGAGCAGTTAGAAATAAGTACAGGTAATTTGTAGGTGTGGAAAAAAGCTCTGACAAAATGATCGGAACTGGCTTTGGATGCCGAATAAGGAGATCTGGGATCATAGGGGGTGGCTTCTGTAAAATACCCTGTTTCGCCAAGGCTACCAAAAACCTCGTCAGTAGAAATATGGTAAAAACGGTGGTCTTGTAGGCTTTTCCAGTGCTCTTTGGCCGATTGTAATAAATTGAGTGTACCCATTACATTGGTTTCAGCAAAAACAGCTGGATTTTCAATGGAATTATCAACATGGGACTCGGCAGCTAGATGAAGAACGTGTTGGAAGTCATAAGTTTGAAACAGTTTTTGTACAAAGGGACGATTTCGAATATCGCCTTGAACAAAAGTGTAATTTGGTGCTTCTTTTACGGCTTCTAAGACGGTTAGATCCGCGGCATAGGTCAAGGCGTCCAGATTGATAATGTGGTACTCAGGGTAATTTTGAACCCAATAGAGTGTTAAATGTGAACCGATAAAACCCGCTCCACCTGTTATTAATATCGTTGGTTTACTCATTTTTATTCATTTGATGAATACATTCAGCTAGTGCATCTTGCCAGCTTCTGATGTTGATGCCTAAATAGGATTGTATTTTTTCGGTTTGCAAAATGGCTTTTTGGGGGCGTATAGCCAAAGTTGGATAAGCTGTTGTAGGAACAGGTAAAAGTTGTGTTTGTATTTTGGAAAGTATGGTGATTTCTCTGGCGAATTCAAACCAGTTGGTGGTTCCTGTATTGACCATATGAAAAATCTCAGTTTGCTTTGGGTATTTTTCTAAGATCTTCAAACTGACCACGGCCAAATCTTTTGCGTAAGTAGGGCTTCCCCATTGGTCATTGACTACTTGTAGTTCCTCCTTTTGAAGACCCAACTTTCGTATGGTTTTAACAAAATTTTTTCCATATAAACTAAATACCCATGCTGTTCGTACGATGACCATCGGTTTTTTTGCATTTAGCAATAACGCCTCCGCTTTTGCCTTGGACTGCGCATAGACACCAAAAGGGGTAATGATGTCACTTTCGGAATAAGTTCCTTTTTTTTGTGAGCCAAAAACGTAGTCTGTGGAAAAAGATATCAACTTAAGGTTGTATTTTTCTGCTGCAAAAATAAGGTTGGCAACTCCATTTTCATTGACTGCAAAGGCTTGTTCAGGATCTTTTTCAGCCTGATCTACTTGCGTGTAGGCAGCAGTGTTAATAATGGCAGTGATTGCATGTTGGGTGATAAAATTCTCAAGGTCCTGGGGTTGGGTAATATCAACAATGGCTTTATCAGGGAAGAAAAACTGCCACTGTGGATAGAAGCCTACCAATTTTTCCAAGCTTTGTCCAAGTTGACCTTTCCCGCCTGTAACCAATACCTTATGCATACAAGGATGAATCAGAATCAAAAAGTACAGCCTCATGAAACAGAGGATTTTTTTTGTCTTTATCAGATACCACCCAATCTTTTTTGGGTAGCTGCCAATCAATAGCTAAATGGGGGTCATCAAACTGAATACTCCGTTCACTAGGCTTATGATAGTAATTATCTACTTTATATTGAAAAATAGAAGAGGGACTCAACGTTATATAACCGTGAGCAAA
>WTJI01000009.1:65394-66496 GCA_011524905.1 Flavobacteriales bacterium
TGTGGTTTTTCTTCAATGGCTTTGGCTTTTCCATTGTCATCAAAAGATATGACACCGTAGCGATGGGGGTTGTCAACATGATAGCCAAAAATTGTTGCTTCGTTGCAGCAACGATTTTTTGCTGCTTTTAATTTTTCTTCTAGACCTGCACCATAAAATAAATTATCTCCCAGAATTAATGTCACTGAATCGTTGCCTATAAAGTCTTTGCCGATCCGAAAGGCATCGGCAATGCCATTGGGCTTAGATTGCTCTGCATATTGGATAGACAGTCCCCACTGCGTCCCTTTACCCAAGACCCGCTGAAAAATTGGTAAATCTTGCGGTGTTGTAATTAGCAGTATCTCACGAATCCCCGCCTGCATCAGAACGGACAAAGGATAATATATCATGGGTTTATCGTAGACCGGGAGCAATTGTTTGGATAGTCCTCTGGTTAGGGGAAATAATCTCGTTCCGCTGCCGCCGGCAAGTAGGATAGCTTTCATCTTGTAAAACTAGCTATTATCCTAAAATTTTCTCTAATTTCATTAAAAGGCCTTGTTTTTCGAATTCATTATCAAAATATGTTCTTGCTTGAATAGCCATTTGATTTTGCGTTGCCTTAGGCAAATTTTTTAATGTCAAAATATTTTCAGCTAGCCTAACAGCATCCTCTGCAGGACCAACAAATCCTCCTTTGGATTTTTCGATGATTTGAGCAGCTACACCATCTATTGCACCTATTATTGGGCGTTGACAAGCTAAATAAGATTGCAGTTTACCTGGAATTGTAAAAGAAAAAATATCTGAACTTTTTAAGGTAATCAGTAAAGCATCGGCAAAGGCAAAAAATTCTGGCATTTTTTCGGGTGGAAACGAGCCTCTAAATTCAAAAAAATCAGTCAGACCAAGGATTTTTATTTTTTCAAGTATACGCTTTTTATCCCGTCCTTCTCCATATACCACAATACCTATTTTTTGTTTCTTTTCTTTGATGATTTGGGCGGCATCAATAATAGTATCAAAACTTTGTGCTACCCCTATATTCCCAGCAAAAACAAGATTGAAATCATTTTTGAAATGAGGGTTTTCAAGTTTTTCTTTTCTCAAAGGTTTATAG
>WTJI01000055.1 GCA_011524905.1 Flavobacteriales bacterium
TTCACCTTTTAAATGTAAATCAAACCAATTGTATATCTGTTCCTCGTAATTTAATCTAGCATCCCCAACAGATCTCTCACCGACAATGGTGTTTTCAGTTGCCCTGGTGTATCGACAATGGAGTGTTGGCGCAATGACTAAGTATTGATTGTCTTTAACAAAATTATTAGCACCTTTTTCTCGAACATGATTGAACAATGCTAAGTTTGGTGATGTGGATACGTCATACCAGGAAACAAACCAAAAGCTTGGGACTCCAAATTTCATGGTGTCATGGTATAGCCCTCCTTCAAACCATGCTTTGTCATTGGGCTTACGAATGATCATTTTGTCAAAAATCTCTTGTTTTCCTTTGACATTTTTAATCACATCCTTGAGTGGTAAGTGTTGAAAAGCCATTTTCCAATCTACTGGCGGATTTTCTGGTGCTAAATCGTAGAATCTTGAAATGCGGATCAAATCTTCTTGTGTTGCACCTGCTGGAATCCTTGGTTTAAATTTGTCCTGCTCCACGCTGTATAGCCATGAATGGAAAAGCAACTGCTCTGCGCCGCCACGGTACCAATTCCCTTGTTCATAATAGGGCCCCACAACGCCTACACCCGCACCAAAACCTTGTGGCACCATGGCAGCATGAGAAGGATGATCCAATGCTGCGACTGCCATTTGCCATTCTGCTGTTGAAGAACACCCTAATGTTCCTATTTTACCATTGGACCACTTTTGACTTTGCATCCAATTAAAAGCATCATAACCATCGGTTAAAGGAACGCCTAAAATATCCCATTCGCCTTCAGAAAAATATCTCCCCCTTTCATTTTGGACAACATATGCATAACCTCTTTTCAATGCTTCATAAGCTCTTTCCATAGTCCGAGTACGTTCTTTACCATCACCCCAACGGTTGAAGTTATAAGGTGTTCTTGAAAATATGATGGGTATTTTTTTGTTGGTTTTCGGTCGATAAATGTCCGTTGCCAAACGAACTCCATCCCGCATGGGCATCATTACTTTTTCCTCTACAATAGCAATTTCAAGAATCTTTTCTTGGAGGCTTTGCTGCGCAAAACTGTATTTTGAAAAAATAAGTGCTATCAGTAAAATATTGAAGGTAATGCGTTTCATTTTTTGATTATTTCTTCTAAAATACAGATAATGAATTATATCGCATCTTATTGAATCCATTTCTGCCTAAAAACAAGTGAATTCTTTGCTTGATAATTTAATTTTAGCCGGAGTGTGTTTTTTGGAAAAATTAGTTTGTTCCTTTATTCAAGGCAGTTAACTGCTATCTTTTGATTGCTGGAGTTCATCTCTCAATGATTCATGTGTTAAATTTATGAAAATTAAAATCTCACTTCATAAAAATAGGTTCCTCCACATTTGAATATAGATGACCCCAAAATTCTAATTTTAGTATGCTCAACCAAACGATTACATGGAATAAATGATATTTGAATTAGGGTTCTAATTATTTAATTATCAGTTTAATAATTTTCGCTAGTATCTTTTTTTATTAAATAAAATCTAGTGGATAAATGATTTTTTTAAAGTCAAGTTTATGAGAAAGTGATTTTCGACCAACATATTATTTTGCTTTATTATTAAAATAGGCTAAATTGATAATCAAAAATTAAATATTATGGGATATTCAAAACCAAAATTCAATGCTCATTACGACAATTTTATAGGTGGTAAATTTGTAAAACCTATTGATGGTGAGTATTTTGAAAATCATTCTCCAATTGACAATTCTTTAATTGCAAAATACCCTCGTTCTAAAAGCGGTGATGTAGAAATGGCACTCGATGCCGCAAATGACGCTAAGGAGTCTTGGGGTAATACCTCAGTAACAGAACGGGCAACTCTATTAAATAAGGTAGCTGATATTATTGAAGCGCATCTGGAGGAGTTTGCACTTGTTGAAACATGTGATAATGGTAAATCTATCAGAGAAACTATAAATGCTGATATCCCATTGTCAGTTGATCATTGGCGATATTTTGCAAGCTGTATACGTGCTGAAGAGGGAAGTGCTACAGAATTGGATTCTAATACTGTTTCTATCAATATAAAAGAGCCTATTGGTGTCGTTGGGCAAATAATACCATGGAATTTTCCATTACTGATGCTTTCATGGAAACTCCCTCCAGCTCTAGCAACTGGAAACTGTGTTGTATTAAAGCCAGCAGAACAAACCCCGTCATCAGCAGCGCTTTTAATGGAAAAAATTGCTGATGTATTTCCTCCAGGTGTTCTAAATGTAGTCTACGGTTTTGGACCTGAAGCTGGAAAACCATTGGCTTCAAGCAGCAAAGTAGATAAAGTTGCATTTACAGGCGAAACAACAACAGGACAACTAATTATGCAATATGCATCAAAAAACCTAAATCCTGTGACAATGGAATTGGGCGGGAAGTCTCCTAATATATTCTTCAACAGTGTAATGGACCACGATGATGAATTTCTTGACAAAGCAATTGAAGGAGCTGTAATGTTTGCTTTTAATCAGGGTGAAGTATGTACTTGTCCTTCAAGACTTTTAATTCAAGAAGATATTTATGATTCATTTATAGAAAAAGTAGTTGAAAGAACAAAAGCTATAATACAGGGTTCTCCTTATGACTCCAACACAATGATTGGAGCTCAAGCTTCAAATGATCAATATGAGAAAATTCTTTCTTACATAAACATTGGCAAAGAAGAAGGTGCTAAGATATTATGTGGCGGTTCAGCAAATCAAGAAGGTGATTTGTCAAAGGGTTACTATATTCAACCAACAATACTAGAAGGGCATAACAAAATGCGTGTTTTTCAAGAGGAGATATTTGGTCCTGTAGTGTGTGTCACTAAGTTTAAAGATGAAAAAGAGGCTCTTGAAATAGCAAATGATACTTTATATGGTCTGGGTGCAGGAGTTTGGACTAGGGATGCTCATCAATTATATCAAATTCCAAGAGCTATAAAAGCTGGAAGAGTTTGGGTAAATTGTTATCATGCCTATCCTGCACACGCTCCGTTTGGAGGGTACAAAAAATCAGGTTTTGGAAGAGAAACACATCAAATGATGATGTCACATTATAGACAAACAAAAAACATGCTTGTTTCTTATGACAAAAATAAGTTAGGGTTTTTCTAGAATTATTAGATTTGAGGGGGTTGAGAAGCCCCCTTAAATATTTTTGTTATGAATAGAATAGAGATTACTGCAAAGGCAACAAAAATTGTTGATCGATTGAAGGAAGAAAATGGTGAACTAATTTTTCATCAAAGTGGTGGATGTTGCGATGGTTCATCCCCAATGATTTTCCCAAAAGAAGATATGTATCTAGATGATAGTGATATTTTAATGGGAACGATTGCTGATGTCGATTTCTATATGAATAAAGATCAGTATGAATATTGGAAGCATACTCATTTGACAATTGATATAACAGAGGGTAGAGGTTCTAGTTTTTCTCTCGAGATACCCCTAGGAGTAAGGTTCATTGTTCATTCTCGACTATTAAATAATGAAGAGTTGTCTTATTTTAATCTGATTTGAACAAAACAGTAAAGAATATAAATATTTTAGAGATGCTAAAAGCTATTACAGTGTGAATGTATTTTAAATTTTAAAGCATCCGATCCCATCCTTCTATCCCTCTTCATACCCCTACAAAACACCCTCATTTTACTCCATCGTGAAATGTATCCTAGCCCAATCACAGCGAAGGTTCCCAGCTGATTTCAATTGTGGGCAAACCTGTGAAAATATCAGAAGTCAATAACGGTTGATTTACATAGTATTATGAGTGTAACACTGCTAAAAAAAGTGAATTTGTGGACCTTTCCGTTGTAGCGGAACCAGACGTACCAGCTACCTTTTTTTGCTTTGTAAAGCTTTGGTATTGTGTAGTTTACTTTCGTTTTATAAAAATTATAAAAGCTCACAAAAGCAGAGAAAACATACAAAAAACTGTAACCCTTAGAATTGCAACCTCTTGATTAACAAGAGGCTGCAAGGGCTAGCGGAGAAAGAGGGATTCGAACCCCCGGAGGTGTGACCCTCAACAGTTTTCAAGACTGCCGCATTCGACCACTCTGCCATTTCTCCTTTGCGCTGCAAATATAGGATGCTTTTTCTGTATTTAAAAACCAAAGTTCTATTCCTTTCTACTTTTCAAATGGGAAGGTATTATATTTACCCCATGGACACACTTATGGAAATCCTTTTACTGGTAGGTGTAGGTTTTTTGGCTGGTGTTATCAATACCCTTGCTGGTGGTGGTTCACTCATTACCTTACCTGTATTAATTTTCTTAGGTCTCCCACCAGCTGTTGCCAACGGTACCAATCGAATTGCTATTGTCATTCAATCTCTATTTGGCAGTCTAGGTTATCAAAGCAAGGGCTATCCACCAAATCGATTTACATTTTTATTGGGTTTATCGGCATCAGTAGGCGCATTGATAGGCGCCCGAATTGCCATTGACATTGAGGGGGCTTTGTTTAATAAAATCTTAGCTGTCATTATGATTGTTGTTGTAGGACTAATTGTCGCAAGTCCTAAAAAAAACCTACTGAACAAGACGCAACGTCTGACAGGCAAATACCTAGTAATGGGCTTGATAGGCTTTTTCTGTATTGGAATTTATGGTGGATTTATCAATGCAGGAATTGGTTTTGTGATTATGCTCTTTTTAACACAGATCAACCAAATAGACTTGATTCGTACCAACGCAACTAAGGTCACTGTTGTTTGTGTTTATAGCGTTTTTGCTTTGGGCACCTTTGCATGGGATGGCAAAGTGGACTGGCTTTTGGGTATTTGGATGGCTTTAGGTACTTCTTTAGGCGCATGGTTAACCAGTCGTTGGTCTGTAAAAAAAGGAGAACGCGTGGTTAAAATAGCCCTGTTGATTATGGTTTCTGCTATGGCCGTCAAGCTTTGGTTTTTCGACTAATATTGGACGTAGCTGTCAATTTCTAAGCCATAGCCCGTAAGTCCAACCCGAGGTTTTTGCGAAGAATTTGTCATCACTTTGAGTTTGTTGATCTTTAGGTCGTGAAGAATCTGTGCCCCAATCCCAAAATCTCTTTCATCCATTGGTAGGGGTGGGGCTTTGTCAACAATTCCTTCTTTTTGAATTTGAGTTAGTTGTTCGATTCGGGACAACAAATTTTCAGCGGCTTGATGGTGTTGAATAAATAGTACAGCCCCTTTTCCTTCTTGATTGATCCGGTTAAATATGTCCTCCAAACGCCGATCGATACCAGTTGTTAATAAACTCAATATATCGTCACTAATTCGTGTTGAGTTGATGCGAGTAAGTATGGGTTCACCAATTTCCCACTTGCCGGTGGTAAGGGCAATATGAATTTGTTTTGTGGTTGTCTGTTCATAAGCACGCATTCGAAAGTAGCCAAATCGCGTCTGTATTTCATGGTCAATTTTTTTTAAAATCAGACTATCATGTTGCATGCGATAGGAGACTAGGTCTTCTATGGAAACAATTTTTAAGTCAAATTTTTTGGCCACTTGCATCAGTTGGGGTAGGCGGGCCATTGTCCCGTCTTCGTTCATGATCTCTACAATTACGCCAGCAGGTTTAAATCCCGCCAAGCGGGCAAAATCAATCGCTGCTTCTGTATGTCCTGTTCTTCGAAGCACCCCACCCGATTTAGCGATCAAGGGGAAAATATGACCAGGTCTCGACAACTGATGCCCTTGGGTTTGCGGATCAACCAGGGCTTGAATGGTTTTGGCCCGATCAGCAGCAGAAATACCTGTTGTGATTCCATTGCCTTTTAAATCGACTGAAACCGTGAATGCCGTTTCCATAGGGTCGGTATTATTGGTCACCATCCGATCCAATTGTAGTTCTTGGCATCGTTTTTCTGTCAAAGGGGCACAAATCAGACCCCGACCATGGGTAGCCATAAAATTGATGGTTTCGGGAGTGACTGTTTCTGCTGCCGCCAAAAAATCTCCCTCATTTTCTCTGTTTTCATCATCAACGACGATAATCACTTCTCCATTCTTGATGGCTTTGATGGCCTCGGGTATGCTATGTAACTTGGTAGACATGTTTTATGCTTTGTTCGGGCCAAAATACTTGGCGTAAAAGTTGGTTATGGGAACTGTAACGACGTCTAAATTGATAAAACCTTTGTCAGTAGACGCTCTTTGGGTAAGATAAAATGCTATGGGTCCAAAAATAAAGGTCGATATCCAACAGGCAACATCTGGTGAAATACTATTGTCTTCTGCAGCATTTTTACCAAACAAACCTATGTAGTGGTAGGTTAGAAATATAATTACCGCTAAAACTAAGGGTAATCCAAAGCCCCCTTTTCGAATGATAGCACCCAAAGAGGCCCCAATTAAAAACAATATAATCGAAGCAAATACCAAAGTGTATTTATCATTTCTTGTAATAATGTGTAGGTTTATAAACTTTTGCATGACAAAAAATGATTTCTTTTTAGACTCCAAATTTGAGAGCTTTCGGCGGACTTTTACCTGAGCACCCTGAGTGATTTCTATCCACTCATAATTTTTAGAAACCTTTGCAAAGTTCAATACGTTGGCCATTAATAAACTATCTGAATTTTGGGTTACTTTCTCTTTAACTTCAATTCCTCTCGACGGGGCTGTCTGATTAAAGTTTGATGCAAAAGTGAGTTTTTGTTCCTTAAACAGGTCTTGTAAAGAGTCTATATTTTGATTGAGTTGTTCAATTTTTTGCATCCGAAAAGTGCTTCTATAATTTTCTTCTTCCAGATCAATATTATTGAACTCTGAAAGGTCAATATTCATATTATATTGCTCAAAAGCTACTTTGGCATGCGGGTGTCGCAGCCTTTCATCTCCCTTTTTAGGTTGAATGATTTCATATCGATTGCCTTCATATAGTACCAATTGGAGCATTGCATCAGAGGTCTCACTTTTTAGTTCTCCTTTTTTGGCTTTGATTACGATATTGTTTCTTTTGTCAGGCGTTTTTTCATGGATGATTACGTCTTCCAAAAAGCGGTCATTGTCTCCAAATTTCTTTTCTACTTTAATAGAAATACTTCCTAGATCATTAAAAATTCCCTCGCGGATGGCTAATGCTGGCTTTAGTTTGGCTAGGTTTTTTCTCAGGTTGTAAGATTTTAATTCGCCATAAGGGATGATGTGATTGGAAAAGTAAAAAGAACCAATCCCAAGTAAAACATGAAATACGATCAGCCCTCGCATGGCGCGAAGAAGTGATATGCCTGTTGATTTCATGGCGGCAAACTCATAATTTTCTGCTAAGTCTCCATAGGTCATTAAAGAGGCTAGCAGAACCGAGAGCGGGAGTACCAAAGGAACCAACTTGGGAGAATAGTACAATAGAAAGCGAAGTATGATTGAAATATCTAATCCTTTACCTGCTAAATCATCTACAAAAAGCCAAAAGGTCTGTATGATGAAGATAATCATACAGATTGCAAAGACCCCAATGAGTCTCTGAAGATAACTGGACAATATATATCTATCTATTATTTTCAAAAGGCTTCATTAATAAAATAGTCTGGATATCGACTAGCATCAAACTGAAAAAAATCTTCAGCTAAGGGGATGTTTTTCACCAAGTCCTTTAGGGTTAAAGTAGTACGGGTGGTGTTTTTTCCAATTTCTATCAAGCGGTAAATGGAAGATTGAGCCACATCAATCCCCAATAAAAGATATTCTATATCAGGATTTTCTGTAGTAGGAGTCAGTTTGACAAATTGGATGGAACGCCCCAAAACATTTTGCGTAATATCCCAGCGGTAATCATATCCTTCTTTATAGAAGTACAGAAGTTGACTAGGATTGATGGCTATATCTTCATTATCTTCTGGATTGGAAATCGTTATTTCTTCGTTGTCTGGCACCACTGTGTAGAGTTGTTTCCCGTCAAATAATTGTTGAACATCGGTCATATCCAAACGATATTTTTCTTGAGCGACAGTGACAGTTCCTTCCGTTTCTTGACGGATTTTTTCTTGTTGATTTTCTAAAATATAAGTAAACCCAAATTGTAGGTTTTCAGCGGCATTCATGGTTTCAGCCACTTTGTCCAACAGATTTTTAGCTTTGGTTGAGGTTTGTGCTTCTAAGGAAAAGAAACAAAGTATGGCTAGCGAAAATATTATTTTTTTCATGTTAGTTTCCTTCATTGTTGAGGTGTTGGTCCAAGGCCACTAGATCGGGGATGAGAACTTGTCGGGCTTTGCTACCCTCAAAGGGCCCTACGATCCCTGCAGCTTCCATTTGATCAATTATACGACCAGCACGATTGTACCCAAGTTTTAGTTTGCGTTGAAGCAAAGAAGCAGATCCTTGTTGAGCCGTAACAATCACTTCTGCCGCTTCACGGAAGAGAGCATCTCGTTCCGAAGCGTCTATATCTAAGCTACTGCTACTGTCTTCACCCACATATTCAGGGAGCAGGTGAGCTTGGGCATATCCTTTTTGTGATCCCACATAGTGCGCGATCCGATCAACTTCAGGCGTATCGACAAATGCACACTGAATTCGAGTCAATTCATTGCCTTGGGTGTATAGCATATCACCACGGCCAATAAGTTGATCGGCACCACCACTGTCTAGGATGGTACGGGAATCAATTTTTGAAGTAACTCGAAATGCAATTCTAGCAGGGAAATTGGCTTTTATAATTCCCGTGATGACATTTACAGAGGGGCGTTGGGTAGCTATAATCAAGTGAATCCCAACAGCTCTTGCCAGTTGCGCTAAGCGTGCTATGGGTGTTTCTACTTCTTTACCCGCTGTCATGATCAAATCGGCAAATTCATCAACAACCAAAACGATATACGGCAAGAAGTTGTGTCCGTCGTTTGGGTTTAGTTTCCGTTCTTTAAACTTCTTGTTATATTCTTTCAGATTGCGACACAATGCGTTTTTGAGCAACTCATAACGATTGTCCATTTCAATACATAGAGAATTCAACGTATTGATAACCTTGCTGTTATCGGTAATTATTGGTTCTTCAGAATCGGGAAGCTTAGCCAAATAATGTCGCTCTATCGTATTATAAATTGTCAATTCTACCTTTTTGGGATCAACCAATACAAATTTCACTTCTGCGGGGTGTTTTTTGTACAAAAGGGAAGTAAGGACGGCATTGAGCCCTACAGATTTCCCTTGTCCAGTAGCACCTGCCATTAAAAGGTGTGGCATTTTGGTCAGGTCAACGACAAAGGTTTCATTACTGATATTTTTCCCTAAGGCAATAGGTAACTCCATCTCAGCTTTTTGAAATTTCTTAGAGGCAATTACCGAGCGCATGGAAACAATACTTGGTTTTTGATTGGGTACTTCGATCCCGATTGTCCCTTTTCCGGGAATGGGCGCGATGATTCGAATGCCAAGTGCCGCAAGTGAAAGCGCAATGTCATCCTCAAGGTTTTTGATTTTTGAAATTCGAATACCTGCTTCAGGTACAATCTCGTAGAGCGTAACGGTGGGACCTATTGTTGCCTTAATTTGTGCTATTCCAATTTTATAGTTCTTAAGGGTCTCAACAATTTTGTTCTTGTTGATTTCCAGTTCTTCTTGATTGATTGTTATCCCGGTATCTCCATAGTCCTTCAATAAATCAAGACCAGGTAAACGAAAGTTGCTCAATTCTAAGGTAGGATCAAAAAAACCATGCTTTTCAACCAATTCTCGGGCTAAATTATCCGTTACGGCATCTTCTTCTTCCACGGCTTGTACTTCTACGGTAACCGTTTCCTTGTCAGTTGCCAATGGTTTTTCGGTTATTGGAGACGAATCAGCTATTTGGGCGGCTTGAGTCTCTGTTGATGTGAAATCTACTGACAAGTCTGTTTCAGCCTTACTTGTTTGTGGGTTTTTTATGATCTCTTCATCGGTTTTGTTGGGAACAGATTTTGTTGCTGTCTTTCGATTTGAAAAATAGGATAGTACAACTTCTGGGGTTAATTTCCATCGAAGGACCAAAATCGCTAGTCCCATTAAAAAAAGGATCATCGTTAACCCCAACTTCCCAATATATGCTGTGCTAAAAGCGTGTATTTCGTAGCCCAAAGTTCCGCTCAGCAGGGGTGCAAAATCATAGAAAAAACCAAAAAACAAACTCGACCAAAGAATATGTATTAAACCCCATGACCAGCGATTGAGCAGTTTGTTTTTGGGTCGATCAAAAAAGAAACCCACTCCAGTTTGCATAACCAAATACGCCAAAATGAATGCGCCGAGACCAAAAAGTTGGTAAACGAAAAAATGGCTGATAAACGCCCCCACTTTATTAAAGATATTTTGTGGTACGACTTCCTGTTCAGTAAAGGCATTGAGGGTGCTTTGGTCTGCATCCCAATTAAAAAAGAAAGAAGTAAATGAAATACCCAACAGCAAGGCAAGAACAATCAGAAAGCCACCAAAAAGGATTTCTCTTTGTCTTTTTTTTAAGGGGGTTTTTGCTGTGGTTTGGGTTGTTTTACTGCTCATAGGCTCCTTCACAAACAAAGGTAATCAAACCCAGCCAAAAGGGAAAAAAAATCCCCTCCGAGGAGGGGAATGTTTAGTTGATTGAGTCTTGAACTCTTTTCATAAATGCGTTGAGGGCTTCCTTTTGTGTGTGCCCTTCTTCGATTAATTTTTGGACTTCCAGGGCGCCATAGAGATTGGAAATCATTTCACCCAGCACATCCAATTCTTCATCCTTTATAGCACTGCTTTCAGTCAGGTTCTCAAGAGTCTCAAGAGTTTCGTTGACAAAATCCGCATCGTTTTCAGCGATGAATTGGGTGATGTGTTTAATCAGCGGTAGCCGCATCGACAAAAGATTTTAATAAGTCTGCTTTGTTGGTTTGCACTTGATCGCGGAGTATACCCTTTTTAAATGCTGCAAATGTGGGTAGGTTACTCACATCTGCTAAGGCACGGGCATCAGGATTTTTTTCTGCATCTACAAGAACAAATGGGATGCTTTCATTCTCACTTGCCATCTTCTTAAACTTTGGCTTCATTATGCGACAGTTGCCGCACCAGCCTGCAGAGTATTGCACTAGCACGGTCTCATTTTCATTGACAATCTCTTGGAGATTGGCTTCTCCTAGTTCAACTAACATATTGACAATTTAGTTTTTGCTCAAGTATTCAGCAACGCCTTTACTGCTTCCTTTCATGGCTTCTTTTCCTTCTTCCCAGTTGGCTGGGCATACTTCACCATGGGTTTGATTATGGGTTAAAGCATCGATAATACGTAAGTACTCGTGGACATTTCGGCCAATGGGCATGTTGTTAATTCCTTCGTGATACACAACCCCTTCTTCATCTAGAATGTAGGTTGCTCGGAAAGAAACATTATCACCATCCATCAAAACGGTACCACTCTCTTCATCATATTGCTCGTTAGTTCCATCTAAGATACCAAGCAAACCAGATAGATTTCTATTGCTATCCGCTAAAAGATTATAAGTAATACCTTCAATACCGCCGTTATCTTTGTGGGTATTTAACCAGGCAAAATGAACTTCTGCTGTGTCACAAGAAGCACCAATAACTATGGTGTTGCGTTTTTCAAATTCAGGTAAAGCTTCCTGGAAAGCATGAAGTTCTGTCGGACATACGTAAGTAAAGTCTTTTGGGTACCAAAACAACAATACCTTCTTTTTGTTTTTTACAGCTTCTTCAAATACATTAACTTGAATGGTGTCGCCCATTTCGTTCATGGCATTGACACTCAAATCGGGGAATTTTTTTCCAACTATAGACATAATGCAATTTTTAGTTTTATTGTCACTGTAAAACTAGTCTTTTTCGATGGTCTCGAACGCGAATCAAATTGAATTATATTATAAGTAAATAATTCAACCTTATACTAGCCGTCAGATAGCAAGGTATATCAAGCTTTTAGGGTCTTGATTTTGATATGAAGTGCGGCAAATAACAAAGTCATAAAAGGGGAGAGCCAGTTAAAAATAGCATAAAATAAGTATTCACCCACACCAACGCCAAGTACCCCAGATTGGTAAGCACCACATGTATTCCATGGAATAAGTACGGAAGTAACCGTGCCAGAATCTTCAAGTGTCCGGCTCAAATTTTCTGGTGCTAAGCCACGTTTAGCGTAGGCTTTTTGAAACATTTTTCCCGGAATCACTATAGACAAATATTGATCTGAAGCCGTGATATTTATGGTCAAGCAAGAAGCTACAGTGCTGGCGAAAAGTTGGAGGGTGGACTTGGCCCAATTTAAAAGTGCTTGACTGATGGTTTGTAAAGCACCAATGGCATCCATGATTCCTCCAAATACCATCGCACAAATGATGAGCCAAACCGTACCTAGCATCCCCTGCATTCCTCCAGAAGAAAACAATTCACTCAAAATAGGATTTTCTGTAGGAATTTGAGTAGTTACCGTTATCGCATCCATCAAAGTTCGATATGCCAATGCGCTGGTTAGTGTTGCACTTCCTGAGAGTTCAAGTAAAAGCGGTTGTTGAAAGAAATAAGCTACGACAGCGCCTAGTATCGTTCCCACAAAAAGTGCCACCAAAGGCGGTGCTTTTTTGACAATCAAAACAATGACCAGCAACGGCACCAAAAAAAGACTCCAATGAATTTGGAATTGAAGCTCTATAGCACGTAGTAAATTGGTTGTATCAGAGCTGCCGCTGACAGACTGGGTTAGCCCTAAAACGATAAACACCAGTAATGTTACTACAATACTGGGGATGGTGGTTAGGGTCATATAACGAATATGGGTAAATAAATCTCCTCCAGCCATCGCGGGTGCTAAATTGGTCGTATCGCTTAACGGGGATAACTTGTCACCAAAATAAGCCCCCGAAATCACTGCACCTGCAATCATTCCAGCAGGAAGCCCCAAGGCTTTTCCGATTCCTATCAGGGCGATACCCACCGTTGCCGAGGTAGTCCAACTACTGCCTGTAGCAATAGATATCACAGCACAAATAATAATACATGAAGGAAGAAAAATGGTCGGATGCAATAGTTGTAAACCATAATAAATCATCGCTGGAATAATACCACTGACCAACCAAGTACCAGCTAAAGCCCCGACAAACAATAAAATCAAGATAGCGCCTGTTACCGATTTGAGATTATCAGCTACTTTTTCTAACATCAGCTTGTAAGTGGTCTGATTTGCAAAACCAACTACAGCAGCAACAGCCCCTCCAACTAAAAGTATAAATTGATTGGAACCGCCTAAAGCATCGTCTCCAAAAACCCCCACATTTACAGCCAATAAGACAACAAGAATCAATAATGGAATCAGGGCTCGGGATAAGGGAAGCTGTGTTTGGCTTTTCATAGGTTTACTTTGATGGGGTAATGATACAACATTTATTTTTTTTGTTGCGTGGGGGCTTTGTTTTGTAATGCTTATAAACGGTATCGATAAATCCCAAAATTATTCCAATCCCAATTAAAATATACAAGATGGTAAATAGTTTCCCCAATGTGGTTTGGGGAGAAAAATCCCCATACCCAATTGTAGTCAAAGTAATAATAGAAAAATAAAAAGAATCAAGCCAAGACCAACCTTCAACATAATGGTACACAGTAGTGCCAATAATCAAAATGACCACAGTTACACGGAGAAGCCGTTGGTATTCACGGTCCTTCAAAAATGATAATAAATTGTCAAAAAAGTACATTTGTAAGATACTGAGTAGTGTATTTGTTGGTAACGCTTTTGAATTTTTAAAATAACACCATTTTTAAATTCTGACAAATCCTGTTAATAAGCCATAACATTTGTATTTTTGACTGATAAAAACCAAAATATGAATGCTTTTGACCTTGTAGTAATTGGATCAGGCCCTGGGGGCTACGTAGCTGCTATTCGAGCAGCACAGCTGGGCCTTAAAACCGCATTGATTGAAAAATACAACACCCTTGGTGGGACTTGTTTGAATGTGGGCTGTATCCCATCAAAATCCCTCTTAGATTCGTCTCATCACTACGAAGATGCAATTAAGCATTTTGATACACACGGCATTGAAATTCCTGGTGAGATTAAGGTCAATTTGGAAAAAATGATTGATCGCAAACGAAAGGTAGTGGAACAAACCACGCAGGGAATCAATTTTCTGATGGAGAAAAACAAGATTCAAGTTTTTGAAGGCCTGGGACGTTTTTTAGATGCTACACATGTTGAAGTACTTGGAAAAGAAAAACAAACTTTAGAAGCTAAAAATATAATAATTGCCACAGGCTCCAAGCCCGCCACACTCCCGTTTATTCAAGTTGATAAAGAACGTATTATTACTTCTACAGAAGCCCTTGAACTCAAAGAAATACCAAAGCATTTGATCGTTATTGGTGGGGGCGTGATTGGTTTAGAATTGGGTCAAGTTTATCGGCGTTTGGGAGCCGATGTTTCGGTTATTGAATATGCAGACCGAATTGCGCCTGTAATGGATAGTGCTGTTTCCAAAGAGCTACAAAAAGTATTGAAAAAGCAAGGCGTAAAGTTCTACACCTCTCACGGGGTGAATGCGGTCGATCGAAAGAAAGACCAAGTTATAGTTACTGCCACAGATAAAAAAGGTAACGAAGTCCAGTTTAAAGGAGATTATTGTCTGGTCTCTGTGGGGCGTAAACCCTTTACTGAAGGCTTACAGTTGGAAGCTGCTGGCGTTCAGCTTAACGAACGTGGGCAGATTGTGGTCAATGAGCAGTTGCAAACCACCGTTCCCAATATTTATGCCATTGGCGATGTCGTTCGTGGGGCGATGCTTGCCCACAAGGCCGAGGAAGAAGGCGTAATGGTGGCTGAGGAATTAGCAGGACAACATCCCCATATTGATTACAATCTCATTCCCAATGTGATTTACACCTGGCCAGAAGTGGCATCTGTGGGAAAAACAGAAGAGGAACTCAAAGCGGCGAACGTGGCCTACAAAAAAGGTCAATTTCCAATGCGAGCCTTAGGTCGTGCCCGTGCCAGTATGGATACTGATGGATTTGTCAAAATCTTGGCTGCCGCTGAAACCGATGAAGTTTTGGGGGTTCACATGGTCGGCGCTCGTGCCGCTGATCTGATTGCAGAAGCGGTAACCGCTATGGAATTCCGCGCTTCGGCAGAAGATATCGCCCGTATGAGTCATTCGCACCCTACTTATGCCGAGGCTGTCAAAGAAGCTGCACTGGCAGCTACTGAAGACAGGGCATTGCATATGTAAACCACACAAGACTATTCATTTAACGGGTCTTTTCTTTGCTCATTAAGGTACTTCTACCGTTCTTACAGTAGCTTTACCCTATAGTGCTGCCATTTTATTTCGAATCGCTTCCAAAGCCAGTTGACCCATACTTCCCACATGCTGGTGATCCAACACCCGATTGGGTTGATAACTTCCATCTGCAACTGCTTTTGCCATTTGCTGATAGGCAGTGCGAAATGGCATCCCCGCTTTGACCCATTCGTTAAGTGTATCAACAGTAAACAATGGATCGTATTGCGGGTGCTCTAGTATGCCATCCCGTATTTGGATTTGTTCGATACTGTGATGAAAGATATCCAGGCAGGTATTGATTTCCGCAACCGCATTTAACAGTGGGGCTTTAGCCAGTTGTAGATCACGATGATAGCCAGCAGGTAAGTTGGTTGTCAGTTGCGCTAGATTTTGGGGCAAGGCTTGCAGCATATTGCATTTACCACGAATCAATTCGAAGACGTCGGGATTTTTTTTGTGGGGCATAATTGAAGAACCAGTAGTCAGGCTATCTGGAAATTGAATAAATTGAAATTCTTGCCCCATATACAAACACACATCCATAGCCATTTTTGCCAATGTTGCGGCAAGCCCCCCAATGGCCATGGCCGTCACTTTTTCGACTTTACCGCGACCCATTTGTGCAGCTACAACATTGTATTTAAGGGTGGCAAAGCCCAAGTCACGAGTGGTCATTTCCCGATCAATAGGGAAAGAAGAACCAAAACCAGCTGCACTGCCCAATGGGTTTTGATCCACCAAGCCATAGGCTGTTCTTATCAACATCCGGTCGTCGATAAGACTCTCCGCATAGGCAGCAAACCACAACCCAAATGAGGATGGCATTGCTACTTGCATATGGGTATAACCTGGCATCAATTTGTTTTGATGGGTTTCGGCCAACTGCAGAAGTAAATCAAAAAGTGTCATTACTTTTTGTTCTATGTTTTCCAAGGCATTTTTTAAATACAATTGTAGCGCCACCAAAACTTGGTCATTCCGTGACCGTGCCGTGTGTATCTTTTTACCCAAATCCCCTAGTTTTTCGACCAAGAGGTATTCAATTTTTGAATGCATGTCTTCAAAGGCATCTTCTATCGTAAAGGTTCCGTTTTCAGCTGTTTTTTGAATAGTTGCTAAAGCATCTACCAATTGGACCACTTCCTCATTTGTAAGCAGGCCAATCTTTCCTAACATTTTGGCATGTGCCATGGAAGCTTGACAATCATAAGCGGCCAAGTGTAAGTCTATTTCTCGGTCATTACCTACTGTAAATGCTTCAATTTTTTCGTCGATAGGGATATCTTTTTGCCAGAGTTTCATGAAATTAAATATTGGTTCAACAATGCGATGTAAAGCGAAATAGCTTCTTCTATTTCATGTGTAAAAATAAATTCATCTGCCGAATGGGAGCGTGTTGAATCCCCAGGACCCATTTTGAGAGAAGGACACTGAAGTGCTGCTTGATCCGATAGTGTTGGCGACCCATAGGTGCTGCGTCCCAGTTGGATACCTGCTTGAACCAACGGATGTGTTGCAGATATACTAGATGAGGTTAGGTGTAATGAACGGGGTGTCAGGGTACAGGGGGCTTCTTTTTGGAGCAGTGCAGCCAGTTCTACATTGCTGTATTGATCATTGACTCGAACATCCACAACCAGCTTAACTTGCGCAGGGACTACATTGTGTTGTGATCCTGCTGATACTTGGGTGACGGTCATTTTTACCGGCCCCAAGACTGCAGACGCCCGATCGAATTGATAGTTTGCAAACCATTCCAGCACGCTGGGGAGTTTCATGATTGGATTATCCGAATTAGGATGAGCAGCATGACTTGGGGTTCCCTCGATCAAGCCGTCAAAAACCAATAAACCCTTTTCGGCTATAGCCATTTGCATTTGGGTTGGTTCTCCTACCAGGGCTAAATCTATGGGAGGGAGTTGATCCAAAATTCCGCGTAAGCTTTTGGGTCCCGCTGTTTCTTCCTCTACCGAGGCTACATACAGCAAATTGTGTGAAAGATTTTTGGCGGCATAAAAGTGAGTGAATGCGGCCAGTAATGACACCAGTGCCCCTCCAGCATCGTTACTACCCAATCCGTATAGCTTGCCATCTTCTATTTTTGGGGAAAAGGGATCTCGGGTGTATGCCTTATTGGGGGTAACGGTGTCATGATGGGAATTGAGCAATAAGGTGGGCTTGTTCGGATCAAAATTTAAATTCGTCGCCCACACGGTATGACCAATGTCTTGAAAATCGATCTGATGCTCCTTGCACCAGTTTTTTAAATGCAAGGCAGTCCCGCCTTCTTGACCTGAATATGATTCAGTAGCAATGAGTTGTTGCAGCAGGTTTAGGCTGTCCTTGTAGAGGGTATTCATCTATAAACGTATTTTAGTGTGAGGGATATTTTCAGTAAGAACTGCAACTGGACCAATTCGGATATCGTCAACGCCCTTTTCTAGCGCATGAAAACAATTGGTTAGTTTGGGAATCATACCATCGGCAATTTGTCCTGTAGCTTGGAGGCTTTTAAAATCTGAAGCTGTAAGTTCTGAAATTAAACTTGAGGAATCATCAATGTCCAATAGCACTCCTTGTTTTTCAAAACAGTAAATGAGTTGTACTTCGAAGACCTCAGACAAAGCAATCGCAATTTCAGACGCCATGGTATCAGCATTTGTATTTAGAAGTTGCCCCTGTCTGTCGTGGGTCAATGAACAGCAAACAGGCACCAGATCAAGCGCACACAAATGTTGAAACAGTTGGGTGTTGACTTGTACAACGTCGCCCACCCAGCCATAATCAATTTCACTAACGGGCCTTTTGACTGCTTGAACGGCATTGCCATCAGCACCAGACAGACCGATCGCGTTGGTTTTCATTGCTTGTAGTTCTGCCGTGATGGTTTTATTGAGCTTTCCCCCATAGGTCATCAGGGCGATCTCTAACATGGCTGTATCGGTAATCCGTCGCCCAGCTTTCATTTGGACAGGTACACTCATTTTTTCGGCTAAAGCTGTTGCCGATTTCCCACCACCATGAATTAAGATTTTGGGTTGTTTTAGCGAAGCAAAAACACTTAAAAAATTTCGCCTGCTGACCTCATTTTCCAAAACAGTGCCTCCTATTTTAACAATTTGTAGCTTATCCATCTTGGAGTATTTTTTGTAGTACTGCTTGTGCGGCATAGGTTCGGTTGCAGGCTTGCTCAATTACCAAGCTATTGGGGGCGTCCAATACAGCATCGGAAACAACCACATTGCGTCGAACAGGCAAACAATGCATGAATTTTCCTTCCCGGGTTAGTGCCATTTTTTCTTGTGTTATCATCCATTCGTCATCAGTGCGAAGTACTTGTCCATAAGCGCTAAATGAAGACCAGTTTTTGGCATAAACAAAATCGGCACCTTCCAATGCTTCTCTTTGGTTATTGGTACACTTTATTCCTTGGGTTAGTTTGGGGTCAAGTGCATAGCCGGAAGGGGAGGCAATGACAAAGCTTGCTTCTTGATGACGCATCATCCGGACAAATGAATTTGGGACAGCTTGCGGGAGGGGTTTGGGATGGGGCGCCCAAGTCAAAACGACCTTGGGATATTCCTTTTTTTTATGCGTATTTATAGTCATGGCATCGGCTATTGCCTGAAGGGGATGTGCCGTTGCACTCTCCATATTAACAATAGGAATGGTGGCGTATTCCATAAAACTACGCAACACTTTTTCGGCCTGATCATCATGGACATTTTGTAGTGAAGCAAAAGCGCGAATCGCCAAAATATCACAATATTGTGAAACCACTTGTGCTGCTTCTTTGACGTGTTCTGCTCGATTTAGGTTCATAACAGATCCAGTTTCAAATTCCAATTGCCAGCCATCTTGTCCCACATTGAGCACCAAAGTTTGCAGGCCTAAATTTTGAGCAGCTTTTTGGGTACTCATGCGTGTGCGTAGACTGGGATTAAAAAACAATAAGCCCAATGTTTTCCCGATCCCTAGATGCTGTTGGGCCAAAGGGTTTTTCTTTAAGGCCTGAGCATCTGCTAGGGTTTGGTCAAAGTCAGACCATTCATCTAAAGTGAACAAATGTTTCATAAACTTTCATTTAATGCGGTAAAAAATTGATCTAAATGATGGGTTTGGATAGTGAGAGGGGGGAGGATGCGTAAAACATTTTTGTTACTACTACCACCAGTAAATATGTGGTGTTTTTCGATTAGGCTTTTTCGCAGCGGGCCCACTTCAAAGTCAAATGCCAACCCCAACATCAAGCCGCGGCCTTTAACGGTTACGTCTGAAAATTTTTGGGCCTGCTTTCGGAAATAGATTTCCATTTTTAAAGCGTGGCGTTGAAGGTTTTCATTTTTGAGTACATCCAGCACAGCAAGCGCTGCCCGGCAAGCCATATGATTGCCCCCAAAAGTAGTACCTAGTAAGCCATAACTAGCTTTGAGATCGGGGTGGATCAAAATGCCCCCCACCGGAAAGCCATTGCCCATCCCCTTGGCCATTGTAATTATATGCGGACGTATCTGCGTATTCTGAAAGGCAAAAAAAGTGCCTGACCTGGCAAAACCCGATTGGACTTCGTCGGCTATCAAGCAGGCCCCATATTGAAGGCAGAGTTTTTCCATTCCCAAAATAAACGCTCCGCTGGGTTGATCCAATCCGCCTACACCTTGAATGGGTTCAAAAATAACTGCACAAACATCTCCTTTTTGAAGTTCATGTTCCAGTTTATTGAGGTCGTTAAACGGTAAAAAGCACACCGCTTGTTGTTGGTTTAGGGGTGCTGTTATTTTTTTATTGTCTGTAGCTGCAACAGCTGCTGAAGTCCGACCATGAAAGGCGTGATTAAAAGCAATAACACGTTTTTTCCCGGTATGAAATGAAGCCATTTTCAGCGCGTTTTCAATGGCTTCAGCACCCGAGCTGCACAGAAACAGTTGGTAATCATTCAAACAGGACTGTGCTCCAATTTCATCGGCAAGTCGCTGTTGCAGCGGATTTTGTACGGCATTGGAATAAAAGCCGAGGTTTGACAGTTGATCTTGTAAACTCGCTACATAATGGGGGTGTGAATGTCCAATTGAAATTACGGCATGTCCACCATAAAGATCCAAATAGCGTTTGCCCTGGGAATCGAATACATACACGTCTTCTGCCCTTACTGGGGTGACATCATAGCGTGGGTAGACGTCAAAAAGTTTCATGATTGAGAGATTTCTGAGATTTTTTCAAAAGAAGCATTGAGCCCTTTGATTAAGGAACTGCTTAGGCCTTGGTGTTCCATTTCATTCAGTCCAGTAATAGTGCATCCACGTGGAGTGGTTACCCGATCGATTTCTTGTTCGGGGTGTGAATTCGTTTCTATGAGCAGGCTAGCGGCGCCTAGCGCAGTTTGCATGGACATCTTCATAGCTATTTCCGCATCAAATCCCAGTTGGATGCCGCCCTGCGTGGTTGCTCGAATGAGTCGCATCCAAAAGGCGATTCCACTTGCACAAAGAACCGTGGCCGCTTGCATCAGTTTTTCTTCTATAACTATACTGGTACCCAAACCGTTAAATATGGCTTCTGCAATGGCAATACGATCTTTACCAGCCGTATTAGAACACAAGCAGGTCATGGATTTTCCTACCGAAATAGCCGTGTTGGGCATGGAACGAATAATGGGGGTTTGTGTACCGACTAGGGTTTCCATCCGATTAATTTTAAAGCCGGTGATCGTTGAGATCAAAAGGTGTTTGTCGGTCAACAAATCTTTGATTTCCTTCAAAATAGTCTCTAGTTGATTGGGTTGCACAGCCAAAATGATAATATCCGAGTTTTGGACCGCCTCTTGGTTATTCGTGGTGAGGTAGACCTGATGATATTCCTTCCATTTGTCTATTGCTGATAGCTTGCGTTTGGTCAAATACAAGGTGGTGTGTGTTTGGTTGAGGACAATGCCCTTGGCAATACTCAAACCCAGATTTCCAGCACCAATAATTGCGATTCTCATACAGTAAAAATTAGTAAACAGTTGCTTTTAAATTCAATCCGAGTGTTTCTTCCCATCCCATGATGAGGTTAAGGTTTTGTATGGCTTGCCCCGATGCCCCCTTGAGCAGGTTATCAATTACAGCAGAGACCATTAAATAGTCCTTATAACGATGCAAATGCAAGTGGCACTGATTGGTATTGACCACCTGTTTGAGGTGTACTTCTTGGGTTGCGACTTGGGTAAAGGGATGACTTGAATAGTAATCCTGATAGAGCTGTTGGGCGATTTCTATGCTTTCATTGAAATGCGTGTAAGCCGTAGCAAAAATGCCGCGTGTAAAATTTCCTCTTTGGGGTAGAAAAAGCAATTCTTGCTCAGGCTGACTGTTGAACAAGGTCTCTTTTATTTCTCCCAAATGTTGGTGGGTAAAGGGTTTGTACCATGAAACATTTTGGGTACGCCAACTAAAATGCGTAGTAGCACTAAGTCCCGCACCAGCCCCTGTACTACCCGTAACAGCATTGATATGAACAGCTGCCTGAAGCCATCCATTTTGTGCCAATGGAAGAAGGGCCAATTGAATGGCAGTAGCAAAACATCCTGGGTTGGCAATGTATTGCGCTTTTTTGATAGATGAACGCTGATATTCAGGCAAACCATAAACAAACGATTGGGTTTTAAAACGAGCGCTGGACTGGAGTCTAAACTCATTACTCAAATCAATGACAATGGTACTTTTATTTATTGGGTGGGTTTCCAAAAATGTTTTGGAATGCCCGTGCCCCAAACAAAGGAAAAGCACATCAACTTCGGGATTGATTTGGTCAGTAAACAGTAGCTCGGTTTGACCGAGTAAATCAGGATGGGTGGCTGAAAGTGCCGTTCCTGGTCGGGTAGAGGAATATACAAAGTCAAGGTTAAGTGCAGGGTGGTGTAATACAAGCCGGATAAGCTCCCCGCCTGTCATCCCCGAACCACCAATAATACCTATACTTTTCATGATTCTTTATTTACAGTGTGATATATTTTATTTGAGGTAGCTAGGATTTTGATAAATCCTTTCGCTTCTGCGGCAGACCATGCTTTGTTCATTTCCCCATAACTACCAAACTGAGTTTGCATCAAATCATGGCTCGACACAATGCCCTCAAGTTCAAAACGGTAGGGATGTAGTTTCACTTTTACTTGCCCAGTAACTTTGTCCTGGCTTGATTGTAAAAAGGCTTCTATGTCTCGCATGACTGGATCGAGGTAATGTCCCTCGTGTAATTGCATCCCATAAAACTGTGCCATTTGGTCTTTTTGGAATTGCTGCCATTTACTGAGGGTGTGTTTTTCCAATAATTGATGGGCCTTAATCAGGATCAGGGGTGCCGCGGCTTCAAATCCAACCCGCCCTTTGATTCCTACAATGGTATCTCCCACATGCACATCCCTACCAATAGCGTAAGGAGCCGCTATTTCTGCTAAGGCTTGAATGATTGATACAGGCTTGCTGAAGTGGCTGTTGATACCAACTGGTGCCCCTTTCTCAAAGTGAAGTGTTAGGCTTTCACTATCTTTTTTTATTAGTTGGGATGGATAGGCTTTTTCGGGTAGGGCTTGATCAGAAGTCAGGGTTTCTGTTCCTCCGACACTTGTTCCCCATAAACCTTTGTTGATCGAATACTGGGCTTTTTCCCAAGACATTTGAAAGCCCTCTTTTTGGAGGTAAGTAATCTCTTGCTGACGCGATAGTTGCTGATCACGAATAGGGGTGATGATATCCATGTCTGGCGCTAGAATTTGAAAGATCATATCAAAACGGACTTGGTCATTACCTGCGCCCGTACTGCCATGAGCAATGGCGGTGGCGTCAATTTGTTGAGCATAAGCGATGATTTCCATACCCTGTATGATGCGTTCAGCCGATACGGAAAGGGGGTAGGTCCCATTTCTAAGGACATTCCCATAAAGCAGATACTGTACAATTCGATCGTAATAGTTGTCGAGCGCATCGATATTTTGAAAGTGTGTGGCCCCGAGTGCATAGGCACGTTTTTCCATCTCAATTACTTCCGTATCCGAAAAACCACCCGTATTGATACTAATCGCATGTATGGCATAACCTTCTTGACTCAGTTGACGCAGACAATATGACGTATCCAAACCCCCACTGTAAGCAAGTACTAATTTTTTCATTGGTTAATTTTTTTGGTGGAAAACAGCTGTTTCCATTTAGATTTTTGTTTTTTTTCTTCAAGTGAAGGACCTTGATATAACATACCTGTACATAGACACATACTGCGTTGGGTGCGAATCAAAACGTCATAGTTTTTGCAACTTTGACAGCCATTCCAGAATTCGATATCATCGGTTAGTTCTGAAAAATGAACAGGCTTGTAGCCGAGTTGAGAGTTAATTTTCATAACTGCTTTTCCTGTTGTGATACCAAAAATTTTAGCGGTTGGGTAGCACTTTTGCGAGTGGATTAGGGTTTTCTCTTTGATGGCTTTGGCCAGACCTTTTCCTCGGTACGCAGGAAAAACAATCAGTCCCGAATGGGCCAAATACCGCCCCTGTCCCCACACTTCAATGTAGCAGAAGCCTGCTATTTTGTCTTTGTCGACGGCAATGATGGCTTGTTGATTTTCGATTTTTGAAGCGATATAGGCGGGGGTGCGTCGCGCTATCCCAGTGCCTCTGACTTTGGCAGAAGTGTCAATTTCCTGACTAATTGCTGCTGAAAAATGTATATGTCTAGAATCTGCAATGGTAATATCCATGCAAAATGGTATTTGATTAAAGTATTGGTTGAAAAAAATTTTGGAGAGAAGAACCCGGACGCACCTGGGTTCGATATATTAGCAAACTACCCCTAGGGGCGACGGCGCGGGCGGCGGATGAAAACTATAGCTGAGTGATAGTTTGGTTGATTCGTTTGCATATTGTAAAAGTACAATCTTTTTTTTTAAGTGCTGGACTGCCTGAAATTTTTATGATTTTGAATCCCTGATTCGGGTAGCAATGATAAATCCGTAATTTTGGTCTGTGAAAAAGGAGTTTGAATCTCATATTCGTAATAATTTCCCAAATCTTTTTGGGGCCAACTTACTGGTTGCGAATAGTTCTGGCGTAGATAGTATGGTGTTAAGCACACTTTTACTGCAATGCAACTTATCTTTTTCAGTGGCATATGCCAATTTTCAATTGCGACCTGAAGCTGAACAGGAAGCTCAGTTTTTACAGCAGTGGGCCACTGAAAATCAGCTACCATTTTACACACAAAAATTCGATACGGCAGCCAGGGCACAAAAAGAGAAAAAATCCATTCAGTTGATGGCCCGCGAACTGCGTTATGATTGGTTTGAAAGTCTGCAAAAAAAACACGGACTTGACTGGATTCTTACGGCCCACCATTTAAATGATCAGGTAGAGACTTTCCTCATGCATTCTTTTCGGGGGACGGGACCAAAAGGGTTATGCGGGATACCGGCGAACAATACCAGTATAATGCGTCCTTTACTTCCTTTTACAAAAAAGGAAATCCTTGCTTTTGCTCATAGTGAAAAAATTAACTGGTGTGAAGACACCTCCAATACCTCAGATACGTATCGGCGCAATCGGATTCGACATCAAGTTGTTCCAGCCCTTGAAGAAGAGTTTCCACAGCTACCAAACAATTTCCAGAAAACACTCTCTTTGATGCAGCAGCAGCAATCCTTTGTGGACCATCAAATAGCAATTTGGAAAGACAAATACTGGCAAGTCCAAGAAGCGCATATTCGCATAGATCTGACAGCCCTATTAGCACATCCCATGCCAATATTTTGGATGCATCAATTGTTGGCACCCTATGGTTTTGATGCCCAAGAAGTATTCAAATTAGCAGCGACACAATCAGGTAAATTTTTAGAATCTGGCACCCATCGGCTTAACAAAGAACGCAGCCACCTCACACTACTAGCACGTGGCAGTCAAACAGAAGCCCTACTTTTTCACTTGAATGGCTGGGATGATTTTAATCAAAAAGGCCTTCCTTTGGTTCTCAGTCAAAAGCCACATGATAGAAGCGATAGCAATCAAGTCTATCTAGACCCCAACACCATTCGTTTTCCTGTGGTACTTCGAAAAAAAAATCCAGGCGATTTTATGTATCCCGTTGGGATGCAAGGGCGAAAAAAAATCAGTAAGTATTTTAAAGATGAAAAATACACCCAACTGGAAAAAGAAACACAGTGGTTGCTTTGTCAGGGGTCTGAAGTGATTTGGATTGTCGGGCGCCGTGCCAACAGAAAATTTGTCCATACACCCAAGAGCACTGCAGGAGTTTTGATTACCTTTGGCGCATGAAAAAGATGATTGCTGTAGGGCTGTTTTTGAGTACAGTCATGAGTTGGGCACAAGAACCTGTGAAATGGGTACACCAACTAACTCAAGTCGCTCCACAAACCTATGATATACAGCACATAGCCACTATCGATTCTACCTGGCATTTGTATTCCCAGTTCTCCAATCCTGAGGGGGCTGTTCCTACTGAAATAACATACCTCGGCGAAGGGGAGCGTTTTAGTTTAGACGGTAATACAAAAGAATCAGAAAGTAAAACGGCTTTTGATACCGTTTTTGAAATGGACCTAACTTTTTTCGAGAACCAGGCTATTTTTACACAGCGATTGAAAATAAACGATCCCGCTTTGTCACGCATTGAGGGCGAAATCAACTACCAAGCTTGCGACGACAAGCTTTGTATATTCAGAACAGAACCTTTTCGATTCTCATTGGATGGGAAAAAGCTTGTGGATGCACAAGCGCCAAGTGCGGCTAGTCAAGTGAAAGCCCAAG
Source organism: Flavobacteriales bacterium (assembly GCA_011524905.1). Lineage (GTDB taxonomy): Bacteria > Bacteroidota > Bacteroidia > Flavobacteriales > Flavobacteriaceae > UBA11891. The sequence goes on from WTJI01000055.1 coordinate 26,042, forward strand.
CGCTACTTTTGGATTTAAAGGATAAAGCACTTCTTGGAAGCACTGTAGGTGGCGATAAAAATGATTATGGTCGGCTTTTTGTTTTGGGACTGCTAGGGGGGCTGTTGGCCCTGTTAACCCCTTGTGTTTTTCCAATGATTCCATTGACAGTTTCCTTTTTTCTGAAACAACAAGACCAGCCAGGGAAAGGAACAGGACAGGCACTTCTTTACGGGTTTTTTATTGTTTTGATTTATGCTTTATTAAGTCTTCCTTTTCACCTTCTGGATAACTTAAACCCAGAGTTTTTAAATACAATTTCTACGAATGTTGGATTGAACGTGGTCTTTTTTGCGGTGTTTGTGGTTTTTGCTTTTTCATTTTTTGGTTATTTTGAATTGACCCTGCCTACGGCTTGGGGTTCACGTTCTGATGCAGCCTCCCAATGGCAGGGGGTAATAGGCGTTTTTTTTATGGCGCTGACCTTGGCCATCGTTTCTTTTTCTTGTACGGGGCCGATCTTGGGGTCCCTGTTGGCTGGATCGCTGGGTGGTAGTTCTGGGGCGTTACAACTCACCTACGGCATGTTGGGTTTTGGTGTAGCACTCGCTTTTCCCTTTGCTTTTTTTGCTCTTTTCCCCAAGTGGTTACAAGCCCTACCGCAATCAGGCGGATGGATGACTACAGTAAAAGTCACTCTGGGATTTCTTGAACTTGCCTTGGCACTTAAATTCTTGTCCAATGCTGATTTGGTAGCCCACTGGGGCTTGCTCAAAAGGGAGTTGTTCATTGGTATTTGGACGTTATTGGCCTTCGGGTTGACATTGTACTTGTTTGGCATTTATCGATTTCCCCATGAAGTTAAAATGCCCTTGTCCTTCGGTAGAAAAGTAGTTGCTTTCTTTGCCCTGGTAGGTACTTCTTACCTTTTTTTGGGATTGATATCAAGTGATAATAAATTGACACTGTTGAGTGGTTTCCCCCCACCAGAATTTTATTCCCTCCGTCAGCAAGACTCAGACTGTCCTTTGGGCTTAGACTGTTACAAGGATTTTGAAACGGGACGTGCCGTTGCTGCAGCTGCCAACAAGCCTATTTTACTCGATTTTACGGGCTGGGCTTGTGTTAACTGTCGTAAAATGGAAGAAAATGTATGGTCGGATCCGCAAGTTTATTCACTCTTAAAAGAAAAATTTATTCTGATATCACTGTATGTTGATGATCGAGAACCATTGGTTGCGGCCGAGCAATTCTCTTTGCCCAACCCCAATGGGAGTTTGCGTAAAATAGATACAGTTGGCGAGAAGTGGGCTGCGTTCCAAGCCTTAAATTTCCAATCCGCTTCCCAGCCTTTTTATGTTTTACTTACGGCAGAGGGCCGCATATTGGGTCCTTCGATTCAGTACACCGACACGACAAGTTTTCAACAATGGCTAACTTTAGGATGGACCGCTTTTTCAGATTAGAGTTCCTAGGCTTGTATTTGTGTTTTGTCGGACTCCAAGCCCAAACAAGTTCTACGACCATTGCACTGGATAGTGTCACAGTGACTGCTTATCGCATACCAAAACAGCAAAATCAGCTGCCTTTTTCTGTCTCGCAAGCCAATTATGCTGGAACACAAGACCAAAGACAGCAGCTGACTCTGGCCGATTATCTACTAGACTTTCCTGGCGTGCTGGCACTAAATACACAAAATTTTGCGCAAGACCTTCGGGTTTCCATCCGTGGATTTGGTGCCCGAGCAGCCTTTGGTATCCGGGGTATTAAGATCTTGGTGGATGGCATCCCAGAAACCACTCCCGATGGCCAAGGGCAGGTGGACAATTTAAATTTGGGGGCGATTGAACAGATTGAATTGATTCGTGGTGGTGCAGCCAGTTTATACGGCAATGCATCTGGGGGGGTCATCGCTATTGCAACCTCCGACAGTTTATCTGGATCGACCCTAAAGACCGCTCTTGGCGGAGGGAGTTTTGGTTTCCGCCAATGGCAAGTACAGTCGGCATTTCAACAGTCAAACACCCTGATAAGTACTGTAGTGGGGCATACCCAACAAGAGGGATACCGTTCACACAGCCGTTTTGAAAACTTGGGTGTCAATCTTAAAATCAAACAACATTGGGATGAATTGGGCCAATTTACATTTTTGATCAATTATGCCCATAGTCCTACAGCCCAAGACCCAGGGGGAATCACAGCTGAGGATGTGGTTAACAATCGCCGTCAAGCCCGCCAACGCAATGTTGACTACCAAGCAGGAGAAGCGGTAAGTCAATTAAAAACGGGTGCCGCTTGGCAGTTCGAAAAAGGAAATTGGCAGTATCAAGCCCATACTTTTTTTACGCACCGTGACTTTTTGGGTTTTTTACCCTTTGAATTTGGGGGGCTTGTCGATTTAAAAAGGAATTACGCCGGAGGCGGTGGAAGCTTGCAGCATAAGTTGAGCGCAGGACAAGCCACCAACCATCTACGTTTGAATTTTGAAGGAGCCTGGCAAGAAGACCACCGACAGCGGTTTCGTAATCTACAAGGGGAAAAAGGAAGTGCCACCCTAGATCAAAATGAGCAATTTAACAATTGGGGACTGGCGCTATTCGATGATCTGCAATGGCAACAATGGACCTTTATGGGAGGCTTGCGCTACGACCGAAACCGATTGGCGATTGACGATCATTTTTTAGAAAATGGGGATGCGTCTGACCAGTTGTTCTTACCGAGTTGGAATTACAGTTTGGGTGTCAATTTTCGTCTCAACCCAAAACATCGCTTATTTATCAATAGCAGTAGCAGTTATGAAACCCCGGTATTGAGCGAATTGTCAGCCAATCCAAGTGGCGGCGGTGGATTTAATAGTGGGCTTCAACCACAAACGGCTCTGACTTATGAGTTGGGCTATGGCTGGCAGTCAGCTTGGCAGCAGTTGCAGCTGACTATTTTTAATATAGACAGCCGCAACGCCATAGTTCCCTATGAGGTGGAAGCCTATCCTGGTCGTACTTTTTTTAGAAATGCCGGAAAAGCGAAACGCCAGGGCTTGGAGTTAAGCTACAACCTTCAAATGACCCAGACTTGGCAGCTTCGCACGCAATACAGCTATTCCAATTTTACCTACACCGCCTATGAACTGCCCAACGGAGATTTTACTGGCAACCGACTCCCGGGTATCCCCCAGCACCAAGGCAATGTACAGTTATACCACAAGCCTAAATCGAGTTGGCAGTTTCGCTGGGTGCTCCAATACCGGGGGGCTTTTTTTGCTGATGATGCCAACTTGACCCAAGCGGATGCAGTGATGCTTTTGCATGGTGACGCCAGTTGGACCCTACCATTCTGGACAGCGGGACAGTTGTATTTCGGCTTTCAAAACCTGACCAACGCCCGATATTCGGACAATGTTCGGCTCAATGCCTTTGGACAGCGGTATTTTGAGCCTGCTCCCGAGCGCTCATTTTTCGGGGGAATTCGATTGGGCTTTTAATTTAGTTCGTTTACACACAAACGCCAGCCCACGGACACAGCAGGCATCTTAGACTTTCCAGCCTGCTTTTTTTGGTAAGAAATCTCCCTGCGGGATTTATGAAGATAATGGTACAACACAACGGCTAGGAGTCAGTATGTGGAATTAGAAAGTAAAGGGTTAGTGTAGTTCATGAATCTTTATACCTTTAACACAACCCAAAACCAAACCTATGCTTGTTCAACTTCACGGCAGTGCCGTTATGGGCGTATCGGCCCAGCCCATCACCATCGAAGTCAACTGCAGCGGTGGCATTGGCTATCATCTGGTTGGTCTGCCCGACAATGCGGTTCGAGAAAGCAATTACCGCATTGCAGCAGCTTTTCAAAACAATCAATACAAATTTCCAGGCAAGAAAATCACAATCAATATGGCTCCTGCCGATCAGCGCAAGGAAGGCTCAGCCTATGACCTGACCCTAGCGGTTGGCATCCTGGCGGCTTCGGGTCAATTGCCTACCGATGCGTTGGGCGATTATTTATTGATGGGCGAACTGGCTTTGGATGGTAGTATTCGCCCCATCAAAGGCGCGCTACCCATAGCTATCTATGCCCAGCAAGCTGGTTTTAAAGGCTTTCTCCTTCCCCAGGAAAATGCACCTGAAGCAGCTATTGTAAATGATCTCGAAGTGTATGCCGTATCCCATTTGCGTGAGGTGGTCAATTTTTTTAAGGGAGATAGTGATTTACAACCCTTGGAAGTTGATACCCGCAAAACCTTTGCCGAACAGCTAAAGTATCCTGAGCACGACTTTTCCGATGTTCGGGGACAGGAAAGTGTCAAACGATGTATGGAAATTGCAGCAGCTGGGGGACACAATATAATATTGATTGGTCCGCCAGGCGCAGGGAAAACCATGTTGGCCAAACGCTTGCCCTCTATTTTGCCTCCTATGACGCTCCGTGAAGCCTTGGAAACTACCAAAATCCACTCAGTGGTCGGACGCAACAACCAACAGGGACTGATTTCAATGCGTCCTTTTCGGTCGCCCCACCACACCATTTCCGATATGGCTTTAGTCGGTGGAGGGCAATATCCCCAACCTGGTGAGATTTCTTTGGCCCACAATGGGGTTTTGTTTTTAGACGAGCTACCCGAATTCAAGCGTTCCGTTTTAGAGGTGATGCGCCAACCCTTAGAAGACCGGGAAGTAACCATCTCCAGGGCAAAATTTACCGTAACCTACCCCAGTTCATTTATGTTGGTTGCGAGCATGAATCCCAGTCCCTCCGGATATTTTGCAACTGAAAAAGGCGGGAACAGCCCACAGGAAATGCAACGTTATTTGGGGAAAATTTCAGGACCCTTATTAGACCGTATCGACCTCCACATTGAAGTGGAACCGGTGCCCTTTGAAAAATTGGCTGCCAAGCAAAAAGGAGAATGTTCGGCCCAGATCCGCCAGCGGGTTAATCAGGCTCGACAACAACAAACCCTTCGATTTAAAGCCTTTGATGACTTGCACTACAATGCCCAAATGACAACCCGCCAAATTCGGAAATATTGTGGGCTGGATCTGGCGTCACAACAACTGATCAAGACCGCTATGGAACGATTAGGGCTATCGGCAAGAGCCTACGATCGGATTTTAAAAGTGGCACGAACGATTGCTGATTTGGACAGTAAAACAAAGATTGAAAGCCAACACATAGCCGAAGCCATTCAATACCGCAGTCTGGATCGAGAGGGCTGGTTGGGATAATTTGTTTAATTTGACCACAAAACAAAAATATGTCCTCCTATCGCTTGGGCCCAGGAATCCTTGTTACCGCCGCCTTTATCGGTCCAGGAACGCTGACCGTTTGCACCGTTGCAGGGGCTAGCTATGGATTGGAACTGCTGTGGGCTGTTTTTCTTTCCATCTTGCTTACCGCTTTTTTACAAACATTGGTGGCAAGATTGAGTTGGAACTCAGGAATGGGCTTGGTGGAACTGGTCCACCATCACAGTCCCAACCGCAGCTTCCGCCTTGTTGTTTTGACAGCCATTGTAGCTGCTATTGGCCTGGGGAATACGGCCTATGAGGCGGGCAACATCACAGGTGCCTTATTGGGATTGAAAGTTTTTTTACCAGTAGCATATACCCGTGTTGCCCATTATCCCGCTTTGATTTTCATTGGGCTGGCTTTGGCTTTTTTCCTGTGGGTAGGCAACCCCCAATGGATCAAAAAACTGATGTTGGGCGTGGTGGTTTTGATGAGCATTTCTTTTTTGGTTACTGCCTTTTGGGTGGGCCCTTCATTAGTTCCACTTTTTAAAGCTCTATTGGTGCCCAGGGTTCCACAGGGTTCTCTATTTACCATCATGGCCGTGGTGGGAACAACCATGGTGCCCTATAATTTGTTTTTGCACGCAGCATTATCGAAAGACAAGCAGCAGTTTGGTTCCCAGACAGCTTTGCGCAACGACAGTTTGATGGCCATAGGCCTGGGCGGGTTGATTTCAATGGCAGTTGTTGTTGCGGCTTCGGTAGCTCCAGCTGCAGCCATCCGCAATGCTGCCGATTTGGCCCAGGCGTTGACCCCCCTTTTTGGAGAAGCGGCCCGCTATTTGGTGGGCTTGGGCTTGTTTGCTGCCGGCTTTAGTTCAGCCCTAACCGCTCCATTGGCAGCTGCTTTTGTTGTACAAGAAAGCATGGGCTGGCCAGCAGATGCACCCAAAACCAAAGCCGTTCCCTTATTCGTCCTGATTTTTGGACTGGCAGCCCTATCCCTAGAGTTTACCCCTACGCTCTTGATTCAATTTGCCCAATGGGCCAATGCGCTTTTACTGCCTTTTATTATTTTGTTTTTGGCCTATCTGGTTTGGCGAATCCAACGAACCCCCTGGTTGACAGCTATCCTTTTTATCGTTTTTTGTGTGTTTTTGGTGTTAAGTGGAAAAACCCTATGGGGGTTGTTGTGAATTGGTTTTTTGGAACTGCTGGGGTACGATTGTCATTTTTCGAAGGGCTTATTTTAGCCAAATCAATATAGTAAGCCAGAAACCCCTTTTTTAGCCTATTTTTTATAAAAAAAGAGACCAACAGGGCAAATCTATGGACTGACGGCTTGGCGGTTTCCCAAATTGGTCCTAACTAGGGCGGTATAAACCCCATTTTTTACCCCTTATGGCAAACCTACGTTTGTTCTGTTGTCTCGTTGTGGCCTTTTTGGGAACAGGCTGGGGACTGTATGGGCAATGTTCGTGTTCTGGAAGCTATTACTATTATGACGGAGACGAAGATGGTTATGCCGCAAATTGGCAGTCCGCAGACCGTTCATTGGCCTACACAGATCACATCGATTCTGGCTGTGGACAAGGCCATTCGGGTAATGTGATATATACTTGTGGCAGCCCACCGAGATATTACACCTCCAATAGTCGTGAGGACTGCGACGACAACGACAGATCTGTTCAGCGAGATGAAACCTGGTATTATGATTCAGATGGCGATGGGGTGGGGGGCTCCCAAAGACAGACTTCTTGTGGATCGCCAGGGAGTGGTTTGGTGACTTCAAGCGGGGATTGCAATGACAATGATGCCAGTGTCCAAAGCGAGCGTACCTTTTATCAGGACAACGACGGAGACGGGGTTGGGATTCGGGTTACGGCCAGACTTTTAGGTATCTCCCCCACTACTTTGATTGCCCGAAAAAAACGAATAGCTGCCGAGATTAAAGAGCCTGTATTGGTTAAAGGAAAAACCTATGAAGTAGACGAACTCCGGACTTTTATAAAAAAAAAGGAAGGTTGATCTGGGTGGTTAGTGCCTATTGTAGGGAAAGTAAAGCAGTCGTTCGTTTTCATGTGGGTAGTAGAACCCATAAAACACTAAACAGGGTATTGATTTCCTTACAGCTTTCTGAAGCCAAGTGGATGTATACTGTCAGACTTTAGGTTTTGAATACTCTTTTCCCGCCTACCCCTCAGGGCGCTGATGAGCTACGCAAACTGAACTCAAAGCTATTTCGTATTTTAGTGCATGATGGATTTTAATGCAGATATAGGCGAAGGCGGAAAGGATGACCGGGCAATGCTTGATTGCATTACGTCATGCAACATCGCCTGTGGCGGACACGCAGGTGATAGGGACAGTATTCGTCAAACCTTGCTTTGGGCCCAACAGGCAAGCGTAGCGGTGGGTGCCCATCCTTCTTATCCCGATATCGAATATTTTGGTCGCAAGAGCTTTAGCATGTCAGCAGAAGATTTGCAAACGACCCTGCTGGAACAATTGGAGTTGTTTCGTGCTTGTTTAAATGACCTGAACATGTCTTGGCACCACATCAAACCCCACGGTGCGTTGTACAACGACCTTGTTCATGACAGGGAATTGGGGGTGCTGTTTCTCAAGGTTTTGGAAGCGCTTGATTTTCGCGGGGTGGTCTATGCTTTGGCAGGTAGTCCTTGGGTGGAACAACTACAGGCTGCTGGTGTAACCGTTTGGCAAGAAGGCTTTGTTGATCGGCGCTATACCGACGCTGGGGAATTGCTCTCCCGCCAAGAACCGCAGGCTGTTTTAACCCAGTCCGAAGCCATTTTACAGCAGGCCAAAGCCCTCCACCAAGGGCAAGTGGTAACCGCTGGTGGAAAAACCATTCCCCTAAATTGCCAAACCCTTTGTTTGCACAGTGACACGCCCAATGCTTTGTCTCATGCCCGCTTATTGGCCCAATATTTCCGTATATGAATTTTCAGCTCCAATGGCTTTCTCCCGTTCAGTGTTTTGTGGTCTTTGACCTACCGCTAGCGACGCAGTATGAAGTTCTTCTGTTGCGGTACTGGATTGGTTTACTCCAAAACGAATGGAAAGACCAACTCCTTGAAATTCAATCAGAGCCACGTGGGATCTTACTTTTTTTTAGCGTGAAAATGGCGAAGAAAACTACAGAAAAACGCTTGGAGAAAACTTGGCAAAAAACCATCGGGCAAAAGGAAATGCGATTCCAGTCCTGGGTTTTTCCACTTTTGTGGGATCATTCTGACAGGGGCGATTTGTTCCAATATTTTAAGGGAGATCCGTCACAACTGCAAGCCTATCAAGAACAGTTTGTAGCCCAGCCTTTGTATGCGGCTTTTTATGGTTTTATGCCAGGTTTTGTGTATATGGGAGGCTTGCCGCCAGCCATGCGTCTTGCGCGTAAAGACGAACCCCGCTTGCAGGTCCCAGCAGGAAGTGTGGCTGTCGGTGAGCGTTATGTTGGCATCTACCCCCAGGTCAGCCCGGGGGGGTGGCAGCTGATAGGACAAACCCCCATTGCTCTTTTTGACCGAAATCGATCCCCTGCCTTTTTCCTGGCGCCTGGTGATCGTATCCTATGGAAATCGGTTAGTGCTAGTGAAATGAAATACTGGCAGCAGCAGTATAACAATTTACCCCAATCCAGTGACGATGCGATCCTTTTGTAAAGTTATCGAAACGGGCATGTACACCTCTGTTCAAGACGGCGGTCGGATAGGGTGGCGGCACCGGGGCGTGCCTGTTTCTGGACCGATGGACCGAGAAAGTTTTACTCAGGCTAACGCTGTTTTAGGCAATCCTGAGGATGCGGCTTGTTTGGAGATCACCCAAATGGGTCCAACACTTTTATTCAATGACCCCACATGGGTTAGTGTCAGTGGGGCACAGATATCCATTGAAAAAAACAAGGTCAAACAACAAATGGATAGCGGTCTATTTTGTGATGTGGGCGACGTACTCAGTTTGGGGCAAACCGAAAAGGGCGTACGAAGCTATTTGGCTTTTCAAGGCGGATTGCAAACGGAAATTTATCTGGGCAGTCGGGCGCAGTTTTATCCCATCAGCCCCTCGGCCACCCTTGAAAAAGGTGAAAAGCTCTACTTTCATCCTACGTCAGCCACCACAGTACCCCCATCTAAAGTTTCCAAAGGTCCGATTGCTTCGCTGCATCAAGAAGATAAGTTATTGGTCCACAAGGGTTTGGATTGGGATGCCTGTCCCGCTGCCATCCGCGAGGCCTTATTTTCAACAACCATGCTTTTGGGGTCCAATAATCGAATGGGATACCGCATCGAAGCCGCTTTGCCAAAAAGCGATAACCAACCCCTGAGTGGGATTGTTGTACCAGGGACTGTACAACTCACCCCTGGGGGCAATCTGCTGGTCGCCATGCAAGATGGGCAGGTTACAGGGGGGTATTTGCGGATTTTACAATTGGATCCAGCCGCTATCAATTTCTTGGCGCAACAAGCGAGTGGAAAAAAACTGCAATTGCAATGGGCTGGTTAAAGCTTACTTTTCAAAGTAAACGCTTTCTAAGGGCAGGCGAAACTGCGAACCATATACGCCATTTGTGGCGCGGACACCACAGCCAATGACCATACTGATTTCGGCTTCCTCGGGCAGGTCCAAAATGGCCTTGACTCGCTTGGAATCAAAACCTTCCATGGGACAAGTGTCATAGCCCACCTCGGCCATACTGATCATAAAGTTTTGTGCCGCTAGTGCCACACTTTTGTGACCAATCACCTTGAGATCATCAGCGCCAATTTCACGATAAACAGCCCCTGACATCCCTTTTTGCTCCATCTGTCTTTTCTCTTTCCAGCGTTGCCAGCGACTCTTGGATTGATAGATTTTAGGCAGGTCATTTTCCAAATAAGCCAAGGCTTTGGCTTCTTTTTCTGGATTGCGCGCTGGCGCTTTTTCAAATCCCTGGCGCATATTTTCAATCAGGGCTGCCAAGCGTTGGGGCCACAAGTCTCTCCGAACAACAGCAACAACCAACTGCGGAGCAGTTTTGGCCGCAGGTTGATTAAAACAGGCTGCCGCTATCTTTTTTTGAGTGGCTTGCTGTACGATATGATAAAATTCCCACAGTTGCATATTGCTGCTATTGGGGGCCAATGTGGCATTTTTTATGCAAGCCTTGACCGTATCTTTGTCAATCGGTTTGTCACTCTGAATACGAACCGAGCGCCGATATTGAATGGCTTCGGTAACTGTTTTCTTTTTCATGCAAATACTTTGTCCAAATATCGCTAACTCTTTGGAATCCTTTTTATTTTTGCGACTAAAATCATCTATCCAGCCATGAAAAGGAATTTATGTTCCCTTTGGATGTATGAATTTACACGCATTAAAAAACTGAAATACAATTATTTAGCATCATATCCTAGGGATTGACTATAATAGTCCCCGCAACTTAGGTTTCAAAAGCCAAGCCAACCAACATACTTTCGTAAGATATATGAAAAGACTCAATAAATTCAGCCATCAAGTTACACAAGATCCAACGCAACCAGCAGCGCAAGCCATGCTTCATGCAATTGGATTGACCGATGATGATTTTCAAAAACCCCTGATCGGGATCGCTAGTACTGGTTATGAGGGTAATCCTTGTAACATGCACCTCAATGCCCTTTCAGAGCAAATCAAAAAGGGGATTCCCCAGGAGGAATTGGTTGGACTTATTTTTAACACCATAGGTGTCAGCGACGGGATTTCTATGGGAACTCCTGGTATGCGGTTTTCATTGCCCTCCAGAGATGTGATTGCCGACTCTGTTGAAACGGTAGTTCAAGCCATGTCTTATGACGGGGTTGTAACCGTTGTGGGTTGTGATAAAAATATGCCAGGTGCGCTGATGGCCATGTTGCGGCTCAACCGCCCCAGTATTTTGGTGTATGGAGGTACAATAGATTCGGGATGCCACAATGGTAAAGAACTCGATGTCGTCTCAGCTTTTGAGGCTTGGGGCGAAAAAGTCGCTGGAACCATAGACGAAAAAGAATATAAAAATGTGATCAAAAATGCCTGCCCAGGCGCAGGTGCCTGTGGCGGAATGTATACAGCCAATACCATGGCTTCTGCTATCGAAGCCCTCGGGATGGCTATACCCTATAATTCTTCAAATCCGGCAATCAGCCGGGAAAAAAATCTGGAATGCCAAGAGGTCGGTCGGTATCTACTAAACCTGCTTCAAAAAGACCTAAAACCCAGAGATATTGTCACCCGAAAATCTTTGGAAAATGCGTTGCGACTCATTGCAATTTTGGGAGGATCTACCAATGCCGTATTACACTTTTTGGCTATTGCCAAATCCGCTGGGATTGATTTGACAATCGATGACTTTCAGCGCATCAGCGATACCACTCCTTTTTTAGCTGACTTAAAACCCAGTGGAAAGTTTTTGATGAAAGACCTTCATGCCGTTGGCGGGGTGCCAGCTGTATTGAAATTTATGCTGAACAATGACTTACTCCATGGTGATTGTTTGACCGTAACAGGTAAAACCCTAGCAGAGAATCTGGCGGAAGTTCCTGGTTTGAAAGAAGGACAACAAATCATTCGTCCGCTTTCCAATCCAATCAAGCCTACGGGTCACATTCGAATCCTTAAAGGCAATCTTGCCCCTGATGGTTCTGTGGCCAAAATAACAGGGAAAGAGGGCTTGCGATTTGAAGGTCCGGCACGGGTTTATGATGGTGAATTTGATGCCAATGCAGGGATCAAAAATGGAGAGGTGCAAGCGGGTGAGGTAGTCGTGATACGCTACGAAGGCCCCAAGGGTGGACCTGGTATGCCAGAAATGCTTAAGCCTACCGCCGCCATCATGGGAGCGGGTCTTGGCCAATCTGTAGCCCTGATTACAGATGGTCGTTTTTCTGGAGGGACTCATGGTTTTGTAGTTGGACATATTGTCCCCGAAGCCCAAGAGGGCGGGCCGCTGGCTCTTGTCCAAACAGGCGATGTGATCACCATTGATGCAGAGGCCAATACCCTGAGTGTGGCCCTAACAGATGCCGAATGGCAAGAGCGAAAACAACAATGGCAACAACCAGCTTACAAATTTCAAAATGGGGTGTTGTATAAATACATCAAAAATGTAGCGACCGCCTCAGAAGGCTGCGTTACAGATCAATAAATTATGGCAACAACAAAAGCAAAAAGTATGCATATCTCTGGTGCTGAAGCAGTCATACGCTGTCTGCTTGCCGAAGGGGTTGATTTGGTCTATGGGTATCCTGGTGGTGCCATTATGCCGATTTACGATGAGTTGTATAAGTTTCAAAAAGAACTTAATCACGTGTTGACCCGCCATGAGCAGGGGGCTACGCACATGGCTCAAGGTTATGCCCGTACCTCAGGAAAAGTCGGTGTAGCCATGGCTACTTCTGGACCTGGGGCAACCAACTTAGTTACTGGTATTGCCGATGCACAAATCGATTCTACCCCCATGGTCTGTATCACTGGTCAGGTTGCTTATCATCTTTTGGGATCCGATGCCTTTCAAGAAACGGATATCATAGGCATTTCAACCCCCGTAACGAAATGGAATTATCAGATCACGCGGGCCGAAGAAATTCCAGAAATTTTAGCCAAAGCTTTTTACATTGCCCGTTCTGGACGCCCAGGTCCCGTTTTGATCGATATCACCAAAAATGCACAGTTTGACACTTTCGATTATCAGTACGAAACTTGTAAAGGAATTCGCAGCTATGCCCCTCGACCAGTAATAGAAAAATCAGCAGTTGCAGCAGCAGCCGAATTGATCAATCAGGCCAAAAAGCCCATGATTGTTTGGGGACAAGGGGTCATCTTGGGCAATGCCGAAACGGTTTTTCAAGCCTTTGTAGAAAAAACAGATATCCCTGCAGCTTGGACCATTCTAGGATTGTCAGGCCTTCCAACCGATCATCCCCACAATGTCGGTATGGTCGGGATGCATGGAAATTACGGTCCAAACTTGCTGACCAACGAATGCGACGTACTAATTGCCATTGGTATGCGCTTTGATGATCGAGTCACTGGCAATCTTGATACATATGCCACACAAGCCAAAGTCATCCACTTGGAGATTGATCCTGCCGAAATTGATAAAAATGTCAAAGCAGATGTAGCTGTTCTTGGTGATTGTAAAGAAAGCCTAACGCAACTACTTCCCTTGGTCACCGCCAATGATCACAGTAGCTGGCGTGCACAATTTGACGACCACTATCAAACCGAGTTTGAAAAGGTCATTAATAAAGATATCAATCCCACCAAAGCTGGATTGACGATGGGTGAGGCCATTGCCGCTATCAACAAACACTCGAAAGGAGACGCGGTCATTGTTACGGACGTGGGACAACACCAGATGGTCGCTTGTCGATATGCTAAATTCACCCAATCAAAAAGCAATGTTACCTCTGGTGGCTTGGGGACAATGGGCTTTGCACTCCCAGCAGCTATCGGTGCCAAAATGGGTGCTCCCGAGCGTGAGGTAGTCGCTGTTATTGGCGATGGAGGATATCAAATGACCATTCAAGAGCTCGGTACAATTTTTCAAGCCCAGTTGCCCGTTAAAATTGTGGTGCTCAACAATGATTTCCTTGGAATGGTGCGTCAGTGGCAACAGCTATTTTTTGACAAAAGATATGCCTCAACTGAAATGATCAATCCCGATTTTGTAGCCATTGCCAAAGCCTATCACATCGAGGCTGTCTCCGTTAAAGACAGAGCAGACTTGGATGGTGCTGTGGCTAAAATGATTGCTTCGGACAAGCCCTTCTTTCTTGAAGTCTGTGTAGAAAAAGAAGACAATGTATTCCCGATGATTCCCACAGGCGCCTCGGTATCAGATATAAGATTAGAATAAGATGGAAGAAAAAAAACACTTTACCATATCAATTTATTCAGAGAATAATGTGGGATTACTTAACCGCATTTCTGCCATTTTGCTCAAGCGTCATATCAATATCGAGAGCTTTTCGACATCGGTCTCCGAAATTCCCGATGTCTATCGTTTTGTGATAGTGGTTCACCTAAGCCAGGAGAAAGTCAAAAAAGTAGTTGGGCAAATTGAAAAGCAAGTCGATGTTATAAAAGCCTTTTATCATACGGACGAGGAAACCATTTTTCAAGAATCGGCTTTGTACAAAGTTAAGTCGAGTGCCCTGTTTGAAGAAAGACACATACAGAATGTAATCAAAGAAAGTCATGCCAACATAGTGACTGTTTCTCCAGAATATTTTGTTATCGAAAAAACAGGTTTCCGACACGAAACAGAAAAACTATACAATGACCTGGCTCCCTATGGTTTGTTGCAATTTGTCCGTTCGGGTCGTATCTCAGTCACCAAATCCAAAATGGGGATTTCAGAAATTTTAAATACTTTTAAAAACAATCAATAAAGCACAACGCAAAACCATGGCTAATTATTTTAATCAACTAACGCTCAGCGAAAAACTCAACCAACTCGGACAATGTCGATTTATGGAGACCGATGAATTCAACGACGGTGTTACGGCTCTGTCGGGAAAGAAAATTGTTATTGTTGGCTGTGGCGCTCAAGGCCTCAACCAAGGTCTCAATATGCGAGATTCGGGTTTGGATATTTCGTATGCCTTGCGAAAAGGCGCCATTGAGAATAAGCGCGCCTCCTACCAAAACGCCGTATCCAACGACTTTGCTGTGGGTACCTATGAAGAGATGATTCCCACTGCTGACGTAGTAATCAATCTTACACCAGATAAAAATCATACCCCCGTGGTGGAAGCCGTTATGCCTTTAATGAAAAAAGGTGCAACACTTTCTTACTCCCATGGATTTAATATTGTTGAAGAAGGGACAGAGATTCGAGAAGATATTACGGTTATCATGGTAGCTCCCAAATGTCCTGGTTCTGAAGTACGTGAAGAGTATAAGCGTGGTTTTGGGGTTCCCACTCTCATTGCGGTACACCCTGAAAACGATCCTCAGCAACAAGGTTTGGCTCAAGCCAAGGCTTATGCTGTAGCCACTGGCGGTCATCGGGCTGGGGTCCTAGAATCTTCTTTTGTGGCAGAGGTTAAGTCTGACTTGATGGGGGAACAAACCATCCTTTGTGGCGTCCTTCAAACAGGTTCAATCTTATGTTTTGATAAAATGGTTGAAAAAGGAATTGATCCAGGATATGCATCAAAGCTCATTCAATATGGCTGGGAAACAATCACAGAAGCCTTGAAACACGGAGGAATTACCAATATGATGGATCGCTTGTCTAATCCAGCAAAAATCAAGGCATTTGAATTATCCGAACAGCTAAAAACCATTTTAGCACCCTTATTCCAAAAGCATATGGATGACATCATCTCGGGGCATTTTTCAAAAACCATGATGGAAGACTGGGCCAATGATGATGTAAATCTTTTGACTTGGCGCGCTGCCACAGGAGAAACTGCTTTTGAAAAAACAGAAAATACACAACAAGAAATTGCCGAACAAGAATACTTTGATCATGGCGTTTTGATGGTCGCATTTGTTCGGGCAGGTGTCGAACTGGCGTTCGATACTATGGTGGCTTCTGGAATCAAAGAAGAATCGGCTTACTATGAATCCCTGCACGAGACACCTTTGATTGCCAATACCATTGCCAGAAAGAAACTATTCGAAATGAATCGAGTGATCTCAGACACGGCAGAGTATGGTTGCTATTTGTTTGATCATGCTGCTAAACCAATGTTGGCAGACTTTATGAAAGACATTGACACAAGTGTTATTGGAACTGCATACGGTGCAGGTTCTGACAATGGCGTGGACAACCAACAATTGATCCAGATTAATGATATCATTCGCTACCATCCTGTAGAATTGATTGGCTATGAGCTTCGAGCTTCGATGACTGCAATGAAAAAAATTGTATAAAACATGCGTTTGCCAAGTGTTGAAGGGGCACTGAAAGCGAAAGCCCGACTTTCGACGGTCGTCCTTGAGACCCCATGGCAGCCCATTGAACGTTGGTCAAAAAAGCTCGATGCCACAGTCTTTCTCAAAAGAGAAGACTTGCAGCAAGTCCGTTCTTTTAAAATCCGAGGGGCTTACAACAAAATCAAGACGCTTAGTCAGTCCGAATGCGAGCAAGGAATTGTCTGTGCCAGTGCAGGTAATCACGCACAGGGTTTTGCTTTTTCCTGCCGGGATCTAAGAATCAAAGGAACCGTATTTATGCCCTTGCCCACACCCAAACAAAAGGTGGAACAAGTGCGTATGTTTGGCGGCGATTTTGTGGATATCCAATTGGTTGGCGATACCTATGACGATTCGCAAAAAGCAGCACGAGTGTTTCAACAGCAAACACAGGCCCTATTCATTCACCCTTTTGATGATCCTGATGTGATTGAGGGCCAGGCCACCTTGGCATTAGAAATCCTGGATCAGGCGCAACAGGATCTAGACTATCTTTTTGTTCCTGTAGGAGGTGGTGGATTGGTCTCTGGTATCCTGACAATTTTTAAAGCCCTTTCACCCAATACCAAAATTATTGGCGTGGAACCAGTCGGCGCACCGTCGATGTACCAGTCTTTGCAAAAACAGCACGTTGTGGCTTTGTCTCAAATAGATAAGTTTGTTGATGGGGCAGCTGTCCAAAAAGTGGGTGATTTGTGTTTTGAGATAAGCAAAAAACATTTGGATGACTGCATATTGGTTGAAGAAGGTCGTATTTGTAAGGAAATTTTGGATCTCTACAACAAAGAAGGTATTGTTGCCGAGCCTGCTGGTGCAATTGCCCTGGCCGCCTTAGAACAATTCGATCAACCATTGAAGGGTAAACAAGTCGGTGTACTGATCTGTGGGGGAAACAATGACATCACACGTACACCCGAAATCAAAGAACGGGCGCTTTTGCATGCACAATTGAAACACTATTTTATCATTCGATTTCCCCAAAGAGCAGGTGCATTAAAGGATTTTGTCAATGATATATTAGGCCCCAACGACGATATTACTTTTTTCGAATATTCAAAAAAAACGAGCCGGGTCAATGCGCCAGCCGTCGTTGGGATACGACTGCAATCAGCATCAGATTTTGAGCCTTTGATGCATCGGATGAAGGCAGGGGGCTTTTTTGGGGACTATCTCAACAACCAACCCGATCTATACCAGTTTTTGGTATAGCCGCTAAAAAATCAGTGGAATTACAAATATGTAGAGCAAGACCAATAGGGCAATTGCGATACAATTTATCAATACCCCTGCACGGGCCATTTGTGATACTTTCACATAACCGCTGGCAAAAACGATGGCATTGGGGGGTGTGGACATGGGTAGCATAAAAGCACAACTACTGGCCATGGTAACCGGAATCAAAACATATAATATTGGTATACCCAGTCCCATGGCAATTCCTGCCATAACAGGAGCTAAAACCGCTACTAAGGCTACATTACTCATCAACTCGGTCATGAATAGCATTAGTAAAATAAGGAGTGTGACCGTGAGCAAAACATGGAGTTCCGCTGCGGAAATTGCCGTAGTGATTTGAGATACGATACCCGTCGTGGCCATGCCTTTGGCTAAGGCCAAACCACCTCCAAAAAGGATTAGTATACCCCATGCCAAACGTTGGGTGTCTTTCCATTCTAATATAAATCGTCCGTTTTTGTAATCACTAGGTAGGGCAAATAAGCAAATGGCTCCACTCACACTGATGACAGTATCTGTCAGCCGTAAACCAGGAATCAAGCTGTTGATTAAGGTGCGGAAAATCCAAAAGAAAACCATCACCGAAAATACTACTAAAACATGCTTTTCTTCTTTTTTTAGGGGGCCTAGCGCTTTTAATTGTTCGGCGATAACGTCTTGGGTTGTGGCAAAGGCAACACCTTTGTTTTGAAAGAGTAATTTTGTCAGCAACAGGTAAATGATACTGATAAGTAAAACAGAAAAGGGTAAACCGATCAGCATCCATTTAAAGAACGAGATTTGAATATTATATTCATTTTCTAGCAATCCGATTAACACAGAATTGGGTGGGGTGCCAATCACAGTTGCAATCCCTCCTGCATTGGCTGCAAAAGCAATCCCCAGCATGACACTGAGCGAAAATCGCTGTTCTGCTTGGGTAAACTTACCATCACTAGCAACCAGCAATTCAATAACTGACAGGGCGATGGGCAACATTACAACGGTACTAGCGGTGTTAGAAATCCACATACTCATAAAACCAGTAGCCAACATAAAACCCAATACAACCCGATTTGGGGTCGTGCCTGTCCGATGGATAATACCCAATGCAATTCTTCGGTGGAGATTTACTTTTTCCAGGGCCAAGGCCAAAACGAATCCTCCAAAGAATAAGAAAACAATCGAACTGCCATAATTGGCTCCCACCGCATTTGCGTCCATGACCCCTGTCAACGGAAATACTACCAGTGGCAATAGGGCAGTAACGGATATTGAAACCGCCTCGGTAATCCACCAACTGACCATCCAGAAGGCAAGTCCAACTACTGTAATAGCTTGTGGTTGGAGGCTGGGAAAGTCCATTTGTGAGACAATCAAATACAACAGGGGTCCTAAGATTAGTCCAATTTTTTTTGCCATACGACCAACAAATAGTTCGTGTTAATTTTTAGTGTTTGTATTTGATTCAAGGCATATACAAATATGCCTGTTCCATATAAAAATAGCAAACACCAATATTGTTCAATAAAATTGCTTAATTTTAAAACAAAAAATGGAAAAGATAGCGGCAGCTCCCATTGATCATTCCGTAGGTTTTCAACAACAGGTACATTGTTCACAATATTTAGTTGATGGTAAACTCCATCAATGGCAAGGCAACACAACACCGGTTTATTCAACGATTTATTCGGAAAATGAACAAGGCGAAGTTGGCCCAACTTTATTGGGTACCATACCCGATATGGGGACTGAGGCGGCTATGTCAGCATTGCATGCTGCCGAAAAGGCATTCCATCGCGGACAAGGACTTTGGCCCACCATGAAAGTTGCAGATCGACTCAAATGTCTATCAAACTTTGTTGCAAAAATGAAAACCCACAGAGCGCAAGTCGTTGAGCTACTAATGTGGGAAATAGAAAAAAATCAAGCCGACGCAGAGAAGGAGTTTGATCGAACAGTGGATTATATCTATGACACCATAGAAGCTTACAAGAACTTAGACCGGCGTTCCGCTCGTTTTGATAAAGAAGGTGGGGTACACGCTCATATCCGTAGAGGTCCATTGGGTGTTGTCTTATGTTTGGGGCCGTATAATTATCCACTCAACGAAACCTTTTGTTTGTTGATTCCAGCCTTGGTGATGGGAAATACAACCATTTTCAAACCTGCCAAGCATGGTGTATTATTGATCACACCCTTGCTAGAAGCTTTTCAAGAAAGTTTTCCTCCAGGTGTGGTTAACATTTTATTCGGTCGGGGTCGAAAAATTGCTTCTCCGATTATGGAGACTGGGAAGATTGACGTTCTTGCACTGATTGGACATAGCTCCTCGGCGGTAGCCTTACAAGATTTGCATCCTAACAAAAATCGCTTGCGCTTGGTTCTTGGACTTGAAGCTAAAAATCCAGGAATCATCCTACCAGACGCTGATATGGATTTAACTATCAAAGAATGCATCTCAGGAACCTTATCCTACAACGGCCAACGTTGTACAGCTCTAAAAATGTTGTTTGTACATGAATCCATAGTAGACGAATTTAACAGTCGCTTTGCCCAAGCGGTAGACGAATTAAAATACGGTTTGCCCTGGGAGGAAGGCGTATTCTTGACCCCGCTACCTGAGCCTGGTAAGCCTGCGTACATTCAAGAATTGATCAAAGATGCCGAAGAAAAAGGCGCAAAAATACTCAACAAAAAAGGGGGCGAGTTGACGCATAATTATTCATTTCCTGCAGTGCTTTATCCTGTAAACAAAAGTATGCGGGTTTACGAAGAAGAGCAATTTGGACCTGTGATCCCAATCATTCCGTACTCAGATATTTCAGAGCCACTCGACGCCATGGCAGCATCTGAATATGGTCAGCAGGTAAGTTTATTTGGCCGCGATGTGCGTAAAATTGGTCCGTTGATTGACACATTGGCCAATTTGGTTTGTCGGGTCAACCTCAATAGCGCCTGCCAAAGGGGGCCAGATGTTTATCCATTTACAGGGCGTAAAAATTCTGCCGTAAGCACGCTGAGTGTTTATGATGCACTTCGATCGTTTTCGATTCGTACGTTTGTGGCTTCCAAAGACACGCCTTACAATAATGAAATTCTAGAGACCCTTCTCAATTCCCACGAATCAAATTTTATTTCGACAGATTATTTGCTTTAGAGCAATCGTTTTAAAATTCCGAAGTATTTAAAGGGCGCATAGCGCAAAGGTGGATCAAGACTTTGCACATTTTCGAACACCCCTCTTTGATGCGTGAATGCTTGAAAACTCTTATGGCCGTGGTAGCTGCCCATTCCACTATTGCCAACGCCACCGAAGGGCAGATTTTGACAGCCCAGGTGCATCAAAGTATCGTTGATACAAGCACCGCCTGAAAGACTTTCTTCAATGATTTGTCTTCCTTTTTTGCGATTGCCAAAATAGTAAAACGCCAATGGGGTTTCGTGGGATTGGATGCGGTCTGTTACTTCTTTAAAATCGGAAAACCCAATGATCGGCAGTATCGGCCCAAAGATTTCTTCTTGCATGCACTTTGCCGTTTCAGGTACGTCATCAATTAGTGTTGGGGCGATATAGCGATCGGATTTATCAGATACACCGCCAGCGCGAACCTTCCCTTCTTGCAACATAGGTGCCAAGCGATCAAACATGGCTTCATTGACAATGCGGCCATAATGTGGACTTTTTTGGATGTCTGCTCCTAACATTTCTGTCATCTGTTGCTCCATTTTTTTGATCAGGGTTTCTTTTTCATCTTGATGAACGAGCAAATAATCAGGGGCAACGCAGGTTTGTCCTGCATTGGTTATTTTCCCCCAAAGAATACGTTTGGCTGCAGTATCCAAATTGGCACCCTTATCGACAATACAAGGGGACTTACCACCTAATTCTAAAACAACAGGGGTTAAATGTTCGGCAGCTGCCTTCATGATGATTTTACCTACACGACTACTCCCTGTAAAGAAAATAAGGTCAAATTGTTTTTGAAGCAATAGTTCATTGGTAGGTATGCCGCCTTGAAGTAAAGTAATGTACTCTGGCGCAAAGGAGGTAGCGATCATTTTTTCCATCACGGCTGCTACATTTGGGACTTCTGGTGTGGGTTTGAGTACAGCCGTACAGCCAGCTGAAATGGCACCAATCAATGGATTAATGAGCAATTGAAAAGGATAATTCCAAGGGGAAATAATCAAACTGACCCCATAGGGTTGATGATAAATCGAGGTTTTAGCAGGAAAGAGAAAGTAGGGACTGGGTACTCGTTTGGGCTTGCTCCACTGACTCATATTTTTTAAATGATGGTCAATTTCGGACAAGACAACATTGATTTCAGTGATATAAAACTCTTCTTTGGATTTACGCAAGTCTTTCCAAACTGCAGCTTCAAGCTCCGACTGGTGGTCTAAAACGGCTTGTTTAAGTTTTTTGAGCTGTTGTTTTCTAAAAGTTATTGCCCGGGTGGCGCCTGAAGCAAAATAGGCTTTCTGCTTCTGGTGGATGGCATCAATTTGTGACGCTGTCATTTCATGCATGATTCTGAATTTTATCTTTTGCCTGTGTAGCAGTTTGAAAGATACTCAAATTCAAAGAAAACTTGTAAAGTAAAAATTGCGATTACTCTTTTAAAATCTTATGCCAAACAAAACCAGCCATATCCTGTCCCCAGAGTTGATAGGTGAGGGGTGAAGGGTGGACGCCATCACTAAATAACTCTTCTAAAGTAGCATTGGTTTGGTATCGCTCACGCCAGGTATTGAATCGAACGATTTCATTGTTAAAATAGACATTGGGTAACTTTCGAATGCGACCCGCTAATTGATAGCTGTAACTTTCTACTAAGCGCCCAACAATTTGTTTTATCAATGGGGTAAAAGCTGGGAAGAAGCGAATAGGAGGCATGTTGGAGAAAATGATGGGGGTTTCCTTACCGAAATGGTTTTGAAGCGCTGCGATAAGTTCTAAACAATCATCTTCCCATTTTTGTGGGGAGTGAAGCGCAAAGGCATTGTTTCCACCCAGGCAAATTAAAATGATATCGGGTTGTTCGCCTTTGATTTTTGGCAACAAGCGTTGGGTTACTCCTGCCGCCTTGATTCCACTTTTAGCAATGACCTTCCAATGGATTTCCCTTTCTGTGAGTGCGGTGAGTGCGTCTGCAAAGCTTCCCATAAAGCCTTCTTTGTGGGTGGCTACACCTACACCAGCCATCGTACTTTCTCCTAGTCCCAGTACTTTCAGTATGTTTGAGTTTTGTCCCTTGGTTTTTCCCTCCGTTCCTTGTGCTTCGGGCAAACGGGGCACTTTCTTCTGAATTTGTTTTCCTTGCCAATAGAGGATTGGTAAGAGCGGTATAACGAAGGGAATCTTAAGGTAATATTGAATTTGTTGTTGGGAGATCAAAGGATAGATTTTGCAATTTTAAAATTTGATTATAATCTACGGATAGTGAATTATTAAACGTAATTAATGGGAAAGATAAGATGTTTTACACACAGAAAATATCAGACGGGAACCATTGTTGAAGCCCAATTATTGGTAAAAAAAACAGCTCAGAAGTGCGGTAGTATTAAATTTAAAAATGCCACAACTAGGCTTTGGCAATTAATCCTGCCAGATAGTCTCCTACTTCTGAAGTTTTATAAGCTTTTCCACCATTGGCTAGGTCTTCGGTTACCACACCATCTGCCAATGATTGATCGACTACTTTGCGAATTAGTGTTCCTTCTTCGTGCAGGTCAAAAGACATTTCGAACATCATGGCTGCTGAAAGTATAGTCGCCAGCGGATTGGCAATATCCAAACCTGTAGCCTGTGGAAATGAACCGTGAATAGGTTCATACAAAGCATTTTCATTTCCGATAGAAGCCGAAGGCATCAATCCCATAGAACCAGAAATGACAGAGGCTTCGTCGGTTAAGATATCTCCAAAAAGGTTTTCCGTAATTAATACATCATAGCTGTTGGGCCATTGCACCAAACGCATGGCCACCGCATCAACTAATTCATAGGATACTTCTACATCGGGATAGTCTTTTTCCATCCCTTGCACTGTTTCCCGCCACAAACGAGAAGTTTCTAAGACATTGGCTTTATCAACACAGCAAAGTTTTTTACTTCGGGTGCGGGCCAATTCGAAGCCTTTTTTTGCCAAGCGAACAATTTCTTCACGGGTATATGTGCAGGTGTCAAAGGCTGTATCGCCCTGATCTTCTCGACCTCGTTTTCCAAAGTATATTCCTCCCGTCAATTCACGCAAAAAAACCAAATCGGTTCCTTCTATACGCTCTTGTTTTAATGGGGATTTATCCAACAATGATGGAAAGGTAAATGTTGGTCGTACATTGGCGAACAGACCTAATTTTTTTCGCATACGCAACAAACCTTGTTCTGGGCGTACCTTTGCTGAAGGATCGTTGTCAAAGCGAGGCAGACCAATGGCGCCAAAAAGAACTGCATCGGCAGCTTCACACACCGCATGGGTTTCATCGGGATAGGGGTCACCAACCGCATCTATAGCAGCAGCTCCTGTAAGGGCTGGGGTCCAAGTGATTTGATGACCAAATTTGGTTGCAATGGCATTACTTACTTTTACTGCTTGATCAATGACTTCTGGGCCAATCCCGTCACCTGCCAATAGAGCAATTTTCATATTCATAAGATTATTGTGCTAGGGTGTTTAACATTTTTTCTGTTGCTTGAATAGCTGAGACAGTTTGGTCAGAGTCCAAACCTCGGGTCACAAATTCTCGGGTGCCATTTTGCCAGGTGATTGACGTTTCACAAAGGGCATCGGAATGACTTCCTGGGGGTATGTGTACCGCATAGTCCACCAGTTGGGGTAAAGCTATTTTCTTACGCCTGTAAATCTTGCGAACAGCATTAAGAAAGGCATCATATTGTCCGTCACCGCATGCATTCTCTTCCAATAGTTCTCCATCAATTTCTATAGAAACGGTGGTCGAGGGCTGTAATCCTTTGGCATGGGTCAAGACATAGGATTTGATTACAACACGAGTATGTGTGGCTTCTGTATTCAAAACATCGGAGATGATAAAGGGCAGATCATCAGCAGTTACTTTTTGTTTTTTATCCCCCAGTTCGATTATCCGCTGTGTAACTTGTTTGAGCTCCTCTTCGTTGAGGGTAAGCCCCAGTTCTTGCAAGTTTTTAAGAATATTGGCTTTACCCGAAGTTTTACCCAAGGCATAGGATCGTTTACGACCAAAACGTTCGGGTAATAAGTCATTAAAATAGAGGTTTTTTTTGGAATCGCCATCGGCGTGTATTCCAGCCGTTTGGGTAAATACATTAGCCCCGACGATGGGTTTGTTTGCAGGAATACGAAAGCCAGTAAAGGTTGAGACCAATTGACTTACATGATACAAGGATTTTTCTTTAATATTCGTTTGGACTTGAGGTATAAAATCATTGATAACAGCCACCACCGAAGCTAGTGGCGCATTTCCGGCACGTTCACCCATACCGTTAACGGTTAAGTGTAGTCCATTTACTCCTGCTTGCACTGCCTCCATTGCATTACTAACACCTAAGTCATAGTCATTATGACCGTGAAAGTCAAAATGCATTTTGTCGTAACGTTTCCGAATATTTGAAATGAATTGATGGGTTTCTTTTGGCGTCAATACACCCAAGGTATCGGGGAGTAAAACGCGCTCTATGGGTTGGGTGACCAGGAAATCGAGATAGTCATACACATAATCTTGAGAATTACGCATTCCATTACTCCAGTCTTCTAAGTAAACATTTGAGCGGATTCCCAAAGTTCTCGCTGATTCGATAGCTTGCCCAACCTGTGCAAAATGCTCTTCGGGTTTTTGTTTGAGTTGGTGGGTCAAGTGGTTGAGCGATCCCTTAGTCAGCAAGTTTTGTACTTGTGCACCGGTTTGTTGCATCCAATCCAGTGAAATCCCTTTGTCTACGAAGGTTAGGATTTCAATTTGCTCCAGTCGGTTATTACTTTTTGCCCATTCTGTGATGCGTTTTACAGCTTCAAACTCGCCCTCCGAGACGCGCGCCGAAGCAATCTCAATTCGATCAACACCCAGTTCTTCAAGTAGTAACTTGGCTAAGGTTAGTTTTTCAGATACTGAGAATGAAACACCAGAAGTTTGTTCACCATCCCGAAGGGTGGTGTCCATGATTTCGATGGTACGCTGGGAGTTCAAATTTTATAAAGGGGTTTTTTGGGCAAACTCTTGAATGCTGTCTTTTAAGTTCAGCAAATAATCAATGTCGTCGTATCCATTTTGGAGGTTGTCCTTTTTGTAGGGATTGATTTCAAAAGATTCGGTAGTACCCGTTGACGAAAGATGCACCGTTTGTTGGGCTAGGTTGACCTCAATTTCAGTGTTGGGATCGTTGGCTATAGCTGCAAATATTTCTTCAAGAAAAGTTGGGCTTACTTGAACTGGTAATACCCCAATATTCAAACAGTTGTTTTTAAAAATATCGGCGAAAAAGCTAGAAATAACACAGCGAAAGCCATAGTCATAAACCGCCCAAGCAGCGTGTTCGCGAGAAGATCCTGATCCAAAGTTTTTTCCACCAACAAGGATTTTACCCCGATAGGTGTCTTGGTTGAGGACAAAATCTTCTTTTGGAGTTCCATCTTGATGGTAGCGCCAGTCACGAAACAGATTATCACCAAAGCCCTTCCTTTCGGTGGCTTTCAAAAAACGTGCTGGGATGATTTGATCGGTATCTACATTTTCAATAGGCAGTGGTACTGCTGTACTATTGAGAACGGTAAATTTATCGTATGCCATTGGATTGTTCTAAGCGTTCATTAATTCTCGTGGATCGGTAACTTTCCCGGTCACTGCAGCGGCTGCGGCAACGGTGGGGCTAGCCAGCAGGGTTCTTGAACCGGGGCCTTGCCGCCCCTCAAAGTTTCGGTTGGAGGTGCTTACTGCATATTTGCCCGCTGGGATTTTGTCATCGTTCATCGCTAGGCATGCTGAACAACCAGGTTCACGAAGTTCAAACCCAGCTGCTGTTAATATATCGTAGAGTCCCTCGGCTTTAATCGCCTCAAGAACCTTATGAGATCCAGGAACCAACCATGCTGTGACGTGTGCTGCACGTTGTTTGCCCTTGACCAGTTCTGAAAAGGCTCTAAAATCTTCAATCCGCCCATTGGTACAGCTTCCTAAAAATACATAGTCGATTTTTTTCCCCAACAAGGCATCCCCCTCTTGATAACCCATGTACTCCAAAGATTTTTGATAGGTAGCTGCGCCACCCTCAACGGTGTCAGCTGAGGGGATATGGTTGGTAATTCCAATTCCCATACCAGGGTTTGTACCATAGGTAATCATAGGCTCAATTAGACTACCATCGAAAGTTAGTTCCTTATCAAATTGGGCATCAGAATCCGTGTAAAGGGTTTCCCAGTAGGCCATTGCTTTATCCCAGTCGTTTCCTTTGGGCGTAAATTCTCTGTCTTTAATATAATCAAATGTTTTTTGGTCTGGGGCAATCATACCCCCTCGGGCTCCCATTTCAATACTTAAATTGCAAACGGTCATACGCCCTTCCATGGTCATCTGCTCAAAAATTTCTCCTGCATATTCTACAAAATAGCCCGTTGCTCCTGAAGTGGTCAGTTGAGAAATGATGAATAGCGCTACATCTTTGGGTGTAACCCCTTTTTGAAGTTTCCCATTCAGGGTGATGCGCATTTTTTTTGGTTTGGGTTGCATGATACACTGAGATGCCAAAACCATCTCAACTTCAGAAGTACCAATTCCAAAAGCGATTGCTCCAAAAGCCCCATGCGTTGATGTATGAGAGTCACCACAAACCATGGTTGCCCCAGGCAAGGTTATCCCGTACTCTGGTCCAACCACGTGTACAATTCCATTCTTTTGGTGGCCCAAGCCCCAATAGGAAATACCGTGTTCATTGGCGTTTTTTTCAAGTGCGGCCAGCTGATTGGCAGAAAGTGGATCTGCAACGGGAAGGTGTTGGTTTAGGGTTGGTGTATTATGGTCTGCCGTAGCAAATGTTTTTTCGGGATAAAGCACTTTTATGTTTCGATTCTTTAAGCCCAAAAAAGCCACCGGACTGGTTACTTCATGAATCATATGGCGATCGATGAACAATACATCTGGGCCCTCTTTAATCTGATGGACAACATGTGCGTCCCAAACTTTATCAAAAAGTGTTTTTGACATAGTAATGTGCGCTTGTTAAGTTAAATATTACTTGCTTTTATAATTAAAGGTAGGTCTTTGTCATTGACTTCTTTTTGAATATCTGCTACTCTTAAAAACTCCAGATATACTTTATCTAGTTGTTTCTTGTCAAGCTCAAATCCTATATTCTTAGCTCGGTAGGCTAAAGCTGCTCTTCCACTACGGGCAGTAAGTATGATAGCTGATTCATCTACACCTACATCGGCAGGGTTTATGATTTCATAAGTTTCTCTTTTCTTGATAACCCCATCTTGGTGGATGCCCGAACTATGTGCAAAAGCATTGGCACCAACAATGGCTTTATTTGGCTGCACTGGCATGCCCATACTTTCAGAAACCATTCGGCTGGTATCATTTAGGAGGGTAGCATCGATATTTGTATCTAGATTGAGGTGGCTATGTTGCCTTAGAACCATGACAATCTCTTCCAGGGCAGTGTTTCCAGCGCGTTCACCAACTCCGTTGATGGTACACTCGATTTGTCGAGCGCCATTGATTGCTCCGGCAATTGAATTGGCCGTTGCTAGACCCAAATCATTATGACAATGACAAGAAATGGTTGCATTTTCAATGCCTTTAACATTGTCAATCAAATACTTGATTTTAGTGCCATATTGATCTGGCAAGCAGTATCCAGTTGTGTCGGGTATGTTCAATACAGTAGCGCCTGCTTCTATTACTTTTTCACAAACACGGGCTAAAAATTCATTATCTGTACGTCCCGCATCTTCCGCATAAAATTCTACGTCCTCCACAAAAGATTTGGCATGCTTAACTGCCTTGTAGGCTCTTTCCAGTACTTCCTCTCGCGTGGCTTTAAATTTGTATTGTATATGAGAATCAGAGGTGCCAATACCTGTATGAATCCGAGGTCTCTTGGCATGCTGTAGGGCTTCGGCAGCAACGTTTATGTCTTTTTCTACAGCCCTGGTCAATCCACATACCCTTGCATTCTTGACTAATTTTGAAATATCCTCAACGGCTTTGAAATCACCTGGGCTAGATATTGGAAACCCAGCTTCGATAATATCAACACCCAGTTCGTCTAATCGGGCGGCTATGGCTAGTTTGGATGTCGCATCTAATTTACATCCAGGTACTTGTTCTCCGTCGCGAAGTGTGGTGTCAAATATGTCTACCTTATCCTGTGCCATTTGTTGAATTACTTACTAAAATACGAATGTAGTTTGTCTGCTCTCCACCTTATTTTTTAAGCAAAATATATTACAATATCCGCCTGATAATTTTTTGGATTAAAAAGCTAAAATACAGTAATTTGCTTTTAGAATCATTACAATGACAAACGAACCTAAAGATAATCTTTTTTTACTGATCAAATCTTTGACCAAATCAGAAAAAAGGCAATTTAAACTTTTTGTTGGAAGGATGGGTAGCAATTCCGATTCAAAGTTTCTAAATCTTTTTTATTTGATGGATAAATCAGAGCGCTATGATGAAGCTGCTATTTTAAAGAAGGGCATTGTAACGAAACAACAACTATCAAACCTCAAAGCGCATCTTTATAAGCAAATTCTTATCAGTTTGCGACTCAATCCTGTTCATAAAAATGCTCGAGTTCAAATACGCGAGCAGCTTGATTATGCTACCATCCTATACCAAAAAGGCTTGTATCGTCAAAGTTTAAAGCTACTTGAAAAGGTTAAAGCTACTGCGCTGCGACAAGAAGAAAAATACGTGGCCTGTGAAATTGTTGAATTTGAAAAGCTAATTGAATCACAATATATAACCCGCAGTTTGAGCAATAGGACTGATACTTTGGTTGCGGATGCTGAAAAATTGGTTGCGCACAATATTTTATCTAGCCAATTGTCCAATTTATCCCTGCGCCTTTATGAAAAACTAATCAAGGCGGGTTACGCCAAAAGTGATGATGAATTTCGAGAAATCACTAAATTCTTTTACGAAAATCTCCCCAAAGTGGATTTGGAAAAGGTTGGATTTCGAGAAAAACTATGGTATCATAAGGCGCACGTATGGTATGGTTTTTTAACACAGGACTTTCTATCGAGCTATAAGTATGCCTTGAAATGGGTGGAACTGTTTGATCAGCATCCAGATATGATTCCATTGAACCCTGTTTTTTACCTCAAAGGACATCACTATTTAATGGAGTCTTTATCTCTGATCAAATACCCAGGGAAATTCAAAGAAATACTCCACAAAATGGAAGCTATTACCAAGGCTGATATTTTTCCGCGAAATGAAAATTTAGATTCACTCATCTTCCTATACCAGTACAGCAATCGTTTTAATCTTTTCTTCATGGAGGGCGATTTTGACTCGGCCCAAAAAATGATTCCAGAAGTATTGGATGGCATCGAAAAATACAGAAATAGAATTGATCCCCACCACATCATGGTATTCTATTACAAAATTGCCTGTGTCTATTTTGGCAAAGGGGCCCATGAAGACTGCATTTTGTATTTAAATAAGATAGTCGCCAATAAGCATTTAAAAATGCGGGAAGATTTACTTTGCTTTACCCGTGTACTCAACCTTGTTGCCCATTACGAAGCAGGCTTTGACTATCATCTAGAGACCCATATGCGGGAAACATTCAAGTTTTTGATTAAAATGAACGACCTGCACGAAGTTCAAAAAGCGATGATTCGATTTGTAAAAAAGCTGAGTAATATTTATCCCCATGAATTAAAAACAGCCTTCAAAGCATTTCACAAAGAGTTAGCTGTTTTTGAAAGTGATCCGTATGAGCGTCGTTCGTTTTTGTATTTAGATATTTTATCTTGGTTGGAAAGCCGAATTGAAAACCGCAGCGTGGCTGAAATTATCCGAGAAAAAGCCCAATCGCTCAATCGGAAAGAACGCTCAACCACAAAGGCTTTTTAGGTGGCGGCGCCACTATCGTAAGTGGTTCCTTTTTGACAGGATGGTTGAATTTGATTTTTCGAGCATGTAGGTCAATTGAACCATCGTTATTACTCCGGGCTGCCCCGTACTTTAGGTCACCTTTAATGGGAAAACCTATCTTGGATAGTTGAGACCTAATCTGGTGGTGTCGCCCCGTTTCAAGTTCAATTTCCAAGACTTCGTACCGATCCATGGTTTGGTATTTGTGGTAGTTTAAAACAGCCCTTTTCGCATCACTTTGAGGCTTATCATAAGCAAAGGATTTATTTTTTTGGGAATGGCGAACCAGCCAATGCTCTAATCTATCTTTTGTTTTAGGTAGTCCTTTGGGGACTAATGCCCAATACGTTTTTTGTACTTCTCGTTGGGCAAATTGTTGGTTTAAACGCGTGAGGGATTTAGAAGTTCTAGCGAATACTACAACGCCACTAGTGGGGCGATCTAGTCGATGTACAACACCTAAAAAAACTTTACCCGGTTTGTTATACTTGACTTTCAAATAATCTTTTAAGAGTTCGACAAGAGGGGTGTCACCCGTTTGGTCTCCCTGTACTAAAACTCCAGCAGCTTTATTGACCACCAACAGATGATTGTCCTCATAGAGGATACTTTCTGTCATGACATTAGTATTTCTCCTGTTCGTTGGGAAAATCTTGGTTTTTCACGTCTTGGGTGTATTGCCCAATAGCAGTTCTTATTTTGGTGTCTAGATCTAAGTAGCGACGCAAGAATCTTGGGCTAAATTCTTTGGTCATTCCTAACATATCGTGAAGGACTAAAACTTGGCCATCGACATGCCCTCCAGCACCAATACCAATTACTGGAATACGAACTTTTTGTGCCACTTGTTGTGCCAATTCAGCCGGTATTTTTTCTAATACCATTCCAAAACATCCTAATTTTTCGAGCAATATTGCATCTTCAATGAGTTGTTTGGCTTCTTTTTGTTCTCTTGCTCGAACGGTATAGGTTCCAAATTTATAGATCGATTGGGGGGTTAATCCTAAGTGACCCATTACTGGAATACCCGCTTGGACAATTCGCTCGATGGAGGTTTTAACTTGTTCACCACCCTCAACTTTGACGGCATGTGCCCCTGATTCCTTCATGATACGAATGGCAGACCGAAGCGCTTCTTTCGAATCTGATTGATAGGTGCCAAATGGAAGGTCAACGACAATCAAAGCTCTTTTGGCTGCTCTTACAACGCTGCTGGCATGATAGATCATCTGATCTAGGGTAATGGGTAGTGTGGTTTCATGTCCAGCAATTACATTGGATGCAGAATCTCCAACTAAAATCACATCCACCCCTGCCTGATCAACCAAAGAAGCCAATGTATAATCATAGGCTGTTAGCATCGCAATTTTCTCTCCATTGGCCTTCATTTCCTGTAGCGAGGCAGTGGTGATTCTAGCGTAACTTTTTTTTGCTTTAGACATGGTCGTTTTTTTAATTGTATAAAGATACATAGCTTTTGATAGCACTCAAAGGTTTCTTTATCTTTGGTTTTCATTGAATCAAATCTTTATGAAAAAAGTTGTACTTGCTAGCTTGTTTATGCTCAACTTTAGCCAAGCCCAAGAAGAAGCAGCCTTGCCTTTTGAAACAATTGGCGACTATCCAGACAGCTATAGTTCGGAAACTGTTCTAATTCGTCTGATTGCTGGATTAGGGTATCGCTACCACTGGGCTAGTAAGGAATTGCGTTCCGAAGATTTGGTCTATCGTCCTAGCGAAGCTGCTCAATCGATGCGTCAAACCTTGGAACACTTGTATGGATTGGCGGAAACCATTAGGAATGGGAGTCTTAATCAAGTCAATAAGCGACCACAGGATTTTACGCAAATGACATATACCGAACTACGAAAAGGGACCCTACTTTTTCTGCAAGAAGCCGTAAATGCACTTGAGAAGATGCCCCCACAAGCAATCGGAACGCATCAAGTTCAATTTCAAAGATCCGAAAAAATAACCGCCTTTCCTTACTGGCATATGATTAATGGCCCAATTTCTGACGCTTTATACCACACAGGACAAATTGTTAGTTTTCGTCGAACTACGGGCAATCCACTGCATCCCAAAGTCAATGTATTTATGGGTAAAAATAAGCCCTAAGTCAATACTGAATATTTGATTTCTGACAAGCTGTCAGTTCTCTCGAATTGGCACAATGATTGACCTAGATTTATCAGAAAACAAAACTTGACATGAGTAAAATTATTGGAATAGATTTAGGAACAACCAATTCATGTGTTTCTGTAATGGAAGGTAATGAACCGGTTGTCATTCCCAACGCAGAGGGTAAGCGTACCACTCCATCGGTAATTGGTTTTGTCGAAGGCGGTGAAATCAAAGTTGGCGACCCTGCCAAAAGACAGGCTGTAACCAATCCGACAAAAACGATAGCTTCTATAAAAAGATTTATGGGGAATAAGTTTTCGGAGTCTCAAAATGAGGTTAGCACGGTTGCTTACAAAGTAGTCAAGGGGGATAATGATACCCCAAGAGTAGACATTGATGGACGTTTGTATACGCCGCAAGAACTCTCTGCCATGACACTCCAGAAAATGAAAAAAACAGCAGAAGAATATTTGGGCCAAGATGTATCTGAAGCTGTAATTACGGTTCCTGCTTACTTTAACGATGCGCAAAGACAGGCCACCAAGGAAGCAGGTGAAATCGCTGGTCTCAAAGTGCAGCGTATTATTAACGAGCCTACTGCAGCAGCCTTGGCCTATGGCCTAGACAAAGGCGGTAGCGATAAAAAAATTGCAGTTTACGACCTTGGTGGTGGTACCTTTGACATTTCTGTACTCGAATTGGGAGATGGTGTCTTTGAAGTACTTTCCACAAACGGTGATACCCATTTGGGTGGCGATGATTTCGATCAAGTCATTATTAACTTTTTGGCCGAAGCGTTCCAGTCTGAAGAATCAATTGATTTACGCAAAGATCCCATGGCACTTCAGCGATTAAAAGAAGCCGCTGAAAAAGCAAAAATTGAATTGTCATCTTCGGCACAGACAGAAATCAATCTCCCCTATGTCACTGCAACTGAATCTGGACCCAAGCACTTGGTTACAACATTGACACGTTCCAAATTTGAGCAACTTGCTGACGATTTAGTGAAGCGTTCTATGGCCCCAGTGAAAAAAGCTTTAGATGATGCTGGTCTTTCAACGGGTGACATAGATGAGGTTATCCTTGTTGGTGGCTCAACACGTATTCCCATTATTCAACAAGAAGTCGAAAAATTCTTTGGTAAAAAGCCATCCAAAGGTGTTAATCCAGACGAAGTAGTAGCCATTGGCGCAGCTATCCAAGGGGGCGTACTGACAGGAGATGTCAAAGATGTTCTTCTACTCGATGTCACACCACTATCACTTGGAATTGAAACAATGGGTAGTGTCATGACTAAATTAATTGATGCCAACACAACGATTCCCACCAAAAAATCGCAAGTGTTTTCAACTGCTGCTGACAACCAACCATCCGTTGAAATTCATGTCTTGCAGGGAGAGCGCTCTATGGCTGCTGACAACAAAACAATCGGTCGTTTCCATCTTGATGGGATTCCACCAGCACCCAGAGGTACGCCTCAAATCGAAGTAACTTTCGATATTGATGCCAACGGAATCATCAAAGTAAGTGCACAAGACAAAGCAACTGGCAAATCTCAAGACATTCGAATTGAAGCTTCATCAGGTTTGACAGAGGAAGAAATTGAGAAAATGAAGCAAGAGGCCGAGGCCAACGCTGAAGCTGATAAAAAGGCTAAAGAACAAGTTGATAAGTTCAATTCTGCTGATCAAATGATTTTCCAAACCGAAAGTCAGTTGAAAGAGTTTGGTGAGAAACTATCCGACGACAAGAAAAAGCCTATCGAAACAGCTTTGGAAGGTTTGAAAAAAGCCCATGAGGCCAAGGACTTAGACCAGATCGATGCAGCTTTAGAACAAATCAATGAGGCCTGGAAAAACGCATCAGAAGAAATGTACAAAGCACAAGCGGAGGGACAAGCCCAGCAAGGACAAGACCCGTCAGCCAACGCTACTGGGGATGCAGCCAAAGGTGCCGATGATGTTCAAGATGTAGATTTTGAAGAAGTGAAATAACAACTAAGATTACTTCAACCCAACCTCCCCAAACAACAAGGGGAGGTTTTTTTATTTTTATATCATGGACAAAGAACAAATTTTGGCTTATTGTAATGCGGCCAGCGCCAATACACTAATGGAAACCCTGGGTATCGAGTACATAGATCTGGGAGAAGATTGGTTGACCGCCAGAATGCCAGTGACGCCAAAAGTTCATCAACCTGATGGCGTTTTGCACGGTGGAGCTACAGCAGCCTTAGCAGAAAGCGTAGGCAGTGTTGCTGTTTTTGTTTTCAATAAAGAAAGAGATGTTCTGGTGCGAGGTATCGAAATTACAGCCAATCATTTACGCAGTGTGTCTGAGGGTTATGTTTATGCTACAACCCGTCCTATTCACTTAGGTAAATCAATTCAACTCTGGGAAATACGAGTTACAGATGAAAAAGATCAGCTCGTTTCGTTGTGCAAACTCTCCACTTATAAAAGACCTTTAAAGAAGTAAAAGCATGCAGGCCTTGGCTTCGGTTTTTGAACAGCTTTGGGAGGCACAAAAACCCTTTGTTTTCTTCCGTACCCCAGCAAGCCAACAAATTGGCCTTTATTTTCAAGAAGACAATTTAACCCACATGACCACAAAACTAGAAACACCTGGTTTTGTGATGCGCTCCTTTGACAGCAAGAATTCATTTTATCTTATCCCAGCAGCAAAAAAAGTATTTTTCGATGCTTCTAAAGGCGATCAACCAAAATCTTTCGGGTATCATTTGCAACCCACCAAAAAGAAAAAAAAGGCACACATCAAAAATATACTGAGTGCGCAACATGAAATAGCGATGGGTAAGTTTCAAAAAGTTGTTCTTTCAACTAAATTTGAATGTGAGATACAAGGCCTTCGGCCCATATCCATCTTTCAAAGTTTAGAGAACGCACACCCTGATGCATTGGTTTATCTCTGGTACCATCCACAAACTGGGGGCTGGCTTGGTGCCTCGCCCGAACGATTTTTGGTTGAAACAAAAGATCAATTTCAAACTGTTGCTTTGGCAGGTACTTTACCGCAATCCGAGAATCCTGAGTGGTCCGATAAAGAAAAAGAAGAGCAGCAATTAGTTGTTGACGCAATTGTAGGAGGTCTGCAAGCAATTGCACCAAATTCAGACATAAATTGTTCTGATCGCTATGAAAAATCAGCTGGAAATTTGGTGCATTTGTGTACAGATATCAGTCTGAAAAAAGGAGATTTTTCGGCAATTGATATCATAGAAAAATTACACCCGACTCCTGCAGTAGGCGGTGTACCTAAAAAAGAAAGCCTAGAATTTATTGGTACTCATGAAGGTTATGACCGGTCTTTTTACACCGGAATTTTAGGAACAATTGATTCAACCAAAAAACAACTTTTTGTGAATTTACGTTGTGCAGCCCTACAACCCAATGGGCTCACTGTATTTGTAGGGGGTGGTATTACAGCTGCTAGTGATCCAGAAAAGGAATGGCAAGAAATATTAGGTAAATCAGAAACCATACTCCAATGGGTTTAACATTTTTGGGGTATAGCTTTTGGCTTTGTACCTTTGCATGGCATGAAAGAGAACCCAGCTAAGGCTTCGAAACGATTTACGAATATTCCTCTTCCGCAGACCGTAGTCCATTACTGTGAACAGTTTAAAGTTCAGCACATTGTGATATCTGCTGGCTCACGTAACGCCCCACTAACCAATGGCTTTGTAGAAAACCCTTATTTTAAAACCTACAGTGTGGTCGATGAGAGGGCTGCTGCTTTTTTTGGTTTAGGTATGGCCCAACAACTAAAGCAACCTGTAGCTTTGGTGTGTACTTCGGGTTCTGCTTTATTGAACTATTACCCAGCAGTAGCAGAAGCTTATTATAGCAGCATACCCCTACTTATCATATCAGCAGATCGAATGCCACATCGTATCGATATAGGCGATGGACAAACCATACAGCAGGAAGGGGTCTTTGGTCCACATTTGGTAGGACGTTCGCACCTTAAGCCAGACGTGTCACACGCAACAGATACGCTTTTAGAGAGCCCACTTCAAACTTTGCTCCCTCAAAATGCAGATTATAAATTAGTAGCAACAATTCAAGATACCCATCAGCAACACAATCAAGCCGAATTGCATCGGGTAATATCTCTGGCGATACAAAAACAAGGCCCCGTGCATTTAAATGTACCCATGGAAGAACCGCTGTACGGAATGAGTGACCTTGCGCTTGATCTGCCCCCTGTACTTCTTGATGAAAAACCTATTGAACCACTTCATTTTGACGCCCTTCAAAAAGATTGGATACAGGCATCAAAAATAATGATATTGGTAGGTGTAATGGCACCAGATGCCGAAAATGAAACCTTGTTTGATTCTCTATTGAAAGATCCAAGGATAGTTTTGTTAACAGAAAAAACATCGAATATCAATCACCCCAGCGCGATTCATTCAATTGATTGTTTGATGGCCCCCATGGAACTCGATAACGAGCGGTTTGAAAAAGTATTTCAACCTGATTTATTGATAAGTATGGGAGGGATGATTGTATCCAAAAAAATAAAAGCTTTTTTAAGAAAGTACCCCGCTAAAAAACACTATCACCTAGATCCACTCAATGCTTATGATACTTTTTATTACCTGAACCAACACATAAAGGCACCTGCAATTACCGTTCTGAAGTCACTTATTGAATTGGTCCATAATACAGTTCAAGCGGATTATCAAGAGCGAGTCCTGCATCAGTATAAAAGCTATCTTTCGAGAGGAGAATCCTATTTGAAACGCCTTCCTTTTTCTGACCTAAAGGTGTTTTCAATACTTTTCAAAAAGCTTCCTAATTCTATACATTTACAAATTGCCAATAGTTCTCCGATCCGCTATGCCCAATTGTTTTCACTTCCCAAGAGCATAACGGTCAATTGTAATCGTGGAACGAGTGGAATTGATGGAAGTACAGCCACCGCGGTTGGTGCTGCTCAAATACAAAAAGTACCCACCCTTTTAATTACTGGCGATCTCAGTTTTTTTTATGACAGCAATGGGCTTTGGAATAACTACATCCCCAAAGATTTTAGGATCATAATCATAAATAATCAAGGCGGTGGAATTTTCCGCATATTACCGGGGGAGAAAGACAGTACAAAATACGATACTTATTTTGAAACCATTCACCAACGGTCAGGAAGAGACTTGGCAAGAACCTATGGCTTTTCTTATCGGAATGTTCGTTCTATCATAGGACTTCAGTGGGCATTGAAGTTTTTTTTCAAGACCTCCCAACGCCCTAAAATTTTGGAAATTCAAACTCCAAGAAAAATAAACGACACGATCTTATTGAATTACTTTAAGGCTATGGTCAAATAGTCTATTTTTGAATGAAAAATGAAGCAGATGAGAAATTGGGAATCGATAAAAGAATACAGTGATATCAAGTTCGAATTTTTTGAAGGTATTGCTAAAATAACAATCAACCGTCCTGAGGTATACAATGCCTTTCGACCAGAAACAAATATTCAAATGTTAGAAGCGATGGAAATCTGTCGTGAACGCAATGATATTGATGTTGTAGTTTTTACTGGTACAGGCGAAAAAGCTTTTTGTAGCGGAGGCGATCAGAATGTAAAAGGGGTTGGTGGTTATGTTGGTGAAGACGGTGTTCCCCGTTTGAATGTCTTAGATTTACACAAGCGCATTCGTGAAATCCCTAAGCCAGTGATTGCCATGGTGAATGGTTATGCAATAGGTGGGGGTCACGTACTCCATGTTGTTTGTGACATGACCATTGCGAGTGATAACGCAATATTTGGTCAGACGGGCCCTAAAGTTGGGAGTTTTGATGGAGGCTTTGGTTCTTCTTATTTGGCGCGACATGTTGGTCAAAAAAAAGCCCGAGAAATATGGTTCTTATGCCAACAATATGCTGCGCATGAAGCACTAGAAATGGGTATGGTAAACAAAGTAGTTCCGCTAGATCAATTGGAAGATACGGTTGTGGAATGGTCAAAAATCATGCAACAACGCAGTCCACTAGCATTGCGTATGATCAAGCGTTGTCTCAATGCTGAATTGGATGGACAACACGGACTGATGCAATTGGCTGGTGATGCTACTTTGATGTATTACTTGATGGACGAAGCACAGGAAGGAAAGCAAGCCTTTTTGGAAAAGCGTGCGCCAAATTTCAAGCAATATCCCAAATTCCCCTAGGGTATTGGCACCATCTCAATTTAAAGTCTGGATTGTAGCCGCTCGATTGCGTACGCTTCCACTTTCTATGGCTGGAATAATCACCGGTAATTCCCTGGCCCTTTCGGCTCCTGGCTTTTCTTGGTTGATCTTTTTCGGTGCGTTACTTACCGCCATATCCTATCAAATACTATCCAATTTTGCCAATGATTATGGCGATGGCATTAAAGGAACTGATAATGATAAACGACTGGGACCAAAGCGGGTTTTACAGCAAAATTGGTTGTCCCAAAAGGCTTTGTACAATGGAATTATTTGGACTGCTCTGATTGCTTTTATCTTGTCTTTAAGTCTTATTTATGGGGCTTTGGGAGGTGAGAAATTGGGGCAACTTTTGATTTTTATTCTTTTGGCCTTACTGGCTATATGGGCTGCTTACAACTATACGGTCGGGGATCGCGCTTACGGTTATTACGCTTTGGGTGATTTGTTTGTCCTAGTTTTTTTTGGCGGGGTAGCAGTTGGTGGGTCTTATTTTCTTCAAATGAAAACACTCTCTATGGAGACATTATATTTCTCCATCGCATTGGGGGGGTTGAGTGTAGGCGTTCTAAATTTAAATAATCTGCGTGATATTGAAAACGACAAACGCTTTGGTAAAATAACTTTAGCAGGTATCATGGGTTTTAAAATTGGGATTGCCTATCAATTTGTTTTAGTTCTCGGTAGTTGTTCAGCAGTTGCGTTGGCCTTACAAAATCATCCCTCTGAATCCTACTGGAAATATCTTCCACTTTTGATGGTTTTTCCTCTGAGTAGTCAGCTCTTTCAATTGGCACGGATCAAAGAAAACCAACAAATTGACAGTCTGTTAAAACCGCTAGCACTATCAACTTTTGGGCTTTCTTTGCTGTTGTTTTTCACCTATTGGTTGCTCTTATGAAAGCTCGTTACACCAAATATACGCTTCAGTTTAAGCGCCCAAGCGGTACCTCAAGGGGAATATTAACTAAAAAAGATACTTATTTTTTGATCCTTGAAGCCAATGATAAGATAGGGATAGGAGAGTGTGGTCTGCTAGAAGGCTTAAGTCCTGATCCTTTAGCTTCGTACGAAGGGGTGTTGTCAACCTTATGTCAGCAAATTGAAAATGATCTTTTTGATGAAGCCAATCTGATTAATGACTATCCCTCGATACAAATGGGGCTAGACATGGCAAAGCGTTCTTTGGAAGCCGAAACACCCTTTACACTATTTCCTTCAACGTTTAGTAAAGGTTTAACTGCTTTGCCAATTAATGGTCTAATATGGATGGGAGATTTTTCATTCATGCAGGCACAGATAGATCAACAGCTTGTAGCAGGATTTAATTGTATAAAAATGAAAATTGGCGCCTTAGATTTTGATAAAGAGCTACAATTACTTGCACAAATACGACGCCACTATGGGTCGGATCAAATTGAGTTAAGAGTAGATGCCAATGGTGCTTTTCATCCCGATACAGCTTTGCAAAAATTGCAAGAACTCTCCCAATTCAATTTACATTCTATAGAGCAACCCATTGCTGTAGGTCAGGTTGAAAAGATGCATGAATTATGCCAAAAAAGCCCTGTTCCCATCGCATTGGATGAAGAGCTTATTGGAATTCAGCATCAAAGTGATAAAGCAGCTTTATTGGATCAAATAGCTCCAGCATACATTATTCTAAAGCCCACTTTATTGGGTGGATTTAAAGCTTCTCAAGAATGGATTCATTTGGCACAAGAACGGGGTATTGCTTGGTGGGTAACCAGTGCTCTTGAAAGTAATGTGGGCTTAAATGCGATAGCGCAATGGACAGCTACCTTGTCCACCGATATGCCTCAAGGATTAGGGACGGGAAGTCTTTACACCAATAATATTCCTTGTCCTTTGGTAGTTGAAAAAGGCTATCTTCGCAATGAAAATTCGCTTTCATGGCAGTTTAATTTATAGTGCATGTTTGTTGAGCAAGCTCGGACGACCAACCAATCCTTTTTTACTTATTTAATTGGCATACTAATCTTGGTATTGTTTATAGTAGTGGGGCAATTGCCTTTGGGTCAAGCGATAGTCAATTATGCAGAAGGACCAATTGATCCAACAGACCCAGTCGCTTTACTCAACGTGCTGCCTAGTAATATCAGGTTGATTTTGCAAATGTTGCCCTTTGTTGTAGGTCTTCTTGGATTGATTTTTATTGCCCGTTTCTTACATCAGCAAACTGCTGCTCAATTGATTTCGAGTAGAGTTAAAATTGATTGGAGCCGATCCCTATTTGCATTTACACTTTGGGGTATTTTTACTATTCTTTTTGTGGCTATCAGTATAGCAGCTGATCCAGGTGCATATGTATGGAATTTTCAATGGGAGTCATTTTTAACCCTTCTGGTTTTGGGATTGCTTTTGATTCCACTTCAAACTAGTTTTGAAGAAATTTTATTTAGGGGTTATTTGATGCAGGGTTTTGGTGTTTTAATCAGAAATCGCTGGGGCCCCTGGATTTTGACTTCAGTGCTTTTTGGATCCCTCCATTTTGCCAACCCTGAAATAGAAGAAATGGGATATGGTTTGATGCTTTATTACATCGGGACTGGTTTTTTCCTGGGTTTGATAACGATAGTAGATGAAGGCTTAGAGCTAGCTTTGGGTTTTCATGCGGCTAACAATCTATTTAGCGCTTTGCTAATCAGTTCGAGTTGGACAGCCTTCCAAACCGATGCCCTCTTTATATTCCATGGAAAACCCTCACTTTGGCTTGAAATTGGTGTTTCATTAATCATTTGTTATCCTCTGCTATTCTTCATCTTTCAAAAGAAATATGGCTGGGATACTCCATTTAAAAAGCTTTTTAGAACCCCATGAAAATTCCACACTTTTCAAAAATTCACAATCGTTTTAAAATTAATGGTTACCACTACAACCAAGATGACTTGACCCAAGTAGCCTACAATTTCATCAAAGAGGGAGCAGCTTTTGAAGAGGTAATAGGTGTCTTTTTATTGGATTGGCTTGATGCCAGCGAAACAATCACGATACAAACTTCAGGATCAACAGGGCAACCGAAAAAGATAAAGGTATCTAAGCAAGCCATGGTTCATTCTGCCGTTCGAACAGGTGAGTTTTTTGATCTTCAAGTGGGTGATCGCGCGTTGCTTTGTCTGCCAGTAGATTACATTGCTGGAAAAATGATGTTGGTTCGCGCTATGATATTGGGCCTAGACTTGATTATTAAAGCGCCCAAAACAGCTTTGGACTTGTCAGGTCAGTCATTTGATTTTTGTGCAATGGTACCCCTGCAAGCCCAAAAGACATTGCCCTATCTGTCACAGATCAAAACGCTATTAATAGGCGGTGCCCCCTTATCCTTTGATTTGAGACAAGCTTTAACGAAAATCCATCCAAATTGCTTCGAGACCTATGGAATGACAGAAACCCTGACGCATATCGCTGTTGCAAAAATCAACTACCCGCCACAGCCTTTTTGTCTGCTACCTGAAATTAATATAACCACTGATAGTGATAGTGCTTTGATCGTGGATGCCCCCCATTTGTCGGACACTCCTATTCACACAAATGATATTGTTAATATCTTGTCTGAAAATGAATTTCAATTATTGGGTCGTAAAAATAATGTCATAAATTCTGGGGGTAAAAAACTATTCCCTGAGCAATTAGAACAACAATTGGGAACGGCTTTAGCAGTGCCTTTTTTCTTTGCGAGCCAAGCAGACGTAGATTTAGGTGAGAGATTGGTTTTATTGGTAGAGGGCACCAATGCCATTCAAAATAATATTGAAACAGCTTTACAAGATGTGTTTGGTTTGGATAAACTATTTTACCCCAAGGAAATAATCTACTTCA
Source organism: Flavobacteriales bacterium (assembly GCA_011524905.1). Taxonomy (GTDB): domain Bacteria; phylum Bacteroidota; class Bacteroidia; order Flavobacteriales; family Flavobacteriaceae; genus UBA11891. The sequence goes on from WTJI01000055.1 coordinate 68,693, forward strand.
ATACATTTACATACACAGCTTCTGGTAAAATAGACCGGCCTTCCACACTCAAAAAGCTTGAAGCACTTTAGACCTGAAGTACCCCCACATTAAATTTTTTTTCGATAGGCGCGTGATTGGCTGCTTCAATGCCGGTTGAGATCCAATTTCGAGTCTCACTAGGATCTATAATAGCGTCCACCCACAAACGCGCAGCGGCATAAATCGGTTGGGTTTGTTCGGTATAGCGTTTTTCAATTCTTTCAAGAATCTTTTGTTTTTCAGATGCGCTGAGTTGTTTCCCTTTCTTTTCTTGTGTAGCGGTTTCTATCTGTTGGAGAACCTTTGCTGCTTGTACGCCACCCATTACAGCTAGTTGCGCACTAGGCCAAGCCAAAATTAGTCGGGGATCATAGGCCTTACCACACATGGCATAATTCCCTGCACCGTAAGAATTACCTACTATAATTGTAAACTTTGGAACGATTGAATTAGCGACGGCATTTACCATTTTTGCACCATCCTTGATGATTCCTCCATGTTCGGATTGACTGCCGACCATAAATCCGGTAACATCTTGAAGAAAAACCAACGGAATTTGTCTTTGGTTACAATTGGCAATAAAGCGGGTAGCTTTATCTGCACTGTCGCTATATATGACACCTCCAAATTGCATTTGTCCTTTGGCATTTTTAGTCATTTGGCGTTGGTTGGCAACAATACCAACAGACCAACCATCAATACGAGCGTAGGTAGTGATGAGGGTTTTACCATAGTCGGGTTTATATTCTTCCATGCTTCCCGCATCGACCAAACAGGCCAGTAATGTGTGGGTATTATAGGGTTGGTTCCTTTCTCTGGGGAGTATTCGATAAATCGCATCTGAAGGTTGACTGGGTGGCTCAGTTTTGATACGATTAAAACCAGCGGTGGGCTGACTGGCCATTCCTCCGACCAATTTTTTAATTCGTCTTAGTGCATCGGCATCATCTTTGGCTTTATAGTCTGTAACCCCGCTGATCTCACAGTGTGTGGTTGCACCTCCAAGCGTTTCATTATCAATATCCTCACCAATGGCTGCTTTGACCAAATAACTACCGGCTAAAAAGATACTTCCCGTTTGGTCTACGATCATGGCTTCATCAGACATAATCGGTAGATAGGCCCCACCGGCCACACAACTCCCCATGATAGCTGAAATTTGGACAATCCCTTGAGCACTCATCTGGGCATTGTTGCGAAAGATTCTTCCGAAATGGTCTTTATCGGGAAAAATTTCATCTTGCATGGGTAAGTATACGCCCGCACTATCGACTAAATAAATAATCGGTAATCGGTTTTCCATGGCAATTTCTTGGGCACGTAAGTTTTTTTTGCCACTGATGGGAAACCAAGCACCGGCTTTAACCGAAGCATCATTGGCTACAATAACACACAATTTTCCTTCTATTTTGCCCAAGCCAGTTACAACACCTCCCGACGGACAGCCGCCCGCTTCTTGGTACATATTGTGTCCTGCAAAACCACCAATCTCTAAGAAATCTGACTTGGGATCAATCAATGTCTGAACCCGCTCTCGGGCTGTCATTTTTCCTTGGGCTCTAATTTTTTCTAGCCGCTTTTTGCCGCCACCTTGCTTCACAGCAGCAAATAGTTGGTTTAGATCACTCAACAGTAGTTTGTTGTGATCGTAATTTTTTTCGGCCTTCAAATCCATAGCTGAATCATTTGTGTAAAAATAACAATTATATAAGGGAAAGCGCTGATTCTGTTTAAGCCTTTCGAAAAAAACAAAGACACGGCTTAGGAAAAAAAGTACGATATTTGTTGGTCATTGGAAACCCTAGTATGAGTTTAAACAAGAATAAAATTTTTGGATATGCAGCCCTGATAATGGGTTTGCTTGGTGTAGCGATTGTAGCTGTGGGTTACTTTTTATACCGTGAATATTTGGTTGGTTTTGGTTTGGTTGGCGCTGGTTTTATTGCTGTTGCTTGGACCTTTAATGCTTTAAGAGGGCGCGTGTAAGATGGCTGACGACAAAAAAATAATTTTCTCAATGACAGGGGTCTCAAAGACCTTCCCTGGAGCCAACCGTCCCGTTTTGAAAGACATTTATCTCAGTTTTTTCTACGGTGCTAAGATTGGTATTTTAGGTCTTAATGGTTCTGGAAAATCTACACTTTTGAAAATTATTGCTGGTGTCGAGAAATCATTCCAGGGCGATGTCGTTTTTAATTCGGACTACAAGGTGGGCTATTTGGAGCAGGAACCCCAAATGGATGCTGACAAAACAGTTATTGATATTGTTAAGGAAGGAGTGGCAGAGACAGTAGCCGTTTTGGACGAATACAATCAAATTAATGATCAATTTGGTTTGCCCGAAGTCTATGAAGATGCTGATAAAATGCAGCAGCTTATGGATCGACAAGCGCAATTGCAGGACGAAATTGATGCGAGAAATGCTTGGGAACTCGATACACAGCTAGAAATTGCTATGGATGCCCTGCGTACTCCTGCAGCCGATACACCAATTCAAAATCTATCAGGGGGTGAGCGGCGCAGGGTAGCTTTATGTCGATTATTGTTGCAAAAGCCTGATATATTACTACTAGATGAACCCACTAACCACCTTGATGCAGAATCTGTTCACTGGTTGGAATATCATTTGGCACAGTACAGTGGGACAGTCATTGCCGTAACCCACGATCGATATTTTTTGGATAATGTAGCGGGTTGGATTCTCGAGTTAGATCGAGGGGAAGGGATTCCTTGGAAAGGCAATTATTCGTCTTGGTTAGATCAAAAGGCCAAGCGTTTGGCTCAAGAAGAAAAACAAGCCTCCAAAAGGCAAAAAACGCTGGAACGCGAATTGGAGTGGGTAAGAATGAACCCCAAAGGTCGCCAAGCTAAACAAAAAGCACGACTGAGCAACTATGATAAATTGATAAACCAAGACCAGAGGCAGGCTGAAGATAAATTAGAAATTTATATCCCCAACGGTCCTAGATTGGGTGCTGAGGTTATTGAAGCATCTGCTGTCAAAAAGGCTTTTGGCGATAAGTTATTGTATGAAGATCTATCTTTCCGTTTACCGCAAGCTGGTATTGTTGGTATCATAGGACCAAATGGTGCAGGAAAAACGACACTCTTTAAGTTGATTATGGAACAGTTAGCCCCAGATGGTGGAAGCTTCCATGTGGGTGAAACAGTTAAAGTAGCTTATGTAGATCAATCTCATGATGATATTGACCCTAACAAATCAATCTGGGAGAATTTTAGTCAAGGTCAAGATTTGATTCAAATGGGAGGGAAGCAGGTTAACTCTCGAGCCTATCTCAGTCGTTTTAATTTTAGCGGAAGCGAGCAAAATAAGAAAGTAGCCACTTTGTCTGGTGGTGAACGCAATCGCCTACACCTGGCTATGGCCCTTAAAGAAGAAGGCAATGTTTTGTTGTTAGATGAACCGACAAATGACCTAGATGTAAATACGCTTCGGGCTCTGGAAGAAGGATTAGATAATTTTGCGGGCTGTGCCGTTATTATTTCCCATGACCGTTGGTTTTTGGATCGGGTTTGTACCCACATCCTTGCTTTTGAAGGTGACTCGCAGGTTTACTTCTTCGAAGGCTCTTATTCGGATTATGAGGAAAACAAGAAGAAACGACTTGGAACCGATCTAGTGCCGAAAAGGATTAAATATAAAACCATTTAATCTAGCATCAATTCCATTTTTATATCCCCACGATCATACGGGCAGTTGGGTTCTAAAGGGATTTCTGAATAGCCATATTTCCGATAGAGGTAAAGGGAATTTTCCAGTTTTGTGCTTGAATAGAGAATACACCTACGCCAATTGTGTTGCTCTGCAAATCGAACTGAAAAAGCCATCATTTGGTTGCCAATGCCCTTGCCGCGAAAAGATTTCTTAACAGCCATTTTACTCAATTCGTAGGTTTGATTCTCAACTTTCATAAATGCAAAAGTCCCCACCACTTCTGTTTTTAAAAGGGCAAAAAATATAAAACCGCCTTTAGCGATGATCTGATTTTCACAATCTTCTAATACTTTTTTGTCATAGGGTTCGACCACAAAAAATTCTTCGAGCCAGTCAATATTTAGGTCGATAAAATCTTGCTTATAATCGGTTTTATACGGAACCAATTGCAATGGCATATTAAGCTCCATGCCCGATCATCTTTTCAGGGCGCACCCAAGCGTCGAATTCATCAGCAGTCAAATAGCCCAATGCCAAAGCGGATTCTTTTAGAGTAGTTCCATCTTCATGAGCTTTGTTTGCGATTTCAGCTGCTTTATAATAGCCAATCTTAGTATTTAGGGCAGTCACTAACATCAATGAATTGGATAGTAATTCATGTATTCTTTTGTGATTGGGTTGAATTCCATCTACACAGTTGCGAGCAAAACTCACACAGGCATCACCGATTAATTGCGCAGATTGAAGGCAATTGGCAGCCATTACGGGTTTGAAAACGTTCAATTCGTAATGTCCTTGGGCACCACCGACCGAAAGGGCTACATCATTACCCATAACTTGCGCGCATACCATAGTAATGGCTTCACATTGCGTAGGGTTCACTTTACCTGGCATAATAGAACTTCCAGGTTCATTGGCTGGAATAATAATCTCGCCGATCCCTGATCGTGGTCCTGAAGCCAACATTCGAATATCATTGGCTATTTTATTAAGGGATACTGCTATCTGTTTCAGTGCTCCATGTGTTTCAACCAAAGCATCGTGTGCTGCTAAGGCTTCAAATTTATTTTGTGCCGTTACAAAAGGCAAGCCAGTAAATGTTGCGATGTATTGAGCCACTAATTCCGAATAGCCCTTGGGCGTATTTATTCCAGTACCTACGGCAGTTCCACCTAGTGCGAGTTCGGACAAATGGGTAAGGGTATTTTCTAAAGCTTGTAGCCCATGGTCAAGTTGGGATACATAACCTGAAAATTCTTGCCCAAGGGTTAAGGGAGTAGCATCCATGCAATGCGTACGTCCTATTTTGACCACATCATTAAAATCGGCTGATTTGGCTGCTAGCGCTTCACGAAGTGTTCGTACACCTGGTAAGGTATTCTCAATAATTTTAGTATAAATAGCAATGTGCATGCCTGTGGGAAAGGTATCGTTGGAAGATTGTGATTTATTCACATCATCATTCGGTTGGAGCGTTTTATCTCCCTCTCCCAGTTTTTTACCTGCTAGTACATGCGCTCTATTGGCAATAACTTCATTAACATTCATGTTGCTTTGTGTACCAGATCCTGTTTGCCAAATCACCAAGGGAAATTGATTGTCGTGCTGACCAGCTAAAATTTCATCACAAACTTGGCTGATCAGATCTCTTTTTTCATTGGACAATACACCCAAATCACAATTGGTATGGGCAGCAGCTTTTTTCAGATAAGCAAAACCATAGATGATTTCGAGTGGCATGGATGCTGGTTGCCCTATCTTAAAATTAGATCGAGAACGTTCGGTTTGCGCACCCCAATATACATCTGCTGGTACCTGTACTTCCCCTAGGGTATCTTTTTCTATTCTATAGGTCATGCTTTCTATTATTGATTATAATTGTTTAACAAAAATATAATTCATTGTCATATCGATTTCAATTTTAGTTGTATTTTTACAGCAAACAATGGATATGTTTGAATTTGACCAATATTTAGGCTTTCTTGCTTTTCTAAGCATATTGACTATTGGCTTTTGGCTAATGATATTCTTGCTCACATTTGTAATTCCCTATTGGTTGTTTGGAGCAGCCAAAGAGCGATTTGATGAGTGGAGAGCTGAAAAAAAGCAAAACGAATAAAAAAAGCGTCTGAAATCAGACGCTTTTTTTTAAAATCCAAATTCTTCACCGCCGCCACGATTACCATCACCTTGTCGTCGGCCCCGCTGGTTCTTCTTTTGATTCAAGCGATAGGTAAACGTTGCAATGTAAGAAGGCTGTCGCCACTGAAACTCTGAACTACTAAAAAAGGTATCTGTGAAGGTCTCACTTCGAAATCTCTGGGTATTGAATACATCACTAATTCTAAAAGAGATCGTGCCTTTATCTTTTAAAATATCCTTATTAACAGCCGTTGACAAGCCACCAAAAGGTTTACTTTTGGATTGTGCGGTAACTCTAGGGCCACGTAAAAACAATTGATTTTGCCAGCTTAGGCCTTTCCCAAAATTGATGCTGCTAATCAATCGAGATGACCAGCTTATGTTTTTGGCATCCAAAACAATTCCTTTATAAGTACCAATAGTTTCACTTGAAAAAAGATTGAAATTACCATTAAGTCTAATTTTACGTGAAGGGGTATAGGTTAAATTCACTTCCCCACCGATTCGCTTATTCGTTGATAAATTTATAGGGCCTCTGCGTAAAACAGGGACATAGACCAAAGTTGAATTTGGATCGTTGGGGTCGCCACTTAATAAAGCTGTTTCGCCTGTATTTTCACTAATAAATGTAAAATTGTTGGTTGATCGCTGATAGTAAACAGAACTATTGACTGTAACTTTGTCCATTCGCTTCAGGTAACCCAAGTCAAAACTTCCGGTAAATGTAGGATCTAAGTTGGGGTCACCTTGAAATACATTTGTGATACTGTTTCGAGAAGGGAAGGGGTTTAGAAATCGTGATCGGGGTCGGCGAATTCTTCGCGCATATCCCAAAGTAATATTTTCACGTTCGCTAAATTCCCAAGACAAATTTACCGTAGGAAACCAGTTGGTGTATCGTTTGTTATTATAATCATTGGTAGTGCGTTGGTCAATTACAATATTCGAGTCTTCCATTCGCAAACCTAATAAAAAGGAAAAAGCTGCTTTTTTCTTCCCAAATTGAGCATAGGCAGCATTGACAAATTCTTTGTAAATCAATAGATTAGACAAGTTTTCATCGATGACTGTGTTTCCGTTTTGAATAAAAGCCACTTCATAGTCTGTTTCAAGTGTATTAAAAGTTCCTCGATAGCCCAATTCAATCTGGGTATTTTCGTCGATTGGATAAACATAATCTAGTTGGGCTAGAATGCGTTTTTGAGATTCTAGTGTGCTTACTTTTTCGCTATCGTTTAATCGAAAACGAGGCTCTAGTTGCTGACTGATGATGTCAGCCACCTCGTCTTCATTGCTTTCTTCATACTGATAGGTCGCGCTAAGTTCATGTCCCTTGTCGTTAAACTTTTTTTCATATAATCCTGTTAACTGATAAGATCTGTCTAATTCGTTTTCATCTTGTAATCTTTGATTGGCAGTTATTACGCCGCCTTGCGAGTCAACTTCATCAATTTTATTATCTCCTTCATTATTTCCATCATTATCGCGATAGAAACCACTAAGCGTGATGCTACTGCTGTCGTCTATATAGTATTCCATCCCCAGTGAGGAAAAAAATGCATTGCGTTCACGAGTAGTTTTAGAGCGTTCGTAGAGGAAAGTACTGGGATCATCTCCATTGTAGTATTCGTTGTCTGATGATGCATTTCCGATTGAACTATTTTTTCCTAAAGTATTGGTGGTAAAAAAATTAACTTTTTTCGTACGCCAATTGAGTGTCGCTGTTCCGCGGTAGGTTTCTGGTACACCAGCGTTGAAAGCAAAGTTTCCATTGACACCCTGTAGTTCTTGTTTTTTTAGAATAATATTAAGAATACCTCCAGTACCTTCTGCATCATATCGGGCAGAAGGAGAAGTGATAACTTCAACTTTTTCGATAGATTCTGCTGGGAGTTGACGCAAGCCTTGAGGACCTGAAAGCCCAACCAAACCCGAGGGTTTCCCATTGATTAAAATACGGACATTGTCATTGCCCCGTAATGCTACATTTCCCTCAACATCTACTGAAACAGATGGAACATTACCCAAAACATCAGCAACGCTTCCTCCTCGAACCGTGATGTCTTTGCCAACATTGTAAATGCGTTTGTCAAGACGTATTTCAACCTGTGTTTGTTCCCCGACCAGTTCTACTTCTTCCAGGCTATTTACTGCAATGCGGAGTCCAATAGTGCCGAGATCTTGGCTACTTCGAATGAGTAATTCATCTTGTCTGTAGGTGTCAAAGCTAATGTACTCTATAGCGAGATTGTATTTTCCTGGGAAAATTTCTATATTATATTTACCCTGAGCATCAGTAATGCCACCTTGCAGAAAATCGGGGCGCCGATTATTTTTTAGGGTAATGGTAGCATATTCCAAGGGTTGCCCTGTTTCCTCGTCAATTACGATACCTGATAGATTTACTTTTGCCGGCGGTCCCCCTGGACGTTGACCATAACTGATGCCTATTCCTAGCAATACTAGGTATAGAATAAATTTCTTTTTCATAGCTTTTTTTGCAAATATATTTAGTTAAATATTTGGTGTGTAGGTTTTTAATTTTTCTTTTTCTCTGGGTTTTTTTTACGCATTTTATTCAGTAATTCTTTTCTAAATCGATGCTCAAGATGCAGTAGTTGCAGGGTTTTTTTAGCGCCTATAATGTTTTCAATTTCAGTAAGTTTCGCATTTTTTTGATGGAGCATATTCATTTCTAATTGTTGTTGATCGCCTAATAATTCTGCTGCTTTTTTTTCAGTTAAAAAATCCAGACTATCATCCATGCGTTTGTAACGTTGATAATAGGCTTTGCGCATCGCATCTTTGAGCTGATCATATTCTCGAAACAATGGCCAAAATTTTTCTGCCTCTGCCACTTCGAGTTCCAATTCTTTGGTAAGAAATGAAATTTGATAGGCCTTTACTTTTTCGTGTCTTTGTTGATGGTCTCTTTTGTGCTGTGCGGATAGATTAGTACTGAGTACAAATAGCAGGCAAAAAAGAACACTTAGTTTGTTATTTTTCATTTTCTTCTAGTTGATTAATCCAATATGATGGAGATTCTTCGGTTAAATAGTTTATGACAGATTCATGGTCTAAATCGTAGACATTATTTTCTATGCTAAAAGGATCTTCAAGAATTCCTAACTGCTGTTCAATAAAAATATTGGCTTCGTAATCGCTTGTCAAATAGTCAGCGATTTGAGCCGATTCTATCTCGATGAGTTCTGTTTGATTCTTGGAGTTTTCAAAGAAAAAATAACTTCCAATACAAATGAATAAAGAGGCTGCTATGGTCCACTGGTACTTGTAATGACGCAAGGAGCGACTTTTCGTACGCTGGGGTTCGATTGCCAAAGCCTCAAAAACACGATTTTCCAAATCTGTTAAATAAGCTTTTGGAAGTGGTTTTCGTTGTAAAGGGTTTGTTCTTTTCATTTGACTTTTAGATGTTACAGGGAGCAAAAGGTTTAAAGTTGCCTTAAAATTTTTTTTAGTTTTTTTTGCGCCAAGTGATGTAAGGCTTTGACATTGCCTAGGGAAGTTTCTAGAATGATGGCTATTTCTTTCAGTTTGAGTTTTTGTTCAAAATGCAAAGAAAAGACTAAGGCCTGTCGATGGGGCAATTGATCAAGAGCTTTTTGTAATTTTTTCTCTACTTCTGAAAGGTCAAAATAGGAATGGGCTTCCATCTGTAGGACTCTTTTTTCTCTCACCGAATCGATAGTTCCCTGCTGGTGCTTGGCTTCTATTTTTAGGTAATTCAAAGCTTCATTGGTTGCTATGCGATACATCCAGGTGAACAGTTGGCTCTTCCCTTCAAAACCATCTATATGCCGGTAGATTTTTATAAATGTATTTTGTAGTACATCATCTGTTGCTTCATGATTGGCAACAATGGATCGAATATGGTAGTATAGCCGCTCTTTGTACAGATCAAAAAGTATGGTAAATCCCCTCGTTTTGGTTTGAGGATTTTTGAGTAAGGCAGTAAGTTCGATTTCGGTCAAGAAGGGATATATTTCACATTGGACTGATATCTCACTACGAAGGTTTAAACGGCATCGATTTTTTCTAAAAATTCAACCAAGTGGTCTAAGGGTCTTGCCAACACTCCAAGTTGGTCTTGAATGACAATAGGCCTTTCGATCAATTTAGGATGTTCGGCCAATATGTCAAGAAGAAGTTTTTCTGATAGTTGTTTACCCTTATAGTCAGATTTCCATAACGCCTCTTGTGTCCGCACCATTTCTGAGGGCTTTTTACCAATCGACGCAAAGATTTTTTGCCATTGTTGTGGGCTAAGTGGTGTTTTGAGGTATTCGATTACCTCTGGTCTCAACCCTTTTTCTAATAAATAGTTTAATCCCTCTCTAGACTTGCGACAACGGTTGTTGTGGTATATTGTTATTTGCATAGTTAAAAATAAAAAAACCTGCCGAAGCAGGTTTTACGAGTAGTAAGGGGATTATTTATTTGATTTTATCTACTATGGCTTTGAAGGCATCAGGGTGATTCATGGCTAGGTCGGCCAAAACTTTTCGATTTAGATCGATATTATTGGCTTTAACTTTTCCCATGAACTGGCTGTAGGACATACCATGAAGTCTTGCACCAGCATTGATGCGGGCAATCCATAAAGCCCGAAAATTTCTTTTTTTGACCCGACGGTCGCGGTAGGCGTAGCTCATCGCTTTGTCAACCGCATTTTTAGCTACTGTCCACACATTCTTTCTGCGTCCAAAGTAGCCTTTGGCTTGTTTGAGAACTTTTTTACGTCGCGCTCTTGAGGCGACTGAGTTTACTGATCTTGGCATTTTTTTACGTTTTTTTGATAGTGGCGGTCCAAAGACACTTTATGTAGAGCCGACTAACAGGGTTTAACAATGATTTAACCGTTGCAATTTATTTTAATCGCAATTGTTCTTTGATGCTGTTCACGTCACTTTCATGAACCAATCCTGTGTGCGTTAGTTTGAGCTTTCGCTTTTTGGATTTTTTGGTCAAAATGTGGCTTTTGAACGCATGCTTTCTTTTGATTTTACCAGAGCCTGTCAGCTTAAAACGCTTTTTGGCACTGGATTTTGTTTTCATCTTTGGCATGATGTTCTATAATTGATTACTACTCGTTCTTACTTTTTAGGCGCAATGAACATAATCATGCGCTTTCCTTCTAATTTAGGTAGTTGTTCTACCTTTCCATATTCTTCCAAATCCTGTGCTAAACGGAGCAGCAGTATTTGTCCTTGTTCTTTGAACACGATAGACCTTCCTTTGAAAAAAACAAAGGCCTTTAACTTAGATCCTTCGGTCAAAAATTTGATGGCATGTTTTTTCTTAAACTCATAGTCATGCTCATCTGTTTGCGGTCCGAAGCGAATCTCTTTGATGACTACTTTTGTAGCTTTTGATTTGAGGGCTTTGTCACGTTTTTTTTGTTCGTATAAGAACTTTTTATACTCTAAAATTTTACAAACAGGCGGAACAGCCTTAGGAGATATTTCCACCAAGTCTAACTCCATTTCACGGGCAACAGCGAGAGCTTTGTTGAGTTTGTAAACACCAACTTCAACATTGTCACCAACCAAGCGTACTTCATGTGCGGTGATTTTTTCGTTAATCCGGTGCGGATCTTCTTTAATGATGCGCCCAGGTCGGTTGGTTCTTCTTCTACGTATTGCTATAACTCAAAATTTTTAATTACACTTCAAAGGTAGAAATACTTTCCGATATTTCTTCTTGTACTTTTTCGATCAAGCTTTCAATTGAAAGCGTACCTAAATCTCCCTCTTTATGTTTACGTACCGCTACATTTTCGTTGGCGGCTTCTTGTTCACCAACAATGAGCATAAATGGGATTTTATTTAATTCGGCTTCCCGAATTTTCTTTCCAATGGTCTCATTACGGTTGTCCAAGAGGGCGCGAATTTCGTTATTTTCTAGGATATTTAAAACTTTCTTTGCGTATTTTTCATGTTTTTCACTAACACAGAGTATGCTGACTTGCTGTGGACTTAACCAAAGTGGGAAATCCCCCGCAGTATGTTCAAGTAAGATCGCCACGAAGCGCTCCATACTTCCAAAGGGCGCTCTGTGTATCATTACAGGACGGTGAAGGTCATTGTCGCTCCCTTTATAGGTTAGGTCAAAACGCTCAGGTAAATTATAATCTACCTGTATGGTACCCAGTTGCCACTTTCTTCCCAGCGCATCACGAACCATGAAGTCAAGTTTTGGCCCATAGAAGGCCGCTTCGCCCTCTTCAATTACATAATTCAGATTTTTTTCACGGGTCGCATTGATAATTGCTGACTCTGCCAACTCCCATTGTTTACTATCTCCAATGTATTTTTCAGGTTTGTTGGGGTCCCGAACAGATACTTGTGCAACAAAATCTTCAAATCCTAAGGATCCAAAAACATATAATACAAGATCAATGACCTTTTTGAATTCTGAATCTAGTTGCTCAGGCATGCAAAAGATATGGGCATCGTCCTGTGTAAAACCTCTAACACGGGTTAGTCCATGTAATTCACCACTTTGTTCGTATCTATAAACAGTTCCAAATTCTGCATAGCGTTTGGGTAGTTCTCTATAGCTCCAAGGGCGGGCTTTATAAATTTCACAGTGGTGTGGACAATTCATGGGTTTTAACAAGAAAGTCTCTCCATCAACGGGTGTTTCTATAGGCTGAAAACTATCGGCACCATACTTTTCATAATGTCCCGATGTTACATAGAGTTCCTTATTTCCGATATGAGGTGATATCACTTGTTCATATCCCGCTTTGCGCTGTGCTTCTTTCAGAAAATTTTCTAGACGTTCTCTTAAGGCTGTTCCTTTGGGGAGCCAGAGGGGAAGTCCCTGACCTACTTTCTGCGAAAAAGTGAATAATTCTAATTCTTTACCTAGCTTGCGGTGATCTCTTTTTTTAGCTTCTTCAACACTATGTAGATATTCGGTCAACTCTTTTTGTTTGGGAAAAGAGATGCCATAAATGCGGGTCAGTTGTGTCTTGTTTTCATCACCACGCCAGTAGGCGCCTGCTACATTAAGGAGCTTGACAGCTTTCACAAAGCCTGTGTGGGGGATATGCCCACCTCGACATAAATCAGAAAAATCAGCATGATCACAAAAGGTAATCGTACCGTCCTCTAGATTCTCAATCAGTTCAATTTTGTAGGGATTGTTTTCTTTTTGATAGAAACCCAGTGCTTCTTCTTTAGTGGCCGAACGCATTTGAAAAGTAAATTTCTGACGAGCAAACTCCAAAAACTTTTTTTCTAGTGCCACCAAGTCTTTTTCCGTAATAGTTGTTTCTCCAAAGTCGGTGTCGTAGTAAAAACCATTTTCAATAGCAGGGCCAATGGTTAGTTTAGCATGGGGGTATAAGGCCAAAATTGCTTGTGCTAGGATATGCGCTGAAGAATGCCAAAAGGCAGTTTGTCCCTCTGGATCTTTCCAGGTAAAGAGCTTGAGCTCCCCGTCTTGGGTTAGTGGGGTAGCTGTTTCTACAGTTTGTTTGTTAAATTGTGCCGATAAAACATTGCGCGCCAGCCCTTCGCTGATGCTCTGTGCCACTTCCATTACTGTGGTACCTTTGGCAAACTCTCGGACACTTTGGTCAGGAAAACGGATTGCTATCATAGATTCGTTTACAACGCCGCAAAGATAGGGCTTCCCTTGGGCTTAACCAACCAATTCTTTTATCCCTTTTTTTGTTTTTTTGGTCCCAACAATCCATTGGTCAAGCTACGGATACCCTTAAAACCATAACCTAAGGCTAGTAAACAAAGTAGTAGTCCTAAAATAAGAACAGGTAAGTAAAAAGGGTGGTCTTCATTTTTAAAGGCTTGATAAATAACTACAGGCCCCACAAAAGCCAGGGTAATAAACAGGCCCATGCGACGTAATCCTTTTCTCAGTTCTATAAGATCCATACTTTAAAAATACAATACTTTGGCTTTTTTGAGGAAAAGTCCTCCTCTTGATATTTTAATTTATGATTGGGGAGTTTGTTGAATTTACATCCCTTCTTCGAAGTTGGTGCCTAATTAAAAACCAATTCCAATGCATCTGTTCTTGCTCAATTTTTTTAGGAGCGTTTTTTAATTGTTGATTGATGCCCGACAATGGCATTACGAACGCTGCCGTATTCTTCCAATAAATTTTGTGCCTGCTCTTTACTAACCCCTGCTTTTTCTTGAATAATTGATAAGGCTCTTTGGCGGAGCTTGGCATTACTCAATTGGAGGTCTACCATCTTATTGCCTTGTACGTGCCCCAATCGGATCATAGCAGCAGTAGAGATCATATTGAGTACCATTTTTTGGGCTGTTCCTGCTTTCATACGCGAACTACCCGTAACAAATTCTGGACCTACAACTATTTCTATGGGATAATCAGCTACTTGGGTGAGGGGTGCACCAGGGTTACAGCAAATACAGGCTGTTGGAATTTGATGCAATTGACAGTTTTTTAAAGCGTGAATGACATAAGGAGTTGTTCCCGAAGCCGCTATGCCTAAAACGAAATCTTTTTTGGAAATCTGGTGCTTTTGTAAATCTTCCCATCCCAAAAGAATAGAGTCCTCTGCATTTTCAACGGCTCGGTGAATGGCTTTTTCACCACCAGCAATGAGTCCTACAACACGACCTGGATCTGTACCGAAAGTTGGGGGGCATTCCGAGGCGTCGAGAATACCTAAGCGACCACTCGTTCCAGCACCCATATAAAATAAGCGACCACCTAGTTCCATTTGAGCGACTACTTTTTCTATTAAATGGGTGATTTGTGGCAACACTTTTCCGACGGCAATGGCTACTTTTTGGTCTTCGTTATGAATGGCACTGACCAAATCTGCCACGCTATAATTTTCTAAGCCATCGTAGAGTGAATCCTGTTCAGTAATTTTTTCAAATCCCATATTTAAAAATACGAATTAAGCAGTTTGTAGGTGTAGGAATTGAAATTAACAAAAAAAAAGGCTACCGAAGTAGCCTTTTTTATCAATTGAGTTTGGCGTCTAAATTTTCTTTTAGTGCATCCAAGAAACCTTGGGTAGTAAGGTAGTGGGATTCATTCATATTTTTCTCATGAATCAATAAAGCCAAGTCTTTGGTCATTTTTCCACTTTCAACGGTTTCAATACAAACTTTTTCTAGTGTATGGCAAAAATCTATTAGTGCTTGATTGTTGTCTAATTTACCGCGATGGGCCAAACCTCGTGTCCATGCAAAAATAGAAGCGATTGGATTGGTTGATGTAGCTTTGCCTTGTTGATGTTGGCGGAAGTGGCGCGTAACTGTACCGTGAGCTGCTTCAGCTTCCATCGTTTTTCCGTCAGGGGTGACTAGGGTAGAAGTCATCAATCCGAGAGAGCCAAAACCTTGGGCGACCGTATCAGACTGAACATCTCCATCGTAATTCTTACATGCCCAAACAAAACCACCATTCCATTTCATGGCAGCAGCAACCATATCGTCAATCAAGCGGTGTTCATAGGTGATTCCTGCTGCTTCAAAACGATCTTTAAATTCTTTATCAAATACTTCCTGGAAAATATCCTTGAAGCGACCGTCGTAAGCTTTCATAATGGTATTTTTTGTAGACAAATACAAAGGCCAGCCCTTGTCCAAAGCGCGATTCATACAAGAACGAGCAAATCCATAAATGGAGGAATCGATATTGTACATACTCATGGCGACGCCATCTTCTTGGAAGTTATATACTTCCCAGGTTTGAGGCTCGCTACCGTCTTCTGGTGTAAAGGTCATGCTTAGCTTACCTTTACCTTTAGTGATGATGTCTGTAGCTTTATATTGGTCTCCGAAGGCATGACGGCCGATACAAATAGGTTTGGTCCAGCCCTGAACGTAGCGGGGTACGTTGCTCATGATAATCGGTTCTCTGAACACAGTACCTCCAACAATGTTACGGATGGTTCCATTGGGCGATCGATACATACGATTGAGTTTAAATTCCTCTACACGTCCTTCATCTGGAGTGATGGTAGCACATTTAATACCAACATGGTATTTTTTTATAGCCTCAGCTGCATCTATCGTGATTTGATCATCTGTTGCATCGCGACTCTCGATGCCTAAATCGTAGTATAAGAGTTCCACATCTAGATAGGGTAGGATAAGCTGTTCTTTGATAAATTTCCAGATAATGCGAGTCATTTCATCTCCATCCATTTCTACGACTGGGTTCGCAACTTTTATCTTTGACATATTTATATAATTTGGTTTCGGTTTAAATATACAATCTAAATAAAAATCTTTTTTTGACTAGGGGTCAAAAAAAAGATTGCCGAAGCAATCTTTTTGTAATTCTATAGTCGAGCTTCTTTTATACGGGCTTTTTTACCACGAAGCTGTTTGAAGTAATATATACGAGAACGACGTACTTTTCCCCGACTATTAACTTCAATTTTTTGAAGGGCAGGCATATTAATGGGAAAAATTCTTTCAACCCCGATAGTACCTGACATTTTACGTATCGTAAATGTTTTGGAGAGTCCGGTGCCTTTTACTTGAATAACAACACCCTTAAAAAACTGAGTTCTTACTTTGTCTCCTTCTCGGATTTCGTAAAAAACAGTTAGGGTATCTCCACTAGAAAATTCTGGGAATTCTTTTTTCTCGATGAATTGATCTTGAACGTAGCTGATTAATTGTTCCATGCTCGTTGTGTTTGGTTGCTGCAGGGAACATACACGGCTATCGTCAGTGGTTCCTTTGCGGGTGCAAAAATACGCTTTTTGATTATAATTCCAATTTATTTTAAATAAGAAATGTACAGAGAGCTGTTACATTTATCTATTTGGATGTTATGTACGTTGAATGACAATAACTAAACACAAGGTTATTATGACTTCGCCTAGTACCTATTGAAATATTTATTATTGTTTTAGTTTTTTTTGATATGCCTCAATTGTTCAAAGCCATGCCCACGCATCGAATCAATCTAGTCGTTTAATAAATCAGGTCTGAGATGCTGTGTTCGTTCTTGTGCTTTTTGGATTCGCCAAGCGTCAATGGCAGGGGTGTTACCTGAAGATAAAATTTCAGGAATTTTCCAGCCTTTGTAATCAGCTGGACGGGTGTAAATAGGTGGGGCGAGCAGATTGTCTTGAAAGCTGTCGGTGAGCGCAGAAGACTCATCACCCAACACCCCAGGGATTAAACGAATAATACTATCACAAAAAACGGCTGCAGCAAGTTCACCACCCGATAATACAAAATCACCAATTGAAATTTCATGGGTCACCAAATGATCTCGAACCCGCTGGTCGACCCCTTTGTAATGACCGCATAAAATGATGATGTTTTCCATTAACGAACACTTATTGGCTAATTTTTGATTGAGTCGTTCCCCATCTGGGGTCATATAAATGACAGCATCATAGTTTCTCTCGGCTTTGAGATCTTGTAAACACCTGTCGATGGGTTCGATCATCATGACCATACCAGCTCCTCCACCATAGGGGTAGTCATCTACTTGTCCATATTTATTGAGACCATATTGGCGCAGATCGTGAAGATGTATTGAGACCGAACTATTTTCTTGTGCCCTTTTGACAATGGAAGCCGAAAAAGGACTGACTAATAATTCAGGCAATAGAGTGATAATATCTATTCGCATATTGCAAAGGTAACAAGAAAAAGCCCCAAACTAGATTTGAGGCTTTTCGCTTTAATTTCTAAATATCACCCGTTCACCATCGCTGTTTAAAAACAGAATGGAGTCAATATCATTGGTGTTGAAATTGTCTAGGGTGCTGATGTCTTGAATAGGCTGTCCATTGACTTCGAGAATCACCGAGTCTTCACCGATGCCGTAAAGGGATAGCATCCTGTTGAAAGAGCGATTGATTTTAACACCATAGTCAAGATCTTTGGATTTCAATTCTTCACGGTTCAAATTTTTCACTTCTAAATCAAAGAAAACTTTTCGTTTGAGTTTGCGAAGTATGACTGGAGCTTTGCGAAGCACTCCATTACGAATAAAACTAACTTCAACCCTGTCACCAGGTCTTTTGCTTGAAATATAGCCCGTGAGATCCGCAAATTTATTGATTTTGGTACCGTCTATGCTTTTGATGATATCTTCTTCTTGCAAGCCAGCAGCTTCGGCGCCCATACCTTCTTCCAGATTCATGATGTAGAAGCCTTCGGTTTCATCGACTTCAAAACGTTGTGCCAATTCAGAATCTAAGGCTCGTCCACTAACACCGAGTAATCCCTTTTGAACATTACCATATTCTAAGATGTCATCAAATACTTTCTTGGCGATATTGCTAGGTACAGCAAATGAATAACCAACAAATCCACCACCAATTGATGTTATTGCGGTATTGATCCCAACCAATTGCCCCTGAGTATTGACTAGTGCTCCGCCACTATTACCAACATTTACAGCGGCATCAGTTTGAATGAAAAACTGATTTTTGTTGTCTCTTTGATTGAGATCTCGGGATTTGGCACTGATAATTCCAGCCGTTACGGTCGAATTCAGGTTAAAAGGATTGCCTACAGCTAAAACCCATTCCCCTACTTTGGCGGTATCAGAGTCACCAAAAGTAATGTAGTCAAATTGTCGATTGCCTTTAATTTTCAATACTGCTATGTCAGTGTAAGCATCTGAACCAATCAATTCAGCTTCGTAGGTTTTGTTGTCATTAGTCGTAATTTCAATCCGATTGGCTTCTTCAATTACATGGTAATTGGTGATAATTAATCCATCGGGTGATACAACTACACCAGAACCTGTTCCAATTTTATCGGGCAATTCTTGACCATAGAAATTGCGCATCCACCAGGCTTGATCATTTTCATAGGCACTGATATTTTTAACATGTACTACGCCGTCAATTACTTTATCGACTGTTTCAGTGAAATTAAGGTTGAGCGGCGCATTGTTGTTAGATAGTAGGGTTTGTTGCACTTGATACGTTTTTGCAGGCCTAGATGATGCCTCCGGACGATACTCATTTTGTGAAGGTTGCAATTGTTGGAAGAGAAAAAAGCTAGCCATGGAGCTGAGCATGGCCACTAGGAAGAGTGGAAGTAATCTTTTCATAATTTTTCTTTTTACAAGACCAAAATTAGCAAGAAGCCTGAATTATGAGTGTTGATTTAACGACACTTTAACAGCAAAAAGACAGTTTAAAAATGGTTATTTTTGTGCCCAATGACAATCACATTTGAGAAATACCAAGGTGCAGGAAATGATTTCGTGATGATCGACAATCGTCGGAAAAATTTTCCAGAAAAAAATTCGCAAAAAAACATTGCTACGCTTTGCAACCGTCACTTTGGCATTGGTTCAGACGGTTTAATTTTACTAGAGGATCACCCAACGGCTGACTTTGAAATGCGCTATTTCAATTCCGATGGTCATTCGAGTAGCATGTGTGGTAATGGAGGTCGCTGTGCGGTGGCTTTTGCTTCAAGCCTGGGAATGATCAATGATAAAACCCAGTTTGTGGTTAATGGGGCCGTTTATCATGCTGCGATCAATTCTGACGCTAGTATCTCTTTACAAATGCAGGATGTAAATAGTGTAACTCAATTTGATTCTCACTGTTTTGTTGATACGGGTTCGCCTCATCATGTTGCTTTCGTGTCAGATGTTGGAACTGTAGCTGTTGCCGAAAAGGGCCGTAAAATTCGGTATGGAAAACCTTATGGATCGGCTGGAAGTAATGTTAATTTTGTATCGGTAGAAGGCAAGAATCTATTGGCGATACGGACATATGAACGTGGCGTCGAGGCTGAAACACTGGCCTGTGGAACTGGGGCAGTAGCCGCCGCTTTAGCTGCATTTAAAGTGCAAAAAGTAAATAAAAGTCCTGTCACTATTAAAGCCCTTGGTGGGGACTTAGAAGTGTTTTTCAAATCAGAAGGTGAGGGTTTTACCCAGATCGTATTAAGAGGTCCAGCCCAACCCGTGTACAAAGGTCGGTGGTATGAAGAATAATCAATACCATTTAAGGGCCCTTGAAATGCATGACTTAGATCTCTTATTTGCCTTAGAAAATGACCCCACCATTTGGAAATATACCAATCGCCAGCACCCCTACACCAAAGCCTTTTTGATGGAATATGTTATGCAATCACATTTGAGTTTAGCCGAAATTGGTCAGTTGCGGCTGGCTATTGTAGATGCGCAAGATCATGTGCTTGGGTTAGTTGATTTATTTGATGCTGATTTGCACCATCGAAGGGCGGCTGTAGGTATTGCCATTCTTAGGGAGAAACAAAATATGGGGCTGGGTAAACAGGCTCTAAAGCTCTTAATAGACTATTGTCAATCTCATCTTTCATTATACCAACTGTATTGCGAGATAGATATAAACAATCACAGCAGCAAAAGACTATTTGAAAGTGCTGGTTTTGTTTTGTGTGGGACAAAAAAAGATTGGAACTATTATGGTCAAGCTTTCCACGATGTTCATTTCTACCAAAAAATTATTGCTTTATGAGAACAACATTGCTACGCTATATTCTTTATACTTTGAGTTCACTATCTCTATGCGTAGGAATTTTATTTTATCAGACTTTTTATAGTAGTAATACCCGTTTTGTTGGGCAGCAAGAAGTATTTATTCCAAGCGGTGCCAACATGGAAGCATTAATGGAGGTATTATCACCGTATTTGGAAAGTCCGAGATTGTTTGTTTGGGCGGCTCAAATGAAAGGATACAGTAATCGCGTCAGAAGCGGTCGCTATTTGCTATCATCAGGTGCCTCCAATCAGAAATTAATCAATCGATTGCGACAAAAAAGTGATCCAGTCTTATTGACTTTTAATAACCAAGAACGATTGGAAAATCTTGCGGGACGCTTAGCTCAATCGCTTGAATCTGACAGTTTATCTTTCTTGAATGCAATGCGAGACACCAAATTTTTAGTGGAAAAAGGATTTACGCTGGACAATGCATTAGCCATGTACCTGCCGAACAGTTATGAAGTTTTTTGGGATGTTAGTCCTAAATTATTTTGCGAACGTATGTATGATGAGTATAAACGTTTTTGGACGGCGACTCGTCGAAATCAGGCTGCTCAGCAAGGGCTTTCACTTGTCGAAGTCAGCATTTTAGCAAGTATTGTTCACAAGGAAACAGTGCAGTCTGCGGAGCGTGCTGCTGTGGCTGGTGTATATTTAAACCGACTTAGAAGAAAAATGAAACTGCAAGCAGATCCCACTGTTATTTATGCTCTGAAAAAAAAGTATCAGAATTTTGATACTGTGATAAAAAGGGTTTTGTACAAAGATTTAAAAATAGCATCGCCTTTTAACACTTACAAAGTCAAGGGAATTCCTCCTGGTCCCATTGCTATGCCTGATATATCGGCTATCACCGCCGTTTTGGAACCACAAAAACATTCCTATTTATATTTTGTTGCCAATCCAGATAATCCTGGATATCATTTGTTTGCGTCAAGTTTGTTACAACACAATCGCAACAAACGCAAATATACTAGGTGGTTGAATCAAAAGAAATTATATCGCTAGCGATGCAGTAAAAAAACAGCAGGTCGCTTATGGAAATCTTCTAATTTGATATTTTTCCATTGACCAATGGAATAAGTTTTTATCCATTGGGTTGCTAAGCTTAAATCGCAAGCAAAAGTTAGTAGGGTATCAGGCTGTAAATGTTGAATTAAGGCTTCAAGAAGTGGGATATTCCGGTAAGGGGTTTCAATAAAAAGTTGCGTTTGATTATTTTTTTGGGCATTACGTTCCAATCTTTTAATGACAGTCATTCGTTCTTTGGCCTTGATCGGTAGATAACCGTGAAAAGTAAATTGCTGGCCATTGAGCCCAGACCCCATCAGCGCTAAAAGAAGAGAGGAAGGCCCTACAAGAGGGTTGACATTAATATTTTTTTGATGCGCTAGTGCTACGATATTGGCCCCAGGATCGGCAACTCCTGGGCAGCCTGCATCTGAAATAAGACCGACTGATTCACCTATTTCACAGCTGTCCAAATAGCGGGAATATTCAATGGGGGTGGTAAATTTATTTAAGGGTAGAAGTCGCAAGTCGTTTTGTTTTTTATCAGGACAAACTCTTTTGATAAACCGTCGGGCGACTTTTTCATTTTCAACAATAAAAGTTTGAAGCTTACTAATGATCGTAGCAATATCTGGAGTTAGGCTAGTAAGAGGTGCCTCAACACCCAATGGGCAGGGAATCATGTAGAGACTGCCTTTATTTTTCATAGGGATTTACTTCTTTAACAATTCTATCAGTAGCTTGATCAATCATTTGGTAAACCCTTTCAAAACCATCGTTATCTCCATAGTAGGGGTCAGGTACCTCCTGGTTCTGACATAAGAGTTCTACTTTTTCCCATTGCTCTTTGGTGGGCTGAAGGGCTTTGAGGTTAATATAATTGGATCGATCCATGACGAAGATATGATCAAATCGATCGAAATCAGCCTGCTCAAAGGGTCGGGCTTGTTGATGTCCGATCTCTATTCCATATTTGAGTGCTACTTGCTGACTTCGTCTATCGGGTGCACTACCAGTATGGTAGGCAGCAGTTCCTGCAGAATCTACAGTGAAAAGTTGAGGATCTAATTTGCTAGCCAAAACACCTTCTGCCAGTGGTGAACGACAGATATTTCCCAAGCAAACCATTAATATGTTAACGGTTTTCATTGGTTGGAAATTAAAGCGTTAGCTTTTGGTTGATGTCTTCGACGTATTTACGGAATTGTTTGTCCGTAAAACTAAGGTTATCGACTGTTTTGCAGGCGTGAAGGACGGTAGCATGATCTCTTTTACCAATTTGAGTTCCAATACTAGCTAACGAAGCTTTGGTAAATTTTTTGGCGAAATACATTGCTAATTGCCGGGCTTGAACAATATGTCGTTTGCGGGTTTTGGATTGTAAAGTCGCCACATCCATTTGGAAATAATCAGAAACCACTTTTTGGATATAGTCGATGGAAACCTCTCTCTTGGTATTCTTAACGAATTTGTTGACAATCTCCTTGGCTAATTCAAGTGTGATTTCTATTTTATTGAAGGAAGACTGTGCGATCAACGAAATGATAGCACCTTCTAATTCACGGATATTAGACTTGATATTTTTTGCAACATACTCAATTATTTCATCGGCCATAATCACACCATCTCTATAGAGTTTGTTTTTGACAATAGAAATCCGAGTTTCAAAATTGGGTACTTGTAATTCAGCTGAAAGTCCCCATTTGAATCGAGACAAAAGGCGCTGTTCAATATCTTGCATATCGATGGGTGCTTTGTCCGAAGTAATGATAACTTGTTTGCCGTTTTGGTGTAAATGGTTGAAAATGTGGAAAAAAACATCTTGAGTTCCAGATTTACCACTAAGAAATTGAACGTCATCAATGATTAATACATCTATTATTTGATAAAAATGGATAAAATCATTGCGTGTATTCTTTTTGACAGATTCAATATACTGCTGTGTGAATTTCTCTGCAGATATATATAGTACTGTCTTATCTGGATATTTTTCTTTGATATCAACTCCAATGGCATGTGCCAAATGGGTTTTACCTAATCCCACCCCACCGAAAATAAGTAGCGGGTTAAAAGATGTTCCTCCTGGTTTTGTCGCAACAGCCAAGCCAGCAGATCGGGCTAAACGGTTGGAATCACCTTCCAAAAAATTATCAAAACTATAATTGGGATTGAGCTGGGATTCAATTTGTAGGTTTCGAATACCTGGGATGACGAATGGATTTTTAAGTTCGCTGTTAAATGAACTTAAAGGTGCCTCAACCGACTGTGATGACGAAGTAACTTTTGGATTGGAAGGGATACTTTCTGTGTGAGGTTGCTTGTTGCCATAGGTGTTTTCCATTCTGATGACATACACAAGGCTGGCATCTTTACCCATTTCTTTAGTGAGCGCCGATTTAAGTAATTTGACATAGTGCTCTTCCAACCATTCATAAAAGAATTTACTCGGTACTTGAATACTTAACACATTGTCATCAAGTTTGACAGGTACTATTGGGTTGAACCAAGTTTTAAAGGCTTGTGGCTGTATGTTGTCCTTAATATAGTTTAAGCAATTTTTCCAGACAAGTTCAGCGGTATTAGCCATCTAAAATGTTTGTTTTGTATTAATTGTTCTTCAAATCGGTTATAGTACAAATATCATTGGTTTTTTTTTTATAAAAAACTCAATTTGCTATTGAATTTTAATTTTTTTTTTTCCAAATTATAGCGATGTATTGTTAACGATAAATTGACAAATTATTAAACAGAATTTATTTTACATGTCTAACCCGATAAGGGTTCGATATTCTGATACGGATCAGATGGGTTATATGCACCACAGTAACTATCTCCGATTTTTTGAAGTTGCTCGATTAGAATGGTTATCCTCATTGGGAATCTCATACAAAAAGATGGAGCAATCAGGGATTTGGCTTCCCGTGGCTCATGCTTCCGTCCAATTTAAGGTACCTTCTTACTTTGATGACGAATTGCGTGTTAAGGTAACGCTAGAAACACCACCTAAGGCTAGTTTGTTATTTTCGTACCATGTATTCAACCAAGATGAAACACTTGTTAGTACAGGGAAAACCAAACTGGCTTTCCTTAATGCTGCTACAGGTAGGCCGATGCGTTGTCCTGATGATTTGTATCAAGTTCTGCAGCCTTATTTTTAAAATAGAATAAAGTATCCTTCATAAGTTTAATTTTTTGATCTGGTTGCTGCGATATGGAGGGTGCTTCAATGCCAGCCTTTAGGTTACGCGGTGTTCGGAAGTTATATATTTCATCCCATAAATTGGCCTCAATGAACTGCTGTAAGACATTTAGTCCTCCTTCTATCAAAACAGATTGAATATTTTTTTTGTGTAAGGATGTAATTATGTCACCAGTGGTAAGTTTTTTTTTATCCTTATTATAGAGGTAGTTTATTCTTTTATTAATTGAGAGAAAATGTCTTTTGGGAATAGATTCAGGTGTCGCTAAAACAAAAGGCATGGGGTCTGTGCCAAACCAATGTCTGACATTTAGTTTGGGATTATCATCAATTAGCGTTTTCGCGCCAATAAGAATGCCATGTTCGTGGCTCCTCAACTGGTGTACGATTTGTTGAGAGAAAGAATCAGATAACCAAAAGACTGTGTTTTTGGTTCTTATTTCAGGTAAGGGTGCCATAAAGCCGTCAGCACTTTCGGCCCATTTTAGTACGATGTAAGGGCGCTTTTTTTTGTGGAAAGTGAAAAACCGTTTATTGCTAATTTGGCAAGATAATTCAAGACATCCAACAATTACATCAATACCAGCTGCTTTTAGTTTTGCTATTCCTTTGCCAGCCACAAGCGGGTTAGGATCTAGGGTGCCTACTACTACTTTTTTTATTTGGTGCTGAATCAATAAATCAACACAAGGTGGTGTTTTACCAAAATGGCTACAGGGTTCTAGACTTACATAAACAGTGGCCTTCTTGAGTAAGCTTTTATCAACAACATTTTGAATGGCAGCTACTTCTGCATGGGCTTCTCCCGCTTTTTTGTGCCAACCTTCACCAATAATTTTGTCATTATAAACGATAACACAACCCACTACTGGATTAGGGAAAGTAAGTCCAGCAGCATTTGCTGCCAATTGGAGGCAACGCCGTATTAATATCTCATCAGAATGCGTTAGTTTCGTACTCAAAAAAATAATTTCTTCACAAAATTACTGATCCTAATCCAAATGATTCTACGTGCTGTAAAAAAGAAAGACAATCCGCAATTAGCCCGCTTATTACGTGCTGTATTAATTGAAATGGGTGTGCCTAAGACAGGAACGGCCTACGAAGATCCAGAATTGGATGCCATGTATGAAGCCTATCAGCAACCTAAAAGCAGCTATTTTGTTATTGAAGTTATGGGGGAAATAATTGGAGGCGCTGGGATTGCACCCCTTCAAAAGGGTCCAAGCAGTGTTTGTGAATTGCAAAAAATGTATTTTGGTCCTAAAGCACGTGGTAGAGGATGGGGTGCACAAATGATGGCCCATTGCCTAGACTTTGCCAAGCAACATGGATTTTTGCAATGCTACATAGAAACGATGCCCAATATGCGTGCTGCACAAAAGCTCTATAATAAGACAGGATTTCAATATCTTGAGGGACCTATGGGGGATACAGGGCATTGTAATTGTTCTGTTTGGATGCTTAAAAATCTTTAAGTGAATTTACTCCAATGCCATAATATATATCAAGAGTCACTTCATGCCATCCATACAAAAGATGAGATTCGCTTCATATTTAAAACTCTCTTGAAAGGGCTTTTTGGATGGGATGCTACAGCATTGGCATTGAGTCCGCAGCGAAAACTGACCCATTCGGAAATTTATACAATGGAAAAGGCATTGCAGGATCTCTTAACAGATCGCCCTCTTCAATATATTGTTGGCCATACTTATTTCAGAGGACTCAAAATAGAAGTAAATGCTGCCACATTAATTCCGCGCCCGGAAACAGAAGAATTGGTAGGTTGGTTATTGGAAGAAGTAAAAGAACAACGGCAAAAAGTCTTAGATATAGGAACGGGGAGTGGCTGCATCGCACTAGCAATTAAAAGTGCGCAACCTTTTTGGCATTTGACTGCCCTTGATGTTTCTGAGAAAGCCTTAGCCACAGCAAGGCGAAATAGCGAACAATTGAATTTGGAAATTGAATGGCTACATTTGGACATAACAAAAGGGCAGCTTAGTGAAAAATTTGATTGTATAATAGCTAATCCACCTTATGTAACCCAGACAGAAAAAGGACAAATGAAAGCCAATGTTTTAGATTTTGAACCACATCGGGCTTTGTTTGTTCCAGACGAAGACCCCTTAATATTCTATAGAAGTATTTTTGATTGCGCTCAAAAACACTTGACCGAAGAAGGTCAAATTTTCTTTGAAATAAATCCAAATTTTTCCCAAGAATTGAGTGATTTGGCTTTACATTATGGCTTTACAAAAACCGAAATAAAAACAGATATCTTTGGAAAGGAAAGATTGCTAAGAACCCAAAAATGATGGAAGATATAGAATTGAGAATAGAGCAATTACGTAAAGAGTTACATCAACACAACCATAAGTACTATGTATTGGATCAGCCAACAGTTTCTGATTATGAGTTTGATCAATTGTTAAAAAAATTAGAAATTTTAGAAACACAGTTTCCCCAATATTTTGATTCAAATTCGCCAACACAACGAGTTGGCGGGGGCATTACTAAAACTTTTCAAACCAAATCACATCAATACCCCATGTATTCCTTAGACAATACATATTCGAAGGAAGAACTAGAAGAGTGGGAGAAAAAAATAGCCAAGCTTCTGGATTCAGATGCAAAATGGACTTATACATGCGAACTCAAATTTGATGGTGCCTCGATCAGTTTGACTTATGAAAACGGGAAGTTTGTTCAGGGTGTCACTCGTGGGGACGGTCAAAAGGGAGATGATGTGAGTAAAAACCTAAAAACAATCCGTACTATCCCCCTCCAATTACAAGGTGACTATCCACCTTTTTTTGAAATTAGGGGCGAAATAATGCTTCCATGGTCGGCGTTTGAAAGCATCAACTCCGCCCGAGAAAAAGCAGGTGAAACACTCTTTAAAAATCCAAGAAATACCGCTTCAGGGAGTTTAAAACTCCAAGACAGTAATATTGTTGCCCAACGGGGTTTGACATGCTTTTTATATGCTTTGGCAGGCGATAATTTGGGTGTAGATACACAAATGGAAGCCTTGGAAAAAGCCAGAAGCTGGGGATTTAAAGTGCCTGACTCTGCACAGCATGCATCTTCTTTAAAGGCTGTTTTTGATTTTATTGGTTACTGGGATGAAGAACGTTCGAACTTACCTTATGAAATCGATGGTATTGTAATTAAAGTCAATGAATTTGAATTCCAGCAGCAATTAGGCTATACCGCTAAATCACCTCGGTGGGCGATTGCCTACAAGTTTCAAGCGGCTCGTGTAGAAAGCCAGTTGAATAGTATAAGCTATCAAGTGGGGCGAACGGGCGCTGTTACCCCCGTGGCTAACTTGACCCCTGTATTACTTTCTGGAACCACCGTAAAGCGCGCGTCATTGCATAACGCAGATCAAATCGAAAAGCTTAATTTACGTTTGGGTGATACCGTTTGGATTGAAAAGGGGGGAGAAATAATACCTAAAATCGTTGGTGTCAATCCAGATAAAAGGGGCGATGTTTCCCAAAAAGTTAATTTTATAGAACACTGTCCTGATTGTCATGCCCCCCTGCAAAGAAGCGACGGGGAAGCCCAGCACTATTGTGCCAATAGTATGTTTTGTCCAACACAGATTATTGGTAAAATTCAACACTTTATTTCCCGAAAAGCAATGGATGTTGAAGGCATTGGAAGTGAAACTGTTGTGCAGCTTTTTGAATCAGGATTAATCAAGAATTTGGGAGACCTCTACACCCTTAAAGCCAATCAGTTACTAGTCTTAGATAGAATGGCAAAAAAATCAGTTGAAAATATGCTACAGGGAATTGAAGCCTCCAAGTCGCAACCTTATTCAAAAGTATTGTTTGGACTGGGGATACGATATGTAGGTGAGACAGTTGCCAAAACATTAACGAAAAGTTTTCCTTCGATTGATCAACTAAAAGATGCTACTATTGAAGAATTAACAGCTGTAAACGAAATAGGACAACGAATTGCAGAAAGTGTTTTTGATTACTTGCAGCAAGATACCAATTGGCAGCTAATTCAACATTTGCGGGATCTGGGACTTTCATTTGAAGCGGAAGCCGATGATGCAAGTGCCAATGGTCCATTGACAGATAAGAAATTTGTCGTGTCAGGCGTATTTGAAAATTTTGATAGAAATGAAATCAAAAAATATATCGAAACGCATGGCGGCAAAATCACAAGTTCTGTATCTAAAAATACCGACTTTTTAGTGGCTGGATCAGGCATTGGTCCAGCCAAAAAGGAAAAAGCCGTAAACTATGGCATTTCCATTTTAACAGAAAGTGAATTGGTGTCGCTTGTTACGGGCAAATGAAATTGTTATAAATACAACAATGTTTTAAAAAATTATAGGAATATGTTAGTTTATCTTATTTCCAATCCTCAAAAACTACATTTGTTTTGATTTTGTTAGCGCATATAAAAAAAAGAATAATTGCCTTACTGTTAAAGCGTGAAATGAGAAGGCATGTTGAAAAAACCGTATCTAAACCAAAGTCGATAAACAAGATTGGAATATTGATGGAAGACAATGAGGAAATAACAAGAAGCCTCTCAAGAGCGCTGCGTTCGATTGGTTTTTCTAAGGACCAATTGCATTTTATGATGTATCGATCAGAAAATGGATCTGAGCAACCAACTCAGATTTCAACTTTTTCCTCAACAGATTTCAGTTATACTGCTCATCCCCACGAAAAAGTCCAAACCTTTTGTGACAAGGGATACGATGTACTAATCAATTATTTCACAAAATCTAACCCATACCTTGAGTTGGTCTCCTTGAAAACACAAACGAAATTTCGAGTTGGTTTTACAGCTTTAGACAATAGATACAATGATTTGATTTTTTCGCTTCCAACAGAAGAGCCAAAGTTATTTTGCCAACAAATGAATAATTATTTAAAACGTATAAATTCCCCATGTTAAAATTAAGCGGACATGGCGTTGCCTTGATCACTCCCTTTGATAAAAATGGAGACATTGATTTCGAGGCTTTTTACTTGCACATTGAAAGACTTATCAGTAGTAAGGTGGATTATTTGGTGGTTATGGGAACAACCGCTGAAACAGCAACACTATCTCCAACTGAAAAAAATAGGCTGCAATCTTTTGTTGTAGATACCGTCAACAGACGCTTACCGTTGGTCCTTGGCGTGGGCGGAAATGATACACAAACCGTAACAGCTTTGCTCCAACAAACCAATCTTGAGGGCTACGCTGCGATCTTATCTGTGTGCCCTTATTATAATAAACCCAATCAGGAAGGGTTATTCCAGCATTTTGATCAAATCGCCAAGCATTCGGATTTACCAATCATCTTGTATAACGTACCTGGAAGAACATCTTGTAATTTATTACCTGACACCGTCGTCCGTTTGGCAGAGAAACATTCCAAAATTATTGGAATCAAAGAAGCTTCAGGCGATATGCTACAAGTGCAAAACCTGATTCGTAAAACTCCTGATACTTTTCAAGTTATTTCTGGTGATGATGCGCTTGCAGTACCAATCATACTTGCAGGGGGTGTTGGTGTTATCTCTGTTTTTGGGAATTTGATGCCAGACCGAATGACACAGATGATTCACCTAGCCTTAGAAAATAGAGTGAAAGAAGCCAATAATGAACAATATGCTTTGATGGACTTGATGGAATTGTTATTTATGGAAGGTAATCCTACTGGTCTAAAGGCTGCGCTTTA
The DNA here is from genome assembly GCA_011524905.1 of Flavobacteriales bacterium. Classification (GTDB taxonomy): domain Bacteria; phylum Bacteroidota; class Bacteroidia; order Flavobacteriales; family Flavobacteriaceae; genus UBA11891. The sequence goes on from WTJI01000055.1 coordinate 98,948, forward strand.
TCTTCAAGGCTATTGTGAAAATACTCTTCGATTGCCCTTAGTTTCAGCCTCTGAAAATCTTCTGGAAGCCCTTCGTAACGAAATGGGCGTGTTGGAACTTATCAAGGAACGTTAAATTTTAACCAAAGATTTGTTTGGTTTTTGATTTACAGTACCTTTGTCCATCATTTGAAAATCATGCTACATAGGTATTTCAGTTCCCTTGTTATTTCAATGCTCATAATTGGGATGAGTGGTTGTAGTGAATACCAAAAATTACTGAATGCAGAGGGTATCTCAGAAAAATATAAAGCTGCTGAATCTTACTACAAGGCAGGGGAATACCGCAAAGCCAACCGATTGTTCGAAATGGTTATTCCATCTTACAGAGGTAAACCCCAAGCAGAACGTTTAATTTTCTTTTTTGCCAATTCCTATTTTCAGACGAAAAGTTACTATTTGGCAGCCTACCAGTTTGAAAATTTCATCAAATCGTATCCCAAGAGTAATCGTATTGCAGAGGCTCATTTCATGGCGGCAAAATCCTATTACATGAAATCGCCTATCCACAGTCTCGATCAAAAAGACACGCAAACTGCCGTTGAGAAGCTGCAAATTTTCCTTAATAACTACCCAAGTTCTGAATTTGCCCAAGAAGCCAATGCATTGATCTTAGAAATGCAAACCAAGCTAGAGCAGAAAGATTTTGAAATTTCCAAACAGTATTATACCATCCAAGACTATAAAGCAGCTATACAATCTTTAGATATTTTTGTGGGGGAACATCCAGGCACTAAATTTCGGGAAGAAGCTTTTTATTATAAGTTCTTGGCCGCTTATGAAATTGCAACCAATAGCGTTGCAAGATTGCAAAAACAGCGTTTAGAGGATTTGACGACTTTATACCAAACAATTATAAAATATTACCCTGAATCTATTTTTATGGGCGCATTAAATACAAAAATGGAACGCGTCAATGAACTCCTTGAGGGTTATCAATCACAACAAAATAACACATCAAAATAAATATCAGTTACTATGACAAAGTATATGAATTCAAAAGCTTCAGTGACAACTGAAACTTATAATCGGGAGTCGATAGAACGTCCTACTGAAAACATTTATGAGGCAATTTCCATCATAGCCAAACGTGCTACACAAATCAATTTGGACATCAAAGGCGAACTCCACGAAAAATTGGATGAATTTGCGACCCACAATGATAGCCTAGAAGAAATTTTTGAAAATAAGGAGCAGATAGAAGTCTCCAAGTTTTACGAAAAATTACCCAAGCCGCAAGCTATGGCCATCGAAGAATGGCTAAATGATAAAGTTTATCACCGCAACACAGACGAGGCAAGCGAATAAACCATGAGTAGGCTTCGGGGTAAAAATATAGTGCTAGGAATTTCTGCTGGAATTGCGGCCTATAAAACTCCGCTGTTGGTTCGTTTATTGAAAAAGGAAGGTGCTCGGGTCCGTATTATTCTCACTCCAAATGCCCACAAATTCGTTACACCTTTAACCCTTTCCGTTTTATCAGAAGAAGAAGTCTTAACTAGTTTTACTGCAGAAGACAAAGACAATCCCGTTTGGAATGACCATGTTGCTATTGGCAACTGGGCCGATTTAATGTTCATAGCGCCAGCGACTGCTCATACTATTTCCTCCATGGCGCATGCCAAATGCAACAACCTGTTGATTGCTACTTATTTATCAGCAACTTGCCCAGTAATGATCGCTCCGGCGATGGATCTAGACATGTATGGGCATCCAGCTAATCAAAAAAACTTAGAACTACTTGCATCCTACGGGCATACCGTTCTGCCCGTAGGAGAGGGCCCTTTAGCTAGCGGTCTTGTTGGTAAGGGTCGGCTTTTAGAACCTGAAATTTTAAAGGATCATATCCTTTCCTTTTTCGATAAAAAGGGTCCACTTCAAGGCAAAAAAGTTCTAATTACTGCAGGGCCCACCTATGAAAAGATTGATCCAGTCCGTTTTATAGGTAACTTTTCTTCAGGGAAGATGGGGGTAGCATTGGCGTGGCGTGCCTATCATTTAGGAGGCGAGGTAGATCTTGTTATTGGTCCAAATACACTCGAACTTGTAGAATCCCCCTTCAACATTATTCCTGTTGTTAATGCCCAACAAATGCATCATGCGGTAATGAAAAGCTACCAATATGCGGATATTGTTATCTCTGCCGCTGCTGTAGCGGATTTCAGACCCAAAAATCAATCCCTATCCAAAATCAAAAAAAGTACTGCAACTGATACAATCCATTTAGAGAAAACGCCAGACATTCTTTTTGAAATGGGCGCAAAGAAAAAGAACCAGTTTTTGGTTGGCTTCGCTTTAGAGACTGATGATGGCTTAACTGCTGCATTGGGCAAGATGAAAGAAAAAAATCTCGATGCGATTGTTCTTAATTCTCTTCAAGATGCTGGTGCCGGTTTTGCTACGGATACCAATAAAATTACTTATATTGGAAATGATGAAAAACCAACAATCTTTCCCCTTAAAAGTAAAAAAGCTGTGGCCCAAGATATTTGGAATGAAATCATTGCACAGCGTCATTAATTTTCATCTATTTCTTGTATTGTTCTGCTCACCATACCTAGTGGAAGGACAAGAATTAGAAAGTCAAGTAGTCGTTAATGCTGATTTAGTAGACCAAACTAACAGACAAATTTTTGAAACCCTAGAGCAAGCTTTGAATGAATTTGTCAATTCTAGAACCTGGACCTCCAATTCATTCCTTAAGCAAGAACGAATCAAGTGCAGTTTTGTATTAACATTAACGGCATACAACAACAATAGTTTTGAAGGGAATTTACAGGTTCAATCCCAGCGGCCCATTTACGAAAGCAATTATGACAGTCCATTGTTGAATTATTTGGATAACGATATTTCCTTTACCTATCAGGAATATCAGCCGTTAATATATAATCCAGCAGTTTTTCAGTCTAACTTGGTTTCAGTACTGAGTTTTTATATACATATCATTTTGGGTTTAGACGCGGATAGCTTTTCGCAGAATGGCGGATCTATTTACTTTGAACAAGCACAGAAAATAGCCAATTTAGCGCAACAGACGAGTTTTAAAGGATGGAAACAAAACGATGGGATCCGCAATCGTTTTTGGTTGATTGATGCACTTCGATCCAACACTTTTAAGGAATATAGACAAGCTTTATACACGTATCACAGAGCGGGAATGGATCAAATGATTTTAGACCCCAAAACAGCTAAAGAGACAATTGTTCAGGCAATAGAATCTTTATATGGCCTTTATACCAGACGCCCCAATGCCTTTTTATTGCAAGTTTTTTTTGATGCCAAATCACAAGAAATTGTAGATATTTTTTCTGGTGGTCCCTCCGTAGGGATTAATTCCATGCTAACTCATTTAAGGCGAATGGCCCCTTTTTTTAATGCCCAGTGGAAAGAAATCAAATACTAATTGTTTTTTTGATTATGCTCATAGGGTCTACTATCTTTGAAAAAAAATAAAGCATTGTTAACAGCACTCACGATAGATAACTATGCTCTGATAGAGCACTTGGACGTTTCTTTTGATGCTGGTATGACCAGTATTACGGGTGAAACTGGTGCCGGGAAATCCATTTTATTGGGTGCTTTATCACTGGTATTGGGTAAGCGTGCTGATCGATCTACCTTGAAGCATGCCGAAAAAAAATGTGTGATTGAAGCCCATTTTAATATTACCAGCTATGCCCTCCGCTCGTTTTTTGAAGAATCAGATTTAGAATACGCCGATACCACTATTATTAGAAGAGAAATTGTGCCTTCGGGCAAATCAAGAGCTTTTGTAAATGACAGCCCAGTAAACCTTGACATCTTGGAACAATTGGGAAGCTTTTTGATTGATATTCACTCACAACATCAAACCCTACAGCTTACAAAAACCGACTATCAATTTCAGGTACTGGACGCTTTGGCTGGAAACGATACCATTTTGAATCAATATCAGCAGCTCCTGGTTCAGTATAAAGCTAATGAAAAAGAACTGGTAGCACTTCGTCATCAAGTTTCTCAAGCCCAGAAAGACAGGGATTACAATCAGTTTTTATATGACGAGTTGGTTGCTGCTCAGCTGACCCCTGGGATGCTTTCTCCTCTTGAAGAAAAAGTTGATGAACTAGCAAGTGTACAAGATATTCAGCAGAGCCTACTCAGTGGCATTCAAATTATTGAAGCTGAAGACATTGGTTTAGTGCATTTGATCAGTCAATTACGCCTTGAACTAAGAACAGCAACCCAAAAATCTAAGGATTTTCGTGAACTACCCCAAAGATTAGAAAGTTTGATGACTGAATTGACCGATATCCACACCGATTTACTTGATAAACAAGCCAGTTTGGAAAGTGATCCTCAGGCATTGATGACGGCAGAAAATCAACTACAAACAATCTATCAGTTGTTCAAAAAACATCAAGTCGATTCGGTTGAAGCCCTGATTGAGAAACGAGAATTTCTTGCCACACAACTCAATGATACAGACCAACAACAAGATCGAATCAATTACTTAATACAAGCTGTCGAAACAGCCAAGTCAGAACTCCATTCCCTGGCAATGAAGCTCCGACAAGCACGCCAACAAACTATACCTGATCTGATTGATAAAATGGAACAAATAGTCAGACGAATGGGGATGCAGAATGCTCGATTTGAAATTCAATTAAATCCTTCCGATACATTCCTTTCCAACGGTCAGGATCAAATGGATTTTCTTTTTGCTGCTAATTTAGGGAGTCCTTTTGGTTTGCTTAAAAATGTTGCGTCTGGCGGCGAGTTGTCACGTATAATGCTAACTATCAAATCCTTACTGTCAAAATATAAAAAATTACCAAGTATTATTTTTGACGAAATAGATACAGGTGTATCAGGAGCAGTTTCGGATGAAATAGCTCAAATCATGACACAAATGGCAACTTATATGCAAGTATTTACCATAACACATTTACCGCAGGTTGCCGCCAAAGGCAATCAGCACTTTAAAGTATACAAGGTCATCTACAACGAAGGCACACAAACTCAAATAAAAGAGTTAAACAAAGATGAGCGTGTGGCAGAAATTGCTAAAATGGTTTCTGGAAAAGAAATGACTCCTACAGCTATCGAGCACGCTAAAGAATTACTGAATTAAAAAATAAACACAAACCTATGAATCATAGTATTTTAAACGGAAAAAGAGGTATTATTTTTGGGGCATTAGACCAAGAATCAATCGCATGGAAAACAGCTGAAGCAGTTTATGCAGCCGGGGGGAAATTTGTTTTGACCAATGCTCCCGTAGCCCTTAGAATGGGAACTATCAACGACTTAGGCGAAAAAACCCAAGCTCCTGTTATTCCAGCAGATGCTACTAAAATGGAGGATTTAGAACGCCTTGTCGACCAAGCTCAGGATCATTTGGGCGGCAAGCTTGATTTTGTACTCCATTCGATCGGGATGTCTGTCAATGTAAGAAAAGGAAAACACTACACAGATCTCAATCATGATTGGATGGCAAAAGGCTGGGATGTTTCCGCCGTATCATTTCATAAGTTGATGCAGGTTTTATATCAAAAAGATGCCATGAATGTGTGGGGAAGTATCCTGGCTCTATCCTACATTGCAGCGCAAAGAACATTCCCAAACTACAATGATATGGCTGATAATAAAGCCTATTTAGAGTCTATTGCTCGAAGTTTCGGTTACTTTTTCGGGAAACATAAAAAAGTTAGGGTCAACACCATATCGCAGTCTCCCACTTTAACAACAGCCGGAAAAGGCGTAGAAGGATTAGATGGATTTTTAAATTATGCAGAAAAAACAGCTCCTTTGGGTAATGCTTCTGCAGAAGATTGTGCCAATTACTCTGTAATGATGTTTTCTGATTATACCCGTAAAGTGACCCTCCAAAATCTTTTTCACGATGGTGGTTTTTCCAACGTTGGGGTGAGTGAAGAAATAATAGAAGCACTGGAAGATTCAAAATAAGCAGTCGATGTCTGAATCCTTCCAGCAATTTAAACAAAACACCAATAGATGGGTTCCAGATAAAAATAAAATCAAATTCTTTCTTGTTTTTGTTTTGATATCAGCTTCTTTTTGGCTGTTAACCCGCTTTTCCAACGTATATACCAGTCAACTCCAATTTGCCTATAATTACACCAACTTACCTACTGGTGTGATCATCAATCAATCATCAATAGCACCAGTCAATCTGTGGGTTCGAGCAACAGGTTTCCAGCTCTTGTGGTATAACCTTTGGGGCAAAACTTTGGAATTGGACATGCAAAATGTAGAATTAGATGCTACTGATGGACGATTGGCTTTGATTCCATTGCGAAATGATTTGGAACGTCAACTTTTTGAAAATGCTGAAATAACAAGGATACAGCCCTCAACTTTTATGTTTTCATTTGATCGACTCACCGAAAAAAAAATTCCAGTGCGGCTCAATGATGCCGTTGCATTCCAAACGGGCTATCAGTACAGAAACACGCCAAAATTGACTCCAGATTCTGTAGTTGTTTTTGGCGCAAGCGATGCACTACAAGAATTGGAGTATCTTTCGACAAATGTGTTTCAGAAAAAAAAAGTTAAAAACGATATAGACGAAAATATTGATTTGGTTGTGCCGACTTCAATTGACCAGCTTTCTCACTACGCTGTTCGCATTCAGGCTTCGGTAGACAAATATACCGAACTGACCTACGAACTACCAATTAGTGTGAATAACCTACCCGATAGTACGACCATCAAGTTGTTTCCTCAAAAAATTAGCCTACGTGTTTTAGTACCTGTAAACCAAATTGATTCGATTTCAAATGCAAATTTCGAGTTTATGGTAGACTTTGCAGAGTCACTTTCTGCTCAAAAAAAATCATTAGATGTGACATTGAAGAAGCGCCCAGATTTTACAAAGACCATCCGATGGGAACCTCAACAAGTTGAATATTTAATTAGAAAATGAAGATTATTGGACTTACTGGTGGGATTGGAAGTGGCAAGTCAAAAGTTTTGTCTTTTTTTCAAGACAAGGGCATACCTTGTTATCAGGCAGATTTAGCAGGACATTATGTACTGAATAATAATCCTGAAGTCATTAAGCAAGTAAAGGCTTATTTTGGTGCTGATAGTTATACTGAAAAAGGTATTGATCGTGAAGCAATTGGCCGACGGGTTTTTCAAGATTCAGAAGCTTTGGCTTTTCTGAATAGCCTAGTACACCCTGCCGTACGTTCCGATTTCAAGTCATTTGCCGCACAACAAAAAGCACCATTTATTATCAATGAAGTGGCAATATTATTTGAAAATGAAGGGCATTTGCGGTGTGACAAAACAATCTTAGTTACAGCACCCGAAGAAATTCGAATTGAGCGTGTTATGGCCCGTGATAGTTGTAGCGAAAAGGAAGTAAAACAACGCATGGCCAAACAATTACCTGATGCTAAAAAAATTCCACTGGCAGACTATGTTGTTGAAAACATACATTGGGAAGACACCCTTAAACAATTACATGAAATTTATCAAGAGCTCATAGATAAATAAGTTTACCGAAGTCATTGGTAAGAGAAAATTTTTAAAATGTATTTTTCTAACCGAGTGATGTGGTTTGGTCTACAAATCATTACAGATCATTCCCATATCAAAGCAAACAATCTTATCATCCTTAGAATGCTACTTTATCATTTGAAATAATTGCAAATTATATTTGAGTTAAGGTTTGTTGCTTCTGCACTCGATCTAAGGAACTAAACGAAAGCCTTAACAAAGTATTAGTAAATTGGATGCGAAATTTTCTACAATTTTGTAGTGCAATTAGTCTTGTTGGTGAAAAAAAATCAATTTTTCCTTTTGGTGACCCTCATGGTACTTTCGATATTTGGTATAGTGGGTGTCCAAGCATTTTGGATATTAACTTCTTGGGAAAACAAAGAAGAAGCGTTTTCATTGGCTGTCAATCAAACCTTGCAGTCGGTCTCAAGAGAAATTCAAAACCGCGAATTGTCTGATTATATTTCTGCGTATCAAAAATTGATTGATTCAGTTGGAAGACCCACGGAATCAAATTTTACTGATATTTTCTTGTTTTTAGATGATGACAAACCCAACAATCTGTCTACATTTTTTGCTTTTGGCATACTGGAGGAAGATTACAATATCTCGGGTAGCTATTTTGATCCAGTTTTGGGTCAGCAAGACACAACCTCTATAAAAGATTACAAGGGTATCCGAACGACAACTATTTTAAAAAATGATGTTTTCAATAGAGAAAATCGTCTTACTTCTTCTATCCAAAAATTAAAGCGCATAGACCGACTCAATAGTTATGATGAGGCAAAGTATAGAGATGCCTACATGGATTATGCTAATACATTACCCATTCACAGACGGATGAACAATCAGGAAGTGACCATGCTGCTGGATACAGAATTTCAAGATCGTGATATTCAAATTCCTTATCAATTTGGAATTTATAACGAAGGTTTAGGTACAAAAATACGCTCTACCAATTATGTAGAAACACAAGAAGGTGCTGTTTATTCCACACCAGTTTTCATTGACCAACAGGGGAACAGTCCTTATGAACTTCGAGTAACTTTCCCCACACGTGACCGCTACGTTCTGTCATCAATTGTGGGAGTTGCAGGTCTTTCTTTTTTATTGACATTGTTTATTATTATAGTTTCAGCAGGTGCACTGTATCAAATCATTCGGCAGAAAAAAATATCTGAAATCAAGACAGATTTTATCAACAATATGTCCCATGAATTCAAAACCCCCATAGCAACTATAAATTTGGCACTAGATGCCATAGCCAATCCTAAGACGATTGATACTCCAAGCAAGGTACTGCAGTATACCAATATGATTCGAGAGGAAAATACGCGGATGTTAACTCAGGTAGAAAACGTATTAAAAATATCTCAGTTAGAGCGAGGAACTACACTGCTTGATTGGGAACAACTTGATTTGCATGAGATCATTATTGAAGCGATTAATCATGTTTCACTAATTGTCGAAAGTAAAGCGGGATATATAAAAAAGCATTTCAATGCACCAGAAAGCAACTTTGAAGGGGATTTTAATCATTTCACCAATCTGATTGTGAATATTTTGGATAATGCCATAAAGTATTCTGATGGAGCTCCAGAAATTGATATTTCCACTGAAATACATGGCAAGATGATTGTTTTGACCATACAGGATAAGGGGATAGGTATGGATACAGCTACTCAAAGAATGGTTTTTGAGAAATTTTATCGCCAAGAAGGTGGAAATGTTCATAACATCAAAGGCCATGGACTGGGACTATCTTATGTCAAAAAGATAATTGAACTGCATCACTGCAAAATTAATTTGGAAAGCAAGAAAGGGATGGGCTCAAAATTTATCATATCAATTCCCTTAAAAAGCCCTACTAAATAATAGTATAACACGATGGACAATAAAAAAATATTAATCGTTGAAGACGATCCTAATTTTGGAAGCATACTAAAAGACTATCTCACCCTGAATGAATACGATATTGTTTTAGCAAAAAATGGAATCGAAGGGTTTGAAAAATTCAAGAAAGAAGATTTTGACCTTTGTATTTTGGATGTGATGATGCCTTATAAAGACGGATTTACGCTGGCTAAAGAAATACGAGAAAAAAATGACAGTATTCCAATTATTTTCTTGACCGCTAAGACATTGAAAGAAGATGTTTTAAAAGGTTTTAAATTGGGTGCAGACGATTATATCACTAAACCCTTTGATTCGGATGTTTTGTTGGCCAAGATCAAGGTGTTTTTAAATCGCAATCACAAACCCGTCCAAGTTGTTTCTGATGAATATTTATTTTCGATTGGGAAGTTTTCATTTAACTCCAAACTCAGAACGCTAGAAATATCAGACCAACCGCCTTCAAAACTATCCCCTAAAGAAAGCCAATTACTCCGCTTGTTAGCCTTGCACATTAATGATTTGTTACCCCGCGACGTGGCACTAAATAAAATTTGGCGGGATGACAATTATTTTACTTCTCGGAGTATGGATGTTTATATTGCCAAATTGCGGAAATACCTAAAAGAAGATCCAGGTGTAGAAATTCTCAATATCCATGGTGAAGGGTTTAGACTCGTAACAACTGATGAATAAGTTTAAAGTCTAGGATGAAATTTTTCCATGACTTGTTGCAGATAGCGCGTATCAATGTGGGTGTATATTTCTGTGGTAGTGATGCTTTCATGTCCCAATAAGACTTGAATAGACCTGAGATCAGCTCCATTTTCCAGGAGGTGGGTAGCAAAGGAATGCCTGAAAGTATGAGGACTTACTTTTTTTCTTATTCCTGCTAATTCAGCCGTCTTTTGAACGATCAAAAAAATCATATTTCTTGTTAAGGCCTTTCCATTTCTATTTAAGAATACAAAATTCTCAAAGCCCTTTTGAATTTTTTGGTAAACCTGTACCTCTGTCAAATAGGTTTGGATAAAATCTAGTGCAAAGTCACCCAGAGGGACTAATCTTTGCTTGTTACCTTTCCCAGTGATTCGAACTATTTTTTCTTTTGCAAAAAGATCAGACTTTTGCAAATTGACCAACTCACTCACCCTTAATCCACTGCCGTAGAGGGTTTCTAGTATAGCCCGGTTGCGAATACCTTCGGGTTTACTCAAATCAATAACTTCTAACATTTTAATTATTTCATCAAAATTTAGGGTGTCGGGCAGCTTTCGCCCTATTTTAGGTGCTTCAAGCCATTGAATTGGCTGGTCATCACGGTACTTTTCAAACACCAAGAATTTAAAGAAACTCTTTAAACCCGATATTCTTCTGCTCTGTGAATAGGCACTTTTTTCTTTGGCTTCTTCATATATAAATTGCTGCAAAGTTTCAGCTTTTATATTTATGGGTGTTTGATCAATCCCGTGGTTTTCAAGGAATTGAACAAGCGCTTTTAAATCGAGTTGGTAATTTATTATTGTGTTTTCTGAAAGCCCTCTTTCAATGCCAAGATAATAGCCAAAGTCTTCTATGGCATTACTCCACTTCATTATTGTCATAACTTAATCCCCAGCCAAAAGGGTATAAAGGGGCTCCAGAATCATAGGGTAAATCCTCCTTTTGTTTTTCTACAGCATGTTGGCTGCTAGGTATTTCTATGGGAAGTTTACCACTAGGGCTAAAATCACCAAAAATCAAATCGAAAATGACCTTTTCGCTGCATAAAAAATCTGCAATTAGAGCACTAGAGGCTGCTGCGATTTCGGGAATGATGGGTGGACGGTTAAGTGAAAATACTACAATACCAGGTTTGGATTTCATCAACTTTAACCAAGGTGCCTTTTCTTCTGGTGTAAAGTATAAACGCCCTTGTTTCATAAAACGTTCCATTAGGTATTCACTCCTTGGCTCAAAAGGTTCGGGAAGTTTAAGGAGAACAAAATCTGCTTTTTCTACTTGATCGACCAACGTAGCATGTTTTTTTACTGCTTCGATGTCTGAAAAACCAGACACATAAACTTGCAATCCCTTTTTCAATGGCAACACCTCCGCATCATTTTTTAATAAGACTAGGGCTTTTTGCTGTGCTGCAATACCAGTTTCTTTATTTTTATTTTGATTAAGTAAATCTGTGTTGGAGAGCGGTAGATAGGGGTTGTCAAATAAGCCTAATTTAAATTTATCTTTTAAAATACGTTTGACGGAAAGGTTAATGCGTTCTGTGGTAATTTGCCCTTCTTGTACCAAATCGATGATCCATTGTGGTTGCATTTCTCCGCCAAACATATCAGAGCCTGCATTAATGACTTGAAGTGCTCTTTCTTTTTCACTTAATGATTCTAGACCATAAGCAGATGCTGGTTTGACGGGTAAATCTGAAATGATTCCCCAATCCGTACAAACAACTCCTTCAAAACCATAGGTGTTTCGCAATAAGCCGGTGATGATTTTTTTATTGAAAGCAAAACCTACTTCCTTATAATCTTGTCCAATGGGCACCCCATAATAGGGCATGATTTGCGCTGTTTTAGCGGGAAAAGCACCTTTTTCAAAGGGGATAAGATGGTAGTCAAAGGCAGCACCTGGATAAACTTGGTTTTTACCATATGCAAAGTGAGCGTCTTCACCATCTTCTTGTGGTCCTCCACCGGGGAAGTGTTTGGTCATACAGGCAACACTATTGGTGTCTAAACTATCTCCCTGAAATCCTCTGACATAAGCCCGTGTCATTTCAGCACTCAGATAAGCATCTTCACCAAAAGTGCCATTAATTCTTGTCCAGCGGGGTTCGGTTGCTAGATCAGCCATAGGCGATAGCGCTAAATGGATGCCCACAGCTCGGTATTCTTGTCGGGCTATTGTAGCAAATTGTTCTACCAGTAAACTATCCCGAGTGGCAGCCAATCCCAATGGAGTGGGCCAGGCTGTGAAGTCGGGTGTAGGTATAGAAGCCCCCATTACATCTACGGCTCCGTGTCGTGGATCCGTAGCAATTGTGACAGGAATTCCTAAACGGGTGCGTTCAGCTGCTTTTTGAAGGGTATTGCTCCATCGTATCATTTCCATAGCTGTCGGAGATTGAACAATATTGAAATGATTCATTTTCTTGTCGATTAGCAAGGAGGAATTGGCAGGTAATAACCATGAAAAAAAATCATCTATCCGTGGAAGCTCACTCAGTTGACCTTCCACACCAATCCCTGCCATAGTGATAAACATACACCCTGCTTTCTCAGCCAATGTCATTTGACTGATCAGATCCTCAACTCTTTCATCGACTCCTCTTCTTTTGTCTTCATAGGGATCTAGCTTACCGTTTTTGTTTAAATCACGGAAAACAAAACCATCTTCCTCAAGGACCGCAGCTTCAGGCCCTAATTGACTCAAGTGTTGAGAAGATTGCCACTTCAGTCGTAGATAATACCCCCCTAATAGTAAAAGTATGGATACCAATACCAAGAGTATGATTTGTAAACTTCTTTGTAAAATTTTGTGCATGCTATCAAATTGCTGAAAGGAAATTACTAAAACTTATCTTACTTTTGAAGATCGAAAGCAAAATCCTTGGTAAATATAGATCCTAAATTTTATGAAAATTGCTATCATTAACGGTCCCAATTTAAATTTACTTGGTACCCGTGAGCCAGGTATTTATGGAAACCAAACATTTGACGCTTACTACGATCACCTTAAGAAAAGTTATCCACAGGTTGAATTTCAGTATGTTCAATCCAACATTGAAGGTGAAATTATTGATGCCCTCCAAAAATTTGGCTTTGCGGTAGACGGTATTCTACTTAATGCAGCTGCTTACACCCATACTTCTGTGGGTATTGGGGATTGTATCAAAGGCATAGATGCCCCAGTGATTGAAATTCACATTTCTAATACTTTTTCTCGAGAAGATTTCCGCCATAGGTCATATATCACTCCTGCAGCCAAAGGCTTGATTGTTGGTTTTGGTTTGGATAGTTATCGATTGGGAGTTGAAAGTATTTTATCCGCTAAATAAATAGGGTTAATCTACGGCTGTCTTTTTAAAACGATAGGTCGCAAGACTCCCGATAAAAGCAAAAATCGCTAAAAAAATAAATAATTGTTGGTGTCCCCATATACCAGGGGAACCATCTAAAAAATAACCCATAATTGGTCCAATGAAAATATCAGGTGTATAACCGATTACTGATATCAAGCCAACTGCCGTTCCAGTCAGTTCAAAGGGAATTTTCCCCTCTTGCATGGCAGCAAAATAGACAGCTCGAAGAGTATAAGTTCCAGTTGCTGTGAGGATTAATGTAATGATAAATAAACCCGTTGCCGCTGCTGTTACTTTGCCAGAAGCAAAGAGTAATGCCCCTAAAAGCATCAGTAAAAAGGAACCAAAAAGTACACGGGTATTTTGCCAACGGTCTGCAAAAAGCCCAACCATTACACATATCAATGGGCGAAGATACATCTGATAGCTGCCTACTTTGGCAGCAGTAACTTCATCATAGCCCATGATTTCTGCGGCATAGAGGGAAAATACATCCGTTATTTTATATCCGATGTACGCCGACAAAACGATTATCATTAACATGCGCACAGCTGGAAGTGAAAAAGCATTTTTTATATCTGTTATGGAGTCAGAACGATTGGCTTTGGTAAGGTTGTTACCATCTTGTAAGAAGAAGTAAACCAGCACTCCAACCAGCATACAAAAAGTTGCTGCAATTCGAATAACCCATTGAAATGCTTCTTTTCGGGTGCTGAGGTCAGCATCGGTAACTGCCGTTGGTAAAAAAGAAGCAAATATCCAAACGCCTATAGCGCCTAAGCTAGCGGCAATAAATCCGCGGCCACCCTCTAAAAACCCAAACGCTTTTCCTTGTTGGGTCAATCCACCCCAAGATCGTGTGGCTTTGATCATGGCAGACCAAAACAAAAAGATGGTTGTAAAGCCCCAATACCCATAGAGTATTTGTAAGGTTTCTAGCCCTGGGATACTAGCCATATAAAATCCTCCGATAGCTGTTAAGATGAGCGCAACAGCCATTAGTTTTCTAGGTTCATACCGATCGGCCAAAGCACCCCCCGTCAAATAGGAAATTAATGCAACAATACCATAGGTGGAATAACATTTTCCCAGTTCAACGTTGGTTAATTCAAATACAGCTAAGAAGGTAGGTCGAAAAACCCTGGCCAGTACAAAGGGCAGTAAGAAAATAGCTTCACCAGCAAAAATCAACAGTAAAATTTTAATTGGATTCTTCATGAATTGGAATTGGCCTTGCATAAAAATAAAAAAACAGCCCGAAGGCTGTTTTATATTTCTCTAAAATTGATTTATAAATGAATGACTTCATCATAAGCATCTGCCACGGCTTCCATCACCGCTTCACTCATGGTTGGATGGGGATGAACAGCTTTTAAAATCTCATGTCCTGTGGTTTCAAGCTTGCGACCAAGTACGGCTTCTGCAATCATATCTGTTACACCAGCACCAATCATATGGCAGCCTAACCATTCCCCATATTTCGCATCAAAGATTACCTTGACAAATCCATCTGAACTTCCAGAGGCCTGCGCTTTCCCAGAGGCAGAAAAGGGAAACTTACCAATTTTGACATCCAATCCTTTTTCTTTGGCTTGTTGTTCCGTTAGGCCAACTGAAGCGATTTCAGGATAGCAATAAGTACATCCCGGGATGTTGCCATAATCAAGGGGTTCTACGTTCATACCTGCTATTTTTTCTACACAAATAATACCTTCTGCTGAAGCGACATGTGCCAGCGCAGGACCAGCAGTGATATCACCTATGGCATAATAACCTGGTTGGTTGGTTTGATAAAAGTCATTAACAAGAATTTTATCTCGATCTGTTGCAATTCCAACTTCTTCAAGGCCAATCTCCTCCAAATTGGTTTTTATTCCTACCGCAGATAAAACAACATCTGCTTCGAGAGTTAGTTCTTTGTCTTTTGTTTTCACACTCGCTTTGACACCCTTCCCTTTAGTATCTACTGCCGTAACCTCCGCAGCAGTAAGGATTTCTATGCCATTTTTTTTGAAATTGCGTTCTAATTGCTTTGATATTTCTTCATCCTCCACTGGTACAATTCTGTCTTGGTATTCTACAATGGTGACATCAGTGCCCATGGCCTTGTAGAAATAAGCAAATTCAATTCCAATCGCTCCAGATCCAACGACGATTATTTTCTTGGGTTGTTTATCCAAAGTCATTGCTTTGCGGTAGCCAATTACTTTTTTCCCATCTTGGGGTAGGTTGGGTAGTTCTCGAGAACGCGCCCCAGTGGCAATGATAATATGCTTCGCTTCGTATTGGTTTTCTGTTCCGTCTTGAGTTGCAACAGCTACTTTTTTACCTGGCAAGACTTTACCAAGCCCCTCAAGGACATCAATTTTATTTTTTTTCATCAAAAATTGAACCCCCTTACTCATTCCAGCAGCAACGTTTCTACTCCGATTGACCACGGCATCAAAATCTTTATCGTATTCTTTGACCGACAATCCATAATCTGAAGCATGCTTGAGGTATTCAAAAACTTGTGCTGATTTGAGTAAGGCTTTAGTTGGAATACATCCCCAATTGAGACATACGCCACCCAGGCTTTCTTTTTCCACTACAGCGGTTTTAAACCCCAATTGTGAAGCACGGATAGCCGTTACATAACCTCCAGGTCCACTCCCAACTACAATAATATCATACTGATTTGCCATAAGTCATAATTTAAAATCAGTGCAAAAATACAAAATTGACCACGAAGTTAGTCTCCCTTTTTTTGCTCTTTGAAGTCGATACTTACCGAATTTACACAATAACGCATTCCCGTTGCTGTTGGTCCATCATCAAAAACATGTCCTTGGTGAGAGCCACATTGGGCACAGACTATTTCCGTTCTCAGCATGCCGTGGCTATTGTCTTTTTTGTATTCTATTGCTCCTGGGATAGCAGCGTCAAAGCTTGGCCATCCACAACCACTTTCAAACTTATTATTGCTTTGGTATAGACTTGCACCACAGCCTTTGCAGAGGTAAGTCCCAGTTTCGAAATGATTGTTGAATGCTCCAGAAAATGGATGCTCTGTACCTTGTTCTCGTAGCACATTATAGGACAGTGGATCTAGTTGTTTTTTCCATTCTGCATCTGTTTTTTCTACGGGATAACTACTCTTTTTCATCAGCAGGTATAAATTGAAGTGCGGCCGAATTGATACAGTGTCTTTTACCAGTTGTATTTCTTGGTCCATCGTCAAAAACATGTCCCAAGTGACCTCCACAATTAGCACATTTGAGCTCTGTTCGAGCATAGCCCAATTTATAATCCACATCATATTCTATGTGCGCATCGATCCCCCTGTCAAAAGAAGGCCATCCGCTGCCAGAATCAAACTTGTGTTGGGATTCATACAAAAGGGTGCCACAACCTTGACATACATACTTACCAGCTGCGTAATTTTTATCATAAAGGTTCGTAAAGGGTCGTTCGGTGCCTGCTTGACGTAACACATAGAAAGACATGTCTGAAAGTTCTTCACGCCATTCTGCTTCCGTCTTTTGAATGGTATATTCTTTTTTTGGAGTGGGTTTAGCTGACTTAGATTGGCATGAGAGTGTACCAAATACGAGTAGTGCCAATAAGGTTTTCTTCATCATTTTTTTTCTAAAATTAAAAATATTTTTCGCTTCACGCACTCTGAATCCTTGTATTAACACAAAAGAATTTGGTGAAATAAAAGTCGAGCGCATGGGAATCAATTTAAAATACTATTTTAACGCCACTATATTAAACCTGCAATGCAGAAAAGAAACTGACTCATGCTTGAAAAAGGAAGTAAAAAATTAATTAATGCTTGGGCCTTTTATGATTGGGCCAATTCTGTGTATTCACTTGTTATATCGTCTGCGATATTTCCTATTTACTTTGGTTTGTTATTCGAAACCGAAAACACCATACCCTTGCTGGGATATGAAGTGAAAAACACAGCCATGATCTCGTTTGTCACAGCATCAGCATTTCTTGTCGTCGCATTTATTTCTCCATTGTTGTCGGGTATTGCAGATTACATTGGGAACAAAAAACGCTTTATGAAGCTATTTGTCTATCTGGGTTCCATATCATGTGCAGGATTGTATTGGTTTGAAATAGAAACGATATACACCGGCTTATTTTTCTATTTTATGGCATTGATTGGTTTGTGGGCTAGTCTTGTCTTCTACAATTCTTATTTGCCAGATATTGCTTTTCCACATCAGCAAGACCGGGCTAGTGCACGCGGTTTTTCGATGGGTTACATTGGAAGTGTTTTGTTGTTGCTTTTCAACCTAACTATGGTGATGCAACCTCAATGGTATGGTATTACAGGAACAGAATTAGAAGCTAGTCTAAAAGCCATGAAATATTCTTTCATTTCTGTAGGTTTTTGGTGGGCTGGGTTTAGTCAAGTTTCATTTTATTTTTTACCGAAAGGGAATTCAAACGCACAAAAAATGACCAAAGATATTTTTTGGAATGGCTTTAGAGAATTGCGTATGGTTTGGCATGAACTAAAGGATAACTTTAAACTTAAGCGGTATTTAGGCGCTTTTTTTGTTTATAGCATGTCATTACAAACAGTTTTATTGGTAGCAGCTTATTTTGGAGAAGAAGAGATTGCTTGGTCTTCTACTAGCGAAAAAACGACAGGGTTGATAATTAGTATCTTATTAATACAGCTTGTCGGGATATTGGGTGCTATTGTCACCTCACGATCCTCTGAGCGTTTTGGTAATATTCCAACTTTAGTGGCTGTTAACTTTATTTGGGCAGGTCTATGTGTATATGCTTATTACATTCAAACACCCTTTCAGTTTTATTGCATAGCTGGCATGGTGGGGATGGTTATGGGAGGACTTCAAGCCTTGTCGCGTTCTACTTATTCCAAATATTTACCCGTAACAGAAGACACGACATCTTATTTTAGTTTTTATGATGTTACCGAAAAAATAGGTATCATAATTGGGATGTTGTTATTTGGGTCTTTAGATCAAATAACGGGCAGTATGCGCTCTGCTATACTTTTTTTCGTTGTTTCATTTGTAATTGGCGCATTGCTTCTTTTGCGCGTACCACGGTTAAAATCTAGCGTTCAATAAGTTTGATTTTTCCACTCCCAGCTGTTTTACTCTTTACTTTGGGTGGACTGCCATAGACACTCACATTTCCAGAACCAGCAATGGATGAGTTTATACTTTTAAGGCTATGTAGATAAATATGTCCTGAACCTGACAAACTTGCATCTGATGATTGTGTCTTGAGGTTTTTGCAATCAATAATTCCAGAACCGGCCAGTCGACTCGAAAGATTTTCGCTTTGTCCGTGTAGTTCTAAGCGACCAGACCCAGATAAGGATACGGTAGTTTGTCGGGTATCCAAGTCTAATTCAATTTTACCGGATCCAGATAATTGAGCTTTAAATTGCTGAATTTGTAGGGTGTCTTCAGTTTGGATACGACCAGAACCACTAAGACTAACGCTGCTAAGGGATTCAAAAGGTATACGAACACGAATAGTACTGTTCTTACTCTGGCTTTTAAACATTTTTTTCCATTGGGTAGCATATTTGATTCGTAGCCCATTAGAAGTATTTTCTACTTCGACTTCTTCAAGTAGACTTTGTGGACCACTCAATTCAATCTTTCCCTCTTCCCCTCGGTATAATATTACTTCAAAATCGCCTTCAATCCGTAAGGCATCATAAGGTCTTACATTTCGGTTTTGAACCTTATTTTCTATACTTGTAGCAGGCTTATCAGTCCAGCCCTTTAAGCCATTATAAGTTTGAGCATTACTCTGTGCCCACACACTCAGGTTGAGCAAAAATAGGAGTGTAAGTATCAAATTTTTCATAATCGTATTTTTAGTTATCGGGACGTAGAATTTTTAAACTGCCATAGTCAGCTGTGACAGTCAGCATATTTGTTGAAGCTTCGTTACGGTAATATCCGAGGTATTGTTTTTCTGTATTGTCAAGTATTTCTTTTTTGTAAGTTATGGGTAGATCCGTTTTAAAACCCGCATATTCTAAATCCAAGTCAAAGTTAAAATCCCATTGTGGACTGATACCCAAACGGACAGAAGTATAATCTGATTTGACACGAATCGTTTCGGCTGTGGATTGAATATGATCGATTCGTATGGAGCCATAATCAGTTTCCAAATCAAGCTGTTTTTGTATTGAGCCAAAGCGAAGTGTGATATAATCACCATTGCCGAACACCTTCTCAGCCTGGTTAACTGTCAATTTGCCATAATCAGTATTAAAATCCAAATGGCCTACTTTTTCAATTTTTGAACTGGTATAATCGGCTTTCAATTCCAAGCGGTTGGCCACACCCAATTCAAAGCCAGAATAGTCAGCATGTATGGTTCCAATATTGATATAATCAATACTAGAGTTCGAGCTGTAATCAAAGGAAAGTGTGTTTTTTTCGCCCCGTAGTTCTCCTATAATAACTTGACCATAGTCACAATGGATTGCCGTGTTTCCGTCTATTTTATCCAAGATGACGGCCCCATAATCATTGCGCAGTTCTAGGGCATTGTTTCTAGGCATTTTAATATCATAATTTATTTCAAAGTCGGTCTGTTGATAGCTGCCAAACCATGACCATTGCCAATTTTTTTCAATGATGGTTTTTGCAGAGACCTTGTCGGGATTGTTTTGAAACTGAATGGAAATACTTTCTAAACGTTCGTCGATCTTTTTTTGACTACGACCACTAACTTTTATAGTGATGTCAATTACAACTTGATTATTTTCCCAAGTAATTATATTAACATCCCCAAAGCTATTGTTGATTTCTACTAGTGCATTTGGGTTGACTTCAAACGCTTTATGTACTGATTTTTCTACTTTTTCTTTTGAGAAAAAACTATTCTTTGCTGTGACCATCAGAGGGAAGCAAAGCAACAAAAGCGAGGTCGATTTATAATAGTTCTGTTTCATCGTTTTGCACATTAAGGATTTCTATTTGTTGATTTAAATCTTGAAGGATTTCTAATTGCTTTTGTAGGTTGGTTATCATAGCATTCAATAGTTTAGGGTGATCAGTACCATTCTGAAATTGCTCCATTTGGATTTGATATTGTTGTTGTAAACGTTTCATTTGCTTTTGAGCCGCTTGAATAGGAATAGTATAGCTTGCATTTTCTTGTGGTAAGTTATCCCATTGATCTTGAATAAGCGTTTGAAAATATACTTCTGTTTGGTAAAATTGATTTAATTCTGCTGAAGCAGTTTTTGTACTATTCAAATAAGCACCTCCCAAACTGACCAATACTAAAACCATGACCGCTATTCGCAAACCGGCACGTTGTCTCTTATCTTGCCTTTCGGCTGCAAGTTTGTCAAGAAATCGCAGGTCATGGCCTTTGGGTAGCTCTGCCTCGGGGCGAAGTGCGTCGAACCATTCTTTTAAGTGATCAGAGTGGTCTTGTTTCATATTGTTAGGAGTTTAGTTAGTTTGTTTTTGGCGCGTGATACCCGCGTGCGACAGTTGGCATAGCTGATGTTTAAAATTGAAGACAACTCTTTATGGTCATAGCCTTCCAGGTAAAATAGTTTTATTAGTAACCGGTCTTTTGGTTTTAACTGTAATAAAGCCTTTTCTAACAATAATTTTCTATCATTATTTGGAACGGTCGTTTCTTCTTCAGTTTGTTTACTGATTTGGTCTTCTGTCAATAAGACCATTTTGTGTTTTTGATGGTAGTACTCATAACTTTTTCGGACGACTATTTTCTTCAGCCAACCGCCAAAACTATTCGTCTGCTGGTATTGATCCAATTTTCGAAAGGCGATGATAAAGCCCTCTTGTGTAGCTTCTTCTGCCAAAACGGTGTCTTGCAATATGGGAAGCGCAGTGTTATACATAGCATTACAGTAACGGTTATATAATTCGAACTGGGCTTGCTGATTGTTTTTTTTGCATAGCATTATCAATTCGTCAGTATGTAATGATTTAACCATTTATGAGACAACGATTATAATTTAAAGAGGGTGTTGAAAAAAGATTGTTACACTTTTTATAAAAATAACAAATGGCACAGAGATTGAACTATAGTATTAAGAATTATGAAATAAGAAGATCATCAGGACTACCGTTTGATTACGAGGCACAAAAAGCTAGTTTGATGACAGTATGACGTGAAAATTTATATATGGCCAAATCAATACTAAAGACCCTTGACAATTTGTCACTACAGGATATCGAAGCCGATGCGGATTTGATACCCTTAATGACTAGTGAAGACGAAGAAGAGCTTCAAAAAGAATCCCTTCCAGAATCAGTTCCTATTTTACCATTAAAAAATACGGTATTGTTTCCTGGTGTAGTCATCCCCATTACTGTGGGAAGGGACAAGTCAATTCAATTGATCAAGGATGCTAATAATGATGATAAAGTCGTTGGAGTAGTGGCACAAAAAGATGCTGCTGAAGAAAATCCTACTGCTAAGGATTTATATCAATTAGGGACCGTCGCGCAAATTCTACGTTTACTCAAAATGCCAGACGGTAATACTACTGTTATTATTCAAGGCAAAAAGCGCTTTGAAATCAATGAGATACTTCAAGAAGAACCCTACATCAAAGCTAAAATACACGAAGTTAACGATGCTGTACCTACAGATAATAATGAAGAATTTACAGCTATCATTGATTCAATTAAAGAAAAAGCACTTCAGATTATCCGAGAGAACCCAAACCTTCCCTCTGAAGCCTCGTTTGCCATAAAAAATATTCAAAGTGCTTCTTTTTTAATCAATTTTGTTTCCTCAAATCTCAATTTAGAAGTAGCAGAAAAGCAGAAAATTCTTGCGCTTAGAAGTTTGAAAGAGCGCGCATTGGCTTGTTTGAAGCAAATGGATTTAGAATATCAAAAGCTTTTACTGAAAAACGATATCCAGTCGAAAGTTCACAATGATCTGGACCAACAGCAAAGAGAGTACTACCTACACCAACAGTTGAAAACCATCCAAGAAGAATTGGGTGGCGTTTCCTATGAAGAAGAAGTTGAGGAAATGAAAGCCCGTGCATTGGAAAAGAAATGGGACGAAGAGACCCAGGCTCATTTTTTCAAGGAGCTAGGGCGGATGCAACGAATGAACCCGCAAGTGGCTGAATATTCTATTCAACGCTCTTATTTAGACTTATTTCTTGAGTTACCTTGGAATGAATTTTCCGAAGATCAGTTTGACCTAAAAAAAGCACAAAAGATCTTGGATCGTGATCATTCGGGATTGGAAGAAGTAAAAAAGCGTATCATTGAATACTTGGCTGTTCTAAAGTTGCGTAATGATATGAAATCACCAATTTTGTGTTTGTATGGTCCGCCGGGGGTAGGAAAAACATCGTTGGGTAAGTCCATAGCCGAAGCGCTTGGGCGTTCTTATGTTCGCATGGCTTTGGGCGGTATGCGAGATGAAGGCGAAATTAGAGGTCACAGAAAAACATACATTGGTGCGTTACCAGGACGAATTATCCAGAGTCTCAAAAAAGCCAAGACCGCCAACCCTGTTTTTGTATTAGATGAAATTGATAAGCTCAATCAGAGCCTCCAAGGCGACCCAGCCGCAGCTTTGCTTGAGGTGTTGGACCCTGAGCAAAATAATTCTTTTTACGACAATTATCTCGAACATGGATTTGATTTATCGAAGGTGATGTTTATTGCCACCGCCAACAGCTTGGCCCCGATTCACCCAGCCCTGCGTGATAGAATGGAAATCATCAATGTTAGTGGTTATACAGTTGAGGAGAAAACCCAAATTGCACAGAAACATTTACTCCCCAAACAATTACAAGAACACGGTCTCGATAAAAAACGTTTAAAAATCAATAAACCAGTTCTGGAAAGTATAGTTGATGGCTATACTCGGGAATCTGGAGTTCGTGGATTGGATAAGCAAATGGCTAAAATGGTTCGTTATGCCGCTAAGTCCATTGCTATGGAAGAAGATTACATTCAAGTACCCGCAGTAACTGATCTTCCCGAAATTCTTGGTCCGGCTAAAGTTCATCGTGATTTATATGAAAACAATCAGATTGCAGGGGTGGTAACTGGATTGGCTTGGACGGCTGTTGGCGGCGATATATTGTTTATCGAGTCGGCTTTATCGCCCGGAAAAGGCAACTTAAATATTACGGGAAATCTTGGGAAGATTATGAAAGAATCAGCGACCATCGCTCGCGAGTATATCAAAGCCAATGCAACCCGATTGGGTCTAAACGGATTTTCTTTTGACAAATATGATATTCATATCCATGTACCCGAGGGCGCCACACCAAAAGATGGACCTAGTGCTGGAATCACCCTACTTACCTCTTTGGTCTCTCTAATCACACAAAGAAGAGTGAAAAATAAATTGGCGATGACTGGTGAAATTACGCTTCGGGGTAAAGTTTTGCCCGTAGGAGGAATTAAAGAGAAAATTTTAGCAGCTAAGAGAGCAAAAATTAAAGAAATTATTTTGTCTGAGTCCAATCGAAAAGATATTGATGAAATACATACTAAGTACTTGAAAGGTTTACAATTTCATTTTGTATCCAAAATGGAAGAGGTAATTGACCTGGCCATTACACCTCAAAAAGTTAAGTATGCCAAAAAACTGTAAGTCTTGAAAGATAAAACAAAGGTAATAGCCATCGACGGTGCTGCAGCTACAGGCAAAAGCACCCTTGCTAAAATCCTAGCAACTGATCTGGGTTATGTCTATATGGACACCGGCCTAATGTTTCGTGCGCTCACTTATGAAGCCTTGCAGCGAAATATAATTCATGAAGGTGGGATGGATCATGAGGCCTTGCTTCATTTTCTTAGTGATAGTCGGTTCGATTGGAAAAATGACCAACTGGCGCTCAATGAACAGCTATATGGGGATGAAATTAGAACACTAAAGGTTTCAGAAGAAGTAAGTAACGTAGCTGCGCAAGAGGTCATTAGAAAATTCACTTTGGAGAATCAACGTCGTCTAGCAGCAGACAAAAATATTGTTATGGACGGAAGAGATATTGGCAGCGTAGTCTTTCCGGATGCTAATCACAAGTTTTTTTTACAGGCTACCCCAGAAGTACGGGCAGAAAGACGTTGGCAAGAATTACAACAAAAAGGAGAACAGGTTACCTTAAATAGCGTCTTAGAGAATGTAAGACTACGCGATAAAAAAGATAGCGAACGCAAACACGCCCCATTAAAACAAGCTGCAGATGCCATATTAATTGACACCACTCAAAAAAGCATCACAGATGTACTTGATTTGATGAAATCTTATATCGATTAGTTTTTTTCAAGAAATCCTTGTCAATCAATCAAATACCCTTACATTTGCGCACTCTTTGGTGATTGAGAAGCAGCAAGAGTATCAAACATTAAACAACAGCTTTCAAGAATTTCACTGTAAAGCCGCTTCAATTTCTTGAAATACAAACTACATATCAGCCATGGCTGAAGAAAAACAACCCACCACAGCTGCCGATGAATCAGCAGCAGTAACCCCAAATGAATCAGTAGCTGCGCCCGCAGCAGAAACTTCTCCAGACGAATTTTTAGCCAATTTTAATTGGCATCACTACGAAGAAGGAATTGATGTTGTTGAAGACAAGCAGTTAGAGGAATTTGAAAATCTAGTCAAAGAAAATTTTGTCGATACTGCCGATGAAGATGTTATCGAAGGGGAAGTAGTTTACTTGACTGATCGTGAGGCAATTATTGATATAAACGCAAAGTCTGAGGGTGTGATTTCTCTCAATGAGTTTCGCTACAATCCTGATCTGAAAGTAGGAGACAAAGTAGAAGTTATAGTCGATACCCGCGAAGACCGAACAGGTCAGTTGGTTCTATCGCACCGTAAGGCTCGTGTTATTAAAGCCTGGGATCGTGTTAATAATGCGCACGATAATGGTGAAATAGTAAACGGTTTTGTGAAGTGTAGAACAAAAGGAGGAATGATTGTCGATGTATTTGGTATTGAAGCTTTCCTTCCAGGTTCACAAATTGACGTTAAACCGATCCGTGATTACGATCAGTATGTCAACAAGACCATGGAGTTTAAAGTGGTTAAAATCAACCACGAATTCAAAAATGTTGTTGTATCCCACAAAGCATTGATTGAAGCAGATATTGAAGAACAGAAAAAAGAAATCATCGGTCAATTAGAAAAAGGGCAAGTATTGGAAGGAACTGTCAAAAACATCACTTCCTATGGTGTCTTTATCGATTTGGGCGGTGTAGATGGTCTTATCCATATTACAGATTTATCTTGGAGTCGAATTAACCATCCAAGTGAAATACTTGAATTAGACCAACAGCTCAATGTTGTAATTTTAGATTTTGATGACAACAAGTCTCGCATCCAATTGGGTCTCAAGCAATTGAGTGAACATCCTTGGGATGCTCTGGCCGATAACATCAAAGAAGGTGAAAAAGTAAAAGGTAAAGTTGTTGTTATTGCCGATTACGGAGCTTTTGTAGAAATAGAAGATGGTGTTGAGGGATTGGTTCATGTTTCTGAAATGTCATGGTCCACACATCTTCGTTCAGCTCAAGATTTTGTTAGTGTTGGCGATGAGGTCGAAGCTGTCATTCTATCACTTGATCGTGAAACCCGTAAAATGTCATTGGGTATCAAGCAAATTACACCAGACCCATGGACAGATATTACATCTAAATATCCTGTTGGTTCTAAGCATACAGGAACCGTTCGCAACTTCACCAACTTCGGTGTTTTTGTAGAATTGGAAGAGGGAATCGACGGATTGGTTTACATTTCCGACCTGTCTTGGACCAAAAAAGTAAAGCACCCTTCTGAGATGATGGCCATTGGTGATAGTCTAGAGGTAGTAGTTTTGGAACTGGATGTAGAAGGTCGCAAATTGAGTTTGGGTCACAAACAGACCAAAGACAACCCTTGGGACAAATACGAAGACGAATTTGCGGTAGATACGGTTCACAAAGCAGCTATCACAGAAGTTGTTGACAAAGGGGCTACTATCCAATTTAACCAGGATATTGTTGCTTTTGTTCCTTCGCGACATTTGGAAAAAGAAGATGGCTCGAAGCTAGGCAAAGGAGAAGAAGCAGAATTCAAAGTCATTGAATTTAGCAAAGACTTCAAGCGCGTTGTTGTTTCACACACAGCTATTTTCCGTGAGCAAGAACGTAACAACCTCAAAAAAGCCGCCAAAAAAGTAGCTGCTTCAAACAGTGAAAAAACTACTTTAGGTGACATCGATGCGCTAGCAGATCTTAAGAAAAAAATGAAAGATTGATTTTTTTTGAGTGATAATATGAAAGCCTTTCCTAGCGGGAAGGCTTTTTTATTTCCATTCATTTTTTTGATACTTTTGTAATCCGAATGGATAAGGCTTCCAAAATATTGTTGTCACCCCAAAAACTGGATGTAATTGTACAACGCCTAGCCTGTCAACTGTTAGAAAATCATTTAGACTTTAAAAATGTAGTGCTGATTGGATTACAACCCAGAGGGATCTACTTGTTAGATCGCTTATGTGCTCTCCTTCGATCAGAGCACGGGATCAAGTCAGTCGAGAGTGGGTATTTAGACACCACATTTTTTAGAGACGATTTTCGTCGTACCCATAAAATTCTTACAGCTCAGCCCAATGAAATGAATATTCAAATCGAAGGTAAAGCTGTGGTGTTGATCGACGATGTTTTGTTTACGGGTCGTTCGATTCGAGCAGCTTTGACCGCCATTGACTCATATGGGCGTCCTAGTGCTGTTGAACTCATGGTTTTAATCGATCGCCGTTTTAGTCGTCACTTACCCATTCAACCCGACTATCTAGGTGCGCAAATAGATGCATTAGAAGGGGATAAAGTAAGGGTGAAATGGTCAGACAACAAAACAGAATGCCTCGTGTATTTAGAAAAAAATGAAGCATGAGAAAATTGAGTGTTCATCATTTATTGGGTATCAAAGCACTGCAAGAAGAAGATCTCCAGCTTATTTTTGAAACTGCACAACAGTTTAAAGAAGTTATCAATCGCCCTATCAAAAAAGTTCCCAGTTTAAGAGATGTAACTATCGCTAATATGTTTTTCGAAAACAGTACCCGAACCAAACTGTCTTTCGAATTGGCCGAAAAAAGATTGAGCGCCGATGTGGTAAATTTCTCTGCAGCTCAATCTTCTGTTAAAAAAGGCGAAACTTTGGTAGACACAGTTAATAACATTTTGGCCATGAAGGTTGATTTGGTAGTCATCCGACATCCTCATCCAGGTGCTGCTCAATTTTTATCAGAAAGGGTATCCGCTTGTATTATAAATGCTGGTGATGGAACCCACGAACACCCAACACAAGCTTTGTTGGATGCATTCTCGCTAGAAGAAAAATTGGGAACCCTACAAGGAAAAAAAATCACCATAGTAGGCGATATACGTCACAGCAGGGTAGCCCTTTCAAATATCTTCGCTCTCCAATTGATGGGAGCAGAAGTCAGTTTATGTGGTCCTCCTTCTCTGATTCCCAAATACGCGACTACATTAGGAGTTACTGTAGAAACAGATTTGATGACTGCTCTTAAAAGTTCAGACGCTGTTAATATGCTTCGTGTTCAACATGAACGGATGGATGTGAGTTATTTTCCTTCGACACGAGAGTATGCGCTACAGTACGGATTAACATTGGATAAGCTTGAGGTGCTCAATAAAGAATTAATCATTTTGCATCCTGGACCCATCAATCGAGGGGTCGAGATTACCTCTGAAGTTGCTGACTCTGAACAGGCCATTATTTTGGATCAAGTTGAAAATGGCGTTGCTATTCGAATGGCAGTCATTTATTTATTAGCAGCACAATATTTACCCACACAAGCGCAATCGGCATGAAGAAAGAAGAAATACAAATCGTGACATTAGCAGCGGGGACAGACTTAAAAAAACTCAATATTTCCATTCAATACGATATCATATTTGATGCCACTGATATAGCGGTGTCTCGTTTATTTGTTGCGGCCTACAATCGTCTGTTAGAACAAATCAAATCAGACAATTATTCCCGAGTTTTGGTTGTCGATTCAAGTTATTTATCATTATTTACCGATGCTGATGCTGTTGTTCCAACCCTTGGTGAAGCCCATGATCTAATCGAAATGGAAAGAATAGAACGCGATTTGGGTTTTTAGTATGGAATTAACAATTTTAGGCTGTCATGCTGCGACACCACGAAAAAATGCTCAAACCACCGCACAACTCCTTGAGATAAAAGGTCAAATGATTTTGATAGATTGCGGTGAAGGAACTCAAATGCAATTGCGTAAGCTCAAAATAAAATTCGCACGCATTCAGCATATTTTTATTTCTCATCTTCACGGTGACCATTGCTATGGTTTGGTCGGACTAATCTCAACTTTTCGACTGTTGGGTCGCGAGGCTGATTTACACATATATGGCCCCAAAGGTATCAAAGAAATGATCACCTTACAGTTAAAACTAGCCGATTCGTGGACCAATTATCCACTTCATTTTCATGAATTAGACAATACATTACCAGAACTGATATTAGATCATGAAAAATTTACGGTAACTACACTACCCTTAGATCATCGAATTTACACAAATGGCTATCTCTTCCGTGAAAAAGTTGGTTCCCGAAAAATAAATGCTTCAGCTGTAGCTGAGTATGGCGTAGCGGTAGCGGATATGGAAAATTTAAAAAAAGGGAGGGATATACAATTAGCAGATGGAAGCCATATAGCCAATGAAAAATTAACTTTTCCACCTGACCCGCCCAGGTCATATGCTTATTGTAGCGATACAGCTTATAAGCCTGATTTGGCAACAATGGTGCATGGGGTGGATTGTCTGTATCATGAATCGACTTTTTTAGATAGTCATCAAGATCTGGCAATAAAAACAAAGCACAGTACTGCATCAGAAGCTGGACATATTGCTGCGGTGGCACAAGTCAAACAATTGATTTTGGGGCATTTTTCTTCTCGGTATTCTGATCTTAATGAATTCATAACCCAAGCACAGAATCATTTCCAAAACGTTCATTTAGCCGAAGATGGTAAACGGTTTTTATGGGATTAAATGAAAAGGGCTTTGATGTTGTTAGCGTTATTTCATTTGAATTTTACTTTCTTTTTCTAATTCGCAATCGGGGTTCTGTTCCAAAATAATTGGCGTAACAAACAGGTATTTGTACCTTGCTGATATGAAGCAAAAACAAGACTTGGGCGATTTAAGGCAGTCTTATGAATTGGATGAATTGACTGATGCTGCCAAAAAAGAAAATCCAATTACATTGTTCGGTCAATGGTTTACCGAAGCAACAGCCCATCCCGACATTGTAGAAGCAAATGCTATGTCAATTGTCACACAGGGCGTTGATGGATATCCGAAAGCACGGGTGGTTTTATTAAAGCACTATGATGCAGAGGGTTTTGTTTTTTACACCAATTATCAAAGTCAAAAAGGGCAAGCCATAGCGAAGAATGAGTGTGTGGGTCTCAGTTTTTTTTGGCCAGCTCTACAGCGTCAAGTTATCATCAAAGGTAAGGCAGAGAAGCTTGCTGATACAGTTTCTGATGCCTACTTTAATTCTCGCCCTTTGGGTAGTCGATTGGGGGCATTGGCATCACCGCAAAGCCAGCCCATAGCCGACCGATCCGTATTGGAACAGCGCCTACAGTCCTTAGAAGAAATGCATGCTACGACTGAACCCAAAAGACCGATTCATTGGGGTGGATATCTGGTGGTTCCTGTTGAAATCGAATTTTGGCAAGGACGCCCCAATCGTTTACACGATCGCTTAGTATTTACATATACTACAGTCCAGCAATGGACCGTTCAACGTTTGGCACCCTAATGAAGGAAGTTTTGCTTTTACGCCATGCAAAGTCGTCTTGGGCGTATTCAGTTGCCGATCGCAATCGCCCTCTATTAGAAAAAGGAATCAAGAGAATACAAGCCATGGCGACCAAGCGCCCTGAGGTATTCAGTTCGGTAGATGTTTTTTATGCTAGTCCTGCTAATCGAGCGCTCCATACGGCCTGTTTAGCCATGTACACCTGTGAGATACCATTTGAAAAACTTCAGGTAGTTGAAACATTATATACTTTTGAAAGTGTGACCTTGCTTCACTTTCTTCGCACTTTACCCAATGATCTATCCTCTGTTTGTTTGGTGGGGCATAATCCGGCACTTAGTGTTTTGGTAGCCAAACTTTCCCAAAATTTAATACAACACCTGCCTACTGCCGCATGGGTAAAGCTTATATTTGCTCAGGATCAATGGGAGTTTATTGAGAAAGGGTCAGCAACATGGGGTCTCCCCAAAGAATTATTAGGTAATAAGGAATGAAAAACCAGTACATTAATAGAGAAATCAGTTGGCTTGATTTTAATGCGCGTGTACTACAGGAAGCGGCAGATAATCAAGTTCCTTTAATCGAACGGCTTCGTTTTTTAGGAATTTTCTCCAATAATTTGGATGAATTTTTTCAAGTGCGTTATGCCACTGTCAAAAGAATTGCCCAGTCCGAGAAAACAGGAAAAAAAGTATTAGGTGGGATAGAAGCCAGCATATTATTGGATCAAATCACCCAAAAAGTCATACGCTTGCAAAAGCAAAGTTTGGAAATACTCAATGCAGTTGAACAAGCGCTACAAAAAGAAGAAATCTATTTTATTGATGAAACCCAGGTGCCTGCCTCACAACACGCTTTTTTGCGAGATTATTTCATCAAAAATGTAAGTCCTGCTCTAGTTACAGTTATTCTATCAAAGGAGCGTCCACAAGATTTTACAGATAATACCGCTTTTTTGACAGTTAAGATGCAATTCAGAGCTGTTCTAGAACCTACTTATGCTTTGATTGAAATCAATCCAGAATTAGATCGGTTTATTGTCTTACCCATGGAAAATGGGCGTCAAAATATTATGCTGCTGGATGATCTTATTCGTTACCATTTCCATTTAATTTTTAGTTTTTTTGATTATGAGTCTATTGCTGGACATATGATAAAAATTACTCGTGATGCCGAATTGGATTTGGAAGAAGACGCATCAAAAAGTTATTTGGAGAAAATCTCTGAAAGTGTAAAGGATAGAATGTTTAGTGATCCAGTGCGGATGGTCTATGACAACAAAATTGAGGAAGACACCCTAAATTTTGTGATGCGGAAACTTAAAGTCACCAGTACCGATAGTTTGATTCCAGGTGGCCGTTATCATCATAGACGTGATTATATGAAGTTTCCTAGCTTGGGACGATCAGATCTATTGTATGCTCCTATAGAACCATTGGCTGTTGTAGGCCTCAATTTGGAGCAACCGCTTTTGGAACGCATACAAGAAAAGGATTATTTGTTACATACACCTTATCAAGATTTTTCATACGTAGTCAAATTCCTTCGAGAGTCCGCCTTGGACCCCAAAGTGCAATCCATCAAACTAACTGTTTATCGTTTATCGAAGCTGTCTCATGTGGTCAGCGCACTCATTAACGCAGCCAAAAATGGTAAAAAAGTTCTTGTTCAGATAGAGTTGCAAGCCAGATTTGACGAAAAAAATAACATTGATATGGCCAATAGACTGGAAGCCGCAGGCGTTCAGCTTATTTTTGGCGTACCAGGATTAAAAGTGCACGCCAAAATTTGTGTAATTGAGCGCTGGGAAAAAAAGAAAACCAAGCGGTATGGCTTTATCAGTACTGGAAATTTCAACGAATCTACAGCCAAAGTTTATACAGACTTTACTTTGTTTACCTACAACCAAAAGATTTTAAAAGAAGTCAATAAAGTTTTTAATTTTTTAGCAGTTAACTACAAAGTAAAAAAGTACAAACACCTAATTGTTTCTCCCCATTATACGCGGACCACAATCTTACGATTGATAGATCAAGAAATTGCTAACAGAAAAGCTGGTTTACCTGCTGGGATAAAGATGAAGCTCAATAACCTAACATCCTACAAGATAATCGATAAATTCTACGAAGCCAGTAGGGCAGGAGTCAACATTCAACTCATGATACGCGGCATCTGTTGTTTGATTCCAGGGGTAAAAGGAATGAGTGATAACATTGAAGTGATTGGGGTAATTGATCGATTTTTGGAGCACAGTCGTGTTTACATTTTTGAAAACAGAGGGACACCCCAATTATATATTTCATCAGCGGATATGATGACAAGAAACATTGAAAATAGAGTTGAGGTAGCCTGTCCTATATATTCCCTTGAACTACAGGAGCAGATCTTAAAAACTTTCGATATTGGTTGGCGAGACAATGTAAAGGGAAGACGTATAAATGGGGTAGAACAAAATAGTCTGAATGTCAACGGGGATACTTTCATTCGTTCGCAGGAAGTTATATACTCATATACCCAAAAGCTTGTAGAAGAGTGCAGTTAGAAAAATATGCCGCTATAGATATAGGTTCGAATGCCATCCGTATGTTGATTGCCAATGTGGTATTTTCCGAACAACAAGTACCACGCTTTCACAAAAATTCCATGGTTCGTGTCCCCATTCGTTTGGGCGAAGATTCTTTTACAGTAGGAGAAATTTCTTCTAGGAATCTCAAGCGTATGATCCGGGCATTTAAGGCCTTCAAACAAATTATGAAGGTACACGGTGTAACCCAATACCGCGCCTATGCAACCTCGGCACTCAGAGAAGCCAGCAATACTGGTTGGGTTATAAACCAAGTCAAAAAGAAAACAGGGATAGATATCCATGTTATTGATGGCAGACGTGAAGCTGAAATTATATCCTCCACTTCAATGGATATGAATGTGGTTGGACGTAAAACATTTTTATATGTTGACGTTGGTGGGGGTAGCACAGAATTTAGTGTATTGCGAAATGGCGAACCTTTAGCCTCCAAATCTTTCAAAATTGGCACAGTTCGATTGCTAAATAACTTGGTTAGTGATCAAGTTTGGAAACAAGTCCAGGAGTGGGTCGTAAAGCAAACAGCATCCTATGAAAAGATTGCCGTTTTGGGAACAGGAGGGAATATCAACAAGCTGATCAAATTAACCCAGACCAAAGAAGGTAAACCCCTGTCTTTAGTAAGTTTGAGTGGTATTTATCATCAACTTGAGAATTTGTCTTATGAAGAGCGTGTAATGCAGTTTGAACTTAATCCAGATCGAGCCGATGTGATCTTACCTGCTACACAAATCTATCTTCGTGCCATGAACTGGTGTGGAGCTACACGAATTTATGTTCCTAAAGCTGGTCTAGCAGATGGAATGATTCGATCTATGTTTGAAGATTTTCAATCGGAGCGTTCTTAGTTAGCCATGAATAGTTTCTTGCTTGCCTAAGTTTTTTATGAGTTGGGCTTCGTGATCCAATAGTGCTTGCCATTTTTTGTCGACATCGACCCCTTCGGGTGCGTATTGACGGGCTAGTTTTAAAAAAAGAGTGTAGTGATGGGCTTCGCTTATCATCAGTTTGCGATAAAATTTTCTGAGTTCCACATCTTCTAATTCCTCAGATAGCAACCGAAAGCGTTCGCAACTTCTAGCTTCTATCAGCCCAGCAATAAGCAAACGGTGAACCAGGTGGGTTTCTCTTGAACCTCCCTTGGGGAAAAAGCTTTGTAAGGCTCTGACATATTCATCTTTTCGTTCACGACCCAGTGTAAAGCCGCGTTTGAGAATCAATTCATGTACCATCTTAAAATGACTCATTTCCTCTTGTGCTAAGTCGGTCATGGCAGTAACCAATTCACTCTTTTCTGGATAGCCTATGATCAAGGAAATGGCGCTATTAGCTGCCTTTTGTTCGCAATAGGCATGATCAGTTAGTATTTCATCAACATTTTTTTCTACAATGTTTACCCAACGAGGGTCTGTAGGGAGTTTGAGTCCAAGCATATTTTTTGGTTTTTTTTATATATCCAAATCCAGCTTGCTGCGAAGTTCAGCGATGGCTGGATTTATTTCAACCAATTTCTGGTATTTTTCTTCTGCCGTTATATAAAATTCTTTACGTTTTGCAGGTGTAACTAAAATAATACATTGAAATTGATTGTTATTGAGTTTTTCAGTGATGTAGGGCTTAAAATCTAAAAATTCTTTTTCGAGTTCTACTTTATTGATATTACTAGGTACGCTAATGTAAATTTTGGACTGGGATTCCATTTGAATATCAGCAATAGAAAATAAAGCAGCAATATTACTTTGTCCCTCTTTTTGCTTCCATTGGGCATAGTTTTTCCAATGGTTTTGAAAATCTTCAAAACTAAATTTGGCGTCTAAAATAATTGTTTGTTCCTCTTTGTTTTTTTTGTTGAGCGCTTCTTTTTTTAATCGGATACTAGAAATCGAGAATTGAGAAACGCCGCTTGGTGTTTTGGGGTTAGATTTTTGAGGGGTAGCTTGGACAGTATTAGATTGATCCTTTTCTCCAATAATAGGCGCTAATTGCTCTGATTTTGGTTGATCATCATCTCTTTTTGTTACCACTTTCTCCACCACACTTTCTTCTTTTAAATGGCTAGGCGGAATGTGATTTTCTTTTGCTTCTGACTTAAATTTTTGCCCCGATATCAGATAGGCTTTTTTTTTTCACCACTCAAAGCGGTAGAAGCGAGTTGCATGACGCATAACTCCAGGTGCAATCGTTTGTTGCGAACGGATTTGTATTGGGCCTCGTATTCTTGTGTGATGTCTAGTTGCTGGAGTAAATAGGCAACAGATAGAGATTGAGATTGTTCATGAAAGCGCGATTTAGTTTGTTCGGACGCAGCCATCAATGGGAGGGTTTTGGGGTCTTTACAGACCAGAAGTTCCCGAAAATGGGAAGCCAGGCCTTCAAAAAATTGGCCACCATCAAATCCACTACTTAAGATGTGATCCAACCGAACCAACAAATCAGGTATATTTTGTGCTTTGATTAGGTCGACCAATTCAAAATAGGTTTCTGTGTCAATGATATTAAGGTTTTCTGCAACTAATTTTGCACTTAAACCTTCTTGGCTATGGGCAACCATTCTATCAAACAGCGAAAGTGCGTCACGCATAGCACCATCAGCTTTTTGGGCAATCAGGTGAAGGGCTTCGTCCTCTACTTTAACACCTTTATCTTTAGCGATCGTTGCCAAATGATTTTTGGTATCTGCGACGGTCATTCTTTTAAAATCATAAATCTGACAACGCGACAATATAGTAGGAATGATTTTGTGCTTTTCAGTGGTGGCAAGTATAAAAATAACGTGAGCAGGGGGCTCCTCAAGTGTTTTTAGAAAGGCATTGAAGGCTGCAATTGACAACATGTGTACCTCGTCGATAATGTAGACTTTGTGCGTTCCAACTTGCGGTGGGATTCGTACTTGCTCATTGAGGCTGCGAATGTCTTCAACGGTATTGTTGGAAGCTGCATCGAGCTCGAAAATATTAAAGGCAAAGTCGTTGTCGGTGGATTCAGCTTGGGATGCATTTATGTTTTTAGCTAGAATTCGAGCACAAGTAGTTTTTCCAACCCCGCGTGGCCCACAAAATAAAAGTGCTTGGGCGAGTTTATTTTCCGAGATGGCTTTTTCGAGTGTTTCGGTAATGGCCTCTTGTCCCACCACGTCAGCAAACTGCTGTGGGCGGTACTTTAGTGCAGATACGATATAAGGTGTTGCTACATCTGACATCGAACAAATATAAGGATTATGCCTAGGCAGTGTTGGTGTTGTTAAAAACTTCTTTTGAATCCGTGACAATACCTACCTTTGCAAGTAAGCAGGCCATCTTATCGCTGTTTGCCTTTGGGTGAAGAGAGGAAAGTCCGGACACCATAGAGCAGTATAGCGGGTAACACCCGTCCTTTCTTCGGAAAGCGGACTAGTGCAACAGAAAGCAAGTACAGTTCGGCTGTAGTGAAATCGGTAAACTCTATACGGTGAAACGCCAAGTAAATCTGCGCTTTTGGGTAGCTCGTCCAATGCAGAAGGGTAGGCGGATAGAGGCGTTCAGTAATGGACGTCCTAGATAAATGATAAGACTCGACAGAATCCGGCTTACCGGCCTGCTTTTTTTATTTTGTAGAGAAAAAACTAAAATGACTGCCACCATAGCGGCGGCTTTCTATACACTGTTCTCTGTCATTCCATTCTATCTCTGGTGGGTGTTCTAATACCAATAAACCCGACGCAAACCAATCACTTTGAAGTATAAGATCTAAGTTTAATGCAAATTGTTCTCGCGTAAATGAAAAAGGTGGATCCATAAAAATGAACTCAAAAGGCTGTCTGTTTTTTTCCAAAAAAGAAGTAACATCACTTTGAATTGTTTGTATCGGTAGCTTGAGCTGGTGGGCGGTTTCATTTATAAAGGCAAGACATCCTTTGTGCTTATCTACCGCAGTACTAGTTTGTCCGCCTCGAGAAAGAAATTCATAGCTAATACTCCCAGTTCCTGCGTAAAGATCAAGTAGATGGCTGTTTGTCAGATCAATTTGGTTGGTTAGAATATTGAAAAGGGCTTCTTTAGCACGGTCGGTGGTTGGTCGAACGGGAAGGTTTTTAGGAGCACGTAAGCGCCTACCTTTGTGTTGGCCCGAAATAATTCGGAAACTAAGCATACCAATAGGGTGTAGGATCTAAATTTCCCATTGGACTGTTGCGGTCTGTATCCAAAAAATGTAATTCTTCTTGAAAATTGCGAACACTTTCGTAATAAGCATGGTAGTGATTGAACTGTCCTAAAAAATTGAGCTTACTGTTTTGTGAGCTTAGTTGGAGTTGTTCGGATACATAAAACAAATAATACATAAAGTCTTCTTCGTTTTTCTGAGGGTATCTATTTGCGAGGATGATTCTTGTTCCCTGCATCACAAATAAATCAAAGCATCCTTTCATCAAGTGCACATAGATTTGTTTAGAAAAATCATTTTTAGCGTGTTCTGCTATTCGATCATAGAGGTATGCATACCCAGGGATAATGCTAAACTTGTCTGTAATTTTGGTGAGACTTTCTGATAGCTTGGTGGGGTAGGGGTAAATCATTTTAACCAACCCATTGCTACTGGTGAATACCCTGGGTTCATGCGTTTCGGGAATTTTTCCATACGGTTCCCAATAGGCGTTTATTTTTTTTGTCTCAAACAGAAGTGCTGGGACGAGCATACTTGGACAATCCAGAATGTAGAGGGTAGGTCGGAAGGGCTGGTTTTGTTGATTGATGAAGTTTTTTAGACTATCACTGGGCTCCCTTCCAAAGTCAGTAAAAGGATAATATGCCTTTTGCCCTGGCGTACAAAAACAAAATCCATCCTCCAAAAGGAGAATGGATTCTGTTGATATTGGGTGGTTAATATTAGGGTTGTTTGGTATCAAAAATAGTGGGCCAATTTCCGTTGGTACTTACTTCTGTCATGGAACCCAAAACAATTTCTGCTCCATTAACACCATCTACCGAAATGGTTTCATTTTCTTGTTTAAGCAAATCCTGATTCTGGTCATGTAAAATAACATCTTTGGATACTTTTACTTCAAACACTGGGACGCGGTAACCGTTTTTATTGATGATATCTGCTTTTAAGGCAAATTTAGAATCAACGCCTTCTACGGGTACTTGACTCATCATTTTGTACGTATCATCGTTTTTGAAAAGTGAATCCAAGACAGGGACAAATCCTAAGGTATCAACAACGACAACTTCACGAAGCATGTCAATTCGGTAGGTGCGGTCATATTCTAAATAGGAAGAGTCTCTTTTTTCGATTAATGTGAAAATTCCAGTTTCGACAAAGCTTACCAAACTGTCAAAATTATCAGCATAAAAACCTTTAACGTCTTTATGTGCAATTTGCGCTTTGCGAATCACCTTTAATCGGTTAATGACCTCGGCATAACGCTCATTTTTAGTCTTGTTGAAGCTAATGGGGCCATTGATGGAATCATAGATTTGGTAACTAAGAATAGCACAAACTACCCACAATACTGCTTGTATGGCTACTTTCATGATTGGTGTTTTAGTTGTTTTTTCGATTTACTGAAACATACCAATGCCCCACTGTCAAAAGCGCGCTGCGTAGTTATTTTTGGTTGTTTCATCCGACTGAATTTTGTAGTGTCAACAAATCTACAATTTTTTTTCATTCAGAAAAGCTTTGTTTTTTTATCTTTCGGGGAAAGACCCCAGCGGATGTCAGCACACGATTTGGAAAAGGAAATGGTAGCGCGAAGCCCATTTCGACTCACAAGTTCCCAGCAGGATTGGGTACATATGGTAGCAAAATTTCTAACACGTCCAGCCGATAAACCTATTCAAATTTTAAAAGGCTATGCGGGAACAGGTAAATCCAGTATGATCGCTCTGCTGGTGGGATGTTTGCCCGTTATTCGGCAAAGAGCAATACTTTTAGCGCCAACAGGGAGAGCAGCTAAAGTATTGAGTGGTTATTCTCATCAAAAAGCATTCACTATCCACAAGAAAATATACTTCTCAAATGCTGAAGGTGGAAAAATCCGTTTTCGACTCAAAAACAACACGCACAGAAATACACTATTTGTAGTCGATGAATCTTCTATGATTGGAGAAGATAGTAGTGGTGGGCGATTTTTTGACCGGGGT
The DNA here is from genome assembly GCA_011524905.1 of Flavobacteriales bacterium. Classification (GTDB taxonomy): domain Bacteria; phylum Bacteroidota; class Bacteroidia; order Flavobacteriales; family Flavobacteriaceae; genus UBA11891. The sequence continues at coordinate 138,012 of WTJI01000055.1, forward strand.
TCTCTTTTACATGATCTTGTGGAATATGTGGTTGAAGGTGATAATTGTCGCTTAATTTTTGTTGGAGACACCGCTCAATTACCACCCGTTCGTTTATTGCTTAGTCCTGCATTGGATGCTGATAAGTTGTCATTTGAATTTAATATAACCGTCCCCAGTATAGAATTAGCGGAAGTAGTTCGTCAACAACTAGACTCAGGAATTTTATTTAATGCGACAGCACTCCGTGCTTTAATTGCTGATGAAGATGCACAACAATTTATTTTTCAAACAGAAAATTTTCCAGATATCATGCGGCTACAAGATGGTCACGAATTTATGGAGCTTCTATCCGCAGCACTACAACGTGAAGGGGATGATTCCACCGTTTTGATTGTTCGTTCCAATAAGCGTGCTAATCAGTATAACCAAAGTATACGTCAACGGATATTGTATTTGGAATCGGATTTGTCTGTTGGTGATACACTAATGGTCGTCAAAAACAACTACCATTGGTTGTCCCAAGAAGATCCTGCGGGTTTTATTGCCAATGGGGACACGCTATGGGTACAAAAAATTCATAGTTACAAAGAATTATATGGATTTAAATTTGCTCATGTGACTGTTCAAATGACTGACTATCCCGATCAGGAACCTTTTGATACTACTTTACTGTTAGATACCTTACACTCACATACGGCCTCACTTAGTCAAGAACAATCACAGCAGTTGTATGAGAAAGTTTCTGAAGACTTTGCGCATATTAAATCTAAATTTCAGCGTTTACAAAAAGTCAAAAAAAGTCCCTATTTCAATGCCTTACAAGTCAAATACTCATACGCAATCACCTGTCACAAGTCTCAAGGCGGGCAATGGAAAGAAGTGTTTGTTGAAATGCCCTACCTTCCCGATGGCCCTTCAGTAGAATTTTATCGTTGGTTGTATACAGCCATGACAAGAGCACAAGAGAAACTCTATTTGATTGGCTTTACCAAAGAATATTTTTCATCCTGACAGTAACAGTAAAAACTGAACGCAAATCAAATTTATTTCAAATTTGGTTCTGCTTTAGGTACTAAGGTAACGTGATAAGCTTTTGGTTCAAATCTCATCATAGCGCCCGTTGCCCAATCAATGACCCAGGCTGGGATTAAAAATAAGTTGATAAAGCTGTGTTCATCCAATCTTTTATGAATCGTTATTTTTTGCGTCTCATAGCCTTCTAATTTTACCTCCATCAGTGTTTCATTAATTTGCCTTTTGACAAAAGCGCTACAGGGAGTTCGACAGTTTTCAATGCCATTTATATAAACCACTGCACCATTTGGCGTTGAATCAAATCGAATGAAATCTTTGTTGCCACTCAATATTGTGGCACATCCGTAACACATAAAAAGCAAAGTAAGCATACTTGCATTTAAGGTTTTCTTCATTGAAATAAGATTTTGGGATTGACAACTGGAATTTAAATTTAAAAATCCAACTGGCTAATTAATAGCGTGAGATTGTCAACAACTGATTTGATATGCTGAGGCTATTATGTGCTAGTAATCTGAATATCAAGTTGTAAAAGTATTGACTCAATGATAAATATGCAGAGGCACTGTGGGGCTTTTTATTTTAATCTGCGATAGAGGAGGATTAAGTCGTAAGATTTTTCCTAAGCGAGTCTTCTCGATTAAAAAAGGTTGATTTGATACAGGTGTAAGAAAGCTCCAACTAGTGAAATTTTGTATTTATTCACTCATATCCATCGTATGATAGACATTTTGTACGTCATCATCTTGTTCTATTTTTTCGAGTAGCTTTTCTACTTCTTCTTGTTGTTCTGGCAATAGCTTTTTGGTGACTTGTGGAATGCGTTCAAAACCGGAGGATAGGATTTCTATCGATTGGTTTTCAAGTTCTTTTTGAATGCTACCAAAGTTTTCAAAAGGAGCATAAAGCAGCATGCCATCTTCATCGACAAAAACTTCTTCTACCCCGTAATCAATAAATTCAAGTTCTATTTCTTCTGGATCGAGCCCATCAGAAGGGATACGAAAATTACAGCTGTGGTCAAACATAAATTCAACCGAACCCGAGGTGCCAAGGGTGCCATTAGATTTATTGAAATAGCTCCTGATATTAGCTACTGTTCTGTTGTTGTTGTCTGTGGCAGTTTCAACCAAAATTGCGATACCATGCGGTGCATAGCCTTCATATAAGATTTCCTTATAATTTTCGGTGTTTTTATCTGATGCTTTTTTAATAGCCCTTTCGATATTGTCTTTGGGCATATTGGCAGCTTTGGCATTTTGAATAACGGCCCGTAAGCGAGAATTGTTGTCTGGATCTGCTCCACCTTCTTTAACTGCCATAACGATATCCTTACCTATACGTGTAAAGGTTTTGGCCATCGCAGACCAGCGTTTCATTTTTCTTGCCTTCCGAAATTCAAAAGCTCTTCCCATGGAAATAGTAGTTTTCTGGACAAAAGTAAAAAACTTTGGCCAGTGTTTCCTGCACAAAAAAATGGAGCGTTAAATGATTTTCCGGATCAAATCTAAGTCATCGAGGACTTCCTGATAGGTTATTTGAAGATGAACTGGGAGTTTATTTTCTTTTGGAAGTGTCGCCAAATAGCGAATGTTGTTGGTAGTAAATACTTGTTTAAAGGTAGCTTTTTTATGGTTGCGCCGTTCGACTAAGGCTTTGATGAATTCGTAGTGTCCAATCAGATCGTGACTCCCCAAATGAAAAACACCGCTGAGTTGCCGATTAATAATGTAATGAATTTGTTGGGCTAGCTTGCGGTCACTGTTGACGTTGATGATGGAATTGGGAAAAACTTCAATTGCTTGACCTTGTTGTACTGCAAGGTCAATGGCTCTCACTCGTGGGCTGTGTTGACCAAAAATCATTGGAAGGCGTGCAATGACATATTTTGCGGTTGGGAGCCGCAATAAACCGTTTTCTATTTTTATTTTCAATCGACCATAAATACTTTCTGACAGGGTTTTGTCATATTCGTAAGAGGGATAATGTTGGAACGCATCAAATACATTGGCTGAAGATAAAAACATCAGCCTGCAATCGTGATTTTTGACAAAGTCGGTTAGGAATCGGTGGGTTTCTAATTGATTTTCAAAATCACCACGTATAGCCGAAATAATTAATTTGGGTTTTACAGTCTTAAGGATGTCCTCTATTCCACCATCCTCCATGTTGTATTGCAGATAGTGTCGATTGTTTTTGTAGTTTTTACTACTGCGATAGGTGGCATAGGTATCAAAATAGGAACAGAGTTCTTTGTAGAGGGTTTCTCCAATAAAACCACTGCCACCAAGAATCAAAATGCGCTTCACTATTTGACTTTGTAAAAGGGAAGTTGGGTGACTACGGCGGGAATGTGTTTTTCTCTAATTTCTACGAAAATTTCATGACCTGGCTGGGCATATTCCTTTTTCACGAAGCCAAGCCCGATGCCTTTGTTTAGACTGGGGGACTGGGTTCCAGAGGTAACTTGTCCAATGGCTTCCCCCTCGGTGTTACAAAGCCTGTAATCTGCTCTAGGAATCCCTCTTTCTGAAATTTGAAAACCAATCAATTGATCGTCCTGTTGCTTCGCTTTTTCATTCATTAGCCATTTATAGGCTAAGTTACTTTCGTGTGGCTTGGCGATCCATCCTAATCCAGCTGCTATGGGATTCGTATTTTCATCAATCTCATGGCCATATAGGCAATACCCCATTTCAAGCCGGAGGGTATCTCGAGCGGCAAGTCCGATGGGTTGAATATGATATGCTGCTCCACTTGCCAGGACCTGTTCCCATACAGATTGCGCTTTATCATTGGGAAAATATACCTCGATGCCACCTGCACCCGTATAGCCTGTTGTTGCTATAATTGAATTGGGTACATCAGCAAAAAGACCTTGTTGGACACCATAAAAGGGTAGATCTTCCAGATTAACATCTGTAAGTTTTTGCATCGCTGTGAGGCTTTTAGGCCCCTGAATCGCCAAAAGACTAGTTTGTTCAGAAACGTTGCGTATCTCAGCTCCAATAGCTCGATTTTCTTTTTCGATCCATTCCCAGTCTTTTTCAATATTGGCTGCATTGACCACAATAAAATAGCAAGAAGCTGCTAAGCGGTAAACAATCAAATCATCGACTACGCCGCCATTATAGTTGGGCAGAAAATTGTACTGTGCTTTTCCTACAGGAAGTTTATCAACAGCGTTGCTACACACTTTTTGCAGGAGTGTAAGGGCATTAGGACCTTCTACATAAAATTCACCCATATGGGAAACATCAAAAACGCCGACCGATTCTCTAACAGCATGGTGCTCGATTTTTACGCCTTTATATTGAATGGGCATTTCATAGCCGCCAAAGGGAGCCATTTTTGCCCCTAAGGCACGGTGAATTGTTGTCAGTGCAGTTTGCTTTGTATCCATGCCAGCAAAAGTATTACATTTAATTGCATAAATAAGAATTCAAAATCTAACAAATGAAGTTTACAATTCTAGGATCAATACTTATCTCGATAGTTGGTATGAGTTATAATTCTATTTGGTCGCAAATAGCGATTTCAAAAGAAGAATACCAAAAGCGAAGAGTTGCATTACGTCAAAGTATGCCTGAAAACAGTGTGGCAGTATTTTTTAGTTCACCTATCCGAAATCGAGCCAATGATGTTGACTATCCCTATCATCCAGATCCCAGTTTGAATTATTTAAGCGGTTGGAAGGAACCGCATGCCGTTTTAATGATTTTTAAAAATCCACAACAAGATAGTTTGGGCTCTTTTTCTGAACAGCTTTATGTGCGGGAGAAAAATGCCTATGAAGAACTTTGGAATGGGGGGATTGTAGGCGTTGATGCAGCTCAAGAAGCGTCGGGAGTGGAGCGAGTTCTTGATCGATCTACATTTAAAACTTCAAAATTGAATCTAGATGCTTTTGATACGGTATTGATTTATGAGTTTACCAATGATGTGCGTGACAACAAATATGATAAGAATGACTTGTATGATCTTCAGGCGTATTTTAAAACCAAAATCCACTATCCATCGAAATTTGATGCTACGCGCTATCGTTTGTACCAAAAGATACGAACTGTTGAGCCAGAAAATATATCAATTCTTCAAAGTGAAATTTCACGTTGGGTCAATCGCAACCCTAGTTTAAATGATGATGCTTTGCTGCAGGATTTTTTAAAACTACCCAAGGGAGGACAAGAAGAAGAATTAAAAATGCAATCGGCTTTTTTAGTTCGGGAGATGAATTTTGATGTGGATCGATTACCCAAACTTATGGCCAGTTTGCGCGAGCAAAAAAGTTTGAAGGAAATCCAACTCTTAAAAAAAGCCGTCGCCATTTCGGTAGCTGGACAGATAGAAGTGATGAAAGCGATGCATCCTGATATGAGCGAGCGTGAAATTCAGGGGATTCACGAATTTGTTTATAAAAAATTTGGGGCTGCACATGTGGGTTATCCTTCTATTGTGGGTGCAGGTGCCAATGCCTGTGTTTTGCATTACAGCCACAACGAATTGCCAGAAGTAGAAAATCAGATGGTATTAATGGATTTAGGTGCCGAATATAAAGGCTATACAGCTGATGTTACAAGAACGATACCCGCCAATGGTAAATTTTCAAAGGCACAGCGACAGTTGTATGAGGTCGTATATCGAGCTCAAGAAAAAGCCATACAGGCAGCTCGTATTGGGACATCGTTTAAAAAAATTACTGAAACTGCATATAGTGAAGTTCAGCAAGGCTTACTGGATCTGGGCATAATTAAAGAAGCCAGTGAATTTAGACGCTATTTACCCCACGGAGTGTCCCATCATATAGGATTGGACGTTCACGATCCAGGACAATACAAATCATTAGAAGAAAATATGGTCATTACTATTGAACCTGGGATTTATATCCCCAAAAATAGCCCATGTGACCCTAAGTGGTGGAATATTGGAATACGCATTGAAGATGATATTTTGATCACTAAGAATGGTCCCGATAATTTATCTGCAGCGGCACCCCGATTATGGAGTGATATCGAAGCCATGATGCAACAAAAAAGCCCTTTGGATGATTGGGAATTGCCAGAGATAGAAAATTAAAAAATACACAACAATAGTAATTAGCATTAAACTGATTTACAATATACCAAAGAAGTATGTGATCACATCATTAGTAAAATCCAGTCTTGCTAAACCAAATTGCTTAAAACCTACTTATGACAATATTCCCATTACAGCCAAA
>WTJI01000052.1 GCA_011524905.1 Flavobacteriales bacterium
GAACCCGCGACCCTCACCTTGGCAAGGTGATGCTCTACCCCTGAGCTACTTTCGCTTGGTTTTGAACTCGTTTTGGACTATATCTTTTTCAGATGCGTGTCTAACACCGAATTCGTTTTGCCATCAGCGGCACAAATGTAAGTATTTTTGGAAAATACACACTCCTTTTACCAAAATTACTATTTCTTTTCGCCCATTAATTTTCGCTGTAATAAATGGAGCTGCATTAAGGCCTCTACAGGGGTTAAAGTGTCCAAATCCAAAGAAGTAAGAGCTGATCGTATGTCTTCGAGCAGTGGGTCATCCATATTGAAGATGCTCAACTGTATTTCTTCAGATTCATTTTGTAGGGCTGCCTTTCTGTCGGCTAGCGCAGGACTGGCTTCTAAAGTTTTAAGTTTTTGTTGTGCCGTTTGCAATACCAATTGGGGCATACCCGCCATCTTAGCTACGTGAATACCAAAACTGTGGGCACTACCGCCAGGTTCAAGCTTACGAAGAAACAGAACATTATCTGGTAATTCCTGAACTGAAACATTATAATTTTTTATGCGTTCATACCGCTGGGTCATCTCATTCAGCTCGTGATAATGGGTAGCAAACAAAACTTTTGGACGGGAAGGATGCTCGTGTAAGAATTCGGCAATGGCCCAGGCTATTGAAATACCGTCATAGGTACTGGTCCCCCGGCCAATTTCATCAAGTAGCACCAAACTTTGCGCGCTAATATTATTGAGAATGGATGCGGTTTCATTCATTTCTACCATAAATGTTGATTCACCCAATGATATATTATCACTGGCACCTACTCGGGTAAATATTTTATCAACGATTTGTAATGTAACGGTATCGGCCGGAACAAAACTTCCCATCTGGGCCATCAAGGCAATCAAGGCCGTTTGTCGTAGGATAGCAGATTTTCCAGACATATTCGGCCCAGTGATCATGATCAGCTGTTGGCTTTCTTGATCTAATCGCAGGCTATTGGGGATAAAAGGTGTCCCAGGCGGTAAATGTTGTTCAATTACAGGATGACGTCCCGCTTCGATTTCCAGTAAGGGTTCGGTGGTAAATGCTGGGGCATGGTAGTTGAATTTTTTTGCCGAATAGGCAAAACTCCACAACACATCGAGGCTTGCAAGGAGATGGGCATTGTGCTTTAAATCGGCTAAATAGGCCTGTAAATCCGTGAGTAATTGCTGAAACAATGCAGCTTCTAAACTCTTTATCTTGTCTTCGGCACCCAAGATTTTCGCTTCATAAGCTTTGAGTTCTTCCGTGATATATCGTTCAGCATTGACCAATGTTTGCTTACGAATCCATGTGTCTGGGACTTTGTCTTTGTGTGTATTACGCACCTCAATATAGTAACCAAAGACATTGTTAAAAGCTATTTTCAGCGAAGGGATTTCGGTAGTTTTTGTTTCGCGTTCCAACATGCTGTCTAGGTGTTCTTTTCCAGAGGAAAGAAGCTGTCTCAATTCATCCAACTCAGAATGGAACCCATCGGCAATAACTTGCCCTTTACTCAATACAACGGGTGCTTCGGGGTGTAGGGTTTGTTGAAGTTGCTGTATCATCTTATCAAGTGGTCGAAATTGATGGGCAACTTCCTGTAATGCTTTCGACTGGGAATTGTTTAATTTCGATTTAAGTGGCTCCAAACAGGAAAGTGTTTGTAGCAATTGATTCAGGGCGCGAGGGCTGACTTTATACGTCGCTAATCGGGCACCTATTCTTTCTATATCTGTAAGGTCGTTGAGGATGTCTTCAACCGACTCGTGCGTTGCTAGCTCGTTCAAAAATGCAGCAACAACAGTCTGCCTTTGTTTGATTTCGGGTAGATCTAGGAGCGGAAAAGCCAGCCAGTGCCGAAGTAAGCGCCCCCCCATAGCCGTACGAGTATGGTCAAGTACTGTAATTAAAGGAACACCTCCAGGACTGTTGGACTGAAATAACTCCAAATTGCGGACCGTAAATCGATCCATCCAAACATGATCGGACAAATGTAATCGTTGTATCCGATTGATATGTGCCAATTTATCGTGATGTGTTTCAGATAAATAATGCAAAACTGCCGCTGCCGCTGCTATCCCTGTTTCCATCTCTTGTACGCCAAAGCCTTGAAGGCTTTTCGTATTAAAATGGGAGGTGAGTTTTTGCCAGGCAAAATCAGAGGAAAACACCCAATCTTCCACAAAAAATACTGGCCATTGTGAGCCATATTGTTGCGCAAAATCTTGCTTTTGAGGTTTGGCCACCAAGACTTCACTGGGGGAAAAATTTTGGAGGAGCTGGGCAATAACTTGACTGTCGCCCTCTGCTAACCAAAAATCTGCAGTTGAAATATCCAAAAAGGCAATACCATGCAACTGCTTTCCTGCATAAAAAGCTGCCAAATAATTATTCTTTTTTTCTTCTAAAACCTCTTCATTAAGAGCTACACCAGGAGTGACCAATTCTGTTACTCCGCGCTTGACAATTTTCTTGGTCATTTTGGGATCTTCCAACTGATCACAAATAGCCACCCGACAGCCTGCCTTTACCAATTTAGGAAGATAGTTGTTTAATGAATGGTGTGGAAAACCAGCCAATTCGGTTTCGCTCGTACTCCCCGCTCCACGTTTTGTCAATAAAATACCCAGGATTTTAGCAGCTCTAACGGCATCAGCTCCAAAGGTTTCATAAAAATCTCCCACTCTAAACAACAACAAAGCATCTGGATACTTGGCCTTGATCTGGTTGTATTGTTTCATTAAAGGAGTTTCTTTTGCTGTTTTTGGCACAAAAAAAGGATTTGTGCTAATGTAAAATTTACCCCGTAGGCAAACAAATAGAGCGGTGCTAAAAATGTATTTTTGAAAATGCGAAAATGGAAAAATGAAGAATTGGGACGCAAAACCGTTCCTGAATTTAAATCGGCACAAAAAACACCCGTAATTGTTGTGCTCGATAATATTCGTAGTCTCAATAATATTGGTTCGGTCTTTAGAACAGCCGACGCTTTTTTAATCGAAAAGGTTTATCTCTGTGGAATCACAGCGACCCCACCCCACAAAGACATCCACAAAACTGCACTGGGAGCTACCGATGCTGTTGATTGGGAATACCGCAAAGACACTTTAGAACTTATTCTTGAATTACAGGCCGAAGGCATTCAAATCTTAGCGATTGAACAAGCCCAGGGAGCGCTATCACTCCAAGATTTTCATCCTACCGCACAACTCCATTATGCAATTGTGCTCGGTAATGAGGTAAAAGGTGTTTCGCAGGATATCGTTTCCACAGCCGACACCGTGATAGAAATCCCACAAGAAGGTACAAAACACTCCCTGAATATTGCCGTTGCTGCAGGCGTTGTATTGTGGGATTGTTACCAAAAATTAAAGACTAGCTAGTTGGCGTAAAAGAACAATATAGCACATCGGATGGGCTACGAAATCCATACCACTCACATCAATTATTTGCACCGGAAATGGATGTTCGTGACGCAATTTTTCTTTGTACGACTCAGAAATGGTTTTTAAATAATCGTCTGATATCGATTGTTCATATGGACGTCCTCTTTTTTGAATATTGGCTTGAAGTTCAGAAACAGGTCGATCTAAGTATACCAAAAAATCGGGTTGAGTTACATTCTTAGTTTTTGTGGGAAAACTTCTTTCAAATGCTTCCCACTCTTTTCCAGCAAGATTGATTTGAGCAAAAATTAGCGATTTTTCGAGCCAGAAGTCACTCACGTGGGCTTGATTCGCAGAAAAATCAAGCTGAGTGGCACGAGAGTCTAGGAAAAAATTTTCTGTGTCTAATGCAAAAGCAGACGGATCACTATAAAACTGAGGAAGGTGCGGGTTCTCATCAAATTGTTCATAGATAGGCATACATCCATAATCGGATGCGATCTTTTTCACCAAACTCGTTTTTCCACTGCCAATATTACCTGCAACAACCAAATATTTATTCTTCTCAAATAAATCAGGTAACCACTTTTGATAAGCCAGCTGTTGTACAGTTACCCTGTCTTCGCAGTTTTGCTGTAAACATAGCATCGTCTCGCCCAATGTGGGATGAACCCATTTGGCAGCAACATCCACAAGGGGGTCTAATACAAATCGACGCAATTGGATTCTGGGATGGGGCAATTCTAAAAAATCTGTTTGGATTTGCTGGGTTCCATAAAACAATAAATCTAAATCTAAAGTTCGAGAATGATAAACTGATGAAGCCGACCGCTTACGACCCAATTCTTTTTCTATCGCTTGCAAGACCTTTAAAACAATCTGGGGAGGCTGGGTTGTTTCCAGGCGTAAACACGCATTGATAAAAGCCGGCCCCTCAAAACCCCATGCCGCTGTTTCATAAGGTCTTGAAATCTGTAGGATTCGACCCAATCGTTCCTCGATACGCATCATGCCCTGTAATAAATTGGTGAAACGATCTCCCAAATTACTTCCTAGTGCAATGTAACAGTGGCTTTCCAATGGTTAATTTTTACACCAAAATTACAAACACTATCTTTGGATTTTATTGCCAACGCTATGAATTTCTTAAAAAACCTATTGGCCGCTATCCTAGGCAACCTAATTGCCTTTGGATTTTTGTCTGTATTTCTGTTAATGGGCATCGCAGGATTGGCCACCTTGACTACTGCAAGTCCAGAAGGTAAACAACCGCTAGCCGAAGAAAGTATCCTTCGTCTGCGCCTCAACGAGGTCATCTATGATCGATTACCGACCATTGAAGCGTTAAATTTAAGTCTGGGTTTGGAACCCGATGCAGTGGGTTTAGATCAAATTCTTTATAGCATTCGCGAAGCTGCTGAGGATGAAAATATTGCTGGCATCAGTTTAGAATCACAATTCATAAATGCAGGCTGGTCTCAAACACGAAGTATTCGAAAAGCCTTAGAAGCATTCAAAACAACAGGAAAGTTTGTCTATGCTTATGGGGACTTTTTCTCACAAAAAAGTTATTACCTCGCCTCGGTGGCTGACAGTATTTTTCTGAATCCTGTTGGGCAAGTTGATTTCAAGGGGTTGAGTTCAGAAATTCTCTATTACAAAGATTTTCAAGACCAATATGGCGTAAAAATGGAAGTCATCCGTCTAGGGAAGTACAAAAGTGCGGTAGAACCCTACTTAGATAATAAAATGAGTCCTGAGAACCGCAATCAAATTCAAACACTTTTAGATGATATTTGGGAGGTAGTAGCAGAAGAAATTGCAAGCAGCCGATCCCTTACCCCTTTCGCCCTTGACCAAGCTGCGGATCAGTTGGCCGGTAATACCGCTGCTCGGGCAATCAAAGCCGGACTGATTGATGGACTAAGTTATGAGGCGGCCTATCACGACAAACTCAAATCACGGCTAACAGATACAGAATCGCTGGAATTTGTCAGTCTCAGACATATGGGTACGCCTAGTTCAGGTTATGACTCAAATATTAAAGATCGAATTGCCGTAATTTATGCGCAAGGCACAATTCTTTATGGAGATGGTAATGAAACGATCATTGGAAAAACGGTATTCTTAAATGCCTTGGATGAGGCACTAGAAAACATCCGTGTTAAAGCGATTGTTGTTCGTGTAGACTCTCCAGGTGGCGATGCTTTGACTTCGGAAATTATTTGGGAAAGACTCCACGCCGCCAAAGAGAAAAAACCCTTGATTGTCTCTATGGGAGACGTTGCTGCATCGGGTGGCTACTACATCAGTTTACCCGCGCAGAAAATCCTGGCCGATCCATTGACCGTTACTGGTTCAATTGGTGTGTGGGCAACCCTTCCCAATGTTGCAGGTTTGACACAAGAATTGGGTATAGCAGCTGAACAAGTCAGCACCCATAAAAATGCTGTAGGTTACAGTCCATTTGAAAAGACTTCTGATGGATTCCGCAAAGCGGCTAAAGAGAGTATTAATCAAGTTTACACCACCTTTAAATCGCATGTTAGTGCAGACAGAAATATGGACTTATCCACCGTTGAAAAAATCGCTCAGGGACGGGTTTGGTCTGGAAAACGAGCGTTTCAAAATGGTTTGATAGATGGGTTGGGCGGCTTACAAACTGCGGTAAATATGGCCGCAAAGGCAGCCGGTGTTGAAGCCTTCAACATAGTCTCTTATCCGAAAATCACACCCAGTCTTGAAAACTTTTTGGAGGCAGGGTTTCCATTGATGCAAGCACAATGGCAAACACAGCTCCCTGCCTATTGGCAAGCCTTGCTTCGAATCAATCAGCACAGTGGCCAACCCATACAACTGCAAACCCAACTTCCGTTTGAGCTCAACATTAAATAGATTATGACCCAACAAGACCGGGCCCTAGCCGATCGGCTATATTTATACTTAGCAGCACTATTTATTACCTCATTGGTGGTGTCTAATTTGATTTTTCAAAAATTCTTTGTGTGGCAACCTTTCGATATCCAGGTTTTCGGCACTCAACTTTTTGAATTGTCCGTTGGAATTTTACCCTATCCCATCACTTTCCTAATCACGGATCTGATTTCAGAAATCTATGGTAAGAAAAAGGCCAATCAAGTTGTTGTGGCAGGTATATTGGCTTCTTTTTTCTCCATGGGAATATTACTCTTAGCCGACTATGCACCAGCATCTATCAATTCACCCATTGATGATTCTACGTTTAAGCAAGTATTCTCTTTATCTCCATTGGCGGTTTTAGCGTCTATGTTAGCCTATCTATTTGCCCAGTTTATTGATATCCGTCTCTATCATTTTTGGAAGCATCTGACCCGAGGAAAGATGCTCTGGTTACGCAATAATTTTTCCACATTCACTTCTCAATTTGTGGATACAGTTACTGTCATTCTTCTATTGAGTTTGTTTGGTGTGTTATCATGGGACTTATTTTGGGGCTTGGTCGTGTCAGGCTTTGTTTTTAAGGTTCTAGTGGCCGCAATTGATACTCCCTTTTTGTATGTATTGGTGGGATATTTCCGTAAGCGCTTTCATCTTGACCGCAATGAAGAAATACAATAAATATGTCAAATCCTTCAGCGGTTCGTATCAACAAATATCTCAGTGAAATTGGCTACTGTTCACGTCGTGCTGCAGACAAGCTAATTGATGCTGGGCGTATTTCTGTCAACGGAAAAAAAGTTGAAATGGGAACAAAAGTTCTTCCTTCGGATCAAATCTTTGTGGATGGCAAGCCACTAAATAGAAAGAAGGACAAACCGGTTTATTTGGCATTCAATAAACCTGTAGGAATTGTATGCACCACCGATACGAGGGTTGAAAAAGACAATATCATTGATTACATCAATTATCCAAGTAGAATCTTTCCTATCGGACGATTGGATAAACCCAGTGAAGGGTTGATTTTTTTGACCAATGACGGTGACATTGTCAATAAAATACTCCGTGCCCACAATCAACACGAAAAGGAATATGTGGTAGCCGTCAATAAACCCATAACAACTGATTTTATCAAACGTATGCAAAACGGAATTCCAATTCTAGGAACTGTCACGCGCAAATGTTGGGTAAAACAAACCCATAAACAAGAATTTCGAATCATTCTCACGCAAGGACTGAACCGGCAGATTCGTCGCATGTGTGAATATTTAGGCTACCGTGTGACTCGACTCAAACGCGTTAGAATAATGAATGTTCAACTCGACGTTAAATTAGGGCAGTGGCGACATTTGAGCAACAAAGAGATTACTGAAATTCAACAGCTTGTCAAAAAGTCAAAAAAACACCACTAGTGTATCGTCAACTGGATCCGATGGCCTTCATTGGAACGGACATTAAAGACCGTTTGATCTTCGAATATCAAATACTGCCCTTTGATTCCTACAAGTTTACTTTCAAAATTAGGAGTCTTTGTGAGGTTCAGACTCTTTACTTTTTTGGGGTATTGGTTGACTGGATATTGCAAATCAAGAGGTGGTCGTTTGAATTGTAAATACGGGAGCAATTCATCGGGTAAAAAAAGGATAAACTGTTCACGGGCTAGCTTCCAATCAACAACCTCCGATTCATTTTGGAGCATTTTTCGCCAATTGGTTTTGTCTGAAAAAATGACTTTCATGGCAACCTCGGCTACGCCAGACAAATACCTATTAGGTACTTCGAGAAGTGTTATCGCCTGATGGGCCCCTTGATCAATCCACCTTGTGGGTACTTGCGATTTGCGAGTGATTCCTACTTTGAGGTGGCTACTGACCGCTAAATAAACAACGTGGGGTTGCAGTTGTACTTTTTTTTCATAGGTTAAGTCTCGGTCTTCTATATCTAAGTGGGCTTTGCTCAATTCAGGACGCATGATCCAATCACCAGCCTGTGGAATTTCAAAAAAACAAGATTGGCAAAATCCTTGTCGGAAAATGGGCTTTTCTTGTTGACAGTGCAAACACTGTGTACCTTCCCATTTGATAGATATATTTCGATTCAAACAATCATGTAGTAACAAAACATCATTCTCACAATCCAAAAAATAACGGATAGGGCTATGTAATTCAGTGGTCATTTTTCGAAGAAGGGCATGATAGGTCATCGCTTTGAAATTAGGTTTAGGTCTTATTTGACCAATTGTTTTGTTATTTTTATCCTAAAGATACCATTTTGTATGCCAATCCCCTTATTCAATTCCATTGCTTCGTGGTTTTTAAAGAAACGAATACACCAAATTGAGCTTTTCCTCAAATTTCCAAATGAAGTACAGCAAGAAGTCTTACATGGCTTACTTGACAAAGCGTCACAAACCCACTATGGCCTGCAATTCGATTTTAAGCGTATCCAAAATTATAAAACCTTCTCTGAACAGCTTCCGCTAGTCAAATATGAAGATATTCAACAGGATATAGAACTCTCCAGACGCGGGGTTCAAAATATATTTTGGCCAGGTCATATCAAGTGGTTCGCCAAATCAAGTGGTACAACGGGAAGTAAAAGTAAATTTATACCTGTCAGTACAGCCTCATTAGAAGATTGTCATTACAAAGCGGGAAAGGATATGCTTTCGCTTTATTTCAACAACAACAGCGATTCCCAGCTTCTGACTGGTAAATGTTTACGCCTGGGAGGGAGCAGTGAATTGTATCAAAATAACAACAGTTACTTTGGCGACCTCTCCTCTATTATCATTGAAAACTTACCTTTTTGGGCTGAGATTAGCAGTACGCCCAGCCAAAAAACCTCGTTGATGTCTGAATGGGAAAGCAAAATGAAAGCTATCATTGCGGAAAGTATGGATCAGAAAGTAACCAGTTTGGCAGGGGTTCCTTCATGGATGTTGGTTTTACTTCAAAACGTATGTGAACAAAAAAACCTGAACAATATTCAAGACTTGTGGCCACAAGTAGAAGTATATTTTCATGGGGGCGTAAATTTTGAACCCTATCGCAGTCAATATGAACAGCTTTTCCCTAATGCAGGATTTCAATATTACGAGATATTCAATGCTTCAGAAGGCTTCTTTGCCATACAGGATCAAAATGCATCTTCAGACTTACTGCTTATGTTGGACTACGGTATATTTTATGAGTTTATACCGCAAAATGGATGGCAACAAAGTCAACCCAAAACAATCCCGCTTTGGGAGGTAGAGCTAGGAATTCCCTATGAGATGGTTATCACCACCAATGCAGGCTTATGGCGATACCGCATTGGTGACACGGTTCGTTTTACCTCCTTGTCACCTTACAGGATTCGTGTTAGCGGCAGAACCAAGCAACATATAAATGTCTTTGGAGAAGAATTGATGGTGGAAAATGCAGAAAAAGCTTTGGCATTAGCAGCTGAAAAAACAGGTATTCAAATTTTAGATTTTACCGTTGGCCCCATATTTATGAATGGAAAAGAAAAAGGAGCACACGAATGGTTGATTGAATTTAAATCTCCACCTCCTGCCATGCAAACATTTGTTAACCAGCTAGACGTAGAACTCAAAGCACTTAATTCAGACTATGAGGCCAAGCGGTACAAAGATATGACGCTGTTACCACCCAAGGTTCATAAAGCCCGATCAGGACTTTTTTATGAGTGGCTAGAATCTAAAAAGAAATTGGGAGGACAGCATAAGGTGCCACGTCTTTCCAACTGCCGTAGTCACTTAGAAGAATTATTGGCACTGAACTAAGAAACTGCCTTTAGGGCAGGTAAGTCTACTTTTTGTAACCTTTCTTCAACATAAGTTTTGGTTACTTTCAATTCGGTGGTTTCTGTTTCAGGAAGAGAATACATTGCTTCGTTTAGAACTGATTCACACAAAGAACGCAATCCTCGGGCACCAAGATTGTATTCTAAAGCGTGGTCTACAATACTATCTAAAGCCCCAGAGGTAAAAGTCAAGGCAATATCATCCATCTCGAAGAGCAATTGGTATTGCTTCACCAAAGCATTTTTGGGCTGGGTTAAGATGGCTTTAAGCGTAGATTTATCAAGGGGGTTCATATGCGTTAAAACGGGAAGACGCCCAATAATTTCGGGAATCAAACCAAATGAACGTATATCTTTTGGAGTAATGTATTGCAGCAAATTATCTCCATCAATATTTTCAGCTGTTTTTTTGGTATTGTAACCAATGGCTTGGAGATTTAAACGTTGGTTAATGCTTCTTTCAATTCCGTCGAAAGCCCCGCCTGCAATGAACAATATATTGGAGGTGTCAATTTCAATAAATTTTTGATCGGGGTGTTTTCTCCCACCTTTGGGTGGTACATTGACAATCGTACCCTCCAATAACTTCAGTAAAGCTTGCTGTACCCCTTCACCAGAAACATCACGAGTAATGGACGGGTTATCGCTTTTTCGAGCAATTTTATCAATCTCATCGATAAAAACAATTCCGAGTTGAGCACGTTCAACATCGTGATCGGCAGCTTGAAGCAAACGAGTCAAAATACTTTCAACGTCTTCACCCACATAACCTGCCTCGGTAAGAACTGTAGCATCTACAATAGCTATGGGAACATTTAGGAGTTTGGCAATGGTTTGAGCCATAAGTGTTTTCCCAGTACCAGTAGGGCCCACTAAAATCACATTGCTTTTTTGCAGTTCAACCGATTGGGCATCTTGTAACAACTTGATTCGTTTGTAATGATTGTAAACTGCTACAGCAAGCGTTTTTTTGGCTTGGTCTTGTCCAATGATATAGGTGTCTAAAAAGGCTCGGATTTCTTTTGGCACTTTCAAGTCAACTTGAAAACCCTTTGTAACCGTTTTACTTTCTTCCAGGACAATCTGGTGGGCTTGCTCAATGCATTTATCACAGATATGGGCGTCCATCCCTGCAACCAATAATTGGGTCTGGGGTTTATTTACACCACAAAAGGAACAACTTAATGCGTCATTTTTCATGATAAGTGAAGGGGATTATTGTTTTAGTACTTCATCGACCATTCCGTAATCTTTGGCTTCTTCGGCACGCATCCAATAGTCACGGTCAGAGTCGTTGTGCACTTTTTTGACAGTTTGCCCTGAGTGTTTTGCAATGATCGCGTACAACTCGTCTTTAAGTTTAAGAATTTCACGCGCTGTGATTTCAATATCAGAAGCCTGTCCCTGGGCACCACCAAGTGGTTGGTGGATCATGACCCGCGCATGGGGTAGCGCTGAGCGCTTATTTTCAGCACCCGCACATAACAAAACTGCACCCATTGATGCTGCCATTCCAGTGCAAATGGTGGCCACGTCAGGACTGATAAACTGCATCGTGTCATATATCCCAAGACCTGCATAAACACTACCTCCAGGAGAATTGATATACATTTGAATGTCCCGTTTGGCATCAACACTCTGTAAAAAAAGTAATTGTGCTTGAATTACATTGGCAACACTATCATCAATTGCAGTTCCCAAAAACATGATACGATCCATCATGAGACGCGAAAAGACATCCATTTGCGCCACATTCAGCTGACGTTCTTCTATGATATACGGTGTCATGCTTGATACTATTTTGTCATAGTACATGGCATTAATTCCGTGTTTTTTAATTGCAAATTTTTTAAATTCTTTTCCGTAATTCATCTGAAAGCTTTTTTTAAATGTACTAAAATTTAGGCTTGTCCGTAAGCTTCTTTAATAAAGGCATCAAAAGCAACTGCTTTTTCTTTAACAGGCCCGTTAGATTTATAAAAGTCCAACATTTTTTGACTCATCAATTGATCCTGTAAACGGCGACTTTCTTCTTGATTGGACAAAACTCTTAAAATGATTCCTTCCATTTCTTTTTCTTCTGGGGGAAGCTGACCGTATTGTGCCATCTGCATTCCAATCATATCGCGAGCAAAATCCTTCAATTCTTCAAACTGAACTTGCATTTCATTGTCGGCTACGATTTTTCCTTCAATGAGTTGGTAGCGAATGCCTTTTTCTGATCGTTCGTATTCTGCTTCTGCTTCCTCTGTAGTTAGTTCTTTCTCCCCTGAGGATCGAATCCATCGCTTCAAAAAATCTTCTGGTAAGTCAAACTTGGTTTGATCCACCAAAAATTCTGTCATGTCGTTGAGTAGTTTTTGATCGGACTGTTGCTCAAATTGTTTTTCAATTCCTGACTTAATTTTGTCTTTTAATTCTTCTTCAGAATTGACAGTGCCTGGCTCATACAATTTATCAAACAACTTTTGATCTAGCGCTGCTAGCTCTCTTTCATTCACTTCTTTGATGGTGATGTGCAAATCTGTATCCAGAGCCGCAGCTTGTTCATTTGAAATGCTCAGTAATCTTTGAGCAATCACATCACTTTCAAACAATCCTTTGCCTTTTACGATTATCTTGTCCCCTACACACTTGCCCACAAAAAGCTTTTGATTTTTTTTGCCTTTGATTTGATCCAACTGGAATGTAGCTGTATGATCAATAGCTGGCGTCTCGGCGAGGAATTGGGCAGTAATTTCTAGTCCTTCATTTATTTCTTTTTTAGCGACCAGTTTTCCGTACTGTTTTTGCATACTTTGCAATTGTTCGTCAATCATTTCCGAACTGGCTTCTATTTTATAATGAGTCACTTTTTTGCGTGACTTTAGGTTAACTTCAAATTCAGGGGATAGTCCTAATTCAAACTCAAAATCCAAAGAATCTGCTTTCCAATCTATAGCATCATTCATTTTGGGGAGGGGATTACCCAAAATTTTAAACTCCTTTTCTTTGAGATAATTATCCAAGTTTTTCTGAAGCAATTTATTCACTTCATCTGCTGTAACGGCAGTTTCATATTGTTTTTTGATGAGTCCCATGGGTACATGTCCTTTTCGAAACCCAGGGATATTTGCCTTTTTGCGATACTCTTTCAGCACATCTGTAACTTTGTCGGCATAATCGTCCTTTGATAAACGGACGGTAACTAGGGCGTTTAGGGCATCGAGTTCTTCGTGTGTGATTTCCATTAAAAAAACTATCAGAAATTTAGTGTGCAAAAATACGAAACATAATCGAATTCAGCCCTTGTCAGCCAAGCTAAATTGTTTAAATTTGCCATCCAAAATTAATAACCAGTGGGTCGGGTACCCACACAAATTAATACAAAATGCCAGTAAGAATTCGATTGCAACGACATGGAAAAAAAGGAAAACCTTTCTATTGGATAGTTGCTGCTGACAGCCGCTCACCTCGTGACGGTCGTTATTTAGAAAAGATTGGGGTCTACAATCCCAATACAAACCCAGCTACTGTTGAAGTCAATGTTGACTCAGCCGTTCAATGGTTGGAAAATGGAGCACAACCCAGCGACACAGCCCGCACATTGTTATCTTACAGAGGTGCCATGTTGAAACACCATCTGAATGGTGGCGTTCGCAAAGGTGCTTTTAGTGCCGAAGATGCTGAGAAAAAATTTGAAGAATGGCTAGCATCCAAAGAAGCTAAAATACAAGCTAAAGTAGAGGGCTTATCAGCAGCTGAAGCTGAAGCCAAAGCCGCTGCTCTTGCTGCTGAAAAAGCCGTAAATGAAAAACGCATTGCCGATGCTGCTGCTGCGGAAGCTCCTGAAGAAGAAGTAGCTAATGAAAATACCGAAGCTACTGCTGAAGCATCAACTTCAGAAGCCAGTGATGCCGAAGTAGCTGATGAAGCACCAACACAAGAAGAAGAAGCAACTGCAGAAGAAGCCGTTGAAGCCAAAGCTGAGGAAGCAACTGCTGATGAAGCTGCTGATGAGGCTGAAAAAAGCGAAGAAGCTTAAGGTATAATCTACATAGATGCGAAAAGATGCCTGCTTTTATTTAGGTCACTTTTCTGGACTCTATAGTTTTAAGGGGGAACTGCTGATCAAGTTGGACACAGACGATCCCGAATACTTTACAGAATTGGAATCAATCTTAGTGGATATGCCCACGGGGTTGGTTCCTTTTTTTATTAGTGACATTCGTTTACACAAATCTAGTTTACTTCGAGTAAAATTAGAAACTATTGATAGTGAAGCTACCGCTAAACCCCTCCTAAAAAAATCTGTATATCTCCCCTTGGAATTACTACCCCAATTGGAGGACACACAATTTTACTATCATGAAATTATTGGATGGACTGCTGTTGATCAAAATAAGGGACAGCTTGGTACTATTGCTGAGGTCAATGATCAGAGTAGCCAGGTCTTACTTAAAATTGACTCAGGAGAAAAGTCAATTTTGGTACCACTTCACGACGACTTCATTGTGCAAATAGATCGCGAAAAAAAAGTCTTCCATTTCAATTTACCAGAAGGTATTATAGACCTTAATTAACAAGAATGATAGCGACAACCAAAGATTTGCTATTTTTGGATAAACAAGTTGAATCATGTCGCAGGATTTATTTCAAGCCCCAGATTACTACCAATTAGATGCGCTTTTGAGTGAAGAACAGCTTCTTGTTCGTGATGCTGCGCGTAGCTGGGTTAAAAAGGAAGTGAGCCCAATCATCAATACCTATGCACAAAGGGCTGAATTTCCCCAACAACTAATATCAGGATTAGCAGAAATAGGTGCTTTTGGCCCCTATATCCCAGAAGCCTTCGGCGGTGCTGGCTTAGACCAGATAAGCTATGGCCTTTTGATGCAAGAAATTGAACGTGGAGATTCAGGCGTGCGATCAACAGCTTCAGTTCAGTCTTCGCTTGTGATGTTCCCCATTTGGAAATATGGTAGCGATGCGCAAAAAGAAAAATACTTACCCAAATTAGCCAGTGGTGAATGGATGGGATGTTTTGGATTAACCGAACCAGACCATGGGTCTAACCCAGGGGGGATGACAACCCATTTCCGTGAAGAGAATGGATATTATATTTTAAATGGTGCTAAAATGTGGATCAGTAATGCTCCCTTTGCAGACGTAGCCGTTGTCTGGGCAAAAGATCCTTCGGGACGTATTCATGGCTTGTTGGTAGAACGAGGCATGTCGGGCTTCGAAACCCCAGAAACGCACAACAAATGGTCTTTACGAGCATCAGCCACTGGGGAACTATTGTTTAAAGATGTAAAAGTACCCAAGGAAAATATATTACCTGGTCGCTCTGGCTTGGGCGCACCCCTGTCATGTTTAGATTCGGCGCGATTTGGTATTGCTTGGGGTGCCATTGGAGTAGCTATGGACTGCTATGATACTGCCTTACGCTATGCCAAAGAACGCATCCAATTCGACAAACCCATTGCAGGCACCCAACTTCAACAAAAAAAGCTAGCAGAGATGATAACTGAAATCACAAAGGCACAATTACTTGCTTGGCGATTGGGGGTTTTAAAAAATGAAGGCAAAGCCACCTCTGCACAAATATCAATGGCCAAACGCAACAATGTTGCCATGGCAGCTTCAATTGCCAGAGAAGCCCGCCAGATACTCGGGGGAATGGGAATCACTGGAGATTATAGTATTATGCGCCATATGATGAATTTAGAGTCTGTAATTACTTACGAAGGGACACATGATATCCATTTGCTAATTACTGGAATGGATATAACAGGTCTCAATGCTTTCAAATAAGACTTAAAAGTCAACTACAAATCCAAAGGTCGGGATGGGAATATTGTTCTGGTCTTCATTACTTATTAACACAAGTGCGCGTGGTGATAATAATTGGCCAGTAGCATTCCTAGCCAATCCATATTCTTCAGGTGTGGGCGTGGGTTGTGCTAAAGCATTTTGAATTTCAAAATAAAAGTTCCAGGAAAAACGTTTTCCATTCCATTTTTTATCGATTCGTATATCAACTTGATTGAAAGGTTGTAATTGGACCGTTCCCAGCGCATCATAATCCAAAGTAATTTCTGGATAACTATTGAGCGTAGCTACCAAATCAGTAGGCACATAAGGTGTTTCACCTGCATAACGCCAGCGAGCGCTGAGCTCCCAATTTCGCTTCAACTTATACCCACCAGAAAAAGAAATTAAATGGCGGCTATCCCAAACAGAGGGAAGATAATTTTGCATCAAACCCGTAAATTCACTAAAGAAATAGGTATAAGCAAAATTTCCATAAAAATTATTGGCTAATTTTTGCTGATATAATACTTCTAAACCATAGGCATTTCCTTCTCCAGTATCCTCAACAGCTTCATTCCCTAAAACTTCAAATCCACCTCCCTTGTTGGCCAAGGCAACCCCATCACGAAGGGATACAGGGTACTGGGCATAGTTTTTTAAAAACCCTTCTACACTCAATCGCCCTGCCAGCCCAAGATTATACTCTATCCCAGCTACATAGTGGTCACTCCGCGTGTATCTTTGATTTTGATTGACAAAGACCCCCGCTGGATTTTGATAGCCAAGCATGGTATAAGTGGGTATTTTGTAATAACGACCCACGGTTGCGTTGAACTTCCACTGCTGATCGGCAGTCAAAGCATAAGAGAGAGAAGCCCTAGGAGAAAAGGTTGAACCGAGGTTTGAGCCTGTCGAAAAAGTATCTGCATCCATTCTAAATCCAAAAGCTATATCCAAGCGATTGTCCAAAAAACTTCTCGATCCTTTGGCATTAAAACCATACTTCATGAAATCAATTTTGGTACTATATCCTATTCCAAGCAATGCACTTTGCGTCGCGTTTTCATAATCGGAATATTGGAGATTAATACCGCCTGACAATTTCCATTGGTCTATATAAAATGTGGGTTGGATACGTAGTTTGGTTTCCCACTCATAAGAGTCATTCTGAAAGAGTATGCCTTCCTTGGCTTCATTGTCTGCAAAACGAGAAAAAATATTATCGAGTCGATTGGTGCTTAATGCAGTAAATAATTGGCCTTTGCCATTTTTGAATTTGCGATTCCACGAAATACCGGCTGTAATAGTGCGTTGTTCAATTATAGGAACTTGCTCAAGTCCAGCTTGTTGTCGTTCGTCATAACTATCAGGGGCTTTAACAGAAAAGTCATCAATAGAACCAATCCCAATAAAATTGAGGCTATTATAGTCGTCTATTTCGTGATTTATTTTCCATTGGTAGTCCCAATAATCGGGTCGAATGGGCAGTCCAATAAGCTCAAACAAAAATTGAAGATAACTCCGTCTTACGGAAAACAGCATAGTGGTTTTAGCAGGGGCTTCTTTGTCGCTTCTGAACAAGGGTCCTTCAAGAGTTAAGGCCGTTTCGCTGGCACCAATTCGGAAATTCCCTCCGAATCGATTGGCATTTCCCTCCCGCTGTTCAAAAGCCAAAACACCAGAAAGTGGGTTGTCGTATTCTGCCCCAAACGCCGAACTTGACAAGGTTACCTCCCGAACAAAAGAAACATTGAGCAAACCTACTGGCCCTCCTGCACTACCCTGTGTACTAAAATGATTAATATTTGGAATTTCGATACCGTCTAAATAATAAACAGTTTCGTTGGGTGCTCCACCTCGAATGATAATATCATTGCGGAAACCTCCAATGGAAGGTGAGATTCCAGGCATTGATTGTACAACCTTGGCAATATCGTTATTTCCACCAGGATATGTCTCAATTTCAACAGCAGAAAAAGTCTGGGTAGATAAAGGGGTTTCTTTTGTTTTTTTAAAAGGACTCTGCGTGACAATAATTTCATCGAGTTCATCGGACACTTCTTCTAGCTTGAACAAGAGTGGCGGTGTCCCTACGGATTTCACAATAATATTATACAATGTTTGACTCTGATAACCCAAATAGCTAACCGTAATATTATACGCTTGAGTTGGAACATTCTCAAGATTAAAATACCCTTGAGCATCTGTGATGACTCCAATTGATGTGCCATCAATAAGAACTGTAGCTCCTTCTAATGGTTGCTGTGATTGAAAATCAATAACACGACCCGTAACCGAACCACTGTTTTGAGCTGAGAGGTAGCAACCCACAAACAGCGTTAGCAATATAGTGAAACGCATAACAATTTTTTTTGCAAATTAAGTGAAAACAAATCGAATTCAAGGTGGTTTTGTTTAACTTTAGTGGCGAAAAAGAAAACTATATTTGCTATGAAAAACCAGAGAAGAGACTTCTTAAAAACAGCTTGTGCCCCAGTAGCACTGACCCTACTTGGAATTCCGTTGACGAATGCATGTAGTAAAGATACCGATGAGGGGGATTTATTCAATGAGGGACCTTTAGAAATAGACCTTAGTCAAAGTCAATTTCAAGATTTACAAACCGTAAATGGGTGGGTTAACTATCAAGCAAAAAAGTTGCTGCTCTTAAGAGTGAGCAACAGCGAAATCTTAGCTTTTAACAATGCCTGTCCACATCAAGGCAACCGCAATGGGTGGTCATTCAAAGGGAATCAATTTGTATGTTCGTTTCACGGAAGGGAATACAGTGCGAACTGCAACAGTGCGTTGCGGTGTTACAACACCAGTCTTTCTGGGAATATTCTAACAGTTAGTCGTTAGTTTTTTTTCTTAAGTTGCCGGCGTTGACGACGCATTCTAGGTGTGCGTCTAGAAGATTGTTGCTGCATTTCTTTCTGTTTCTGCTCTTCTTGTTGTAGTTTGAATTCTTCCCTCAGATCTTGCAGCTCACCAGAGGAGATAGTCTCTTGATCACCAGCTTGTATCGCTACATCATCTAGACCAAAACTAGCCTGTGCGGTTTGCTTTCGCATAATCTCCCTCGCTGTTTTTAGATTGTAATAGATCCCTGGGTCTATGCGTCGGTTATCAACATAATTCTCTTTTTTGACTTTGTCCCAACGGACAAATAAAAATGCTCCATTAACCGAATCGAATTTGACTCGAAAAACACGAGCATTATTGGACAGTGTTTGATACACTTCAATTTTTTCTGGAACATAGCCCGCAAAATCCAATAAATCTTCGACAAAAAATTGTTGCCCTTCTCTGGAAGGATCGTTTTCCGGATACAGATACTCCCCTTCCTCAAAGCGCTCCGCTGTATTTTCAGAGTTGTATTGTGCTTGAGAAGTATAACACCAAATCAAAAAACTAAAAAGGGTAGACAGGCGTAACATTGTAAATTATTTTTTCAAAGCTAGGGCTTCTTTTTTAAAAAACAGCACGATAAATAACTGTGCGGTAAGGTAAGTGAGCATTACGCCAGGACCGAAGAAATCCTTTTGAAAATAAAACTGATTGAGAGCAATCATAGAATCGGAGAGTACAAACAATAGCGCACCACAAGCAATCCAGCTCCCATTTTGAAGCCGCTGTAGGAAATAGGTCAGACTCAAGATGCCGAAAGAACAAATGGCCAAGGCATAAACCAAAACCGCAGGGGCTAATTCGCCTAGTGAAGGAATGAGCAGGTACAGTAATACAGATGAATAAATCAAGTAAGGCAAGGAAGCTTTGAGAAGGTCAAGGCGTTTTTTCTGAATCCGTTCACCCATTTTTAGCGTAAAAATGATTTGTGTCGCCAAAAAATTCCCCAACCCTAGCAAAAAAAACGAAGTGCCTACACCCAGTAAAAATAAATCTCCTAAAAATGAGAAAAACAATGCAATCAAAACACCTCTGTCTGGCTTGGGGTTGTGACTCACATAAAAGAAAACAAGTGCTGGGATTAATAATGGTTTGGTTGCTATACGGAGCCATTCGATTTCGATTATAATTCCCATTATATTCAAACTGCTCAGTATTAAGAATGGAAGCAATCGCTTAGCAAGCATCTAAAAACTATAATTTATTTGAAATTCAATATTTCTACCTGTCTCATCGGAATAAAACCGCAAACGATTTAAATAATTTCGATAAGATATATTCGTCATGTTTTTCACCCCCAATCTAAAATCCCAATAGGATTTTGGTGACTGATACAAACGTATTTGAGCATTCACATCCCAAAGAGAGAATGAAGCAGGAGGAGAACTGATATCAATTGGTGTTGCGACCAACTCACCCGATTCTAAAAGAGTAAAATCAAAATTGTTGTCAGGGAATCTTTTTTGCTGGGCAGTATATCGATTTTTGAGCGAAAAATACCATCCTTTTTTTTGTTTGGACTCCCATCGTATCTCTTGTATAACGTTGAAAGGCGGAATATCAATAAGCGGTTGATTGCGCGTTGTGTCTTGGGCATAAATCGCACTGCTTGACCATCTGTAGGATAAAATATTTGTAATCTGATAACGTAGTGCGGCGTCCCAACCCCAAAAATAGCCAGAAACAGCTCGGTATTGCCAAACAGGAAAAGCGCCTCTGACAGACTGTTTAAAACCAATTGGTTCGTTAATTATATAATTTTTTAAGTGTGAATAAAATAGGCTTGTCTCGAAGTAAAGTTTGTCAGTGAGTCTTTCCCATCCTAGTAGGAATTTGTGGACTGTTTCTTTGTTTAAGCGTAAATTTCCATATTCAATAGTTGCCAGGGCATGATGCAAACCATCACTAAATAATTCAGATGGATTAGGGGGACGTTGGGAATTTTGAAGGTTAACCAATATGGCATCGTTAGCCGATAGATTTGCGCGCATCCCTAAACTAGAAGAAAAATTAAAAAAATCTAATTCAAGTGCCGCCAACCATTGATTCCCGAAAGTTGTTATGCTAGCATCTGTAAAATCTTCATCGTATCCTCTGTCTATCCAGTCTTGGCGATCATAATACTTTTTGGTCTGATAGAATACTTGATCAAACCGTAGCCCCAGATCCAAATTAAACCAGTTGTTTGGCTTGTAATTCATATTACTAAAAAATCCAAATTGTTGCCTTTGATAATCTGGAATTAAACGTTTTACTCCAGTGTTTGGATCAGAATAATTGTCTTGTAACTTACCACTTAATGCAGCAGAAAATTTAAAATTTTCTATTGGTTGATGTAATATATATCCTTCCAAATCATGAGTCCATAACTGAAGATCTATAGCTGGTCTGGCCAAATCGTCACCACGCCTGACATCATATTCTTTTCGATGATTCCGTTGTATGTTGTAATTTATTTCCCATTTGGTTTGATCACTAAGTCGATGAAAATATTGAACTTTTCCATTATGGTGCTGGCTTTCTTGTCTTGGTGCGCCTATTTTGTAGGAAAAAGGTAAAATAATCAAAGGCTGAGTGAGTCGGATAGCCCTTGCTAAATCCCCAACATTTCCAACATGGGCAGACCGTAAAATTCCAACTCTTGTTTGGTACCAACGATAGCTAGCCTGCCATCCTTTAGACTTATCCTTTTTTCCCATAGACAATGAGAAAGCCTGTTCTTGTTGACCCGTATTGGTCAGTAAATAATTGGGTGCTTGCTGATCACCCATTTGTTGTAGCGTAGTATTGAACTGGATATATTTTCCTTTTCCATTGGCTCCTAATCCCTTAGCAACAATACCTCCACCCCTTCCATTAGACTGATAGCTGCTACCTAATTTAAAAGAAAGTGTATCTTGAAAAAATTTTGATGCATTTTGAAGTATAATAACCCCACCTGGTGTGTCCCCACCATACCTTAGGGCACCACTACCTTTGACTACTTCTATACGATCGGCTGCGTTAATGTCCAGGGTTGGCGCATGGTCGCTACCCCACTCTTGATCTTGTAAACGAGCGCCGTCAACAATTATTCCTACTCGTGCACCGGACATCCCATGAATAATTGGTTTGGTTAAGTTACTTCCAGTCTGTAAAACGTTTACACCTGCTAAATCGGCTAAAGCAGTAGCCAAATCTTCCGTTTGTTTTTCGGATAAATCGTTTTCAGTTAATCCTGTTTGGATGCTACTTTTACTTTGGTTATTATACTGATCTGCAACAATGATTTCTTCTAAAACATTAATTCGGTGAGACAAACTAAAGATTAAATTCTTTTGAGTGGGTACCGTAATAATCTGCTTTTGTGAGTCACAGTTAAAATGAGAAATCACGAGTACATAGGTCCCTGAACAAAGTGCCGAAAAAGAAAAATACCCTAAATCGTCTGAAGAAGTGTTTCTATTGAGCCCCTCTATTTCTATTCGGGCATCAATCAAGGGAGTTTTATCAAAATCGTTTAGAATTGCTCCTTCTATGGAGTATCTACATTCATTTTGTCCATAGAGTGATGAAATAAAAAAAAGAAAAGGACTGATAAAGATCAGTCCTTTTTTAAAAAATTTATTCCACCGTAACATTAATATCAAGCTGGACATCAGTTTCCCCACCAAAATCAGACCTTGTATTTCCTGATTTGGTATTGGGTTCATGAATCAAAAAAAGCCGTATAGTAGCTGATCCTGCACGCTCAGCAGTCCATGTTGTTTTGAGTCCAAGGGGGTTTCCTGAGCTATCTTGTTGATCACTACTAGCTGAATTAATGGTAAGAATTGAACTGCTATTTTCAAAAAAAACATGATGTTCGTCCGCTTCTTCTATTACTTCAGGGTTAATAGCCTCTACGTCATTAGGATCCGAAGCATTGTAAAAGCTTACAGCTACTGTATAATTGATACCAGAATTTAATTGCATTGCAAAATTGCTGTCGCCTTCATTCCAGGTGTAGGTATTTGAACCGTTTTCGGAAGAAATATCGATAACAATTCGATTGATTTCTTCCTCTTCATTGATAAGTTCAGGTGTCTCGTCGTCTGAGCATTGAACAAAAGAAAATAGGGCAAAAAATAATAGGGTGTATTTAGTGTAATTAAATAGTTTCATTACGATTATGTTAGTTATTTAAAAAGGGTATTCCGTCTAAAATAATAACATAGGTGGGCCACGAAGGGGTTTAGAAAATTTTAGTAATGAATTGAAAAAATGCCCAACAAAGGCATCTTGAATTTGCTTAAAAAAACTAGTGATAAACCCTTTATAAGCGTCAGGAAAGAAGACTCCAATGGAGGTGAAAAACAAACCAGCGTGATCGCAATCAAAATTGGTTTTGTGCAAGTGGTGTTTGGCACTAACACATTCAATATGTTCATGACTATGAAATAGTTCGACCCAGTGCTCAGCTTGTGCACTAAGGAAAATAAAGGACAATACTATGGCTAGGCCTTTTTTCATGTCATAAATGTACTACATTCAACACTAATTAGAAACTCTAAAAATTGAGTAATAAAAATTAGAAGTAGTAACGTTTAAAAGCCTCCATAGACTGATATTCAGCCATACCTAAATTATTGTATTGTACAGCCGTGTCCCGATTTCGTTCTTCAGCTCTCAGCCAAAACTCACGACTATCCTCTCCTTGAAACATAACCCGATCTTTTTGCGATTGGTGGTATAGAATTGCGTTTCGTTTTTGCACCACTTGATCTGGACTAATTGGAATGGCCATTTCAATTTCATGTAAATCCCATTCTTGCCAGGCACCACGGTATAGCCAAACCCAACAGTCTTTCATAAATGGTTCATTTTTAAGCTGTTTTAAAGCTTCCATTAGAATTTCTAAACAAATACGATGGGTGCCATGGGGATCGGCCAAATCACCTGCTGCATAAATCTGATGGGGTTGAATGGCTTTAATCAACTTGATGGTTTGATCAACATCCAACTGTGTGGGGTCATTTTTTTGCACCCTTCCTGTTTCATAAAATGGTAAATCCATAAAATGAAGCTGTTCGACGGGTAATTGTAAAAAGCGAGCTGCACCTAAACATTCACTTCTTCGGATGGCTCCTTTTATTTTCCTGATCCTTGGGCTATTGATCTGATGAGCAGCCAACAATTCTTTTTTGATGTCATCTATTGTCTCATCTGTGGAAAGAGCCAACTGGTAAACTTCAACATAGCGCATTGCGTCTTCATTGGAAACGGCAATATTCCCTGAGGTTTGGTAGGCCACATGAACCTCATGTCCTTGATCGATCAAACGCGCAAAAGTACCTCCCATAGAAATGACATCATCATCTGGGTGTGGACTAAAAATCAGACAACGTTTTTGAGCTGGCAAAGCCCTTTCAGGTCGATTGTCATCGGTAAAATTCGGTTTTCCCCCAGGCCAGCCTGTAATTGTATGCTGCAACTGATTGAACATCCAAATATTAAGATCGTAGGCCCTTCCTGCCGTGGCCAAAAGGTCAGATAATCCATTTTCATTATAATCGCGTTGGGTCAATTTGAGAATGGATTTTTGAGTTTGCTGACACAACCATACGATGGCTTTTTTCTTAAGCGAATCTGTCCATTCACAATCTCCTACCAACCAAGGTGCATGAGAGCGTGTTAATTGAGCAGTAGATTCATTATCGAGCAAACAAGTAGTGTTTGTATGTTCCTGCAAAAAAGTAGCTGGTATCGATTCTGACACAGTCCCCTCGATAGTACGTGCAACGATAGGGGCTTTGTGCTGTCCCCAGGCCAGTAATATGATTCGCTTGGCATTGAGTATTGTATTAATACCCATAGTAATGGCCTTGGTCGGTACTTTGTCTAAGCCGTTAAAATCTTTGGCGGCATCTGCTCTGGTCACTGGATCAAGAGATATCAGTCGGGTAGCAGAATTGCGATGTGAACCAGGTTCATTGAATCCAATATGTCCAGTACGACCAATACCCAATAACTGAAAATCAAGTCCACCCAAAGCGGCAATTTTATCTTCATAGGCTTGGCAGTAAGCCCTGACTTCATCTTGTGGCAAATCGCCCTTGGGAATGTGAATTTGGTCTGCCGTTATATCGATATGATCAAACAAATGCTCGTGCATAAAATGATAATAACTCTGATGATCATCGGGAGCAATGGGAACATATTCATCTAGATTAAAAGTGATCACGTTTTTAAAACTCAAGCCTTCCTCCCGGTGCATCTGCACCAAATGTTGATAGACGCCTATGGGAGAAGAACCCGTAGCCAAACCCAAGACAAAAGGGCGATTCGTACAGTTGCGAATTGATTGGGCAATTTCTTCAGCTACCAATCGTGCTCCAATCGATTCGGAGGCAACGGTAATATTATGGATTTTCTCAAAACGGGTCTCTTGATATTTCCCTGGTGGAACATAAATCAAATTTGAGGGAGTCGTCATCTTTTTTGGTTTTATTCGTTTGCATGAAGATAATTTTTTTTTTTTGACTTTTCCCATGAACTTAAATTTCATACTTTTAAAGAAATAGATGATAAATGGAGCGCAGAATAGCCTTAAAATTACTCACCAGTAGTGGTCTGGGTTATGGCTTGCTAACGAGTTTTAGGCCAATTTATACCCCTTCGGGAATCAATAACGAATGGCATGAGCTGCTAGAGTCTTTTTCCCAACACATACTGGGCGATTACTATAACAACCCACAAGCAGATCTGTCCAAGGGTGTCTTTTTACAATGCTACATATCACAATGCTGGACAAAGGAAAACCAAGATTTATTTTGGCAAACAGCAACGGCTTTTCAGCACTACTGTAACAAAGTTTATAACAAAAATTTTGAGAATTTATCTGGTAAGGATCAAGAATCTGTTTTAATGGACACCTTTAATTCTAAGAAAAATCTTTTTGAGGGCGATACAGAGTGGGCGATTTTGATCCGGCAAATGGTGCTATTTGATTTTTTTAGCAGTCAAAAAGGAGCCACAGAAGTACTTCGTCACCTCCCCCTTCCTGGACGGTATGAGGGGCAAATTCCATTACAAGCAGAAGATACGTTATTTAGACACTAATTATTTATGGAAAATCAATTCGATGTTATTGTTATTGGTTCAGGGATATCTGGGGGCTGGGCCGCCAAAGAGTTTTGTGATATGGGGTTCAAAACGCTTGTCATTGAACGTGGGCGATTTGTAGAACATGTTACCGACTATCCAACAGCCATGAAAGAAAGTTGGGAAATGGAGCATAGGGGTAAACTCAATGACCAGACCCTACAAGAAAATCCTGTATTAGCACGTTGCTATGCCTACAATGACTATACCCAGCATTTGTTTGTACCAGACAATGCCCACCGCTACGAACAAGAGAAACCATTTGATTGGATTCGTGGATACCACCTAGGCGGCAAAGGATTGATGTGGGCTCGGCAGGTGCAACGTTGGAGCCAAAACGAATTTGATTCGCCAAAGAGAGATGATTATGGGAGCCTTAGTTGGCCAATAAATTATAAGGATTTGGCCCCGTGGTATAGCCAAGTTGAAAAATTTATTGGTGTCAGTGGTAACAAAGACGGGCTGGATGAAGTTCCCGATGGAGAATTTCTGAAACCCTGGGAAATGAACGCAGCAGAGATTAGTATTCGAAATGACATAAAGAAAAACTTTCCAGGGCGGACGCCAATCATTGGTCGCTGCGCTCATTTGACAGAAGTCAAAGAGATTCATAAAAAACAAGGGCGTAATGCCTGTATGGCCAGAACACGCTGTGAACGGGGTTGCCCCTTGGGGGCCTATTTCAGTTCGAACTCTTCGACCCTGCCTTGGGCTGAAAAAACAGGTAATCTAACCATTCATACCAACCAAATTGTGTCTGAAATTGTTTATGACTCCAAAAGTCAAAGAGCTACAGCAGTAAATACTGTCGACAGACACTCTAAAAAGAAAAGACAGTTTACGGCCAAAGTCATTTTTGTCAATGCTGCAACAATCAACACCAATGCAATTTTGCTACATTCTAAATCTGAGCAATTCCCAAATGGCTTAGGTAATCGAAATGGAAATCTTGGTAAATATTTGGCTTTTCACAACTACCGCGGAAGAGTTAATGCTAAGTTTTATGGTCATTTAGATAGCTATTATTACGGTAGAAGACCCACATCGATTGTTATTCCCAATTTTCGAAATATCAGGAGAAATGATGTCAACTTTAAGGGGGGGTATTTAACCAATTATACCGCTTCGAGAGGTGGTAGTGACCCAATTGCAGGTAATAAACCCTTCGGCACCGAATTTGTCGATCAGGCAGCAAGACCTGGTGCATGGCATGTCAGTATGTATATGCAAGGTGAAACCGTTCCAATTCGTGAAAATGAAATCAAACTATCATTGAAAAAAGATGCCTACGGAATACCTGCTCCCATTCTCAATGTTGGCTATACCGAAAATGATGAAAAGATGATAGCCGATTTTCATCAACAAGCTACTGCCATGCTCAAAAAAGCAGGTTGCGTTGAAATAAAACGAGTGGACTCCAAACAAGCACCTGGACTAGATATTCATGAAATGGGCGGCGCTCGGATGGGGGATAACCCCAATGTAGCCGTAACCAACAAACACAATCAACTACATGATTGCAGCAATGTTTTTGTTACTGATGGTGCTTGTATGACCTCAACTGGAACCAAAAACCCATCGCTAACATTCATGGCAATGACAGCTAGAGCTGCCCATTTTGCTGCTGACCAAATGAAACAGGGGCTTTTGTAACGATAAGATATAGCCAAAAGGCTTTTATTTCATTAAAAATTTCGGTTGACACCGGTTAAAAATGCATTGGCTTCTGACTCTTCAAAAAGGGCTTTCTCTGCATCCCAGTGCAGGGTTTTGTTAGGAAAACGGCCTGCAATTACACCCAACAGTATGGTTTCCGTTAATCGAGAAGCATATGAAAAGGGGGCGCTGCAAGTTGATTTCCCCAAACAAGCATCTATAAATTGATGGTAGTGTTTGGGTGCTTCTGTTCCGTAATTTCTTACTGGTACTCCCAGGGTGTTATCCTTATCATAATCGGCGATATTGTAATCACTGTACTGATCGCCTTGGATGAGTTTGGGTAACTGCATAAAATGTGGCAACAACAGCTTGCCTTTTTCACCGTAAAATATGGCTCCTTGCTCAGGTAGTGTATCATTATTGGGCAAGCGCAAGGCCTTATTTTTCCTTGGTGCTTTATAACCATCTTCCCAAATCCAGGTCAACGTTTCCGCTGTGTATGGCGTTTGACCAAAGGTGTACGTCACTTTATTTGATTCGGCATAGCCGAAACCATTAGGCTTCCTGCATTTATTTACTATGGTTTTAGGAACATCCAACGCCAATGCATTGTAGGGTGTATCGAAAATATGAACACCCATATCACCTAATGTGCCACATCCAAAGTCAACAAGTTTACGCCAATTGGCAGGGTGATAATAGTTTTCTTTATACGGACGTTTGGCAGCAGTTCCTAGCCATAAATTCCAGTCAAGGTTTGCAGGTACTGGATCGCTGCCCGCAGGGGCTGGTCCGTCAAAACCCCAGTTTTTGTTGGACCAGGCACGAACAGTATGTACTTTTCCAATAATCCCGCCTTGAATCAATAGCGTTGCTAGTTTATAATCGTAAAACGAATGAACCTGAATCCCCATTTGAGTAATAAGGTTTTTCTCGGCTGCCATTTTTTTCATGGCACGGGCTTCAGAAACATGATGCGTTAATGGCTTTTGACAATAAACTGCTTTATTCTGTTCCATGGCCATGAGTGATGCTGGAGCGTGCGTATGGTCTGGCGTACTGACGACCACTGCGTCAATTTCAGATGAAATGGATTGAAATAGCAATCGATAATCTGAAAATAGCTTAGCATTAGGAAACAATTCTTGGGCTTTTTCCAATGCCCTTTGATCTACGTCACAGAGTGCCATAACCTGTACTTGTGGGTGAGAAGCAATAGCCTTTAAATCTTCCATCCCCATACCACCCACTCCAATATGAGCCGTTCTTACTGTTTGTTGACTATCAAAAGGCAGATTCCAAACTTTGTTGGGGAGAAAGGCAGCACCCATAGCTGCTGCCGATGTCTTTAAAAAATCGCGTTTTTTCATGTATTTGAATTGTATTGTTAAGGAGGTGTGGGCTTTTATTCCTGCCCTATCCTATCGTTTATTACTAGTTGAAAATGTGAAATCTTTTTAGCGCTTTTTGATTTTTATATTGCGGAAAGCCAATCCACTTCCATGGTCTTGAAACCCAATATATCCTTTTTTAAAGCGTGCGTAATTTGGAAAATCCTTCCATTTTCCAGATGACCGTCGGGTCTTCCAATCTGCTGAATTGGGATCAAAAGAAACAGTCTCTTTTCCATTCAGAAAGTAAGTCACGCCTTGTGCTGTACAAACTATCCTAGAACTATTCCACTGACCAACTGGATAAAGGATTTTATCATCGGGAGCTGCATACATGGCATAGTCAGAGGCTGTTTTTTGCATGGGCTGCAATTCACTAGGATTTTTTGTGTTACCAACGCTTAAGTTGTATTCAGTGATATCATGAAGCCTAGCATAATTGTCGTCATCAATTAGTTGGTATTCAGGAGCAATTTCTGGTATTCCAGGGAATCCTTCTTGGATGTGATAGAAGATCCCGCTATTTCCTCCTTCTGGGAGTTTCCATTCAAGATACAACTCGAAATAGTCAAACATTTCTGCACCGTAAATAATATCTTTACTCCCTTTATAATCATAATCGGCTTCATTCACTTTAGCTGTAGTGAAAGTTAATGTGCTATCCACAATAGACCAACCTGGTGGAAGATTTTCGGCATTGTAGCCACGCCAACCATCTAAAGAAGTTCCGTCAAAAAGGATTTGCCAGTCTGCCGTTTTGGATGTTTTGGGCTTATTTGTACGCTCACAGTTGGAAAATACTATACAGCAAATTGTTAAAAATGTGAAGTATGTATGTTTCATTTCTAAAGTGTTTGTAGCTTGATATTACGCCAACGGACTTTAATACCACCGCCAGAGTGTATTTGTAGGGCGATGGATCCTTTTCCTTCTCCTATTTTAGTATCTGAAAAATCAACCATAGGAACGCCATTTAAAAAAGTTTGAACCCGATCTCCTTTAACAATAATCCGCATTTGGTTCCATGCACCCATTTTCAAGCTTTCATCTTTTCCTACCTCTGGTTGAATTAACCAACCCCTGCCATATGATTCGTAAATCCCACCCGTATGCAGGCCAGGTGGTGCTACTTCAGCTTGCCAACCTGTAATTTTGGTTCCCTCTAAAGTAGAGCGGAAAAACACACCGCTGTTGCCATCAGCCTCTTGTTTGAATTCGAGGGTAAGATCAAAATCATCGTAAAATTTTTCTGTAGATAAATAACCGTATTCAGCATCTGGACCGCTTTCACAGACAAGTTCGCCTTGATCAACATACCATTTTTCGGTACCGTGTATCTGCCATCCCTCTAAATTTTTTCCATTAAATAAACTCGTCTGCCCTAAGGCCCAACAGGGTAGCAAGACCCATAAGAGAATTTTTTTATTCATGATTGTTGTTTCGTTTGTTTGAAGATAAAAAAAAACGCGCAGATTAAAAATCTGCGCGTTTGTTCTTGATAAAGTACTAGTGATAATTCTAGTAACCCTGATTCTGTGACAAAGCACCACCACTCAAGTCGATTGCTTGTTGTGGTATTGGGAAAACGTTGTGCTTGTCTTGATATGGACTCACCTTTTGACCAAAATTCTCGATGATACTTGCTTCAAAGTCGAAGTAAGCATTCATAGTGTTCTTAGCGTATCCAGGAGAAGATCTTTCCCATCTTCTCAAGTCGAACATACGTTGTCCTTCCATAGCGGTCTCTAATCTTTTTTCATGACGAATGGCAGTAAGTGCTTCAGCTTTACTTGCAAAATCAGATGGATAAGGTTCTACTTTATAGTTTGCAGCGGGACCAGATCCGTCAAGTGCCTGAATCGGTGTAGAATTTTTTGCACGATTCCGAATACGATTGACATAATCGGTAGCAAGCCCAAGCTGGTTTGTCTCAGCAGCAGCTTCTGCAGCGATGAGCATAATTCCGCCCAAACGCATGATGTGATAATTTAAACCGGAAAGTTGTTCTCCCCAACCACCAGTCGCCTGAACGGCACCTGCTTCACTAGCTTGGTATACATTCTTCTTAGGCAAATAAGGCCCAGAAATATCTGCAAACGTAGCGCGGATCCAGTCTTTTCCGATGTGCTCACCATATCCATTATAATCAATACCTCTTCTACCTACTGTAAAATCAACTCTTGGATCAAGTAATTCATTCGTAGGTGTAAATGCATCAGCCGAATTTATACCATAGTCTGTTGCTAATGGCTCAAGATCCTGATAGTTTGTGATAGGCAAACCGTTAGCATCTACTCTAAAAGAGTTAAATAAATCCTCGGTTGGCTGATAGAATCCACAGCAAGAACCGAAAGGACCTGGGTTAGGGAAATTTAGTGCCCCTACACCATTAGCATTAAAAGACTGTCCACCATCAGTGGTAAACTGAATAGCGAAAATAGATTCAGTTCCGTTTTCACCTTTAGCCTTAAAGTTGTCACCATATTCTGGTAGTAAAGCGTAAACATTACTATCAATGACAGCCTTAAGTTCTTGAAGCGCTTCAGCATATTTCCCCTGCTGGGCATATACTTTCCCAAGATATGCTCGTGCAGCCATTTTAGTAGGGCGTCCTGGTTCATTTTGAGTATCTGGTAGTGCTGCCGCAGCTGCTTGTAAATCTGCTTCAATTTGCGCATATATATCACCAGGGTTCGGCTGGTTAAATTCAGAATTGTTGTAAGCTTCTGTGTTGATATTAGGCACATTACCCCACATTCTTTGGATTTCGAAATTGAAGTTGGCTCTCAAAAATTGGGCTTCAGCTTTTTGCGCAGAGAAATCTCCTTCTTCGATACTTTCTGTAAGGGAAATTACAGCGTTCGCGCGATTCACTCCCGCAAATAGTACGCCCCAACGCGCCATAAAATAACCATTAGCAGGAGACCAATTCATTAGCTCAACTTCTTTTAAGTCGGCTTGATCATCGTCTGTACTTCCTTTGTGTGCATCATCGGCCATAACATCCATGGTCCAGTTGTCAGCCGCTCGGCCCCAACCATTTCCATAGCCATGGTTTACTTCAGCACTTAAAGCAGAATACGCTCCTGTCAACAACAGGTTCACACCTGTTTCATTTTTCAATGCTTCATCACTCAACGCACCTACGGCGGGAGAGGTAGTAAAATCCTCGCTACAAGCGAAAACTACTAGAAGCGTTAGTAAATAACTAAATTTTCTCATTGTATCTGTCTTTAAAATTTAATATTAGTTCCAATTGATAAAGTTTTTGCAAAAGGGAAGATTCTTTGATCCACCCCAAGGTTTAGGTTATTGTTACGAATGATTTCTGGATCATAACCTGAATACTCAGTAATAGTAAACAAGTTGGTTCCTTGTAGATAAAGTCGCATAGAATCTACACCTAAACTTCCTATTAAACTGTCAGGTAGTGTATAACCTATTTGTAAGTTTTTAAGTCTAAAGAACGAACCATCTTCAAGGAGGTAAGAGTTTGGTGCTGTTTCCTCAAGTGGATAAGAAGCTGACAAAGCAGGAACATCTGTATTCGTATTCGAAGGTGTCCATGCATTTAGAACATTCGCGCTTCTGTTCCCAAGGAAGAAAAGACCAAATTCAGTAAATACTTTATTGTAATTGTAGATGTCATTACCTTGAGATCCATTAAAGAAGGCTGCTACATCAAACCCTTTGTAACCCAGGTTAAGGTTGATTCCATAAGTGAAGTCAGGATGCGGTGAACCAATGATATTTCTGTCATCACCATCGCCGTCTGTATCACCAGCAAAAGTCATACGACCATTAGAATCTAAACCTGTCACTTCTCTTCCGTAGAAATGCGCTAGCTCCTCGCCAACTTTGGTTCTGTTCACTTCTCCATTACGGATACCTGTTTGTCCAAAAACAGGAGCGTCGTTAATCAGTGAAGTTACTTTGTTTTTGTAGTGTGAAATGTTAACACTTAAGTCGTAGGAAAAACCACTACTTGTTGTGTCACCATATCCAAGGGAAAAGTCAATCCCAGTATTTTCGATATCACCTAAATTAACAAGTGGTGCTCCTGCATCGATGGCAGTAGAACTAATCAAACTAAAGTCACGAGTAATTAGATCTTTGGTCTTAATCTGGAAATATTCAGCAGTGATTGATAATTTGCTATCAAGCATACCTAAATCAACTCCAAAGTTAATTGTCTCAGAAGTTTCCCATTTAAGGTTTGGATTTCCTACTTGTTGCAATAAAGCACCCTGAGTAATTGAGCTGTCATTGAAAGAATAATCGGCAAGACTTTCGCTCAACCCAGAAATATTAATAGTTGGATTATCAGCGGGTAAGGTCTGGTTACCAAGTTGTCCCCAAGAACCTCTAATTTTCATGTAGTTGATGGCACCATCTGTAGGGAAGAAATCTTCCTTACTTAGATCCCAACCAGCACTAAACGATGGGAAGATATCGCTTTTGTATTGATCAAATCTTGAAGACTCGTCATTACGAACGGTTACAGTCAAGAAATACTTGTCAGCAAAGCTATAATTAACGTTTGCAAACAATGAATAAAGTGTACTAAAACCATCATAGGCATAACTAACGTTGGGTGCCCCTGACCCGTTATTTAGTAAGTAGAATGTAGGCTCTTCAAATAGGTATCCTTGACGCGTAACACCATTTCCTTTACCTCCGTTTTTCACATATTCAATACCCGCTAACGCATTAACGCTATGGTCTCCAAAATCAGCAGCATAATTAAGAGTGGTAGTCCAGTTCCAATTGTAGCTCGACTGATTTTGCTCATTTAACGTTTGAGTTGATATTGGCTCTCCGTGTTCTGGATCCAGCGAAGTAAATTGTCGCGAATCAAAAGAACCTAAACCACCAGCAAAAGTTGTTTTGGCTGTTAGATCATCTGTGATATCATAGGAAGCATAAACGTCTCCAATGATGTTCAGTCGCTTGAAGTAGTCGTTGCGCGTTCTGTATAGTTGTGCTGCGGGGTTACGTGTATTACTTAATCCAGGGCCAGCTACACCAGTGTAGTTTCCGTCCGAATCAGTTACAGGCAGCAAAGGAGTCATACGGAAAGCACCTTCAACAGCCTCATTGATTCCTGGTTTAGTGTTAGTGTATGACAAGTTAATGTGTTGTCCAACTCGTAAACGGTCTTTTATCTTCGCTTCAGAGTTAAATTTCATATTTCCTCTTTTAAATCCTTGTTGATTCAAAACACCTTGACGGTCAAGGTAACCAACTCCAAAATAATAGCGAGCGTTTTCTGACCCATTAGCAACAGAGAATGAAGCATTTGTGGTTGGTGCATTTCTTGTTATTGCATCAATCCAATTTGTACCACCAGGTGCAACAGGTGCCGAGAATGCTCTTCCCGTTGATGGATTTGTTTCAGAAAATACAATCGGGTTATAAGAAACAACTCTTCTGTAGCCAATAACAGAAGAAGGTACTACTGGACTAGCCCCACTACCATATTGAGGGTGACTTGGAGTAACCCCATCATTATTGTAGCTATCCCAAATCATTTGTGCGTGTTGTTGCACGTTTAGCATTTCAGGCGAGTTTGATATTTGTGATGTACCTGTGTAGAAGTCAAAGGAAACTTTGGCTTCATCCATATTGTAGCCACCACCTTTAGTTGTGATTACAATAACCCCGTTGGATGCACGCGCTCCATAAATGGCAGCAGCTCCGTCTTTTAGAACATTCATCTGTTCTATGTCAGTAGGGTTGATGTTGTTGAGCACGAGTGGGTCATCGGTTTGAACTCCATCAATAATGTATAGTGGATTGGTGTTGTTGCTTGTTCCAAAACCACGAATATTAATTTTGGGCGCTTGACCAGGATTACCACTGGTAACAACCTGCACACCCGTAACACGTCCTTGTAATGTTTCTGCAGCATTGACGACTGGTGTTTTAACCGCATCGTCCATGTCAACAACAGCAACAGAACCAGTAACGCTTCCTCGTGTTTGCGCCCCATAACTTGTAACGATAACCTCGTCTAATTCATTATCAGACTCTAACATAACCATGATGGCATCTTGTCCATCAACAGCCACATCTTGAGAGGCGTAACCGATGTAAGAAACCACCAATACGGCATCTGGTCCAGCTTGAATGGAAAAGTTTCCATCAAAATCTGTTGACACTCCGTTTGTTGTTCCTTTAACAAGAACGGTGGCTCCAGGAAGTGGTCCTTCTGGACTTGAGACTGTCCCGTTGACAGTTTGGGCATACACTAAGCTTATTAATGCAGTAAGCATGAACAAACTCAGTGATAATAAAATTTTGTTCTTCATTGTGTTTGGTTTATTTTTTGCGTTCCTAATTTATAAATTTTTGTTAAAAAAATTGCCAAAACAAAAATTATTATGTCACATCATTAAAAATTTATCAAAAAAAGCTCGTGGTGTGAATTTTGGAAAACCGCTGAAGTCTAATTTTCTAGTGAAATGTGACGATTCTAAATAATAATATCCACAAAAAAAGATTTATGATAAATACATAAAATAATTAGTAATTTACGCCAAACTCTTACAACTCATGAAGCTGATTTATCGACGAAAAACCTACTTAAAACTCATTTTGGGCGCACTTATACTATTTTTTTGTAATTGTTCTTCTGATGGTCCTAAACTTTTTTCAGCCATTTCAAGTAGCAAATCACAAGTTGTGTTTAACAATCGTATCGTTGAGAATGATTCGATTAATATCCTAGAGGAAGAATATGTGTTTAATGGTGGTGGTGTCATCGCGGCTGATTTTGATAAAGATGGTCTAAGGGACTTATTTTTTACTGGGAATCAAGTTCCCAATCAAATATATAGGAACCTGGGTAATATGGTTTTTGAAAATCAGAGTGAGGCTGCCCAAATTGAGGCTGCAGATCTCTGGGCTACCGGAGCTACGTATGCTGATGTTAATGGAGACGGATATTTAGACATCTACGTATGTGGCGCTATGTATAGAGCAAATAGAAAAAATAAATTGTTCATCAATAAAGGACCGCAAGCCGATGGTAAAAT
Organism: Flavobacteriales bacterium; assembly: GCA_011524905.1. GTDB lineage: Bacteria > Bacteroidota > Bacteroidia > Flavobacteriales > Flavobacteriaceae > UBA11891. The sequence continues at coordinate 36,040 of WTJI01000052.1, forward strand.
TCGTTTTGAAGAATCTGCTGCCCGGTATGGTATTGATGATGCAGGAAATAGCATGGGTGCTGTGTTTTTTGATTATGATAGAGATGGCTTTTTAGATTTGTATGTACTCAACAATGAACAAAGCAAAGTACTACCTCTAACCTACAGAAAAAAAGTCACTGATGGGAGTGCACCAAGTAATGACAAGCTCTATAGAAACAATGGTAATGGAACCTTTACTGATGTATCAAAATCTGCTGGCATCACCATCGAGGGATTTGGATTAGGGGTTGGAATAATTGACATCAACCAAGATCAGTGGCCCGATATTTATATCGCCAATGATTACATTACTAATGACCTGTTATATGTAAATAATGGCGATGGAACATTTACCAATAAAGCTGCCGATCTATTAAAACACCAAAGTATGTTCTCGATGGGAGTAGATGTGGCTGACTTTAATAACGACGGTTATAAAGACATCGTCTCCTTGGACATGTTGGGGGAATCGAACTACAGGAAAAAAACAACAATTTCTTACAGCAACTATGAAAAAGTAATTTTAGATCGAAAATGGAATTATGAAACACAGCACTCAAGAAATATGCTGCATTTGGGTAATGGCAACCAACAACCTTTAAGCGAAATAGGCATGCTTTCTGGTATTTATCAAACTGATTGGAGCTGGGCCCCACTATTTTTCGATGCTGATAATGACGGAAACAAAGACTTATTTATTACCAATGGGTTTCCGAGAGACATTACAGACAAAGATTTTGCTGATTTTCGACAATCTGTTTCTCGATTTGTTGACAGTGATATTTTGTTAGACTGTATTCCTATCGTCAAACAAAAGAATTATGCCTATCGCAATCTAGGAAATCTAGCCTTTGACGATAAAAGTGATGATTGGGGTATCGGAATACCCTCTTTTTCAAATGGGGCCGTATTTTCTGACTTAGACAATGATGGAGACCTAGACTACGTTGTTAATAATATCAATGATCTTGCTTTTGTATTTGAAAACACGACGGACAGTCAGAAAAACCATTTTCTTCAACTTACACTCGTGGGTCCTAAAAATAATCCGACAGGCATCGGTACTCAAGTCGTTTTAAGGAATTCAGAAAAAAACAGTGCTTTTCAAAGTCATACCAATTATCATACACGGGGGTATATGTCGGGAGTTGACGACAGAATACACTTTGGACTCGGCGCAAAGGATAGTGTGGCTCGGATTGAAGTGCTTTGGCCTGATGGTCACTATCAAAAAATAGAAAATATTGCTGCCAACCAGCATTTGACAATCCATCACAAAGCTGCTGAACCAATCGCGGCGTCCCAATTGGAGTTTCCATTTGTAAGTCAAACTGACATTCCGCCCTCATTTATCGCCATACAAGATAGTATTGGTCTTACTTATACACATATTCAGCAAGACAAAGCAGACTTTCATATCCAACGATTGCTGCCCAGAAAACTCTCAGAAAATAACCCGCAAATAGTCACTTTGGATGCCAATGGTGATGGATTAGATGATTTTGTTATAAGTGGTTCTGATGGCGCCTCACCAATCTTGTTCACACAAGACAAATTGGGGAATTTTGAACCCGCCCCATTACTCCAAAAACCTGTAGCCAAAAATTCAACTTTAGATGGGATGACTGCGCTTGACATAGACGGAGATCAAGACAAAGATTTGCTTATTATTCAAAATATAAATGATTTCCGAAACAATCAATACACCGCAGAAATTCTTGTTTTGCTAAACGATGGGAAAGGTAAATTTAGACAAGAAAACAATCGATTTCCCAAGCTTGATTCGCAATTACAAAACCTAACAGTTATTGACTTAAATGCAGATGGACAAGCAGATGTTTTTGCTTCGGGTAAAACTAAAATACAAAGCTATCCATTCCCTGACCGCTCTATATATTTTGAAAATCAGGAAGGTCAGTTTACCGACAAAACAGCCATTGTATTTGGCGACACTTTACCTAAGGGAGCCATCCAAACGGCTATTGCTACTGATTTTAATCAAGATAATAATATGGATTTGATTGTTGGGAGTCCTTTTGAACCCCTTCAATTTTTTATGAACCAAGAAGGGAAACTTGTCCTAGAAGTGGTGACAGAACTTAGTAAAACCAGAGGCTGGTGGCAATCGATCACAGAAATGGATATCGAACAAGACGGCGATCCAGACTACATCATCGGAAATTTGGGGCAGAATAACCCTTTCAATATTTCGGAAGAAACCCCTTTGCGAATGGTTGTCAATGATTTGGACAGTAATGGTTTTATGGAGCCTTTGTTATTTTCTTACAACAAAGATCCTGAAGGCAACTTCAAAGAATACCCATTCACTTTTTGGGGCAATTTAAACCGCCAAAGCCCTTTTTTTAGAAAAAAATTCAATACCTACAAAGGCTTTGCGCTTGCAGACATTGAAACGCTTTTGAGTAAGGAAGAACGGGAAGCTTCTACTGAAATGACAATCAATGATGACAAAAGTTATTTGTTGCGCAATCAAGGTGAAAATGGCTGGCAAATGCATGCATTACCCATTGAGGCACAGTGGGCGCCTATTTATGGTGCAACTCAACTGAAAAAAGAAAAACAATCAGAAATTTTACTCGTAGGTAATGACTACGGGAACGAACCTTTTTACGGTCCGATGGATGCCTTTTCGGGGGTTCACCTGCGATCAGAAAAAAATCAGCTTAAGGTCGTATCAAAGGCGCATTCCCAATTTGAAGTTCCAGGCAATGCAAGAGACATAAAAAATATTAGAACGCAAGATGGGTCGCGTTTGGTTTTGGTTGCCCAAAATAACGGAAAGTTACTCGCCTTTAAACAAAACAACTAAGACTCATAAATCCGAAATAAACCCTCTTGGGCCACAGAGACCATCAAATTTCCTTGGGCGTCATAGATATTGCCCCGGGTAAACCCACGAGCATTCGATGTGCTTGGGCTTTGAAGTCGAGTCAGTACACCCTGACTAACAGTCACAGGACGATGGAACCATAATGCGTGGTCTAAACTGGCCATCATCATTTTTTTCTTTTCCAATTCTTTTATGTGAGGGACCGACATGGCTGCCATAATCCCAAAGTCAGATATAAAAGCTAGGAGCTGATGCTTTTCTGGCGTACTAAATGTTTCCCACGATTCTGACTGTGTCCAAAACTGGATTTGAGATAGGCCCGAATCTAGCATTGTTCTTTCAACGGGTAGAAATTGAAAAATTTGATCGAGTTCCATCCCTTTCAAAATAGCATTACCATCCATTCGATCCATAGTTTCCTTATTGAAATAGGCTAAGACTTCTTCTTTATTTGGTGGAGAAAAATTGGGTAGAATTTCTTGATGAGACAATCCCTTTTCATCAATTTGAAAAGAAGCCGCTAAAATAAAAATCGGTTTGTTTTTTTGCTTGGCAATCACCCTACGGGTTGTAAAACTTCCGCCATCACGAATTATATCAACCTCATATTGTACAGGCAAACTTAAATCCCCACCTAAAATGAAATAGCTATGCAAGGAATGGCAATTCCTATCTGCTGGAACGGTTTGGTAGGCGGCATAAAGTGCTTGTGCTAAAACCTGGCCACCATATACCCGACCCCAAGGCGTAAAGAAATTTTCTCCTTCAAATTGACTGTCGCCAGTCTTTTTCAATTTGATTTTTTCGTGTAGTACATCTATTGTTTTCATAAAAAAATAAGGTTAGGGCATAAAGACTTCAATTACTTCAGCTTGATGACCTTTAAAAATAATACGCTTGATTGCTGCTGGGATAAATAATACCTCCCCAAAACTTAAAGTAATCTCTTGGTCATTGACAATTAGCGTCAAATGTTTAGCAACACCAATTAAAATTACAAACGAATCTAAATCTGAGTATGATTGTACCATTTCTCCGTTCACTAAAAGGTGCCGAGTCTTAAAGTAAGGTGAATCTACGAGTGTTTTAGCTTGATTGGGTGATTTAGTGTAATGTGTCGCATAAGCAGGAGCTGGTGCCAAATTCGCTACTGCAAGTGCCTCCTCAATATGTAAATCGCGCTTTGTGCCTGATTTGGGATCTATTCTGTCATAGTCATAAATCCGATATGTAATATCCGAAGTTTGTTGTATTTCGGCTAACATAATACCTGCACCGATAGCATGGACAAGCCCAGTTGGGATATAAAAAGCGTCACCCCTTGCAACTTTTTCACGATGCAAAAGATTTGTCAAAGTTCCAGCCGCCAGACTTTGGGTAAATTGATCTTTCGTAAGTTCTTGGTTAAAACCCAAAATAAGTTCTGCATCATTTGCTGCATCAAGAACAAACCACATTTCGTTTTTACCAAAACTATTATGACGGGATCGTGCCCAATTGTCGTTGGGGTGAACTTGAACAGATAATGGTTTATTGGCATCAATAAATTTTATCAGTAAAGGAAATGCATTCCCAAATTGCTGAAAGACTTTTTTTCCGACCAATTTTGATTGGTAAGTGTTTATTAAATCAGAAAGGGTTTGACCTTTAAGTGGCCCTTCAGCGACAGTCGTTTCAAAGTTCGGAACAGCAGAGAGTTCCCAGCTTTCTCCAATTTTTTCTGTACTTACACTTTTATTTAATACCGTTTTCAACTTTACTCCGCCCCATATTCGATATTGGAATATGGGCTTAAAACGTATTGGGCTATCCAGCTGTGCCATTGCGCAAAAATACAATATTATCCCCTCTTCGATTTAAAATATGAAATAATCAAATCTATTTGGCTAAGCCTTTTAAAAAGACTAATTTGAAATTATGAGACTAAGCATTATAATATTAACAAGCGTAGTAGTATTATCATTACTGGGCTGTACACAGAATAGAACAGCCCCCCCTAATATTTTACTCATTTTAACGGATGATCAAGGTTATGGCGATTTGGGTTTCCATGGAAATAAAATCCTAGAAACCCCGTATTTAGATCAGCTATTTTCTGAAAGCACCAGCCTACCCAAGTTTTATGTAAGCCCAGTGTGCGCACCTACTAGAGCCAGTCTTTTAACTGGACGATATTACCAAAGAAGTGGAGTGCATGGTGTCACCCGAGGACGCGAAAGGATGCATATTGATGAAGAAACCCTGGGCGATATTCTCAAAAAAGAAGGATATCAGACTGGTATCTTTGGGAAGTGGCACAATGGCAGTAACTTCCCTTATCACCCACTCGCTCGGGGCTTTGAGAATTTTACTGGTTTTACCACTGGACATTATCCTAATTATTTTGACACCACTATTGAAAAAAACGGTAAAACCTTCTCCACCAAAGGCTATTTGCCAGATGTATTGACCGATGAGGCTTTGCATTTTATCAAGCAATCCAAAGAAAAAAAACAACCATTCTTCTGCTATGTGGCTTTCCAAACACCACACACTCCACTTCATGTTCCAGACGCTTATTTTTATAAATACAAAGACAAGGAACTGGATGATTTTACAGCAGCAATCTATGGGATGTGCGAAAACATAGACAGCAATATTGGGCGGCTAGTCAACCAACTCTACCAATTAGAAATAGATAAAGAGACCATAGTTGTTTACTTGTCTGATAATGGCCCTTTGACGCTCCGTTTTAACGATGGATTGAAAGGCAGAAAAGGGTCTGTAGATGAAGGAGGTGTTCGTGTGCCATTTAGTATTCGATGGCCCAGCAAAATTCCTGCCGGCAAAATATTAAATGGAGCATGGGCGCATATCGATGTTCTTCCTACACTTATGGATTTGATTCAAGCTAAAAGCAAGCCAAAAAACCCATTGGATGGTATCAGTTTTGCGCCCCAATTAATTGACAACGCTCATTTACCCAAAAGGACTCTTTTTGAGAACTGGGGCGGACGAATGAGGGTACTAAAAGACAGTTTGCTTCTCACGCATCAAGGGTTGTACAACCTGAATAATGATCGAGGACAACAGATTGATTTACAGGACAGCCTTCGAACAGAAAAAAAGAATTTGAAGGCTGCTTTTGATAATTGGGAAAAACAATTGCCTGAAACCCCAACAATTTTACCTTTTCAACTAGGGCTTGCAGCCGCACCTGTAGTAAAGCTTGAAGCCAGTCAAGCACAACTTTATCCTCCTTACGCCTTTCGTCAAGACAGAAGACACACGGGTATTGCTTATCACAGCCTACACGGTTGGGCCCACGACTGGATTGATTTTTGGACCCAGAAAGAAGCTTATGCCAGCTGGGATATAACAGTAGAAAAACCAACAACATATGAAGTGTTTTTTGAATACGGATTGGACCATCAAAATCAACAAGTTAAATTGGTATTAAAGGCTCAAGAGAACCAATTGAATATAGTAGACCTCCCTGTATTTGAACCCATCGCTCTACCTGATCTCGACAGAGTCCCTAGAGAACAAGAAGCGCCTGCTATGAAGTTTAAAAATTACAAGGTGGGAGAATTGTCCTTTGTAAAAGGAAGTTATCCATTAGAACTTTTTACAAAAAAAATGGGCAAAGAAAAATCTATTGAACTAAAGTCAATTCGATTGGTACCAGTTGATTAAGTCTATTCTTAACCCGGTCATTAAACTTAAAAAAAGTACAGTCGTGTAACTTTAAAACAAAAATTCACAACGGCTTGATTAACAACTCGTTGCGAATTTATAAAGTACCTCGGGTGGGAATCGAACCCACACTCTGTTGCCAGAACTGGATTTTGAATCCAGCGCGTCTACCAGTTCCGCCACCGAGGTGTTTGTGAATGTCAAAAATATGAAATAATTCAGTCTTTATAGATTTTTGCTTCAAAAATAATGTGACCTGTAATTTTTACATTAAATTTGCACCTCTTCTATAAAAGGTGGATACAGTAGCCAAAATATTTCCCTGTACACAAAGCCAAGAACTGGCTCAACAAATTGCACAACATTTTGGAGTACCCTTAGGTAATGTTATCTTTTCACGATATAGTGATGGTGAATTTCAGCCTTCTTTTGAAGAATCTGTTCGCGGTACGCGGGTATTCATTATTGGTTCAACACATCCAAGCTCTGAAAACCTTATGGAAATGCTCCTCATGTTGGATGCTGCGAAGCGCGCCTCTGCGCGTCACATCACAGCAGTTATGCCCTATTTTGGATGGGCACGACAAGACCGTAAAGACAAGCCACGTGTTCCAATAGGAGCCAAATTGATTGCCAATTTGTTGGAGGCAGCAGGGGCAACACGAATCATCACGATGGATTTGCATGCAGACCAAATTCAAGGGTTTTTCGAAAGACCTGTTGATCACCTTTTCGCCTCTACCATATTTGTTCCACACCTTCAGTCCTTGAATCTTAGTAACTTATGTATTGCCTCACCAGATATGGGCGGTTCAAAAAGAGCTTATGCGTATTCTAAGTTCTTGGAATCAGATGTTGTTATTTGTTATAAACAACGTGCCAAAGCCAATGTCATATCTCATATGGAACTTATTGGTGATGTAAAAGGTAAAAATGTAGTGTTGGTCGATGATATGGTAGATACAGCCGGTACACTCACCAAGGCAGCTGAACTAATGATAGACCGGGGAGCGCTGAGTGTTCGAGCTATTTGTACGCATGCCATACTTTCAGGGAATGCCTATGAACGCATCGAAAATTCAAAGCTCGAAGAACTGATTGTCACTGACACAATCCCCCAAAAAAAACAAAGTTCAAAAATAAAAGTGCTAAATTGCGCACCCTTGTTCGCCAACACAATGAAAAGTGTGCACCAGAACAAGTCTATACATGCTAATTTTATTAATTAATTCTAAACATGAAATCGATCACAATCAACGGATCTAAAAGAGAAAGCGTAGGCAAGGTAGCGACCAAAGCCGTACGCAATGCTGGAGGAGTTCCTTGTGTGTTGTATGGTGGAGAACAACCGCTCCACTTTTCAGCCAAAGAACTAGACTTCAGTAAATTGGTTTACACACCCAACGCACACACTGTGGTTATTGCACTTGAGGATGGCACCAAAGTAGACGCTATTCTTCAGGATATTCAATTTCATCCTGTGACGGATAAAATCCTCCATGTGGATTTTTATCAACTTCACCCAGGCAAAGAAATTTCAATGAATATTCCTGTTCAACTTGAAGGCGCCGCACCAGGTGTACTTAACAGCGGTGGGGTTTTAAGACTGAACAAACGTAAGCTTCGCGTTCGTTCACTGCCAGCCAACTTACCTGATTTTATAACTGTTGATATTTCAGGCCTAGAAATGGGAAACAAATTTTATACAGCTGAACTCAAAAATGACAGCTATACCCTTTTACACCCAGACAACACCGTAGTATGTCAGGTCAAAGCTTCTCGTGCCTCCATCAAAGCCGTAGAATCAGCGGATGATACTGCTGGAAACGAAGCCGCTGAAGCTGAAGCCACTGAATAACATAACCTTAAGGTTAAATGTGACTAAAAAGCATCGGTTTCTTGCCGATGCTTTTTATTTTTACCTATGTTTCTATTCAAAAAATGGCAATCAAATAAACCACTTGCTTTGAAAAAGTTTTTGATAGTTGGTCTAGGAAATGTTGGGACGGAATATATAGGTACGCGCCACAACATTGGTTTTGATGTAGTTGACACCTTGGCCCAACATTGGGGATTGGAATTTGAACTGAAAAAACTAGCACACACTGCACAAAAAAATTTTAAAGGAAAAACTTTTGTCCTCATTAAACCCACTACATTCATGAATCGTAGTGGCAAAGCAGTTCGATATTGGGCTCTCAAAGAAAATATCCCCGTACAAAATATACTTATAATCACAGATGATTTACACCTGCCTTTTGGCACCCTTCGCCTCAGAGCTAAGGGTAGTGCTGGGGGACACAATGGATTAAAAAATATAGAAGCCCTTCTAAATACTTCAAATTACCCACGTTTGCGCTTTGGGATTGGACAAGAAAATAAAGGTAATCAAGTGGATTTTGTATTGGGTCACTGGTTAGATGAAGAAAAATTGGCTTTACCAGAAAGACTTAGTAGATCACAAGAGGCAGTGGTTTCGTTTGTTCTACAGGGTCTCTCAAATACAATGAACCAGTTCAACGGCACCTAATTTTTATTGCACCGTCAGTATATAGGGAATTGAACTTGCTCGATTTCCAGTAGCATCAATGGTATCCACTTTCCAATAATAAGTACCCACTTCATCGATGGAAAAAGAGTAAGTCTCAGCGGATAAAGAGGTCACTTGTGGCTCTAATTCATCGATAGAGGGGCCAAAATAGAAATCATATTTCAAAGCTTCTGAATCCAAATCATTTCCTTCCCATTGAAAATCAATAGTTCCGCTATTAACAGTAGCTTTATTCGGAGGAGATAAAAGAAAAGTGGCAAATGGAATATGAGAAACATCAGCATTTGACTCCAAATAAAACTGCCATGATGCACTTGTTGTTTCGACCAAACTGGCATCAGAAAGTGATAATACCCGCCACTCATAAGGATAACCTTTTTCTAAAACCATGTTCAATGTTTGGAGGGTTGTTTGCTCCTTTTTTTGCTGTCTTGTTTGGCTATTGACTACGACTAATTCATATGTATCGGTGTGTAAAGATTGACTCCAACGAAAAGTAACTTGACTTTGACTGTCATTAATGCTGAATGCAGATGTACATTCATTCAAATTTTCGGGCGACAAGAGCTTTACAGCCTCTGGGTCAGGTATAGGCGGTGGACTACAACTTACCACACTTAATAGCAATATGATTAGTAACTTTTCTGTCATTGTACCAATGCTTTTAAAGTTTCTATTCCATCTTGATGTCGCAAACGCACAATATATACGCCTGATGGATAGTTTGAAAGATCTAATTCTATCGCTCTACCATCTAATACGCGGTGCATTTTCTGATACAGAATTTCACCATTAACAGGGGAAATAGAAACCTCAACTTTTTGATGTTGACCCCCAACCAATATTCGAAATGGCCCCTGAGTTGGATTGGGAAACAGAAGCGACTTTTCAGCTAAATACAATCGCTCCTTGTAGGTTAATTGACAAGTTTCATCTGTTTGTACAACCAACTCATTGACCCCATTTTCTAAAGGCAGTATTATATGATTTTTATTTCTTAAGGTATAAGTTTTTTGATTTAAGCTGATTGTGTAATGTTTGGCACCACTAAGAAATAGCTCAACAACTTCTTGCTTGGCTAATATTTTGGATGTAACAGTTAGTGGTTCTGGTGTTCCTATTTCGGCCGTATAACATAACTCCAAAGAAGCTTCTTCATTAGAGCTAATACAAAGTAAATAGATTCCACTTGCTAAATTGGTAAGCCGAAGACCATCGGTGCCAAAACTTGTGTTTTTTTGGTATCCATTTGGACCTGAAATCGCAATTTGATAATTAGATTGCGCAATAGCATCTACTTCCAAACGACCATTCTCTTTCCCGATACAACTGGTATCATACTTTCGAATCGCGAAATTATTTGGACTATCCAGATCACAAAGGTCTCCAATGCCATCCTGATCGAAATCTGCTTGATCAGGGTTTGTTATTTGTGGACAATTATCACTAATATCAGCAATGGCATCATCATCACTATTGGCTTCAATGGCCCCATCCAAACAAAACTGCAATTCAAAATCTAGCAATTGACCACTGTCTTCAATACCATCATCAATAATGACAAGTTCCCACTCACCAAATGCAGATTGACCATTGAATTGTGACAAATCCTCTAGCGGTCGAAATAAACCAGTATATGGAGCAACCCCAGAATTTATTGATGCTGTAGCTTCTTGATCAAAAATAGTTTGACTAAAATTATCAAATTGCCCTCCATTATCCCGGACTAATACAACAGCCGTACCACTAGGGCCCCGCAAGATTAGGGTCAAGTCCTGTAAGTAAGTATGTGCAATATTAACTTTTACATTGAGGTCATTTATCTTGTTAGGCGTTGCAACAGGAATTGATACCGTTGTTCGACCAGAGCTTAAAAAAGAAGCATCTTGAAGGTTTTGGGGTAGGTCTTCCGCAGTAAAATTCAAACAATTTACTTCTACAATATCAAATTGTTGAATGGCAGAAAAATCACTTGACCCGCAACCATTTTGTGTTTTTACACGCCAATAATAGGTTGTATCGGGCTCCCATTCTAAAGCATCATATCTTGTATCTTCAGTTGTTGTTTGACTAACACCAGATGAAAAATCTTGTTGGCTGCTCCACTGAACAACATATTCACTCGCATTGGGATTTGACGCCCAAATTAGTGAGGTATTCACCGAAACATCTTGTGCCATATTTTCAGGCTGGATCGTTGTTGGTACCTCCAAAGCATCCGTGTAAACTTGTAGATAGAAATTAAACTCGGATGTAATGTTCTCCGATCTTGCTTGAATTCGAATATCCTCTTTTCCAAAAGAAATGGCCTCACTGGTGTCGACTTGAAGTACTCCTGTAAAATTCCCCGCTGGACCAGATGGGGTTGTAAAGCTTGCTGACAAACCAACTGGAAGATCCACCAATGTCAACTCTGTTTCTTGATCAAATATCAACGTATAGGCTATTTCAACAGCGGCAGGCTGACATATATCAACGTCATAGGTTTCTAAAATCAATTGATGTGGCTGATTTATAATTGTGATGGGTGCCTCATTAATCGCGAAGTAGATATTATCTATCGGCATAACTTTTATGCGAGCGTTGGAAGTATTTATGCCTGAAGGAACAATTACTGTCGCTTTTCCGTCATTTTCAGTAGCAGCTTCTAAGGTTTGGGTGAAATTCTCACTACCATCGGGTGATAACAAAATTGACACACTCGAAGTGGATACTGGGGACAGATGGGTTTGGGCTACATCCCAAATTATTTCAATAGCCTGGCCCGATCGCCACTCCGTAGGTTCATTTTGTGATGTAATGCGAAAAGGGCCCGCTTGCTCAACAACCTGTATTTCCATATGATCTTGAGCCACCAATCCGCCTTGATCTATAGCTGTAGATTTTCGATCACGAACCGTAACTCCCCAGTTTAGACTGCGCCCTACTAATGAAACAGTCTCCCAATCACTATCTAAGTCAGGATTTGTTTCCACTAGAACACCAGAACGAATACGATTCCAATTGGGAATAAATCGAGTTGGATTTGAATGGGGTACTGATGAGCGTGCTTGTGCACCAGAAGGATTTTGTGGTCCAAAGTTTTGTGTGCCAACTTCTCCCGCGTCTAGCTGTTCCCAATTGTAAAACAATGCTTCCCCATCTAAATCTTGACCTTCGGCTTGCAGTAAATACGGGGTGCCTACTGGAATGATATAATCTAAACCTGCCGAAACAGATGGGGCTGAATTATTCACAGCTTGCGTAACAAAGCAACTCGCATTGTTTAAAAAATTCTGAATGCTTTGAATACTTTTATAATGAAAATACGGATCTCCATGCATTTGGATATTATCTGCCCCAACTAGGCCTGCATACCCCATAATAGTACTCCCACTTCCAGGCTCTACGCTTGAACCTGTACCTTCATTAATATGTGAAAATGTGTGATACGCCCCAAATTGATGACCCAGCTCATGAGCTAAATAGTCCAAATCAAAATAATCATTTAAAAAAGGACTGCCATCATTACTTTCAAAAGGATGTATGGTGTAGGCTTGGCCTTTTTGATTGTTTTTACAAACACAGCCAATACAGCCCGAATTTCCGTCTGCATCTCCGTAGCCAAGTAAATGCCCCACATCATAATTATCTTCTCCTACGACCGCAGAAAAGAAAGCCTGCGCCTCCGCATTAAGATTTCCCGTAAAAGAATCAGTGCTGGCATTGGGCTGCATTAGTTCACTTCCTGTTACGAGCTCCAACCGAACCCCCAAATCTGTTTCAAATACTTCATTTATCCGATTAATTGTTGCTACAACAGCAGCATAAGCATCTTCCTGATTGGTACCATTAGTATCATCATCATCCCCCCAATAATTTGTAAATTCTCCTGTCGCTACAATAGCTAAACGAAACTTTTTCAGTTCAGCGACTTGCGCTTTACTTTTTGAATTTTTTGATTCTTTTTCTCCCTTCTCATAAAGTGGAGGGCTATCTGGCGTACTACAATTAAATGAGGGCAGGAAAGTATCAGTTTTTCGCTGGTAGGCCAAGTGATGCATTTTCGGACCTTGGGGTTGGACAAAATAATGCCGACCATTAGAATCTTTAATCCAGGCATTTACCCCTTTTGGAGTGATCGTTACCCTCGCACGAACACCTTTTCGCCATTGACTAACCCCTACAAAAGTTTGGATTTTTGGATTTTTCATTGTCAATGTTGGCGTCATTATTGGGATTAACCGCAATTCAAATGGCTCCAATTCTCCCTCATGATTGGGCAGGCTCAAAACCCTTTGCGTGCTTATTGTATTTTTCGAATTATGGCCTTCAAATAACGATTCCAACTGTGGGTAATCCAAAACATACGTAGATCCTGTGATATGATCTAAAACTTGAGAGTGGGGTGTCCAAAGATTTTGAGCAATACCCAACCAACTATATCCCAGCAATAAAAAAAACTGAATGCTACGCTTCAAACAATTATCGTTTGGATTTACTTATCATGAAATCTTTGCTAACCTATTGGTATTGGTGTTTCAATAAAGTATTTTTGTTTTGCCATCCAAGATATGTAAAATCGATGAAGGTCGTCCGTGATTTAAAAAATTTTACGAACTCTAAAAAGACGGTCCTGACTATCGGAACCTTTGACGGTGTTCACATTGGGCACCAAAAAATCATCAAACAACTGGTGGAAACGGCTCAATCGAAAAACCTAACATCTGTTGTTTTGACTTTCTTTCCCCATCCGCGTATGGTTTTGCAAAACGACATAGCTGTACGAATGATCGATACAGTAGATGAAAAAATACAATGGCTTGACCAATTGGGGGTGGATGTACTTGTTATTCACCCTTTTTCAAAATCTTTTTCTCGAACTACGGCAGTCACTTTTGCCCGTGATATTATTGCCAATCAACTTAACGCCAAAGAGGTTATCATCGGATACGATCACCGGTTTGGTCAAAATAGAGAAGCGACCATTGAAGACCTTGAAACCTATGGCCAATTGTACAATTTCAAGGTCGCTGTGATACCAGCACAAGACATTGAATCTATTGCTGTTAGTTCTACAAAAATCAGAAAAGCCATGTCAAATAGTGATTTATCCACCGTGAGGCAATACCTCAATCGCCCTTTTCGATTAACGGGCCTTGTGGTTAAAGGAGACCAAATCGGGAAGTCAATTGGCTTTCCTACGGCCAATGTCGCTATCGAAGAAAAATACAAACTCTGGCCTTCTAATGGCGTCTATTTGGTTCAAAGCAGAATCGATCAGCAAAACGTTTGGGGTATGATGAATATTGGAAATCGACCCACAGTTGCTGGAAAAAAAACCACTATCGAGGTGCATTTTTTTGATTTTAATAAAAATCTATATGAACAAACAATTGCCTTAGATATCCACGTCAAAATAAGAGAAGAAAATAAGTTTGATTCACTTGAAAGTTTAAAAAAACAGTTACAAAAAGACCAGCAGCTTTGTTTGAAAACCATTACAGCGTTTCCCAAACGAACTGCTACCTTTACCAAAAATTAATATATGCTATCTCTACCATTTGTTCGTGAGAATAAAGCTACTGTAATCGAAGGCTTAAAACGCAGGGGGTTTTCGCAACTGGAATTGATTGATCAGTTACTTGATTTAGACCAGCATCGACGGCAAGCCCAATCTGATTTGGATCAAAAACTTGCCGAAGCCAATCAAAAAGCCAAAGAAATTGGTGCTCTATTCAAAAGTGGGCAAACCGAAGCCGCTCAGCAACTCAAAGAAACTTCCGCTAGCCTAAAAAGCGAGAGCAAGAGCTTACAAGAAAAACTTCAAGAACTAGAAAAAAGTTTACTGAAAGTACGAACACAAATCCCTAACATAGCGCACGAAAGTGTCCCACTAGGATCTTCCGACGAAGACAATGAAGAAATTTTTCGTGCTGGTGATATTCCAAAGCTTCATGAAAATGCGATGCCCCATTGGGAACTAGCTGCCGAATACCGATTGATTGATTTCGAATTGGGTAGCAAAATTACCGGTGCTGGCTTTCCAGTGTACACTGGCAAAGGAGCACGACTACAACGCGCGCTCATAAATTTTTTCTTAGACTTCAATACCCAAGCTGGCTATGAAGAAACCCAAGTACCCCATTTGGTTAATGAAGATTCCGGTTTTGGAACGGGACAACTACCAGACAAAGAGGGACAAATGTACCATGTGCAAAACGATAATCTCTACCTTATTCCAACTGCCGAAGTACCACTAACGAATATCTACCGAAATGTATTACTCAATGCGGCCGACCTTCCCATTGCATTGACGGGCTATACCCCCTGTTTTAGGCGAGAAGCCGGAAGTTACGGAGCACATGTTAGGGGGCTCAACCGGCTACATCAGTTTGATAAAGTCGAAATCGTCCGCCTTGAAACGCAGGAAAACTCTATGACGGCTTTAGAAGGTATGGTAGAACACATTAAAGCTTTACTCCAGGCACTGGAACTACCCTATCGCATCCTCAGACTGTGCGGTGGTGATTTAGGCTTCACATCAACCCTTACTTATGATTTTGAAGTCTTCTCAACGGCTCAAAATCGCTGGCTTGAAATCAGCTCAGTGTCTAATTTCAATAGTTTTCAAGCGGAACGACTCCAACTGCGATACAAAACTAGGGATGGGAAAAAACTAAGTGTCCACACACTAAACGGTAGTTCTTTAGCACTGCCACGAGTAATGGCTGGTATATTAGAAAATTGCCAAACTCCAGATGGCATACAAATACCCAAAGCACTAGTGCCTTACTGTGGCTTTGAAAGCATTCAAAAACCATGATACTGTATAATGTTACCGTAAGTCTTGATCCTAAAGTAGAAAAAGATTGGTTACAATGGGTTCAGGAAGAACACATACCGGATATGCTGGCTACTAAAAAATTTATTTCAGCCCAATTGGTGCGCATCAATGACGATCAACAACAACCCACTGGTAACTATGCCGTTCAATATAAGGCTGAAAATCAATCTCAAATGGACGCTTATCTCAAAGAAGATGCAGCCCGATTACGCGGTAAAACGGCAGCTCGATTTGGTGACAAAGTCCTGGCTTATCGTACTTTTCTAGAATTACTTAATGAACAGGTATGAAGTCGGTTGCACCGAAAAAACACCTAGGTCAGCACTTTTTGACAGCACCAGATATTGCTCGAAAAATTGCTGATACGCTAAAATTCGATACCTTCAAGCGAGTCCTTGAAATTGGACCTGGAACAGGAGTTCTCACTCAATTCCTATTGCATAAAACCGAAGATTTAACAGTCGTTGAAGTGGACACTGAATCCATTGTCTATCTGGAAAACCACTATCCACAATTGAAAAAGCGTATTCTTCAACAAGATTTTTTGAAGATGGATATCAAAGCCATTTTTCAAAATCACCCCTTAGCTATTATTGGTAACTTCCCTTATAATATTTCCACACAAATCGTATTTAAAGTTTTGGAGCACCGCCATCAGATTCCTTTTTTTTCAGGTATGTTCCAAAAAGAAGTCGCCGAAAGGATCTGCGAAACGGCAGGAAGTAAAAAATACGGCATACTCTCTGTCTTATGCCAGGTATTCTACAACACTAACTATTGCTTTACCGTCAAACCAGGGGTTTTTCATCCTCCACCCAAAGTCGATTCTGGGGTAATTACCCTATCGCGCAAAACTGACTTTGAGTTGTCTTGTGACGAAGCATTGCTTTTCAAAGTGGTCAAAACCAGTTTTCAGCAACGTAGAAAAACACTACGAAACAGTCTTAAATCATTGGCTTTGCCCAAAAATCTGACAGAAGATAGTATCTTTGACCAACGTCCAGAAAAACTAACTGGTACTGCATTTATAGCGCTAACTCAAAAGATCGAAAATGGCTCGTTTTCAAATTGATAAAACACAGATTCTCGATATTCGATCCCTTATCGAAGCGCAAGACAACCGCAAACTGCAAAGAAGGCTGCATCAACTCCATTATGCTGATATTGCCGAAATTATTCAAGAGCTCAATAGTGATGAAGCTATTTACTTAGTAAAACTTCTCAACAGTACAAAAACAGCAGACGCACTAGCAGAACTAGATGAAGACATTCGTGAAAGTATTCTCGAAAAACTCTCCGCCAAAGAAATTGCTGATGAAATAGAGGAACTCGATACGGATGATGCTGCTGACATGATCGCCGAACTCCCCGAAGCCAGACAAGAAAAAGTCATCAATGAAATTTCAGATAGCACGCACGCCAAAGATATTAGGGACTTGTTGCGTTATGATGAAAATACTGCAGGTGGACTGATGGCCAAAGAGTTGGTCAAAGTACAAGAAGACCTTAGCGTCCTGAAGTGTGTAAATACAATGAGAGCACAAGCCGAAAATGTTACCCGAGTGCACTCAATTTATGTGATCGATCATAAAAACCGCCTCAAAGGACGGCTGTCCCTTAAAGATTTAATCACGGCAAATTCCAAAGCCATTGTAAAAGATATTTCCATCCCCAAGGTGGACTATGTTACGGTTGATCAAGATGGAGAAGAGGTGGCGAAAATCATGTCCAAATACGATCTGGAAGCCATACCAGTTGTCAATGATAAAAAAGAATTATTAGGACGAATAACCATCGACGATATTGTTGACTTCATCAAAGAAGAAGCCGAAGAAGACTATCTTCTGGCCGCTGGGGTCACCAACGATGTGGAAGCCGACGATACCATTTGGGACCTGAGTAAAGCTCGCCTACCTTGGCTTTTCCTGGGTTTAATGGGGGGGTTAGGAAGTGTTTTTATTTTACAAAACTTCGAGGAAATCATGGCGCAACCCAATTTGCGCAATCTATTTTTCTACACCCCTCTTATTGCTGCCATGGCAGGGAATGTAGGCGTACAATCATCCGCTATCATAGTACAAGGTTTGGCCAATGATGTGGTCAAAGGATCACTAATCACTCGCTTACTTAAGGAAGTGGGATTAAGTCTGATTAATGGATTTGCTCTTTCCTTACTCCTTGTTGTCTTTGGAATACTCATCCAACAAGAGCTTATTTTAAGCCTTACCATTGCTGGTGCCATGATGAGTGTGATTATTGTAGCAGCATTGGTTGGAACTTTTGTGCCGATTATTTTAGATAAAAATAGTATTGATCCTGCCATTGCCACTGGACCTTTTATCACTACTTGTAATGACATTTTTGGGATATATCTATTTTTTTATTTCGCCAAAATCATCCTACAATTCTAGCTCATGAATATTCTTCATGTTGACGAAAATCACCCCTTGCTATTAAGAAGCTTTGAAAAGCTAGGACATACCAATAAAATTGCATATACAACGCCGCTAGCTGAACTTTGGGATATCTTGAAAGAATACCAGGGTCTAATCATCCGTTCTCGTTTTCCTATCAATGCAGATGTGATAGATCAAGCCAAAAACTTAAAGTTTATTGGTCGGTTGGGGGCTGGGTTGGAAAATATAGATTTAGAATATGCCCAAAAAAAAGGAATTGTCCTTTTTGCTGCACCAGAGGGAAATCAAAATGCCGTCGGCGAACATTGCCTGGCCTTACTACTAAGTCTGTTCAACAAATTACGCCAAGGGCATCAATCCATACAAAATGGGAATTGGATACGCGAAGCCCATCGCGGGACGGAGCTCGCTGGCAAAACTGTGGGGATTATTGGCTATGGATACATGGGAAAAAGCTTTGCCCAAAAACTCGCTGCATTAGACGCAGAAGTCCTGTGCCACGACCGACTGCCTAATAAGGGGGATCGGTTTGCCAAGCAAGTCTCCTTGGAAACACTTCAAAGTAAGGCAGAGGTAATCAGCATCCACACCGATCAAAACCCAACGACCCAACCTCTTATTGATTCAGCATTTATCGATGCTATGCAGCATCCATTTTGGTTGCTTAATACTGCCCGTGGAAGTGCTGTAAATACGGAAGCCTTGGTCAATGGGTTGCAGCAAGGAAAAATAGTTGGAGCTGGTTTGGATGTGTTGGAATACGAATCTCAGTCTTTTCACTCCATATTCAATCAAAAAAAGCAACCAAAAGCTTTGGCTTTTTTGTTACAAGCAGAAAATGTGCTGCTCAGTCCACACGTTGGTGGATGGACCATCGAAAGTCATGCTCGACTTGCGAAAACAATAGTTGAAAAATTTATCAATCATTTTCATCAATCCTAAATGAAATGAAAAACATTCTAGTCTTATGCACAGGAAACTCTTGCCGAAGCCAAATAGCGCACGGTTTTTTAGCACATTATGCGGGAAAGAAAGCCAATATCTATTCTGCGGGGATTGAGACCCATGGCCTTAATCCAAATGCTGTTGCTGCCTTAAATGAAGTAGGGTTAGATATTTCCCACCACAGTTCAAATCTGGTGGATGACTACTGGGATATAAATTTTGATTTTATCATTACTGTATGTGACCACGCCGCAGAAAATTGCCCTGTTTTTCCCTCAGCTACTGCCAAAAGACTCCACCAAAATTTTTCCGACCCGAGCAAAATAAAGGGTTCAGTGTCAGAGATACAAGCCGCTTTTCGTAAAACACGAGATGATATTCAACGCTATTGTATGCATTTTGTTGAATCGTATCTGGATTAGGTTGTAACCAACTGAATCGTTTCTTGGGTTCGCTGTTCCAAGAGCACTTTTTTTCCATTATTAAGAATACGATCCAAGGCACGCTCATCAAAATGTCGAATGGTATAAAGATTAACGCTTTGATGGGCTGTAACCTTAAATTTCGATTCTAACTCTTTGATCAATTCAGGCAAACGATTGTATTTATTGTGGATACAAACCGAAAAGCTAATTGCAGAGTTTTGAATTAATTCTACCCGCATTTGATATTGATGGAGCAAAGCAAATATGGCACTAATACTGTCTTCTACTATGAATGAAAAATCTAGGGAAGACATTCGCAATAACACCTGGTCTTTTTTTAAAATAAAGCACGGCATGTAAGGAATCAAAGTTTGTCCTTTAGAAACTGAAGTGCCAGGATCTTCTGGCTTTACAAATGACTTAACAAATAAGGGGATTTCTTTTCGTTGCAACGGCTGGAGTGTTTTTGGGTGAATCACCGAAGCTCCATAGTAAGCCAATTCAATTGCTTCACGATAGGATATTTGATGAAGCAATTGTGTGTTGTCAAAAACCCTTGGATCGGCATTGAGTACGCCAGGAACATCTTTCCAAATTGTGACCGATTCAGCGTCCAAGGCGTAGGCAAAAATAGCAGCTGTGTAATCAGACCCTTCTCTTCCTAAAGTCGTGGTAAAGTTATTGGAATCACTTCCTATAAATCCTTGGGTGATGATAGTTTGCTTACGCTTTACTGCTGCTTTGATAACGGCTTGTGTTTTTTCCCAGTCTAAGTTTGCATCCCGATAATAAGCATCTGTTTTTACACAATTTCGAGCATCCAGCCATATAGTCTCTATGCCTTGCGCATTCAAATATGCTGCAATAATGGTCGTAGAAACCAATTCGCCAAAACTCACAAGTTGATCATAAACAAAACTACGATTTGGTGATTTATTTGTTTTTACAAAATCTTTCAGCTCCTGGAACAAGTCTAAAACTTGACTTTTTACTGCTTTAGCTTCTGCCCCAAACAAATCATCAATATGCGAAAAATGGTAAGCTTGGATTTGGGTTATATGCGTAGCTATTGTTTCAGGTGCTTCAAAATATGCTTCGACTACAGCTTCTAGGGCATTGGTCATTTTACCCATAGCTGAGACAACTACAACTGTATCTTGGCCTCCTTTTTTTTGTATGACCTGATATAAATTTCGGATTCCATTGGCATCTTTAACCGAGGCTCCACCAAATTTAAATACCTTCATTTTTTCTTTTTCAAATAGTGCGCCATAGTTTCACGATCCATCTGCACGGTATCCCACTCTTGAAGAACCTGGGCACCGCTTTTTTTGTAAAACTGTACGGCTGTATTGTTCCAATCCAAGACCACCCACTCAATTCTATTAACTCCACTTGTATAAGCATGTTCTATAAAGGCTTTGTATAGGGCCGTTCCTACCCCCCTACCCTTATGAGATTCGGTTACTATCAAGTCTTCTAGGTGTAAAGTGGGGCCTTTCCAAGTCGAATAGCGCGGGTAAAAAAGGGCCATTCCAATAACCTGACCGTCCGATTCAGCAACCAAACATTGAAATAATGGATTAACACCAAAGCCGTGGGCTTTTATATCTTCTTCCTTCACTACTACAGCGTCAGGTTCTTTTTCAAAAACGGCTAATTCTTGAATCAAAGCCAAAATGGCGGCTGCATCACTTTTTATGGCCTGTCGGATTTGAACTTTCATAGTTTTTATAAGCCGTAAAAATAAGGTAAAGCTGACACTTTCAGAAGTCTAGCTATTGTATTCTAACAATTTAGAAGGATGGGGTGAGATTACAACAACTGTTCAACCCAGTACAAAAATTCTTGAGAAAACTGTTGCGGGTTTTCTGCGTGTAGAAAATGACCAGCATGCGCAATGTCTTTGATTTGGGCGTTGGGAAAATGATGTTGAATTAGCAGTTGATCTTGATCTTCAATGTAACCCGATCTGACGCCACGTAAAAATAGTGTGGGCTTTGGACAGACAAAATCTACTGGAAGCGGCGCACCAACAGCAGGTCCTGCTTGTTTTAATACTTCAATATTAATCCTAAGTCCCAGCTGGCCTGGTTCAACCCAATAAATATTTTTAAGTAGAAATTGCCGAAAACTCCAATCAGGGATATAAGACGCTAGGGCAGCGTCAACAGCCTTTCGACTGCTTAGCTGTGAAAAATCTAGGCTAGCTAGGCCCTTTAATATGGCTTGATGATGAGAAGGATAGCTCTTGGGGGCAATGTCTGCGACAAGCAGACCCAATAATTCCTCAGGATGCTGACAAGCCCAATACATCGCTGTTTTACCTCCCATAGAATGGCCTAAAACGATACACTGACCTACTCCATTTTTCTGCCTGTAGGCTTCTAAATCAGCGGCCATGGCAGCATAATCAAACCTATGATCCCAAAAACTCCGACCATGGTTGCGCTGGTCAATCAGATGTACCCGAAATCCTTTTTCAGCCCATTTTTTACCAAGGGTTTTCCAATTATCACCCATCCCTAAAAAACCGTGGAGAATAAGTAAATCAACTCCTGATTCCCCCAATAAAGTAGCATGTAATTCAGACATTAACGCAGCTTTTCAAGGTAGGATTGAATGACCGTTTCAAAACCCAAATACAAGGATTCGCTGATCAAGGCATGACCAATAGATACTTCTAACAAATTGGGAATATTATTTACAAAAAACTGGACGTTATTCAAACTTAAATCGTGCCCTGCATTGAGACCTAAACCCACGTCTTGTGCTTTTTCAGCAGCAGCTACAAAGGGAGCAATGGCAGCTTCGGGTGACTTGGGATATTCCACTGCGTAGGCTTCTGTGTATAGCTCTATCCGATCTGTACCCGTGTCTCTAGCTGCAGCAACCATCTCAGAATCTGGATCAACAAAAATAGAAGTACGGATGCCTGCTTTTTGAAAGCGCTCTATAATCTCCTTCAATGAATTTTGATGTTCAACTGTATCCCATCCTGCATTGGAAGTTAAAGCATCGGGAGCATCGGGAACTAAGGTCACTTGCGTTGGGCAGACCTCTAACACCAAATCGATAAACTTTGAATTGGGATTCCCTTCAATATTAAATTCGGTCGTGATTACAGAGGGTAATGCCCGGGCATCGGCATATCGAATATGACGTTCGTCAGGTCGGGGGTGAATTGTGATGCCTTGAGCACCCATTTTCTGTAAATCGGCAGCTACTTGCAATAAATCGGGAACCTGTCCACCACGCGCATTACGTAGGGTTGCAACTTTGTTGATGTTTACACTTAGTTGGGTCATAACATTTTTTGACAAAGGTACATGTTCTTCAAATGAATTTTGAATTTTTAGCCACTATCCCTTTGATATTTATCCCTGGGAATCTTTGTATCTTTGTCCCATGAACATAGCCCTCTTTTCCGCCTACGATCAAGCGGTAACCGTTGAATATGCGCTGGCAATCCACAAAATTGTTCAAAACCAAGGACATCAAATCTGGATAGATCAAAGGCTGCAAAAACACTTTGAGCGAGCTGAATGTGCAGCTGACTTTTTTGACAGCAGTCAGTCTATGAAACAAGATTTTGACGTTTTATTTTCTGTCGGGGGAGATGGTACACTTTTACGTGCAATCCCTTTCGTGTATGACAGCGGGGTCCCTATTTTGGGAATTAACACAGGCCGTCTTGGCTTTTTAACCTCTTTACAAAAAGAATCTTTAGAAAAAGGGTTGGAACTCTTCTTTAAAGGATCTTACGAATTAGTTTCACGAAGTCTTATTCATTTACAAACCGAGCCTCGAGTAGATGCCATTGAAGACTTTGGCTACGCTTTAAATGAGGTCACACTGATACGAAAAAACTCAACGGCTATGTTGCGGATCGACTCTCAAGTTAACAATAAGCAACTGACCAACTATTGGGCAGATGGGTTAATTGTGGCAACTCCCACAGGATCTACTGGCTATTCATTGAGTAATGGAGGGCCAATTCTGACACCCGAAACCGAGTGTTTTGTACTTAATCCAATAGCCCCCCACAACATCAATATCAGACCGCTGATTTTACCTGATACGGCAAAAATTCAACTCAGTGTGGAAGGTCGAGGCACCCACCATTTGGTGTCTATGGATGCCCGCATGCTCAGTGTTCCGATGCATACCAAAATCTTGCTTCAAAAAGCACCATTCCAAATCCAAACGATTCAAATTCATGGAGATGATTTTTTCCAAACCCTACGCAACAAACTATTTTGGGGACATGACCCAAGAAATAGACAATAATTCCTCTGTTTTTCAGTTAGATATAGACCGATAAACTAGTGCTTTTGCAGAAGCTTTTTTATAGAATAACTCTTATTGGGGGATGGTTGATTATTGCGTTGAGCCACGCAACCAACGCACAGTACCACGAAATTGGTGCTTTTGTTGGTGCAAGTAGCTATCGCGGTGATGTGGGGTCTTCTTATTTTGTCTATCCCAACAGTCCCGCTTTTGGTATTGTTTATAAATGGAATGTTACCACGAGATACTCCCTACGTTTTACTGCTTTCAACTCAACACTCGTTGGGAATGATTACAAATCTACAGATTTGAGCCGTTTTTTACGTGGCTACAAATTTGAAAATAATGTGAACGAGGTTAGTCTAGGGGCCGAGATAAATTTTAAAGAATTTAACCTCCACACAGGCCAACCAGACTTCTCTCCCTATCTGTTTATTGGGGCTAGTTACGTAGACTATAATTTATTTTATTTCGAAGGTGCCCCACCTGCAGAACAAATAGATTATGAAGGGGAACAAAAAGTAGCGATTCCAATAATCGTTGGATTCAAAGTCAATCCCAATCCATTGATGGTATTGGGTTTTGAGGTGGGTTTGCGCTACGCTCTGACCGATAATTTGGATGGCAGTAATCCTGTAGATGAATTTGATTTTGCCCGCTTTGGAGACTTTACGAATAATGACTGGTATATTTTTTCTGGCTTGACAATTTCATTTACCTTTGGCGACTTACCGTGTT
>WTJI01000058.1 GCA_011524905.1 Flavobacteriales bacterium
TCCCATCATTGTCATCATCTACATCTGGGATATCTCCTAGCTCGTCTGAGTCATTATCCCCATAGACGTCTACCTCGTCAGGAATACCGTCAAAATCATTGTCTTTGGTGAAATTCGGATTAAATGGGAAAGCGTCTGTTCCATCTGGAATACCGTCACCATCCGTATCTGGATTATTGGGGTCTGTTCCTAGTAGTGCTTCCCTAAAGTCAGAAATCCCGTCTCCGTCTGTATCCTGGGGGTTATCGCTCGCATTTAATGGGTTTGTGCCAGACAAATACTCATCCAAATCACTAAAGCCATCCCCGTCATCATCGAGGTCTTTGTTGTTGCCAATACCATCTCCGTCGGTATCCAAAGCTTCTTTGGGGTCTAGTGGGAAGGCATCGAGTGCATCAGAAACACCATCATTATCATCATCGGGATCTATGGCATTGGGAATACCGTCTTTATCTGTATCTGTTGTAAAGTTCGCATCTAGTGGAAAGGCGTCTTCAAAGTCATTTATCCCATCATCATCAGTATCTTCCTTAAGGGGATCAGTACCCAAGGCCTTTTCTTCTAAGTCAGATAATCCATCCCCGTCGGTATCTAGAGGGAAATCTTCCTTATCCTTGGGGTTCGTGCCTGCTTTAATTTCTACGACATCATCATAACCATCATTGTCGTCGTCTACATCGGCATTGTTCCCTATTCCATCTGAAT
This sequence comes from Flavobacteriales bacterium, assembly GCA_011524905.1. Lineage (GTDB taxonomy): Bacteria > Bacteroidota > Bacteroidia > Flavobacteriales > Flavobacteriaceae > UBA11891. The sequence goes on from WTJI01000058.1 coordinate 706, forward strand.
CTGTATCCTCCCATTCAGTTGGGTCATAAGGGAAAATATCTGTCCTGTCAGGGGTGCCATCATTGTCATCGTCAGGGTCAATCAAATCTGGTATGCCATCTTCGTCCACATCGCTATTGTGCGCTGGATCAAGTGGAAAGGCATCTATACGGTCATTTACTCCGTCGCCATCGGTGTCATATTGATTTGGGTCAGTTCCTAACAGTAATTCTTCAGCATCTGACAAACCATCTTTATCAGCATCTTCCGGGACGCTAGCAGGATTAAAGGGGTCGCTGCCTTCGATCAATTCAATAACATCTGTATAACCATCATTGTCATCATCAAGGTCTGCATTGTCTCCAATCCCATCGCCATCATTATCACCAGATTCTGTGGCATCATTTGGGTACAAATCATCAGCATTGGGTACACCGTCACCGTCACGATCTGGATCTGCATTGTCTCCAATACCATCACCATCTAAATCGGCACTTTCAGAAGCATCCTTTGGGAATCGGTCCTTGGTATCTGGTACCCCGTCGTTGTCGTCATCTGGATCGGTATCGTTGGGTAAACCATCACCATCAAAATCATCTATTGTTCCTTCATTCGATCCACCATTGGGACTTGGATCAAGACCGTCTAAAATACCATCGCCGTCTGTATCTGCATTGTTTGGATTGGTGCCTATGACGGCCTCTTCGGCATCAGACAACAAATCATTGTCACTGTCTAGAGGCACACTATCTGGGTCTTTTCCATTCGAGCCCCCTAAGCTTTCGGTGTAATCAGAATAACCGTCCCCGTCGTCATCGGTGTCTCGGTTGTCACCAATCCCATCACCATCGGTATCTGTAGTTTCGGTGGCATCCAATGGAAAAGCGTCTTCACTATCGTTAATCCCATCACCATCATCGTCAGGGTCTGTGTTATTGGGAATTCCGTCACCATCAGTGTCGTCAGAATTGTTAGAGTCTAATGGGAAAGCATCTAGACCGTCGATAACCCCATCGCCATCAGTGTCTGGGTTAGTGGGGTCACAGCCAAGCTCTATTTCTTTACTATCTGGTAAAAAATCACTGTCAGTATCAAGTGGCGTATCATTCGGGTCTTTGGTATCGGTTCCCAATTCAATTTCTAGAAGGTCATTGTAGCCATCTCCATCATCATCTAAATCCAATAAATCAATGATGCCGTCATTATCGGTATCCGCATCTGCACCTGGGTTAAGGGGTTCGGGATCATTTAAGTCATTTATTCCATCGCCATCCGTATCTGAATTGGTCGGATCCGTTCCTAAAATTTCCTCTTGATTGTTCGTCAGGCCATCGTTATCGGCATCCCTTGGAAAATCAAGAGCGTCTAGTGGATTGGTGCCATCTTCGGTTTCGACAAGGTCACTGTAGCCATCATTATCATCATCGGTGTCGGCATTGTTTCCAATCCCATCTTTGTCGTAATCTAGAGTTTCAGTAGGATCAAGCGGCAGTTCATCCTCGGTATCGGGTACGCCATCGTTGTCATCATCGGAATCCGATGCATCGGGAATCCCATCGTTATCGGTATCAATACCTCTGGCGGGATCTAAGGGAAAATCATCATCACGATCACTAACTCCATCATTATCCGTATCAGCATTATCGGGATCAGTTCCCAAACTACCCTCTTCTATATCGGTCAATCCGTCCTTATCGCGATCGGCTGGGACACTAGCGGCATCCAATGGATCAGTCCCTGCCAATAACTCCTGCGTATCTGTATAGCCATCGTTATCATCGTCTGTATCTATATCATCACTGAGGCCATCTCCATCTGTATCGGGAGAATTATTGGGGTCCAGTGGGAAAGGATCATCAAGGTCTAATAGACCATCGTTATCATCATCTGGATCGGTTGCATTTGGAATACCATCAGCGTCAGTATCGGTCGTAAAATTAGGATCTGTGGGGAAATCGTCTTCACCATCTAGAACACCGTCATTATCCGTGTCTGGGTCTGAAGGATTGGTCCCCAAACTGGCCTCAACCGCATCAGCCAGGTTATCACCATCGGCATCGTCAGGAATGCTAAGTGGGTCCAATGGGTTAGTCCCTGCCGTAATCTCAGCAGTATCAAAATAGCCATCGTTGTCGTCATCCAAATCCGCATTATTCCCTATGCCATCACCGTCCGTGTCTACTGTTTCTGTTCCATCATCTGGGAAGTCATCCGAACTATTGTTGATCCCATCACCGTCCCGATCGGGATCTATACTATCAATAATGCCGTCACCGTCCAAGTCATTGGGTAGCGCATTGGGTACTTTGGGATCAGTGCCGTTAGAGAGTTCTTCCGCATCGGTCTGACCGTCGTTGTCATCATCAGTGTCGGCATTATCTCCAATCCCATCACCATCGGTATCTTCCCATTCTGTGGGGTCTGATGGGAAGACATCAACTGCATCTAAATAACTGTCCCCATCTGTATCCACATCATTGTCTGTAATGGTAAAAGTAAAATCTGATAAACTGGCAGCGGATAAACTGCTGTAATTTGTATCTGTTGATACTGGTGCTCCAGTCGAAATAGTAACTGTCTGATCGCCATCAGCTAAGTCATTATTAATAGTTCCAATAGTTACAGTTTGTGCCGTATTCCAATTTGAGGGGGTAAAGACCAGATTGGTAGAAGAAAGACTTACTCCACTGTTAGTTGTAGTCAATGGAATCGTTACATTGGCTGATGGTGCGCTTGTCAGCACCGCTGTAAAAGATGCGTTTTCTCCTTCCACAGGCGTATTTTCCACAGCGGTCAATGTGATTCCATACGTAGATCCTGAAATGGTGATCTGCAAGGTTTGTGTCACTGTATAACCTACCTTATCCGTAGCTGTAATCTCAACTTCATAGACTCCATCACCATCTGCATCATCAGGGGTAAGCTTGTTTGGTGCGGTGTTAAAAGTTATTACGCCCGTATTGGTGTCTATGGTTACCTTAGACTGATCTGCACCCCCTGTGATGGTGTATTTGGCCTGTTCCGAACAACTAACTGTTGGGCCCGTAGTACTGCCAGAATTTACATTGCCATTGGTGCTGGATGTAATTGTGGGCATTGTTTTGTCTAAAGAAAACACACTCGAAAAATCAGCTTGAGTCACTGATGCTGTATTGGGATTGGCTACTTTAGTTGAACTAATGGTATCTGAAGCTTCAAGAATATAAGTAATATCTCCTTCGGTAAGGGTATTGGATGCTGGAACCGTAAAAGATGCTTCATAAACATAGGTAGGCGTTGTTGAAGAAAGGGTAAAGCTGAGGGAAGGCGGAGGTGTGATACCACTGATTGTCATAGATATGGTGGAAGCATCCAAAGGAAATGCCTGTTGTTGGGTCAGCTTGATGGTGACTTGCTGACCTTCTTTAGCTGATTTGGGATCAATAGTATTATCAGAGAAAATTTGTACCAGTAAATCAGGATCTGCCGCTTTGATCTGTATACCTGTTGTTAAGCTAATTCCATTTGTAGCGTATAATAAATCTGCCGCGTTGAGTGATCCATCTTTTATAGTGCCTCCGTTCAAATCGAGTCCCGTAACACTACTGTTATCCAAATCAACACCGCCAGAAACATCTCCATCTGTGACAGTATACACAAAAGTAGGGGTCGTTGTCCCCGAGCCACTCACATAAGTGGCATATGCCGCCGAGCCGTCTTCCCTTGTAATATCGTCTAATAAAATTCTTGGTGTTCCAGTGATTGTAACAACCTCATCAAAAGTTACGGTAAATGAAATCGTATCGGAATTAGCAGGGTTGGTGTCATCGTCAGTGTAAACACCATTTGGAGAGAGTTGTGAAATAGAAAAAATAGCAGGTCCAGCTCCGTCAATCACAATTGACTGATTGGCATTCAAAGAACCAACAGCTCCTGGATTGGGTAAGGTTAATGTCAAATCATTACCTACGGAATCTTGTAGTGTACCCCCTGAAATAGATAAAGAAGCAGAAGAAACATAGGAAAGATCACTTGAAACATCTCCATTTTGTACCGTATATGTAAATGTTATCGAAGCCGTATCAAAACTAGAGGGATTAGCATATATTGTTCTGTCAATACTTCCTGTCTCTAAAACTAGGGCCATAGAAACAGTACCACTTTGATAAGCAATTTCGGATAAGTTCAACGTAATGGTAACGGTTTGCCCAACATTAAATGTTCCATCGGATGCTGCTATAGCACTACTTATTGTTGGTGGACTATTATCCACACTATGGGTAAGGCTGTCAGAACCTGAATAGTTATTACCTGCCAAGTCTGATCCAGAAACCGTAGCTGTATAATCGCCTTCTGCGGCTCCCCCGACATTCCATAAATAGGTATAGGAATTTGTCCCTGCGATTTGCGTCATTGTAGCATCTGTCACCAAACCACTAATTGAAAGCGTAGGTGTGGTCAGCATATTTTCGTCAAAGGCTGCGGTAATGGTAACTTGTTGAGAAGATCCGACATTTAAGTCAGCATCAGAGCTTGTCAATGTTAATAATGGAGCCGAGGAGTCCACAAAAAAAGTGATACTATTGGTGCCAGTATACGATTTACTGTTAGTATCTGTACCTGATACAGTTACTGTATATAGGCCATCTGATATGGAGCCACTCAAATTCCATGTATATGTAAAACTATTGGTGCTTGAGATCTGTACCATATCAACATTAGTAACTACTCCTGAAATTGATATAGTTGGGGTCGGACTCATGGATTTCGAGAAAGCAGCAGTAATGGTGACAGTTTGGGTGTTTTGCAAAAAGTTATTGTTATCTGTATTGGTTAAAGTAACCGTTGGTCCAGGACAGGTCCCCCACACTGGAAGATGGGAAACACTCAATGCAGACAAATTATTAAAACTAGAAGGCGTGCTGCCTATGGCGCTTACGCACCATTCCGAAAGATCTTGATTAAATACTTGAGCATTGTTGAACATTGAGTTCATACTTGTGGCATTGGCCACATTCCATTCACCAATATCTTGATTAAATGAAATAGCGGCATCAAACATCCCTTTAAATGAGGTAACCGACCCAACATCCCAACTTCCTATATTTTGATTAAAGGCACTAGCACCATGAAACAT
>WTJI01000050.1 GCA_011524905.1 Flavobacteriales bacterium
ACATGGGTCAATTATCCCTGAGGTAGATTTTTAATTTGCTATGGGTGTCAGTCATAAGGATAGTTGATTCAACCCATACTTTCACAATTTTTCTTGTAAATGTTTTTTGAAATAGGCTATGCTAACTTTCGCACTATCCATAGAACTTACAGCATAGTTTCCACCTTGCTCAAGGTAGTAATATTGAAGCCCAGCAGCCTCTGGATTGGGTAGTGCCTGGGTGTAATCAATAGAGCCATTACCCAATTCAGTGTAGTCTCTTGTTTGTTTGTCCATGTCTTTGATGTGCCACATAACGAACCTTCCAGGCTGTTGTGCTACCAATGCGTTGGGTGTTTTTCCGGAATGAACGACCCAATACATATCCATTTGTAGCTTGACCCAATCTGGATTGGTGATTTCCATCAAAATATCGAAACCTGTTTGTCCGTTCCAATCTTCAAATTCGTATCCATGATTGTGGTAAGCAAACCCCAAACCAGCCTCTGTAATTTGTTTTCCAATGCGGTTGAGACGGTGACCCAAACGTTCAAATCCCTCGCTATTTCTTCGGTCCGGATGAACCCAAGGCCAAGTAATATAGGGCGAATTCAAAGTTTTGGCAGCACCGATACAACGATTGACAAACCAACTCAATGTTTGTTCATCTGCGTCAAAATAATCTGAAAATCCATAATGCCCACTGGTGGTTGTCAGTTGCAACTCATCCAAAAGCGATTTAAATTCTGAAATTTCATATCCGTAAATACTATTGGTTTGCGGGTCATAACCATAGGTCTCAAAATCTTCATAACCCATCGCTTTCAATTTCACTAGTGTTTCCAAAGGGTTTTTGGCCATGGCGTCACGAACCGAGAATAGCTGGAGTCCAATTTTGTATCGGTTATTCATTAGGGTACTAAAGGATTGTGCTCCCAAAGTGGCAGCCCCTGCCACACCCAGAGCTGTTGTATGAAGAAATCGTCGTCTGTGCATTTGAATACTTATTTCCTTAAAAAGTAGGCATTATGAATTGAATAATTTGTATAGACTTGGAAAAATACCTCCTTGTTCCATTTGGATTCATAATAAATGGAACTATGTAGCCATTAGAATTAAATTACAGGCGTATCAAGTTTTGCAATGGAAGCTTGGATTTCGGCATCGCTTAATTGATGTTTGACAATTTTTCCATCAAAATAATCTTGGTAGGCTTTCATGTCAAAATTACCGTGACCACATAAATTGAACAGTATGGTTTCCGAAGTACCATTTTTTTTGCAGCGTTCTGCTTCGGCGATGGCTGTAGCTATGCCATGTGTGGCCTCTGGTGCTGGAATGATGCCTTCCGCTTGCGCAAAGGTTACACCAGCTTCAAATACTTCTAAATTGTCATGGGATCTGGCTTCGATCAGTTGGTCTTTTAGTAGTTGGCTTACAATTACACCAGCACCGTGGTATCTTAAACCACCCGCATGGATGGGTGCAGGAACAAAGTCGTGTCCTAATGTATACATGGGTAGTAAAGGGGTCATCCCTGCTGTGTCACCAAAATCATAACGAAAGACTCCCTTTGTTAATTTAGGACAAGACGAAGGCTCACTGGCAATACAGCGGATGGATTTACCCTCATCAAAATTGAGTCGAAGGAACGGAAAAGCCAATCCCGCAAAATTTGACCCACCCCCAAAGGGCGCAATTACCACATCAGGAAGTTCGCCAGCAATTTCCATTTGTTTGATGGCTTCTTGACCAACAATGGTTTGATGCAGTTTGACATGATTTAAAACACTTCCTAATGCATATTTAGTGGTATCACTTTGAACAGCACTTTCAATAGCTTCTGATATGGCAATCCCTAAAGATCCAGTAGTGTTGGGGTTTTCAGCCAAAATTTTCTTTCCAATTTCTGTTGCTTCTGAAGGAGAGGGGTGAACAGTTGCCCCCCAGGTATTCATCATTACTTTCCGATAAGGTTTATGATCAAAAGACAGCTTGACCATATACACCTCACAGTCAATGCCAAAATGTTGGCAAGCAAAACTTAATGCACTTCCCCACTGTCCAGCACCTGTTTCTGTTGTGATTTTTTTAACGCCCTCCATCTTGTTGTAATAGGCTTGAGCAACTGCTGTATTAGGCTTATGGGATCCCGTCGGACTTGTGCCTTCATACTTATAATAAATTTTCGCTGGGGTATCTAAAACCTTTTCAAGATTGTATGCACGATACATGGGCGTAGGACGCCACATTGAATAAATGTGTCGAACTTCATCAGGGATTGTTACATATTTATCTGTGGTGACTTCCTGTTTGATCAACTCCATGGGGAACAATGGGGCAAGTGCTTCTGGACCGATCGGTTCTTTTGTTGCAGGGTGAAGGGGTGGTAGCGGCTTATTGGGCATATCTGCCACTATATTATACCATTGTTCTGGAATGTCTTTTTCTGATAAGAGAATTTTTCGTTGCATGGTTTATCGTTTATTTAAAATTAGTAAAACAATTGAAATCTCGTATATAAAATTTTCACTTGTGCACTCAACAGTTAATTTTTATACATTTAACTCTAGTAAAATATTGGATTTATGAAGCAAATAGTTATTTATGTTGTAGGGCTTTTATTTTTGTTTAGTCCTTTGGAAGCAACGGCACAACGCAAAAAAAAGCAGTCAACCCAAGCAAAAACTGAATTGCCTCTGGCGGCGTTTAAATTTCGTTCGGTGGGTCCCGCTTTTTTATCTGGACGCATTGCTGATATTGTTTTTCATCCTAAGAATGACAATATCTGGTATGTTGCCGTTGGTTCGGGTGGTGTATGGAAAACAGAAAACGCTGGTACAACCTGGACCCCTTTATTTGACAAGCAGACCTCATATTCAACGGGTTGTATCACCTTAGACCCCCAAAACCCTGCTACGGTTTGGGTAGGAACGGGTGAGAATGTTGGCGGTCGTCACGTTGCTTATGGTGATGGTATCTATCGTTCCCAAGACGGAGGTAAAACTTGGGAGAACAAAGGACTAAAAGCATCTGAGCACATTTCAAAAATTATTGTACATCCTGATAATTCCAACATTGTTTGGGTTGCTGCCCAAGGTCCGCTTTGGAACAAGGGTGGTGAAAGAGGAGTTTATAAAACGGTCAATGGTGGTCAAACGTGGAAGCGTGTTCTGGGCAATGATAAATGGACTGGTGCCACTGATCTGATGATTGATCCTAGAAACCCAAAAGTTTTGTATGCAGCCACATGGGATCGGCATAGAACAGTTGCTGCCTTAATGGGGGGCGGCCCAGGTTCAGGGATTCATAAATCTACCGATGGTGGTGAAACCTGGCAGGAACTCACCAACGGCTTACCTTCTTCGAATATGGGGAAAATAGGATTGGCCATTTCCCCTCAACAACCCGATGTGATCTATGCTGCAATTGAATTGGATCGAACTACTGGAGGCGTTTATCGTTCAGCAGACCAGGGTGCTTCTTGGAAAAAAATGTCCAATGCGGTTTCAGGAGCTACAGGACCACACTATTATCAAGAATTGTATGCAAGTCCGCATAAGTTTGACCGACTCTATCTGATGAATGTACGGGTGTTGACTTCTGATGACGGGGGGAAAACCTTTGTGCAACTTAAAGAGCAAAAAAAGCACTCGGATAATCACGTTATTGTCTTTAAAAAAGATGATCCAAATTATCTGATGCTAGGAACAGACGCAGGGATATATGAGAGTTTTGATCTGGCTGAAAATTGGCGGTATCATAAAAACTTACCCCTTACACAATTTTACAAAGTCGCTGTCAATAATGCCGAACCCTTTTATCATATATTCGGTGGAACTCAGGACAATGGTTCTGCAGGAGGACCTTCAGCTACTGACGAGCGTGAAGGTATTAGCAACAAGCATTGGTACAAAACTTTGTTTGCAGATGGACACCAATCAGCTACAGATCCGGAATACAACGACATCGTCTATGCAGAAACCCAGCAGGGTGGTCTACATCGTATTGATTTGACTACTGGCGAGCAGGTTTTTGTTCAACCTCAAGCCAATCTAGGCGATCCACACGAACGGTTTAATTGGGATGCCCCTATCTTGGTTTCTCCTCACGATCCAGCAACGCTATATTTTGCTTCTTATAGGGTATGGAAATCCGAAAGCCGAGGCGATGACTGGACACCTATTTCAGGTGACCTGACAAGAAATGAAGAGCGACTTACCCTACCTATTATGGACCGACAGCAGTCTTGGGATAACCCCTGGGATGTTGGTGCCATGTCCAATTATAACACCATCACTTCTCTAAGTGAATCGCCCTTGGTTCAAGGATTGATTTATGCAGGAACTGACGATGGTTTTATTCAAGTAACGTCCAATGGTGGTCAAGATTGGTCAGCCATTCCAGTGACAAGGTTGGGCTTGCCTGCCAGAAGTTTTGTCAATGATATTAAAGCTGATTTGCATGATCCAAATACCGTATATGCAGTTTTAGACAACCATAAAGAGGGAGACTTTAACCCTTATTTATACAAAAGTATAGACCGAGGAAAATCATGGGTGTCGCTGTCTAAAAATCTTCCTAAGCGAACTTTATTGTGGCGTTTGGTTCAAGATCACATAAACAAAAACTTGTTCTTTTTGGCAACAGAGTTTGGTGTTTACACTTCTTTGGATGGAGGCTTAAATTGGCAAAAACTACCAGGGACTCCAAATATGGGCTTCCGCGATCTGGTCATCCAAAAAAGAGAAAATGATTTGGTTGCAGCTTCTTTTGGACGCGGTTTTTATGTTCTTGATGATTACAGCGCTCTGCGTGAAATGACATCAGAAACATTGAAAGAAAAAGGAAAACTCTTCGCACCAAGACCAGCAAAATGGTTTGTTCCAAGGAGTAACTTAGGCAATACAGGGGCGGATTTCTATATTGCTAAAAATCCAGAGTTTGGTGCAGTATTTACCTACTATTTGTCGGATAATTTTACAACAAAAAAAGCAGCTCGACAAAAACGTGAAAAAAACCTGAATAAAAAAGCAGCGAATATTCCTTTTCCTGGTTATGCCGCCCTAGATGCTGAAAACAAGGAAAAAGCAGCACAGGTTTGGCTTACAATTCTTGATAGTAATGGGAATGTGATTCGTCATTTGCAGCAAAAAGCACAAAAGGGCACGCATCGTATGGCTTGGGATTTGCGACACGCCAGTACAGCAGCGATAAATCCAAATCGAAAAGCTTCACGTTGGAATAGCAGTGGTCCTATGGTTATTCCAGGTACATACAAGGCCCAATTGGCTTTGGAACAAAATGGAAGTGTTACACCTTTAGGTGAGGCTGTTTCCTTTGAAGTTCGCTCCATCAGAGAGGGTGTTTTAAAAGGAGTAGATTATTCGACCTTAAACGCTTACCGACAATCCTACACCGCAGTTCAAAGGCAGTTACAAGTTTTGCAGGATCGTTTTAACCAGGCAGAGAAAAAACTAAAGGGTTTGGTCAAAGCAGCAGCGCAAACGCCACTGAATCCTGAGGCTTTTGCAGTCGATCTGCACGAGATTCAACAGGCGATGACTGCTTTACAAATAAAAGCTGAAGGTAGCCCAGCTCGAGAGGAAATTGGCGAACGCAATCCACCGTCAATTCAGACGCATATGCGTGCTGCTTCAAGAGGATTATCAACTACTTATGGTCCTACACCTTTGCACCAAAATGGATTAGAAAAAGCGCAAGCTATGATTAATGCGTTACAACCAGAGCTGGATAAACTCACACAGCAAATGTTACCCGCATTAGAACAAAAACTTAAAGCCGCTGGCGCCCCTTATATTATAGGTCAGGATTAAAAAACATTTTATGTAACCTTTAAAAAAACCTCTAAGCCTGCTTGGAGGTTTTTTTTGGAAGAGACCCAACCTTCTTTTGGCAAGTAGGTAAATGTCTGAAGGTAAATTTGTTGTAAAGTCAAAATTTTTATGGGAAACTTAATGTGGTTAGGATATGACGATTTTGAATTAAATTTTGACCAATCTATTGAATAGTTTATTTTTAAAGAAGAAAATTAGTGATATGGCAATATTCAATTTACAAATTAATGGGCGTGCTTATGAAGTCGATGTTACTCCAGACACCCCAATGCTATGGGTCTTACGTGACCACCTTCAATTGGTGGGTACTAAGTATGGCTGTGGTATAGCTCAGTGCGGGGCCTGTACAATCCATTTAAATGGTACCGCTACGCGCGCCTGCCAATTACAAGTATCTATGGTGGGGAACGCTGAAATCACGACTATCGAAGGAATTTCTGAACACGGCGATCATCCAGTACAAAAAGCCTGGATAGAGGAAGACGTTCCCCAATGCGGATATTGCCAATCAGGTCAAATAATGACAGCTGTCTCTTTGCTGAACGCTAATCCCAATCCCACCGATGCAGAAATCGAAAATGGAATGAGCGGGAATATATGTCGTTGTGGCACCTACACTCGAATAAAAAAAGCCGTTAAACGGGCCGCGCAATCCTAAAAGTTATCAACTATGACCACATTTAAAACGAAAGTAGGACGAAGAGCATTCATTAGAAACATATCCGTTGCAGGCGGCGGTATGATGATCGGATTCAACTGGTTGGCATCTTGTAATACCAGTCCGCAAAAAATTAAAGAATTACCCAAAGAATGGTTCGAGATCAATGGATTTTTAAAAATAGGTGACAATGGTTTAGTGACCATCCAATCGCCCAATCCAGAAATTGGACAAAACGTAAAAACTTCTATGCCCATGTTGGTGGCTGAAGAACTGGATACAAACTGGGATCAGGTTATCGTAGAACAGGCCCCATTGGATGTTAGCAAATACAAATGGCAAGTGGCTGGTGGTAGCCGATCCATTAGTTCCAGTTGGGAACCTCTTCGTATGGCGGGAGCGACTGCTCGACAAATGTTATTGACAGCAGCAGCAGCTGAGTGGCAAGTACCAGTTGCGGAATTGACCACCGACAGTGGGATTATTTCGCACGCTGCCTCAGGCAAAACCGCCCACTACGGTCAAATGGCTGCAGCAGCTGCCCAGTTGGAGGTACCCGAAACCGTAACACTGAAAGAAATCAAAGACTACAAAATCATAGGACATTCCAAAAAAAATGTGGATGGGCATAAAATTGTTACAGGCCAGCCACTTTTTGGATTGGATACCTACAAAGATGGAATGCGAACTGCAATGATCATTCATGCGCCTGCTTTTGGTAAAACGTTAAAATCCATGAACAGTGAGGCAGTGGCCAATATGCCTGGCATTGAAGCTGTTTTCCCTATGTCAGTATATTCAGATGATGAGCCTCAAAGTTCTTTTGATACTGCTGCATTTAATAGAATGGCAGTCATAGTAGGTCGTTCTACGTGGGAAGTTCTGCAGGCCAAAAAAGCACTACAAGCTGAATGGGAAAATTCACCAGAACGAAACATATCACAGAGACTTTTTGGTCGCAGCTCCACCAAAAAATATCCTGCTGGATTGGAAAATACCAGCGATCACAATGCGCTGATGGCTTCTTTTGATTTTGGTGACAAGCGATTAAAAATTTTTCGCAAAGACGGGGATCCCAAAAAGGCCTTTGCCCAAGCTGCAAAGGTGATTGAACGGACATATACGGCTCCTTTCCGTGCCCACAATACCCTGGAGCCAATGAATTTTTATGCAGACGTTACCAATGAAAAAGTTTTTGTATTGGGGCCGGTACAAACACCCGAATGGACGGAAAGTAGTTTGTCGCGTCGCCTTGGTGTTCCCAAGGAAAAAATTGATGTTCATTTGACCCGTATGGGTGGTGGGTTTGGACGCCGACTTTACGGTCACTTTGTAACTGAAGCCGCTTTGATTTCAAAACAAATCAAAGCTCCAGTCAAGTTGGTTTATACCCGCGAAGACGACATGACTTTTGGGACGTATCGCCCTACTTATTCCCTCAAATACCGAGCCGCTTTGGACATAGAGAACAACATGACCGCTCTTCATGTTGTCGGAGTAGGTATTCCAGAAAAAGCACTTTACGAAAACCGTTTTCCGGCAGGTACTATTGATCATTTTTTAGCCGAAGGCTGGGAGGGTGATTCCAATATCACAACGGGTGCTTATCGAGCACCACGCTCTAATTTTGCCGCCAGTGCCGAGCAATCCTTTTTGGATGAGGTGGCCGAAGCCGCTGGTAAGGACCCGATTGATTTTAGGTTGGCGTTGTTGGAAAGGGCCCAAATCAATCCCGTAGGCGAACGCAACGACTACGACGCCGAACGCATGGCAGGTGTGTTGCAATTGGTCAAAGAAAAATCTGGTTGGGGCAGTCCAGGTACTGAGAATTTAAAACGTGGGGTGGCGGTTTATTTTTGTCACAATTCATATGTTGCCAATGTGGTTGACCTCGAAATGAATGGTAAAACCCCTGTGATCAACGATGTGTATGTTGCTGTAGATTGTGGCATTGTTGTTAATCCAGATGCGGCCACGAACCTAGCTGAAGGTGGTACCGTTGATGGAATCGGAAATGCCTTGTACGGACAAATGACCTTTGTAGCGGGCGTACCCCAGCAAGATAATTTTGACCGTTATCGACTGATTCGTCACCATGAGTCCCCTAAAAATATTCATGTTGATTTTGTAAAAAGTGATATAGCACCAACTGGAATGGGCGAACCTCCCTTACCACCTGTACAAGCGGCTTTGGCCAATGCGATTTACAGCGCTACGGGTAAGCGGGTCTATCACCAGCCCTTTATTAACGAACTCATCGCCTAAAAGGCAGCTAGGCATGATCTCAGTTGAAGAAGCACAAAAAATCGTTGCTACTACTGCGATTCAACTCAAAACCCTGATTCATAAGGTTGATACCAATCTTTGTGGGATGACCTTGGCGGAAGATGTCACAGCACCTATGGCCCTCCCACCGTTTTCACAATCTGCAATGGACGGCTATGCGGTACGCCTGCACGAGGAGGCGACCTATAGGGTTGTTGGGGAAGTGCAAGCTGGTGCCGATACAGTCATTACTTTAAAAGCTGGAGAAGCCGTACGCATTTTTACTGGGGCTAAAATACCCGACACTGCTGATGCGGTAGTCATGCAAGAGAAAGTGCAAAGACTCGGTAATACTATTCGAACAATTACACCTATCAATTTAGGTCAAAGTATCCGTAAAAAAGGGGAGCAGTTAACTCAAGGTGATTTGGTTTTTTCAAAAGGAATCTTACTAAACCCGCCAGCTTTGGGTTTGCTCCAGAGTTTGGGAATTGAAAAGGTAGAAGTTTTTCAAAAACCCGAAGTTTCCATCGTAGTGACAGGCGATGAATTGGTTCCACCTGGTCATCCCTTGGCTTCGGGTCAAGTATACGAAAGCAATAGTTTGGTTTTAATCGCAGCGCTTCAACAAATGGGTTGCCATAAGCCAAAGCTGTTCTATGCCAAAGACAATCGTGAGGCTACCGATGCTGTCCTTGCAAATGCCTTGGAAGCGGATTTGGTCTTGATTTCAGGGGGTATTTCTGTGGGCGATTATGACTTTGTTAACCAAAGCTTAGCTGGAATGAAGGTTGAAGAACTTTTTTATAAAGTCCGTCAAAAACCTGGTAAGCCTTTATTCTTTGGAAAAAAAAGGAGCACCCATGTCTTTGCACTGCCTGGTAATCCGGCTTCCACACTCAGTTGCTTTTATGTCTATGTGGTGCCCTTAATTCACCGCTTGATGGGGCGTTCGTCACCGGGCTTGACCCAAAAAAAATTAAAACTGGCACACCCTTTTGACAATAAACTAGGCAGGGCATTATTTCTCAAAGGCATAGTGACAGATTCACAAGTAACCGTTATCGACGAGCTCAATTCGGCCAGTTTGCAAAGTTTTGCTGCTTGCCATGCTTTAGTTTATATCGATGCGGCTACCAAAAAATGTGAGAAAGGTGCTGTTGTTGAAACCTTGTTGCTACCTAGATAATGAAAGAAGGGATGCTTTTCTTTTTGCTACTGCTACTGCCTTTTGTTTCCTTTCTCTACGCTAGTGTGGGACATGGTGGTGCTTCAGGCTATTTGGCCTTGATGGCATTGTTTTCTGTAGTGCCGGATACGATAAAACAAACGGCATTATTACTTAATTTGTTTGTTGCTGGGATTGCATTTATACAGTATTACCGTGCTGGGTATTTTCGATTCCGACTGTTTTTTTGGTTTGCGTTGGGTTCGGTTCCTGCTGCGTATTGGGGTGGCACTTTCCAAATTGAGCCAACCTTGTATAAAAAAATATTGGGTCTGTTTTTGCTATTCGCCATTTTTCGAATGCTATGGGTCACGGTCGAACCCACTCAAACAAAAAAAGTATTCCCATGGATAGCTGTATTAATGGGCGCTTCCATAGGATTTTTCTCGGGACTGATTGGTATTGGGGGCGGTATTATCCTGACGCCATTACTGCTTTTGCTCAATTGGGCAGAGCTTAAGGAAGCTGCTGCGGTTTCCGCATTGTTTATTTGGGTCAATTCTGGGGCGGCACTCAGTGGGATGTTATTTTCGGGATTCCATCTGACGGCTACCGTTCTGCCTATGCTGGCTATGGCTCTTTTGGGTGGTTGGGCAGGTAGTTACTTCGGTGCAAGAAAATGGAAAAAAAATAGGCTAGAACAATTTTTAGCAGTAGTATTGATAGCAGCATCGATTAAACTCTTTATGTTTTGAAAGATATCACAGTTAATTACTACGGAAAACTAGCAGAATTGATCGGAACGAATCAAGAGCTGGTTCAGACAACTGCCGAGTCAATAGGTGATTTTTCTCTATTCTTAAGGCAGCGACACCCCTCCTTGTGCGATATGACCCTGCAAATTGCTCAAAATAATCACATTGAATCTTCAGAAGCTCCTCTGTCTTCAAAAGAAGTAGACGTTTTCCCACCTTTTTCGGGAGGTTAGCTAATGGCAAGATATAGTAGGCATATCGATTTACACGAAGTAGGTCCCAGTGGACAGCGTAAAATCACCCAAGCCAGGGTTTTGGTAGTTGGAGCCGGTGGTTTGGGTGTACCAGTGTTACTATATCTTACCGCTGCTGGCGTCGGAAAAATAGGCATTGTCGATCCAGACCACGTGGAAGAAGAAAACCTACAACGGCAAGTGCTTTATAGGGAAGCTGATTTGAATAATAACAAAGCCCTAGTGGCACAAAAATTACTTAAAGCACGCAATAGTGAAATTGATTTACACGCTTATCCTCAAGCTTTTCAAGTGGATAACGCCATCAGTTTAGTAGAAGCCTATGATGTAGTAGTTGATTGTACTGATAATTTTCAAACCCGCTACTTAATCAATGATGCGTGTGTCAAACGCAACAAGCCACTGGTTTTTGCTGCTATATTTAAATATGAAGGTCAACTAAGCGTCTTCAATTATCAAGATGGTCCAACGTATCGCTGTTTGTTTCCTAAGCCACCCCTTCCAGGCGAAGTCCCGAATTGTGAAGACAACGGGGTATTGGGTGTTCTGCCTGGTATTTTAGGAATGTATCAGACCAATGAAATTCTGAAAATTATTATTGGACTTGGTAAAGTCTTATCTGGTACACTGATGACAGTCAACTTGTTGACCCTTGATCAAAAACAGCTTACCTTTACACGGGACAATAAAGAAGTGAACCACATTAAAAACAGCCCACTCCAACTTACTGATATCAACGATTGTAAGCTGATCTAAATGGAAAAAAAAATTAAAAATATATTTATTCAAGGAGCTATCCCTCCCGAAAAAATCGCACAATCAATTGCTGCACATCAAAAAAAAACTGCCATTGGTGGACATTGTATTTTTCTGGGTCAAGTACGAGCCGATGAAGTAACAGGTAAAACAGTAAAAGCAATTGAATATACGGCTCAAGAAAATATGGCAAATAAACTTTGTCACGAAATTAAAGAGCGAGCTTTTGATAAATATCCTATTCACTGTATGCATATATATCACAGTTTGGGTAATGTTCCCACGGGTGAATTATGTTTTTTTGTCTTTGTTTCTGCAACCCATCGAAACGATCTATACAATGCTTTGGAGGAAATTGTGCAAGAGATTAAGGATACCTTACCCATCTTTGGCAAAGAAATCTTCGACGATAGTACCCATCAATGGAAAACGAACACGGACTAATGGTTGATATTACACACAAAAAAAACACATTACGTATAGCTACAGCTCAAGCTATTGTTCGGGTGGGATGCCAAGAAACGATTGATGCCATTCAAAACGATAAAGTCCCCAAAGGGGATATTTTTGAAATGAGTAAAGCGGCAGGATTATTAGGTGTAAAAAAAACACCAGAGCTATTACCAGATTGCCATCCAATTCCTCTTGAGTACACTGGCTTTAGTTATCAAATTGAGGGTTTGACAATAGCTATTAAGTGTACTGTTAAAACGATTTATAAAACTGGCGTAGAGGTGGAAGCCATGCATGGGGCATCCATTGCAGCGCTGAACATGTATGACATGTTAAAGCCAATTGACAAACAGGTAAGTATTGAAAAAATTAGTTTGCTTTCCAAAGAAGGGGGTAAATCCAGTTTGCCCAAATTCCCGATCAATCTTCGCGCCGCCGTATTTGTTTGTTCCGATAGCATTGCCGCTGGAAAAGGGAAGGACAAAGCTGGTAAATCTTTATGCGATCGTTTAGCGGTACAGAAATTGGACGTAGTTGATTATCAAGTTATCCCTGATGATATAGATCAAATTCAAGCGGTAGCAAAGGCTAGTTGTACCCAAACGGATTTAATTGTTTTTACAGGTGGTACGGGTATTTCACCGAGGGATAATACCCCCAAGGCTTTAGAAGCAATAATTGAGAAGCGTCTCCCAGGCGTCGAAGAAACAATGCGTGCTTATGGGCAAAACAGAACTCCAGTGGCTATGTTTTCCCGATCGATTGCTGGTATAAGGGGTAATGCAATCATCTTAGCTTTACCAGGTTCTACCAAAGGTGCGACTGAGTCTTTGGAGGCAATATTTCCTTCCATATTACATCTGTTTGATGTATTAAAAGGCAAGCGACACTAATGGGAAGTTCTTCATCTTTATTGACCGATACTTTCGGAAGGCACCATAATTATTTGCGTATTTCCCTAACGGAAAAATGCAATTTGCGCTGCACATATTGTATGCCTGCTGAAGGCGTTTCCTTATCGCCCTCCAAGCATTTAATGACGGCCGATGAACTCTATGAAATTGCAGCCTTGTTTGTCCAACAGGGCGTGAATAAAATCCGACTAACAGGAGGGGAACCCTTAGTTCGAAAGGATTTTCCACAGATTTTAGAAAAATTGGCAACCCTTCCAGTAGCATTGACACTGACAACCAATGCTATTTTGGTAGACCGATTCATTAGCCATTTTGCCGCAGCAGGACTCAAAAAAATAAATGTAAGCCTTGATACACTTAATGCCCAACGATTTCAAAAAATAACGCTTAAAGACAACTTCAAACAAGTCAAGAAGAACTTAAAATTATTGCAGGCAGAAGGGTTTGAGATCAAAATTAATGTTGTTTTAATAAAGGATGTAAATGACGATGAAATCATTGATTTTATTCAGTGGACAGCTCATGAGCCTTACAACATTCGCTTTATAGAATTCATGCCCTTTGATGGGAACAATTGGGAACGATCAAAAACTGTTGGGCTACAAGAAATTCAAGAGCAGATTAGCTGTCATTTTGGTCTAGATCAAGTAATACCCCTTACATCCGCACCAAATGACACGGCCAAAACCTTTAAAATTAAAGGGTTTAAGGGGGCTTACGGTATCATCAGCACAGTGACCAACCCTTTTTGTGACAGTTGCAACCGATTGCGATTGACGGCCAATGGCAAGCTAAGGAGTTGTTTGTTTTCGGAAGAGGAATTAGATCTATTAACTGCCTTACGCGCTGGAAAACCTATTGAACCAATTATTTCAAAAGTTGTCAATCAAAAAAAAGCCATTCGGGCAGGACTGGAAGCACCCACCAATTTTGAAGACCCTGCACATCACAGCAAAAATCGATCAATGATCCGAATTGGGGGTTAGCTGTTTTAGTAGTTTCTGATAGCTTTCAGGTGTATCCATATCCACCAATTTTTTTCCTGCGCTACAGTATTTTACGTGACTTTGATGTTTTTTGATTACAACCTTCGCGCCCTCATCTCCTAAGATTTGGGACAACTCTTGAAAATATTCTTTATCAAACAGGGCAGGAATACCTGTCCAGCCTTTGTCAGACCGGGAAACAATAATTTGCTTTTGTTGGGGATGAAATTGGGCCAAGAGTAAATTGAGATAGTTGACATCAACAAAAGGTTGGTCTATAGTTGTAAAGAGTACACCATCTGTTTGTTGGGGTTGAAGCATCAGTGACTGAACTGCAAAAGCAATCGAACTACCCATGCCTTGTTTCCAATTAGAATGAACAAGAACGTTTACTGAGTTGTCCTGTATTATAGGGAGGATACGTTTGGCTTGATATCCTAAAATTAAGGTTATAGGATGCTGTAATAACTGTAGGTTTTGGATTCGATTTTCAAGGAGTGTGGTATTTCCCCACGGCAGGAGGGGTTTAGACCTTCCCATGCGTTGTGAACCACCAGCTGCTAGTAAAACGATTGAAAATTTAGGCATGTATGTTACCAGTCTTATCCTTTAAGGGTATGGGCTCATGCTGTCGGGTTACGGCTAAAATTTCAGCCAAAATGGAAACGGCGATCTCTTGTGCCGAAGCCGCTCCTACATTAAGTCCAGCAGGACCGCGAAGCTGCTCTATAAAAGCCAATTCGATTTCGGAATCTATTTCTAGTAATCGATCTATGAGTTGCGATTTCCGTTTTTTAGGTCCCAACAAACCAAAGTAGCACGGATAGGTGTTTTTTACTGCGTTTAGGTAATAAACATCTTTGCTGTAGCTATGTGTCATCAATACCACTGCTGTGTTTTTATCTACCAATGAACGGTCTATTTGGTGATTTATTGGCATATGGAGGGAATGAGCGCCAGGAAAATAGTTAATTGATTTTTGTTCGTCAGGAGCAACGACCAAATGTACTTCCCACCCCAGATGGGAAGCTGCAGCGCATAGTTGCACCGCATCGTGTTCGCCACCAATGATGATAAGTCGAAAAAGAGCTGGTAGGTTGTCTTTGAATAAATAAGGCGCCGTAAAACTACTTTTTTGAGCCCCTAAATCATAAGTTTTGCCATTCATTATAACAGTTGAACCTCCTTGAGGACAAGGGCCTGACTCTTTATCATAAAACGATTGTATTTGGATAGGCTGACGCCGTTGAATTGTTTCATAAAAAGCATGAAAAAAATCCTCTGACATCTCTATGTGTTCTAATAATATATACAGGACTCCTTCACAACCCAAGCGGACTCGACCATCATAGGTCATCATTTTGGTAACACCTGATTCAAAAACGGCTTGTGCCTGGTGATGGATTTCCTTCTCCACACAACCACCGCTAACGGCGCCCAAAACTTCTCCTTTGTCATTGATAAGCATGCGCACCCCCGGTTTACGATAAGAAGACCCTTCTAAATAAACCACAGAAGCTAAAACGTTTTTTTGACCTTTTTTTTGCCAGGTTTGAGCTTGCTCTATAAGGGATTTAAATTCATGTGTCATGTTATCACTAAAATTAATGTATTTAAAACAAAAACGTAAATTTTGTAGATAAAGTAAAATGAGAAAAATGTAACTTGAATCAGAAAGGGTATCAGGCTAAATTTGACAAAATAAGAAAGAATCAATTTATTTGAAGCAATGAACCGAAGAGGATTTATTACACAAACTGCACTAACATCGCTTACCGCCATTTTAGGAACTGAAATTGTTTTTGGTAAATTTATTCCAACGGATTACCAACCTTTGGGTGTACAAGAGCCTAGCCCTTTTCAATTGTTTGAAAAGGACAATCAAATGGTTGTGTTAAATGACAAGCCCTGGAATATGGAGGCACAAGCCCATTTATTGGATGATGCTATTACCCCAAATAAATACATGTTCATTCGGAACAATGGTAAAATACCAGAAACAATAGACTTGGATACATGGTCTTTGCTGGTTGACGGTGAATCGGTGGGTCAACCAAAACGTTATTCATTAGCTGAATTAAAGTCAAAATTTAAACATCACACCTACCAATTGACCTTAGAATGTGGGGGGAACGGCAGGAGTGAATTTGACCCGCCTGCCAAAGGCAATCAGTGGACAGTTGGGGCCGTTTCTTGCGCCCTTTGGACAGGAATACGGTTGCGGGATATATTGAAAGACGTAGGTATTAAGAATGATTCGGTTTATGTTGGCTATCACGCAGCAGATACTCATCTAAGTGGGGATCCAAATAAAGAGCCTATTTCAAGAGGTGTTCCAATCAGTAAAGCATTGCAAGACGAAACGTTAATCGCTTTTAAGATGAATGGAGAAGACATTCCGTTAGCCCATGGCTATCCGTTGCGATTGGTAGCAGGCGGTTGGCCTGCCTCGGCTTCTGGTAAATGGTTAACAGGTATCAGTGTTCGGAACAAAGTACATGACGGTAGTAAAATGTCTGGAACTGCCTATCGGGTACCATGTGAGCCCCTAGCACCTGGTGAAAAAGTTACTGATGATAAAATGTGTATTATTGAATCGATGCCTGTCAAGTCTTTGATCACTTATCCAAAAACTGGCGCAATATTTCCCATTGAAAAAAAGCTAAACATAAGAGGTCATGCTTGGTCAGGGGAGTTTGCAGTCAAAAGAGTTGCTTATTCTATCGATTTTGGAAGTACCTGGCATGATTGTAACTTAGAGGATGCAACTAATCGTTTGGCCTGGCAACACTTTCAGGCTAGCATCTCATTTCCCAAAAAAGGTTATTATGAAGTGTGGACTCGAGCCACCAATTCTCAAGGAATAGCACAGCCTATGGTATTACCTGGATGGAACCCAAAAGGTTATTTGAACAATGCTTGCCACCGCATCGCGGTAAAAATCACTGCATGAATCAACAAGAAAAATACTTTGAAGCAGTAGCTCAAATCCGTAAGCTTATGCTTCGTCTCATTGTAGTGTTTTTGATTATGATTGCTGTCATAGTTCATTCACTTCTAGCACCCGACGTATTCGTGTTGGGCAATAGTCCCCACGAGGAACCCTATGCTTGGGTGGAAGAAGCGATGGATGATCGTATTGAAAACGGTATTCATGTTCGAACCGGTTTTGTTAGTGATACAGGGCTGATGACTGTTGTAGCTAATTGTACCAATTGTCATTCAGCAAAGTTGGTCACTCAAAACAGAATGTCTAAAGAGCGTTGGCGCGCAACGATACGATGGATGCAAGAGACTCAAAATTTATGGGATTTGGGTGACAAAGAGGCTATCATCCTTGAATATTTGGCCAGTAATTATGCACCGATACAAAAAGGGAGACGTCAAAATTTAGAAAAAATCGAGTGGTATGTCTTGGAATAAACAATAGGTATTTTTTCCAACAATAAATTTAGTCCAATCAAGTACTATTTTACCGTATCGTTTTATTAAACCATTTCATTTGACTCAACAATCCCAAATTCATTTTATTTGGAAGTAGATGTTAGTGTGTTATTTTAAAGATTTACCTTTAAAAAAAGATAGTAATGGCGTAATTTTACGCATGTTATGGAAAATTATATAAATGCATTTGTGAACGCCTTTATTGGCAATGTTGATTGGACGTGGCATTCCATCCTGTTTGATGTACCCTGGTATACCAATTACTTTTGGGGACTCATTATTATTTCATTGATTGTGTGGGGCTTGGAAATTGCCTTTCCTTGGCGCAAGCAGCAATCCATATTCAGAAAAGACTTTTGGTTAGACAGTAGTTACATGTTCTTTAATTTTTTCGTTTTTTCAATTGCAATAAGTGGATTTTATGCATTGCTAAATACCCTGTCTAATGACATGGGAATCACTACCCAAAGTCTTGCAATAATTGATTGGTCTGGATGGCCAATGGGGATTCAGTTGTTGATATTCTTTGTTGTTTTGGATTTCGTTCAATGGGTTACTCATATTTTGCTTCACAAATATTCTTTTTTGTGGCAATTTCACAAGGTACACCATAGCGTTAAAGAAATGGGTTTTGCAGCACATTTTCGTTACCATTGGATGGAAAACATTCTCTACAAACCCTTAAAGACTTTTGGTGTTATGTTGTTAGGAGGTTTTGAGCCTGAACAAGCATACATCGTGCACTTTGTGGCAATCTCAATTGGACACATAAATCACGCCAATGTGAAAATATCCTGGGGCCTATTCAAATACATCTTCAACAATCCAGTAATGCATTTGTATCATCACTCTTATGAACAACCTGAAGGAAAATTTGGAGTTAATTTTGGAATTAGTTTAAGCCTTTGGGATTATCTATTCAAGACCAGTTATGTGCCAGAAGATAGCGGTCGTATCTTGCTTGGATTTCCCGGAGATGATAAGTTGCCAAGTAACTTTGCTGGCCAATTAATTTATGGATTTAGCAAAAAGAACAAAGAATAATACTTTTAAAATGACTGTGATGCTATTCACAGCTCTTATCGGATAACAACTTTCCTTATATAAAACCATAATTTATTGATCGCTGATATTTATTTGAGTTAATATTTGGTTGCGCAATTGCACAGGTGGGTTAGCCTTTAAATCAAAAAATGTAGGAACAAAAAGAACCTCAATGGGAATGCATACGACACCTTACAAAACACATTTGGATCAGTTGAAGGATTTAGATCAGATGGTTGGAAAAGAACTGGGGATAACCGATTGGACAGTCATTGATCAAGAGCGTATTGATGTATTTGCCAACCTAACCGAAGACAGGCAATGGATACATACCAATCCAGAGAAATGTGCCGAAGAATCCCCATATAATAAAACGATCGCTCATGGATTTTTGGTGCTTTCTTTGGCTTCTAAATTCAGTTATGAAGTTTTAAAGATTAAAGACGTAACAATGGGTGTGAACTATGGTCTGGACAAAGTACGCTTTATCCAAGCCGTTCCCTCAGGATCAAGAATTCGTGGGCGTATCAACTTAGTGTCCATCGATCACTTCCCTGGCGGTGCAAAGTATAAAACTCAAATCATTTTTGAATTAGCTGGAGCAGAAAAACCCGCTTGTGTGGCCGAATTTATAGCGATGGCTTACACTATGTCTTTGCCTTAGTACTGGGTCAATGATTATCAGTAAACTACATTTTATTGGCAAATCTAAGCTGCGATTAATATTCAAAATTTATTTTTTACGATTGTTGGTAATATCAGCTGATTATTTTTTTTTGATTAAGATTTTTTTCAATCAATCTGAGGTGTTTAATTAACAAATGAATAAAGTGTAGTAGGATTTTCATTAGCACGCAAATCTAAATGTTCAAATCACTTGCTGTTCGTTACCTATTTTAGATCCATTTTGTATTTCGTATTCAAGAAAAGAAAAACAATTCCCCATGCAAGAGCAACGGAAAATAGTAAAGCAATATAACTGTGCAATAATGATGCTGAATTGGCAATGATACCCAGTAAAACAGGTCCAATCATAAATCCAACGAAACCAATTCCCGATACCGTTGAGATCGCAACAGAGGCAGAAATGGTTTTATTTTTTCCAGCCAAGCGGAAAACCTCAGGAACAACAACAGATAGTCCAAAGCCCAAACCACCAAAACCAATTGTACTCGTATAGGCATGCGTGTAAAGAATTAAACCATAGCTAAAAACTGCAATCAAGCAACCATAACTGAGCGTTCTGATAGACCCAATTTTTTGGCTTAATTCATCACCTAAAAAACGACCAAGAGTCATACTTAGCGAAAAAAGAACAAATCCGAGTCCTGCTTGACTTTGGGGGACACCCACTACCTCAAAAAGATATAAATTACTCCAATGTTCAACCGCACCTTCGTTGAACATCACTATAAAGGCAATAATTGACAACCCTATAACTGGACGAATTGTTTTCAAAAAAGATATATTTTGGTTTTTTGATTTATTTTCTTTCACCTCCTTAATGTAATCGTAATGCTTGGCTAAACCTACATTCACTAAAATAACTACCCCCGTTATGATCAGCATATGTATTCTGGGTTCAGAAAAGTAGAAGAGGTAAACGCTTCCTACCCCCGCACCAATAAATCCCCCTAAACTGAAAAATCCATGGGCTGCTGACATTAAATTTTCTTTGTCACGACTTTCTATAATCGAAATCAAAGCATTCATTGAAACATCTGTAAATCCTGAAAAAACACCTATAAGAAACAAGCTAGCACACAAAAACCAATAGCTAGACGCCAATAGCGGCAGATTGAATGCTACACACAACAGAAGTATACCAATTTTTGTAGAACGCCCTGTTCCTATTTTTTTATTGATGAGGGGCACCAAGGGTATGCCAGACAATAATCCGAGGGCATTAAAAAATAAAGCTAACCCCAGTTCGGCGTCATTCAATAAAAATTTATGCTTGATTTGAGGGATATACAATATCCAAGTTCCGACTAAGATATTTATGGAAGAAAATACCCATGCTGGAGCAAAATAAGCTGGTTTTCTTAGTATGAGTAATAATGATTTCAAATTATAAAAAATAGGTTAGAGGGGGGCGTTTTCTGGATTGGTTTTTAAGTTGGTACAAAGAACTCAGTTAAGCATATATCCTCAATATCCTACTTAAATTGGTTATTTACAAGTTCCAAACGCACTGTGTTGCTTTTTCAGAAACTTCCCAAAGCTGTTGGGCAATTTCTCTATTCAGTACAAAGTCTTCCATCTCACAAGCTCCAACCGGCCCAGACCAATTCATTGTACCTGTAGGACCATAGTAAGCCGCTATAGGGAGAGATTCTTCAGTTGCACACATTACTTCGGGATAAGCCCCTTTTTCTGCAGATTGCACTATAGGCAATAAGGACATAATAGAAAATAAAATCCGATCTCTTCGACTGGCTTTTTCGTTGATAAGAGAGGTTCTTGAGGCGCCTGGATGACAAACATAAACCTTAACCTCTTTCTTTGTTTTTTGAATACGTTGCTGTAATTCATAGCCAAATATCATCTGAGCCAACTTACTATGACAATATGTATTCATTGGATTATAGTTGTGCTCAAAGTTCATGTCCCCAAATTGAATCGTTTTTAAGCCCATTTTATAACCTTCACTTGAGACGATGACAATACGCCCTTGGGATTGTTCTATCCGATCAAAAAGTAAATTAGTTAAGAGGAAATGTCCATAATGGTTGATACCCAGCTGGCTTTCAAATCCATCAGTTGTATATTCACGCTTAGCGATTTGCGCTACTGCAGCATTACAAAGTAAAGCATCTATCTTGGGAACCTTATTGAGAACTTCTGCTGCCCCTTTTTTTACAGAGGCAAGATTGGCTAAATCTAGATGGATAAAAGAGACTTGAATATCTGTACCCAATTCTTCTTTAAGGTTTTCTATGGCTTGCTTAGTTTTGTCTTTATTACGATTTAGCATCACGACTGTCGCTCCCTTGCTTAGGAGTATTTCCGTTGCCGCATACCCAGCACCCGCATTAGCACCAGTAATTACAAAAGTCTTGGCTTCTAAGCTGTTCATTCTTTCTGGAGTCCAGTCGTAGATCTTTGAGTTTTTCATTATTTATAAATTCTCTCCATTTATGAAATAATAATATACTAGTAAAGATGAATACTAAACTATTTCTGCATCAATCATGGCTTGAAATGCATCTTCCATGGTCTCACGTA
>WTJI01000057.1 GCA_011524905.1 Flavobacteriales bacterium
TGAGCACCATAAAAAACATCGCCATCATTGCCCATGTAGACCATGGGAAGACCACTTTAGTAGATAAAATACTACATCATTGCAATTTGTTTCGTTCCAATGAGACTACAGGAGAACTCATTTTAGATAACAATGACCTGGAGCGGGAACGCGGGATTACCATTTTATCAAAAAATGTTGCGGTAAACTATAAGAATGTTAAGATCAACATTATTGACACCCCTGGTCACGCCGATTTTGGAGGTGAAGTAGAACGTGTTTTAAATATGGCCGACGGTGTACTTTTACTGGTAGATGCCTTTGAAGGGCCAATGCCACAAACTCGTTTTGTACTTAAAAAAGCCATCGACCTCAAGTTAAAACCACTGGTTGTAATAAATAAAGTTGACAAGGAAAACTGCACCCCAGAGCAAGTACACGAAGCTGTTTTTGATTTGATGTTTGAACTGGGCGCAGAGGAGTGGCAACTTGATTTCCCAACAGTGTATGGGTCGGCAAAAAACAACTGGATGAGCACCGATTGGAAGCAGCAAACCGATTCAGTAGCTCCATTGTTAGACATGGTATTGGAGCATGTTCCCAGCCCTCAAATTGAAGAGGGCAACACCCAGATGCTCATCACTTCTCTTGATTTTTCCTCCTTTACAGGAAGAATAGCTATAGGTAGATTACAAAGAGGCCAGCTCGCTACAAATATGAAAATCAATCTAGTTAAGCGCGATGGATCCCAACTTCCTTCCCGAATTAAGGAACTGCACCTTTTTGACGGGTTAGGACGAAAGAAAGTAGAAGCAGTAGCTGCCGGAGATTTGTGTGCTGTTATTGGTTTAGAAGGCTTTGAAATTGGTGATACTATAGCCGATTTTGAGGCGCCCGAAGCCCTGCCTACCATCGCCATCGATGAGCCTACAATGAGTATGCTGTTTACCATAAACGATTCTCCTTTTTTCGGACAAGAGGGGAAATTTGTAACCTCCAGACACATCCGGGAGCGTTTAGAAAAAGAATTAGAACGCAACCTTGCCATGCGGCTTGAAGAAACAAATTCAGCAGATAAATTTGTTGTTTATGGACGTGGGGTTTTACACCTTTCGGTGTTGATTGAAACCATGCGACGCGAGGGCTATGAATTGCAAATTGGGCAGCCTCAGGTGATCATTAAAGAAATTAAAGGTGTAAAATACGAACCCATAGAAGAATTGACCATTGATTTGCCCGAAGCGGTGTCTGGGAAAGCCATTGAAATGGTAACCCTGCGCAAGGGGGAAATGTTGAGCATGACGCCCAAGGGTGATCGAATGCTATGTGAGTTTATTATTCCCTCGCGGGGCATCATTGGTTTGCGAAATCAACTGCTTACCGCAACAGCAGGGGAAGCCATCATGAATCACCGCTTTAAAGAGTTTGCCCCCTACAAAGGCCCCATTCCAGGACGTATTAACGGCTCCCTAATTTCCATGGAAAAAGGAAGTGCAATTCCGTATTCTTTGGATAAACTTCAAGATAGGGGGAAGTTTTTTATAGCACCCAATGAAGAAGTATATGCAGGGCAGGTTATCGGTGAAAATTCACGTGGAGACGATTTGGTGGTAAACGTGATTAAAACAAAAAAACTGTCCAACGTACGTGCAGCAGGGTCAGATGACAAGGTAAAGCTGGCACCCCCAATTAAATTTTCATTAGAGGAAGCTTTAGAATATATCCAAGGCGATGAATATGTTGAAGTTACCCCCAACAGCCTCCGACTCCGAAAAGTGTTTTTAGACGAAAACGAACGCAAACGTAGAGCTGCTAAAGTAGGCTAGTGGTTTAAACAATCAATTAGAAGTAACATACTCTAAAAGCGAAAGCACCAGAGCCATTTATAAGATAATTTCACAGCTGTAAACAAAATCATGAGCAGAGTTAAGCAGTGTCCTGTTTGTAATGGTGAATACCATGTGATGTATAGGGTGCAATACCAATCAGATCGCTTGTGGTATTTTTTGTGCAAATCATGTGTTATTGCTGTAAAAGCCAACAATAGTCACTACCGTTATGGGGGTACCTGGAAGGGCTAATCTGCCCCCCTGTTCAAATCACTATAGCCTTTAGGAAGGTGTAGCTGCAGTTTTTTTTAATGTTTTAAAGACACCTTAGTTTAAATACATTGGGTAAATAGAAAAAACCCCTCACCGAAGTGAAGGGCTTTAAATGGTTGTCATCGTAAGTGTAGTCTAGCGGCTACGCTTGCTCCCCCTATTATTCAAAGTTGCAGCACAACTAAATCTTTTAGTGACTTAATTCTATTATAAAAAATTAAATCCCTGAGGTAACTTTATAAATCTTATGTGTTGATGAAAG
Source organism: Flavobacteriales bacterium (assembly GCA_011524905.1). Taxonomy (GTDB): domain Bacteria; phylum Bacteroidota; class Bacteroidia; order Flavobacteriales; family Flavobacteriaceae; genus UBA11891. The sequence goes on from WTJI01000057.1 coordinate 2,344, forward strand.
AGACGTAGTTGATTTTAAAACTTCATTTTCCTTAGTTTTAAAATCAATGATCCAATTGGGATTATCTACTTCTATTTCAAAAGAATACCCTTGTTTCGTTTTCTTATAATTTAAAGATATTTTGTTATCTCCTACTTTGACATTTTCAAGTTTAGCAGTTTCCCATGATTGAGGCATTAAAGGGGAGATTAAGATGGTTTTATTTGCCGCATCAGGATTAATACCAAAAAATTGCTGAACAACAGGAAAAGCATAACTATATAGGTTCCAAGCTTGAGTAAACATTCCATAATCAGGAGATACTTCGTAGATGCTTCCTGGTAAAGCAAAACTAAAACTCCTTCCCATTCTTTTGAGATAATCTAAAGCCTTATTAGGGTTCCCATAGTTATTTTCTGAAATCGCAGACACACCTGTGGGCAATGTCATCACAGCTCCGGTATAAGAAAACACTTTACTTCCTTTAAAAGAGCCTGTGTCTTTGCCAGCAGAGTCATCTCGATCGATCCCTGTCACAAAAACACCAAACGGATTCACAAATTTTTCTGCTGTCTTTAACGCCTTAATTGCTTTATTTGAATCAGCAATTCCCATCTCCATAGGCGTGTTTACCACCCAATTATGGTGAAGCACAAAGGGTCTAACGCCTTTTGATGGGTTTTCTGTCACGTATTTTTTTGTGAGTTTTAGTTCTTCTACAGCCCATGGCTTATTTAATGTGTCAGCACGGATAATTGCGTCATCTATGAGATGTAATGTTTCTTCATCAGATGCTATAAAATCAGCATAAGAATTAAAATCGTCTACCCAAAAATCCTCATTAATCCTACGTTTTAGAATATTTGATTTTTCTTGATAATCTGATGCTAATTCTGGTTCATTTAATAGATTGGCAATTTGAGCGGCATCTTCAAATCCTCGTTGAGTATAAGTTGCCACATCGATCATTTCTGATTCCAAACCGTGAATTTCCATCATTCCAGCACCTTCAGGAAATCCATTTTTGTCAATATCCATTTCTGTTGAAATCCATCGAAGACCTTTTTTGATGAGATCAAAGTTTTCCTTTAGAATTGATATATCTCCCGTCCATTTATACGACTCCCAAACTAATGAGGTAAATTGAGGTGTTTCATTGAGATTCCCGGGATTAAAAACTACCCCATTGGTTGACGCTTCATGGATGATGCGGCCGTTGGTATTGGTTTCTCGAGATAACTTTGCTATTAATTCTATATTTGATTTAACGAGATCAAACTGTCCGATAGAGAGGTATCCTTTAAGGGCATATTCGCTATCGCAACCGAACCACCATGGGTAATCAGGATAACCAGCAGCAATCCCTCTTCCAATCTGAGGAACTTCACGTATAAACCATTCAGAATTGTATTTAAGCCAACGATAAACTTTGTCAAATTCCGGGTCAGATGTTGTTAATTTTGACTGCTCTTCTACACTTTTAAATCGTAATTTCTTTTTTTCAAGCAGCGAATCATGATTGTTTTTTAGCTCAAATAATTCTTGTCGACTGTCTGAGGTATTTTGATATGAGCCTGAAATAAAGAAATGAATCTTTTTAGATGAATTTGCATTAATTGAAAGAACTATTTCAGAAGAGGTGGTAGCTCCGTTACCCTTATAATTGCTTGAAATTCTTTTAGAATTAAGAAGATCTTCTGAAGAACTAATCATTGAAAACCAATTGTTTTTACTATCTTTTGCGCTTATAATATTTTCATCGTCTATAAACTCAATAATATCTTTTCCATCAATCATATTAGAACGCTCACCTAACCAAGTGGGTCTTAAATCAAATGAAGCTTGAAATTCCAGTTTTCCATTAAATGGCAATGTAGATTTATTAGTTATTGTATATTCTATTACAAGTCCTTGATGCTGGTTTGGCGAAAATTGAAATTGCTCAACCAATAAATTAAGTCTTTCTAATTCATAAATAAGTTTATTTCCATAGGGGTAATTGATAAAAGAGGCATCAACTAATTCTTCAGAACTTTTATCTTTCTTTATTATTACTTTATATCCATCTAAAAGCTTAATTGGGTGATTCCAAACACCCCCCATTTCATCTTGAATATGCCACCCAATTTCGGGAAAAGAACCATTTTGTGCACCGATCGCATAAAGACGATCTCCTGCAGTGATATATGATGTTGAACTAAACTCCTTTTTTCCTTCTATTCCCTCAAAATTTAATTCTGAATTGGTTTTTTTGACATTTGAGCATCCAAGAGTGATTAGTAATAAGATTGTAGAAAAAATAAAACGCATGTATTTTTAATTGATGATGATCAAAAATAAAAAAACCGCTACACTAAAAAAGTATAACGGTTTTATCATTATAAGTTGCTCCCCCTATTATTCAAAGTTGCAGCACAAAATCTATTTGTGACATTATTTTTAAATAGATAATAGATTTTAAATTTGTAGGATATAACATTGAACAGATGGATATTTTAAAAATTGCAGTCGATTGGGCAAAAGCAGAATTAGTTTCAACCTCATTTTTTATCCTTTGTGGGATTATTTTTCTCTCATTGAGTTTTGGATTATGGCAGTTTGGTAAAACCGACTTAGCAAAAAGTTACATTGTTCCAATGCTTGTTGCAGGAATGTTTTTAATGACTGTTGGCGTTGGGTTGTTTTTTACCAATAAATCGAGAATCATTCAATTTGAAGTCGATTATAATGATGAACCTATTTCATTTATCAATTCAGAGTTAGAACGAGTAGACCGCACACTTAAGGAATACAAAACAATTGTTTTTGCCTCAATCCCTGTAATTATTTTGGTATGTTCGACCGTAATTTTTCTTGTTGACAGGCCTTTATGGAGAGCAAGTATGATTACAACGATTCTTATGCTTGGAGTAATTCTTTTAATTGATGGCCTGGCTCACGCACGAATTTCAGATTATAAATCAAAGTTAGATAAGGCTCTGATTGAAATCAAAAACTAAAAAACCGCTACACTATTACAGCATAACGGTTATATCATTATTAGTTGCTCCTCCTCTTGGGCTCGAACCAAGGACCCTCTGATTAACAG
>WTJI01000033.1 GCA_011524905.1 Flavobacteriales bacterium
CAGAAGCGGGTGCAAATATAAAACCCTTTTCTGAACTCCAAAACTGTTTGGAGATTTATTTTTAAATTATTGAAAGAAATTCCAAACAACACCAAAACGAATACTCAAATCTCTGTACGGAAAGAAGGGTGCTACATAATAGCGGTACCCAGAAATACTGTTGTTTAAGTGTTCTACTTTAAAAAAGACGCGTGTTTGACTTATTTTGGCATTGGCAAAAAAATCTACTCTAGGATATTCACCAATCAACTTATTGTTTTGTGTCACATACTCCCCAAGGACAGAATGAATAGCATCCGCATAGAAACCAGTGAAAAACTGAAAATGAAAGCCTGTTTGAAGGAATAAAGCCTTTTTAAATATCTGAGAGGAAAAGGCAAGCGTGTTACGCGTTATCCATTTGGGGACACTTAAAAGTATGGGTTCTCCAAGTTCACCCGTAGGCCTATCCGCTTCAATTTGAACGACACGCTGATATTGGACCGTATTGTTCAAGGAAAACTTCCCAAGTGAAATCTCATTTGAAAGTCGTAGTTTGAGATACTCTAACTGGTCTTGGGATTGAGTAGGTGTTATGAGTAATTCGCTGCCCCACCTAGATAATCGCGTAACATTACGCAGGTATGTAAAATTATTAATCTGATGCCATTGGGCATCAACTTCAAACCAACGATTATGGTTGAGTCTTGCGTAAAAACTGAGTCGTTTTGTGTTCTTTAGGTCTGTTTGATCCCAATTCAAATCAATATAATCACTCTGATATTGGTAAAAATTAAAGTTTTGCGGCTGACTTCTATACTGCACGCCCAAATCAGCTGAAAAATTCTTTAGAAAAACTGTTTGCCCCTCAACCTCATAATGTCTTGTTGCTACATCAGCTAAGAAAGCATGATGAAATTTGCCCCTGAACGTATATGCTCCCAGTTGGTTTTCCCAATCGGCAAATAATGCCAGCTGATTGACTTGCTGCCCTATAGATAATGTATTGCTGGCCGTATCATTTTGACCCAGCGAATAGGCCCAACGATTAAACATCAAACCTGTTTTTAAATGGCCAATAATGGGCAATTTTGTTTCTATAAAGGTTTCGTTGGTGATTGTTTTTAAATCTGAACGATCATATACTTTCTCGATTGTTTCGTCGATATCCCCAAAAAATGTTTTATTTCCACTTTGAGAAAATTCGTAGAATCTTTTTTCATAGGTAAAACGATTGCCAATGGTTATACCCTGTTTAAGGCTATCAGCAGGAGCATTATTAAGTCGATATTTTTGACCCAGATAAAAACGTCGTCCCGATAATATACTTTGACCTATCATATTATTACCCAAACGGGCACGGTCAAGAAAGCCATCATAGAATATTTCGACGGGATCTCCGTTGTCATCGAAAACAGGATTGCCATTATTATCAACTTCTTGGTAATAAGGGGCGTTTTCAAAAAAATAAATACTGTCTTCATTGAGCCCTCCGTTGACTTGGTTTTCTCGGGTTTGGGCTACAAAATGGGATCGGAGCTGATAACGTTCTTCTGCGTCATTATAATTAACACTTCCTCGAAATTGTCCTCCATTTGCTCTTGAATTCTGATAATTCCCCAAGGACCTTAACCCTTTGTAGGAAACCATAAAATTGAGTTTGGGTGATGTATTTACTGTTACCAAAGCGTCAACTAATTCTCCCTGCTTGAATGTTGTTCTGAAAAAAAGTTCTGTTAGTGGCGTAGGTACTTGGAAATAAGGAATATCATCAGATTCAAAAAACCCATAATGATTGATACGTGCACCCATAATAGGCTGTAAGGGTTGGTTCAAAAAATCATAACCCAAACGACTAAAACCTTGAGCCACGTTGGACAAAGGCAATAATTCGAAATAATCCTGGCGTAAGAAATTAAACTTATAATCTTTTTGAAGCGTCAAAGACGTGTCAACTGTCGCAGTGCTTCCATCTTCATAAAAAACTTTGTAATTATTGATTAGAGCCAGCGTGTCAATTGGGATGTAGCGCCGTTTAATTGTCGATTTTTTTTTCTTTTTTTTCAACTCCATTTTAAGATTATCCTTAACTTTTCCGATGGAGTCAACTTCTTGTACAATACTGTCCTGAATGGCTTCTGTCAATGGTATATTTTCAATAAAATCAGAGGGCGTGTTGTTCTTTAGAGGGGGTAATGAGTCGATTACTTGACTAGCTGTTTCCAAAGAATCACCACTTGTCTGCGGCAAAGAATCTATAACTGACTGCTGTGACCACAACAGATTGGAGCCCAAAAGTAATAATACAAGAAAACGATTTGGCATGGATTCCTCAGATTCGGTTGCGAAGTTACACTATTTTGGTATTTTAGAATTGTTATACATGGCAAGAAAAGCAGAATAGTATGGGACTAAGAAGACAATTTTCGGAAGGTTTGGAGGCTGGTACAGATGAAGCAGGCAGAGGCTGTTTGGCCGGACCTGTCACAGCTGCTGCTGTTATTTTGCCTGCTAGTTTTTCATCTGAAATACTGAATGACTCTAAAATCCTCTCAGAAAAAAAAAGATTACAACTAAAAGAGCAGATAGAAAATGAAGCTTTGGCTTATGCAGTTAGCCATGTTTTTCCAGAAGAAATTGATCAAATCAACATTCTTAATGCCGCTATCAAAGCCATGCATTTAGCCATAGAATCACTAGCTATTCTTCCCGATCACATTTTGGTAGACGGCAACCACTTTCACCCGTACAAGAACATTCCCCACCGCTGTGAAATCAAAGGAGATGGTCGGTTTTTGAATATCGCAGCGGCTTCCGTCCTAGCAAAAACCTATCGTGACGCCTTTATGCAAAACTGTCATAAAGATTTTCCAGAATATCAGTGGAATAAAAATAAGGGCTACCCAACAAAAAAGCACAGAATGGCTCTTGCCCAATTGGGGCCTTGCCTTCACCATAGAAAATCCTTTCGACTCCTACCTGACCAATTGGAACTACAGTTATAAGTTCCTACTTTTGTTGTGTAAAACTCGGTTAATTTGAAGCTTTCCTACCTCTCCAGAGTCCACCTTTTGGATTCCAAAAAATTATTGAATTCTATTTGGGCCCCCGTAATCTTATTGATTGCATTTATGATAAATGGTTGCTCACAAGTAAAATCATCAACCGTTCAGCCTTATGAATTGGTTCCACACAATGCTTTTGGGGTATTACAACTTAATGATCTTACCGATATCGAAACAGCTATCACTAACAATGCGCTCCTTCGATATTGGGTGAAAAAGAATCCAACTCTGACGAGTACCCTCTCTAATTTAGTTCCTGCCTCATCTAAATCAGGAGACCTATTGGTGTTTTCACCTAAAGGCAAAGAAACTCTTGCCACAACATTTATTGGTACAATACCACTTGCAGATAGCTTAGCCATCCCCCATCCTCAACTCAAAGTATATGAAGGGATTGCCATACACAAAAGCCCAAAAAACTACTTTGTCGCACGAATGGGTGGCTTGCGACTGCGTTCCAACACCCTCTTGACGCTTGAAAACTGCATTCGGAATTTTACTCAAAAAGAAATTGTACAATCCTCCATTCAGCAGCTCAAAGAAAGTCTCAATCAAAACAGCGAAGCTAACCTGATGATTCGTCCAGATGCAGCGTTGTTGACCCAACTTTTATTACCGTCTACACCCTACCTAAATTCCAAAACTACGAATTGGCTCGCTTTGGACATCGAACTCAATGAACCGCTAGAAATAGACGGAGTAACCTTACTGAATGACTCTGTTGCAAATCCGATCAATTGGTTGCAAACATTAGATCAAAAAACAAGTCAAATTCCGGCAATTGTTCCTGAAACAGCAGACGCCTTCTTTTCCTTTCCCATCAGTAATATGGCACAAGTAGAAAGTAATTTTCGCCGTTACACCCAGCTCCGAAATATGGCGGTCAGTACAGTTGATTTAAGAAGTTTGTCTTTGGTCGATGAAATTGGATGGGTCAGAGAACAAAACAATCAAGCCTTATTGATGCATATTACCACCTTGGAAAATCAATTTCCGCTCTTATCAGATGGAGAAAATATGAAGTCCTTCAGGAAAGAAACTTATTATAGGATTGATTTGCCAGAAACCATAGAAAAGCTTAGCAAGGCTTTTGGACAAACCAAAACATTGAAATGGGGAGCCCTATTGGATGATTTTGCAGTATTTACAGCCAATGAAGATTTTTTAAAACACGTGATTAGCCAATTTAAAGATGGGCGAGTGATGGAAAAAAATATTGCTTTTCAATCGCTTGAAGATGCCTTTTCAAATCGAGGTTCTTTTTTATGGGTGGCACAAACTAAGGAGGTTTTTGACGAAAAGTCCTTTCCAACTAATCGCTATCCACTCATTGGACTCCAAGGGGTTGGCGAAGTAGATTTTGCGCATCTTCATTTTCGGCTAGGAAGTAAATCACAAAAAAGAAAAAAAGGTCAAGTCAATGCACTAGCTAATTTTAGCCTACAAGCTCCTTTGGCCAGCAATCCCCAGTGGTTGAAAAATCACCGTACTAAAAGTATGGACGTAGCTGTGCAAGACACTAAAAATCAACTGTATTTATTTTCAAACAAAGGAAACTTATATTGGAAAAAAGATATAAAAGAACCAATCATTGGTCCCATTCTTCAAGTGGATTTATATAAAAATAAAAAATGGCAAATGGCTTTTCGTACCCAAAACTATTTGTACGTTCTTGATAGAAATGGAAAGGAAGTAAAGCCGTTTAAACTCAAATTACCTCGCTCAAAAGAACCCTTACCATTAGCCATCTTTGATTACGACAACAACAAGAACTATCGGTTCGTTATGGCACAGGACAAGCAATTGCTGATGTACGACAAAAAAGGAAAAAAAGTTAGAGGCTTCAAGCGAACACAACTCGGGTCACCATTGATTAATCCACCCAAGCACGCGCGTATCAAAAAGAAAGACTATTTGTTGCTTCAACAAAGTAATGGAGTGTTGGGTATTTTAAATCGTGTAGGGAATGATCGTATTAAGGTAGGAACTAAAATCTCTTTTAGCGACAATCCCATTTTTAATTACTTAGATACTTTTGCAACAACTGATATGGAGGGCAATTTGGTACAAGTGGATTTACGTGGCAATGTCATCAAAAGCCCTTATGAACTGAAACCCAGCCACCAGATTGATGCAACGACGAAGTCTTTGGTGACACTTTCTGAAAATTTATTGTCCATTAAAGGAATTCCAATAGAATTGCCTTATGGAAATTATACATCGCCAAAAATATTTTACCTCAACAACATATTATACATAACAACTACCGATGTAGACAGTCAGAAGGTGTATTTGTTCTACAGCAATGGAACGGCTGTTGGTGGTTTTCCTGTGTATGGTGTAGGGCCGGCAGCGCTGAGCCTTGACAATAAAAAGAATACCCAGTTAGTTGTGGCTGCTGAAGATAATGGGTTAGTGATTTACCAAATCAATCCTTAAATCTGCTGTAAAATGCTCGGCAAAGTGTCGGATGATTTTTTCTTGTACAGCTTTCAAAGGGACTTGTTTACCTAATTCTTTTTCCAATGAAGTAACGCCTTTACCTTGAATACCACAAGGGATGATGTGTTCAAAGTGCTGGAGATTGGTATTGACATTTAGGGCAAATCCATGCATGGTTACCCAGCGACTGGCCCGTACTCCCATCGCACAAATTTTCCTGGCAAAAGGTGTTCCCACATCCAACCAAACTCCCGTTTCACCTGGGCTTCTTGTAGCCTTTAATCCATAATCTGCCAGAGTGGAAATGATTACTTCTTCTAGTGTCCTTAAATAGCGATGGATGTCAGTAAAAAAATGATCTAAATCCAAAATGGGATATCCCACAATTTGTCCTGGACCGTGATAGGTAATATCACCACCTCTATTACTTTTATAGAATTCGATTCCTTCTTTTGCTAGTCTTGCTTTATCTAATAATAAGTTGTCCATATTCCCACTTTTCCCAAGTGTGAACACATGTGGATGTTCAACGAAAAGTAAATAATTCTTTGTCTCTTGAAAGTTGTTCGTATTTCGATTGGCTCTTTTTTGGTCAATGATGCCTTGAAACAATTCCTCTTGATATGTCCAACAATTTTTGTAGGACACCTTCCCTAAATTTTGGACCCAAATAATTTTGTTTTTTTTCAAATCAATAATTTTGAGGATTGTTTAGAATAACGAGCGCAGCTATCACACCAGGCACCCAACCACATAAAGTAAGGATAAGCACAATTAGAATAGAGCCACAGCCTTGGTCAAAAACAGCAAGGGGCGGAAAAAGTATGGACAATAAAACGCGCCAAAAACTCATGAAAGTAGGTTTGCTCAAAGATAGGGATTTTCATTCCGATTGCTAACCAATGCCTATCTTTGCCAAAATTTTATGCTATGCAGCCACTTTCTGAACAAGAACTTGTCCGAAGAGAAAAAAGAGAAAGCCTTCAACAGTTGGGTATCAATCCATATCCCGCTGCCCTTTTTCCTGTGACCCACAGTTCTCAAGCCATCAAAAGCCAATTTGAAGAAGACAAGGAAGTGGTTATTGCTGGTCGGTTGATGTCCCGGCGCATTCAAGGAAAAGCCAGTTTTGCAGAATTACAAGACAGCCAAGGCAGAATACAGGTTTATTTTAACCGTGACGAAATTTGCCCTGGCGAGAATAAAACATTGTATAACGATGTCTATAAAAAATTACTGGACATTGGTGATATAATTGGTATCCGCGGCCGTTTGTTTACCACCCAAGTTGGTGAGCCTACTGTCATGGTTCAATCTTTTGAGGTACTTAATAAAACCCTCCGTCCACTGCCACTTCCCAAAACCGATGCGGAAGGCAGGGTATATGACGAATTCAACGATCCCGAAATGCGGTATCGTCAACGTTATGTCGATCTGATCGTCAATCCCAAAGTAAAAGATACGTTTGTAAAGCGTACTAAAATCACACAATCCATACGCACATTTTTCAATGAGATGGATTATTTAGAAGTTGAGACACCCATTCTACAACCTATCCCAGGTGGGGCTGCAGCCCGACCTTTTACTACGCATCACAACGCTTTGAATATACCTCTCTACTTACGAATTGCCAATGAATTGTATCTTAAGCGCCTTATCGTTGGAGGGTTTGATGGCGTCTACGAATTCGCAAAAGACTTTCGCAATGAAGGGATGGATAGAACCCACAACCCGGAGTTTACTGTTATGGAATTGTATGTTGCTTACAAGGACTACTTCTGGATGATGGAAACTACAGAAGCTTTATTAGAAAAGGTGGCCGTTGAAGCTACTGGCAGTGCCGAAGTCACCGTTGGAGAAAACCAAATCAGTTTTAAAGCCCCTTACCCACGGGTACCAATTTTGGAAGCCATCCACACCCATACGGGTATTGATATTTCGGAAATGAACGAAGACCAATTACGTCAAACGGCAAAAAATCTGGGAATTGATGTCGATGATACCATGGGAGAAGGCAAGTTGATCGATGAAATTTTTGGAGAAAAATGCGAGCATCACTACGTTCAACCAACCTTTATCATTGACTACCCTAAGTCGATGAGTCCCCTAACCAAAGAACATCGAAGTAACTCCAAACTGACCGAACGTTTTGAACTGATGGTCAATGGTAAAGAATTGGCCAATGCCTATTCAGAGCTAAATGATCCCATAGACCAACGAGAGCGCTTCGAGGCCCAACTGGCCTTGTCAGAAAAAGGTGACGATGAGGCCATGTTTATCGATCAAGATTTTTTGCGCGCGCTAGAATATGGCATGCCCCCTACTTCAGGGATTGGTATTGGAATTGATCGTTTGTGCATGTTATTGACGAATAATAGTTCTATCCAAGAAGTACTTTTTTTCCCACAGATGAAACCTGAACAGAAAAAAGTAGCACTTACTGATGAAGAAAATCTAGTTTTAGAACTATTAAAAAAAGAAAATCCCATTGAACTGCCTTCATTAAAGGAGACCGCTGGACTGAGTAATAAAAAATGGGACAAAGCCATAAAAGGATTAACTAGTAAAAAAATAGCTCAAGTTCAAAAACAAGAGGATGAACTTTGGGTAGCGTTGATCTAATTGGTAACGCCCTGAGGAGCACAAAGTGGGTGTTGAAGTGACGAAATGCCAAAAGTCGTTTCAACAATATCTATGCCCGTTGGGTTCCAATGATTCAAAGAAATAGGCTATTAAGAAGCCCGAATAAACAACTTTTTCCCAAATTTTTGTTAAGGCCTAAACCTTTATCTCTCATGCCAGTCAAAGAAAAAGTTAACACAAAAATTATATTATGAAACAATTTATGTTAAGCTGTCTTTTGTTGGGTGCTGGATCACTCTTTGCACAGCCCCCACAAGCTGAAAAAAAGGATAGAGAAATGGACAATACTTTGATTCAAACCAAACGTTTGACATTGGCATTGAATCTATCAGACACGCAGGCACAACAAGTAGCGCAACTCCTGGAAGCGCACAAAAGCCAGCGACCCGATCGACCAGAGGATCCCCGTTCGCTTTCAAAAGACGAACGAATAGCCCTTCATGCCGAACGCCTGGATGCACAGATTGCCCTGCAACGCAAGATGGAGGCGATATTGAGCCCCGACCAGTTCAACCAGTTTAGAGATATGATGGAAAAAAAAGCTAGAAAAAGAAAAGAAAGAAGGCCCGTTCGGCGCCATTAGTGTTCCAACACACTTTTTTAAAAGCCTGCTTTTAGCAGGTTTTTTTTGGGGTACATGCACAAACAATGAAAGGGTGCTTTTTAGAGAATGATTGTTTCCTATCTACATCCATCTTTTTGACAAAATTTTAAGAATCAATCTTTCGATGCCACTGCCAATTTCACTTGAACCCGTCTAGCCTAAGGACGCATCACAGAGACGATTCTTTGTTTAATGGGTTTTTTTATATTTGAATACATCCAAATTTACACCTATGAAATCATTTTTAATTGGTATGGTGTCTGCGATGCAGCCCACATTAGGGTTCGCCCAGCTGCAGCAAACAAATACAAGTGGCGATTTTCGTGCCCACTGGTATACTGCGGGGGCCTACCTAAAAAAGACCTACAATGAACAAACAGCCCCGCACCGAAAACAAATCCAAAAAAAGAAAAACTGAACTGCATATTCAGCAGACCTCTTTCCACTCTGGACCATTGCCACCAGCTGCAGAATTACAGCAATTTGATTCTATTTTACCTGGACTGGCTGACCGTATTGTGACAATGGCAGAAAAAGAGCAGTCCAATGCTCATGAATTACAACGCATTACCGCCAAAGGTGCGCACCGTATGATTTTTGCTGGATGGCTTTGTGCTTTCCTAACCCTTTTAGGCTTGATGGTGTTGGCTTATTTCGCCATGTTGGCAAGGATGGCTGTTGTTGCAGGTTTAATCATTACATCACTAGGAGTTGCCAGTATTTTCGCCTATAAAGGCATTAAACGTTTCATTTAATACAATCCTTTTACTACAACAGGCAACACTTGGTCTCAATCAAAAACAGGGGATATACCGAACCAAAGAACATACTAGATGCTATCCCCCTAAAAAAATCTTTAAACTGTTTTTAACCAATCTTCAAGAGCTGTTAGCGTGAAATTTATATCACTTTCACTCAAAGCATCATTCAAAAAGTAACTTTCAAAAGCAGATGGCGGCAAATACACCCCACGTTTAAGCATGCCATGGAAATAATTTTTAAATGTGTCATTATTTCCAAGTGCAGCAGTCTTAAAATCAGTAACAGCTTGATCGGTAAAATGAAGTGAAATCATAGACCCTAAGCGATTGATTTGATAAGGTAAACCTTTGGAATTTAGGAGCGCATGCATCCCTTGTTCCAGCAAGAGACATTTATGATCCAAACTAGAAAAAACTGTATCGTTGGTCTTCAAGTGCTGTAACATAGCAAAACCTGCTGCCATAGCTAGGGGATTGCCACTTAGGGTTCCAGCTTGATAAACAGGTCCACTCGGTGCCAATTGTGCCATAATTTCTCTTCGGGCCGCAAAAGCTCCAACGGGTAAGCCACCGCCTAAAACTTTTCCGAATGTAGCCATGTCGGCACGGATTCCGAGTCGCTCTTGTGCCCCACCAGGTGCTAAGCGAAATCCTGTCATGACTTCGTCAAAAATAAGTAATGTCCCATATTGGTCACAGAGACTTCTCAATCCCTCCAAGAAACCTGGCTGGGGGACGATACAACCCATATTACCCGCTACAGGTTCTACAATAATAGCAGCAATAGCATCGGGATGTTGTTCAAAATGGAATGCTACACTGTCTAAATTGTTATAATCAGCCAAAAGGGTGTCTCGTGCTGTGCCTTGTGTTACGCCTGGGCTACTGGGCGCACCAAATGTAACAGCGCCACTTCCTGCTTGAATCAAAAATGCATCAGAGTGACCATGGTAACAGCCGGCAAATTTGATTAGTTTTTCACGACCTGTAAATCCTCTTGCCAATCGAACAGCGCTCATACAAGCCTCAGTACCCGAATTAACCATTCGTATCTGATCCATATGAGGAATCATTTCTACTGCCAATTCTGCAATTTGGTTTTCCAATTCAGTAGGCATACCATAGGAAGTCCCACGATCTGCACGACTTTTTACTGCTTCGATCACAGGATCAAATGCATGACCCAATATCATCGGACCCCAACTTGAAATATAGTCGATCAATCGATTACCATCTTCGTCATACAGGTAGGCACCTTTGGCACGATCAACAAAAATCGGGATACCTCCAACAGCTTGAAAGGCACGAACTGGAGAATTTACCCCTCCGGGAATGAATTGCTGTGCGGTCTGAAACAACGCACTACTTCTTTGATATTGCATATTATTTGAGTTTGGGTAAGCGCAGCAGCTGACCCGGAAATATGGTGTTATTTTCTATTTTATTGAGTTGAATCAGTTCACTGACTGGCACATCGTATTGACGAGCAATGCTATATAAGGTGTCTCCTTGTTGAACTTGGTGTTCTTTATCAGAAGCGATATAAGCTTTTGCAGGGTTTGGACTGCGTTTTTTTAGTTTCACTTTTTTGTCAAAATCGCTCAAGGCATAACGTTCGATTAAACTGATCAATTTCTGTGGATACTTAGGGTCTGTAGCGTAACCAGCTTTTTTAAGTCCACGAGCCCACGCCTTATAATTGTTGGGATTCAATTCAAACAGAAAAGCATATCGCTGGCGCTGACTTAAAAACAGAGAGTGGTCACGGTACGATGTTTTCGGATTTTGATAAACCCGAAAACACTCCCCTTTTTCGTCATCGTCGTGATAAATTCGTCCACCCTTCCAGTCACTGTGACATTTGATTCCAAAGTGATTGTTCGCTTCTCTAGCCAAACGTCCACTTCCATTCCCCGATTCTAGTAATCCTTGAGCAAGAGTTATACTGGCGGGAATATGATACGCTTCCATTTCTTTTTGGGCAATAGGCCCAAAGTATTCAATATATCGTGCTATTCTTTCTGCTGTAGATTGATTGGAATCGAACACAAAATTGGATGACAATTCGGATTGGGTCGATTTTGTTTTTTTGGCCTTAGGAATGGCATTTTTCGTTTGAGTTGTTTTCGCCTGATTGTCCTTCGCATAGCGCACTCTTGTGACCCCACAACCCCAAACAAGCAAGAGTAAAGTCAACAGGCATATTCGAGTGGTAAATTGCCCAGAGCTAAACGTCTTTGATTGAAACCAGCGATTCCTTGCAATCCACCGCTGTGAATGATCAGTAAATTTTTTCCCCACTGCCATTGGCCTTGTTTTATTAAGTCAAAAATACCAAAAAGCATTTTTCCTGTATAGATGGGATCCAAGGGAATCTGATATTTTTTATAAAAGTTATTCATAAAGGTGACCAAAGTATCATTGACTTTTGCATAGCCGCCAAAGGTGAAGCCAGGGACCAACTGCCAGTTTGTTTTATTTGTCCATTGCCGAATATCATTTTCAAGATTCGTATGTTTCACTGCAGGAAAACCCAAAATGGTCTGTTGGGCTTGGCTACTTTCTATCAGTCCAGCAAGCGTACCCCCCGTGCCAACGCAGCAACAAATTGTATCATAGTTAGCTTCCTCCAAACTCAAGATTTCCATACACCCCTTGATGGCCAGTTGGTTGGTTCCCCCTTCAGGTAGAAGCCTATGCGGGATAGTAGCCAAATCTGAGGGAATATCTTTGTTACGATACTGATCTCGAGTCAAAAATCTGAGTTGCATTCCCTGGGAATGACAAAAAGCTAGGGTGGGACTTTGGTGCCATTGACTAGCCCATTCTTGGCCACGAACCAAACCGATAACGGGAATATCCAACGTGGCACCAGCAGCAGCAACAGCGGCTAAATGATTGGAAAAAGCACCTCCAAAGGTTAGCACTAGCGGATTGACTTGTTTCTGTATCTCTAGAAAATTATACTTTAGTTTTCGATACTTATTCCCCGACACTTGTGAATGAATTTGATCTTCTCTTTTTAATGTCAGGCGGATACCAGCAAGTGTTGCTACATATTGATTTTCTGATACAACAAAGGATGAAAACATTGATAACAATTGTTGGCTAAAGATACGAAGCTTTGTACCTTGAAAGAAAAATTACGCGATGTCACTAGGCCCCCTACCACCCCTTGAAGAAGGTGACTTTTACCTTAGCCCCGAGGGCTACCGGGTTTTTACCGAACAATATCACCTTAAAAGAGGCTATTGCTGTCAAAGCGGCTGTCGACACTGCCCTTATGGCTTTGACACGAAACGGGGATTCTAAATCTACGGCATAATTTTTGGTACGATATCTTTATGAATATGAAATTTAAATACCTTCTTTTCTGTCTTAGTGTGCTTACTGGAGGATGCGCTTCAATAGCTGTATTCAGTGATTTTGACAGCACTGTCGATTTTAATCAGTACAGTACCTACGCTTATTTAAAAAAGGATATCGATGCTGTTGAAATTTCAGATTTAGACAAACGAAGAATTCTAAGAAATATAGATACTAACATGGCAAATAAGGGTTTGACCAAATCAACTACTCCCGATTTATTGATTCGGATCAGCACCCAATCAAAAGAACGCGTTTACATCAACAACAATTATTGGGGTTGGGCTTGGGGCTGGAACCCCTGGTTTATGGGCCCTCAGTTTCAAAACATCAGTTCCCGAGTTGAAGGAATTCTATACATCGACTTGATTGATGGATCAAACAAACAATTGGTTTGGCAAGGGCGTGGTCGTGGTCCACTTACAGAAATGACCAGCAAGCGAGACGAACGAATCGCCAAATTGGTCAATGAAATCTTAACATCTTATCCGCCAGAAGCAGTTGATTAGGCTGAAAAAACAGCACTTTCTGCGGCTTGCATCGCTTCCATCATTCCCTGTGGATTACTACCACCCGCTGTAGCAAAAAAAGCTTGTCCGCCACCGCCGCCTTTGATGTGCTGACCCAATTTGCGTACAATTTTGCTTGCATCCCATTCCTTTTCAGCTACTAAGGCTTTTGAAATGTAACAACTGATGATGGGTTTTCCGTTGGCAACTGCGCCCAAAATCAGCACTAAATTGTCTTTATTTTGACCCAAATCGAAAGCCAAGGTCTTGATTCCCTGTGCGTCCAGATCAACTTGTTGGGCCAAAAACTGAACCCCTTCCAAAGTTTTCATTTGACCTTCTAATTCTTTTTTGAGAACCTGAGCTTTAAGCTTGCTTAACGCTGCCACTTCCTTTTTTAGCTGGGCATTTTCGACCTGTAACTGGGATATGGTTTTGACTGTGTCTTGCGGTTTATTGAGTAAGCTTTGGATTTGTGACAAAACTTGACTTTGGTCTTCAAAATAGGTCTTGGCTGCGTCTCCAGTAATGGCTTCAATTCTCCGAATACCAGCAGCCACCGCAGTTTCACCTGTAATTTTAAAATGCCAGATCTGACTAGTGTTGGGCACATGTGTACCACCACAAAGTTCAATGGATTGACCAAAACGAATAGCACGTACCGTATCGCCATATTTTTCACCAAAAAGCGCCAATGCACCTTGTTTTATGGCCTCTGACTTGGGGATGTTCCGGCTTTCCTCCAGCGGGAGTTGTTCTTGAATACGAGCATTGACAAACTGTTCAACTGCTGCCAATTCCTCTGGCGTGACTTTAGCAAAATGGGAAAAATCAAAACGAAACATACCTGAATGTACCATAGAACCCTTTTGCTCGACATGGTCACCCAAAATACTACGTAAGGCCTGATGCATTAGGTGCGTAGCCGTATGATTGCAAGAGGTTCGCATACGTTGCTGCGCATCAACCACTGCTTTGAAAAAACCGTCCGTTTGTTGGGGTAAGGTTTTGCAATAATGTAAGATTAGATCGTTCTCTTTTTTTGTATTTGTAATATAATGAATATCACCGTTAGCAGCTTCCAGATAACCTTTGTCCCCTACTTGCCCCCCACCTTCGGGATAAAAGGGTGTCAAGTTAAAAACCAATTGATACATTGTTCCTTCTTTCTTAGAAGTCACTTTGCGGTAGCGAGTAATTTTGACATCAGTTTCCAATAGATCATACCCTACAAATTCTTCTACCTGATCGTCAAAAATTATCTGCCAGTCATCAGATGTGGAGGCAGCAGCAGCACGCGAACGGGCTTTTTGCTTTTCCATTTCGACTGCAAAACCAGCTTCGTCAACTGTAAACCCACGTTCTCGGCCAATTAAAGCAGTAAGGTCTAACGGGAATCCAAAAGTGTCGTAAAGCTCAAAAGCCTTGGCACCACTTATTTGTTGATTTTGTGTATTGATTAATAAAGTATCCAAGAGAATTAAGCCCTGGTCTAAGGTTTTTAAAAAAGAATTTTCTTCTTCTCGAATTACATTAACAGCTAAGTTTTGCTGTTTTTTCAACTCTGGAAAAACGTCACCCATTTGTTGGCTAAGTATACTGACCAGTTGGTGAATAAATGCTTCTTTTTGATTCAGAAAAGTGAAACCATACCGAATGGCACGACGCAGAATCCGACGGATGACATAACCTGCCCCTGAATTGCTGGGTAGTTGTCCATCTGCAATAGCAAAATAGACCGTTCGCAAGTGATCGGCAATCACACGAATGGCGATATCAATTTCCTGGTTTGTTCCGTACTGGGTTCCTGTACGTGTCTCAATTTCTCGAATTAGCGGTGTGAATACATCCGTGTCATAGTTGGAGCGAACCCCTTGTAAAACCATACATAGGCGTTCAAAACCCATACCAGTATCAACATGCTGCGCCGGGAGTTTTTCTAAGGAACCATCTGCTTTTCGGTTATACTCCATAAAAACCAAATTCCATACCTCGATGACTTCGGGATGGTCTTGATTGACCAAATCTGCCCCTGGGGTTTGTGCTTTCTCTTCTTGACTACGAATATCAACATGAATTTCAGAGCAGGGACCACAAGGTCCTTGGTCGCCCATTTCCCAAAAATTATCTTTTTTGTTGCCATTTAGTATTCGCGCTTCGGGCAAAATAGCCTTCCAATAGTCATAGGCTTCTTGATCTTTGGCTAAGCCCTCTTTTTCATCACCTTCAAAAATGGTAACATAAAGGGTGTCTGGATCGATTTGATAAATGTCCGTTAGCAGTTCCCAGGCCCAAGCAATAGCTTCTTTTTTGAAATAATCCCCAAAACTCCAATTGCCGAGCATTTCAAAAAAAGTGTGATGATAGGTGTCAATACCTACTTCTTCGAGATCGTTGTGTTTGCCCGATACGCGCAAACATTTTTGCGTATCGGCTACTCTGAGGGATTGTGGCGTTGACTGTCCCAAAAAATAGGACTTGAATTGATTCATCCCTGCATTGGTAAACATCAAAGTAGGGTCATCTTTAATAACCATTGGTGCAGAGGGTACAATACTGTGTTGTTTGGACTGGAAGAAATCAAGAAATTTTTGCCGGACGTCAACAGACTTCATGAAGGGTAATTTTTATTTGCGTGCTGCAAAGGTAACGGTTATAGACTGAATTGCCTACCCAGTTGATTTTCAAATTAAAAGTGTAATTTTATGTATATTTGCTCCAATTTTATTGTGGGAAAAATTTTCGTATGCCGAAAGTAAAATATCATTACGATCCGAAGACACTTTCGTATCAACCAATTAAAAATTCGACACCGCTTCGGATTTCTAACCTTCTATTATTCTTGATGTCCTCTGCTATTTTTGGGGCTATTTTGTTGTTTGTTCTCAACAATACCAGCTGGTTAAACACCCCGACCGAAATTGTGCAAGCAAGGGAGCTCAAAAACTATGAACTTCAATTTAACATTCTAAACCGACGTTTAGAACAAATTGAGTCTGTATTGAATAACGTTGAAGACCGAGACAATAATTTATACCGCGTTTATTTTGAGGCCAGTCCTATTCCTGAAGAACAAAGACGTGTTGGTTTTGGTGGGGTCAATCGCTACAGCGAATTGGAAGGCTATGACAATTCTGAACTGATTATCAATACCACCAAACGCCTTGACGTGCTCACCAAACAAATTGTAGTTCAGTCGCAATCCCTTGCGGAAATAGAAGAGTTAGCTAAAGATAAAGAAGCATTGCTCGAAGCCATTCCGTCAATTCAGCCTGTACGCAACGATGACCTCATCCGTATGGCTTCTGGTTATGGCTATCGTACCGATCCTTTTACCAAAAAACGCAAGTTTCACTACGGTATGGATTTTACTGCAGCCAGAGGAACACCTGTGTATGCTTCTGGTAACGGCATTGTCAAAAGAGCTGACAACCGCTCTTCTGGCTATGGTAAACATATTCGTATTGATCATGGTTTCGGTTATGTCAGTTTGTATGCCCACTTAAATAAATATAATGTCAAAAGAGGACAATTCGTCAAACGGGGCGATATAATTGGTTATGTGGGAAGTACTGGTCGATCTGTGGGCCCCCACCTTCACTATGAAATCTTCAAAGACAAGAAAAAAATCAACCCTTTAAATTTCTACTACGGTCATTTATCGGCTGCTGAATTTGACAAATTACTCAACCAAGCTACCCAAGAAAACCAATCCCTAGACTGATGCATCTAGACTTACCTGAAAAACGCTATTATTCCATTGGTGAAGTAGCCAAAGCCTTTGATGTTAACACCTCTCTATTGCGCTTTTGGGAAAAAGAATTTGACATTATTCAACCCAAAAAAAAAGAGAGTGGGGTCCGTAAATACACCCCTGAAGACCTTAAAAATATTCAGTTGGTCTTCCATTTAGTGAAAGAAAAAGGACTGACAATTGATGGGGCTAAAAAACAATTAAAATCACATTCAGGTGACGATCCAAAAACGGTCTTATTAGAAAAGCTTCAAAAAATAAAAGGGGAATTAGAGAACTTTAAAAACCAGTTGTAGCCTTACTTTTTTCTGAAAAATATTTTAATTGGTACTCCGCTAAAATCAAAATTTTCCCGCAATTGATTTTCTAGAAATCGTCTGTAAGGGTCTTTTACATACTGAGGTAAATTGCAAAAAAAAGCAAAAGACGGAAAAGGCGTAGGTAGTTGGGTACAGAATTTTATTTTAACATATTTCCCTTTAAGTGATGGTGGCGGTGTGCGTTCGATAATTGGTAACATCAGATCGTTAAACTTCCGGGTTTGAATTTTTCGACTTCTATTTTTATACACAGCTACGGCAGTTTCTAACGCCTTGTAAATTCGTTGCTTGGTAAGTGCCGATACAAATACAATTGGCACATCGGTAAAAGGTGCGACTTGCTTCTTTATTTCAGTTTCAAAAGCTTTGGTTGCCATGGTATCTTTGGTGACCAAATCCCATTTATTGACCAAAATGACAATTCCTTTTTGGTTGCGGTGAGCCAGCCAAAATATGTTTTGTACCTGACCATCAAAGCCGCGTGTCGCATCGACCACCAACAAACAGACATCACTATTTTCGATGGCTCTAATCGAACGCATAACCGAATAAAACTCAATATCTTCTTTGACTTTTGCTTTTCTACGTATCCCAGCAGTATCAACCAAATTAAAATCAAATCCATATCGATTATAGCGGGTATCGATGCTATCACGAGTCGTCCCAGCTATGTCGGTCACTATGTATCGTTCTTCACCAATCAATGCGTTTATAATGGAGGATTTCCCAGCATTTGGCCGTCCCACGACAGCAAAACGTGGCAGTCCGTCTTCTTGAGACTCTTCAATTGGGGGAAGTTCTGTCACTAAGGCGTCTAGTAATTCGCCACTGCCGCTCCCATTGATACTAGAGATTGGGAAAATACGTTCAAAACCTAAAGCATAGAATTCAACAGCATCCTCTGTTCGTTTGCCGTTATCTGCCTTATTGGCAATTATAAAAACAGGCTTGGCGGTTTTGCGTAACAACTGAGCTACCGCTTCATCCATGGCAGTAATCCCCGTCTCAACATCTACCATAAAAAGAATGGCATCTGCCTCTTCGATAGCCAAATTGACCTGACGGTCAATTTCTTGTTGGAAAACATCATCACTTCCTTCTACATAACCTCCAGTGTCAATCAAAGTAAATTCGCTACCATTCCAATCCGATTTACCGTAATGACGGTCTCTTGTCACTCCACTCACTGCATCTACAATGGCTTCACGCTTTTGAATCATCCGGTTAAAAAAGGTGGATTTTCCCACATTGGGTCGCCCAACTATGGCTACTATATTACTCATTCTGTTTTTGATTGGTGCAAAAGTACGCTTTCCATTGGACTCCCCTTGCCTTGTTTACTGATGATAACCAAATCGTTTTAATTGCTGCTGATTGGAACGCCAGTTTTTTGCAACTTTGACAAAAAGCTCCAGAAATATTTTTTTTCCAAAGAATCGCTCTAAAGACCCGCGCGCACTAGAACCTACTTGCTTTAGTTTTTTCCCTTTATGACCAATAAGAATGCCTTTTTGGGTTTCTCGTTCAACCAAAATTATTGAACGAATTCGGATAATTTTTTCCTCCTCCACAAAACTGTCGGTTATCACTTCAACAGCATAGGGAATTTCTTTTGTATAGGTGTTCAGAATAGCTTCTCGAATGGCTTCATTGACAAAAAAGCGTTCGGGCTTATCAGTCATTTGATCTTTGGGAAAATAAGCAGGGCTTTCAGGAACAAGGTCAATGAGCTTTTTCAATAATTCTGGAACATGAAACTTAGTCAAGGCAGAAATAGGATACACTTCTGCATGCGGCAACATCTCTTGCCAATGTGCTACTGCCGTTTCCAATTCTTCTTGGTGGCTTAAATCCATTTTATTAAGTAAAACAAGAAGAGGTATTGAAGTCTTGGCAATGCGAGCAAACAATTTAGGATCTTTAATCTTGGTTTCTCCTATGGCTGCAACATACAAAAGCACATCAGCGTCGTCAAGTGATTCTTTTACAAAATCCATCATGGCTGTTTGCATTTCATAGGCTGGTTTAATAATACCTGGTGTGTCAGATAATACCAACTGATAATTATCACCATTGACCAAACCTAAAATACGATGTCTTGTAGTTTGCGCTTTGTGTGTTATAATAGATAAATCCAAACCCATCAAAGCATTGATTAGGGTAGATTTTCCAACATTAGGATTACCGATGATAGAAATAAAACCTGACTTGTGTTGTCCTTTTTCCACCCCACAAAGATAGTGGACTTCTGCCTTAATCATTTGTTTGGCGTAGTTTTTGTTGCTATATTTGCAACAATATCGCGAGGTAGAGCAGTAGGTAGCTCGTTGGGCTCATAACCCAAAGGTCGCAGGTTCGAGTCCTGCCCTCGCTACTACACCCGCCCATAGTGGCGGGCTTTTTTTTGCCTCACCCTTAAGTTAATTTACCTTAGATAAAACGCATTATCCACTCTGCTGTTTCTTCGCTAAATTGATGCAGGGCAGCACTATTTCCACTTTTTATTTTTCGGACATAATCCATTTTGATTCCAATGGGTATGGAAACAGTCTTGCCAGCAGATCTGTTTTGAATTTGAAAAAGAAACAATTCTTTAGAACTGTTTTGGCTTAATGTCTCTTCGTCTACCAAAATAATATTTAGGATTTGCTGAGTCCATTTATTAGCCATCATCTCTTCTGCGGCTGCTATGAATTCGTTATTTAAAGGTTTGATAAAGGGTATATCGGATACGACCTTATGTTCCCATGCAGGAGCCTCATTCTGCTGTGCGAATAGCAAAACAGGGATGCATATCAATAAATTGCATAATAGTTTCATTGAAAATAGTTTATGGTT
>WTJI01000029.1 GCA_011524905.1 Flavobacteriales bacterium
TTCCTAATGAAGATGAACAAAACGTAATACATGATATCTACATGAATGAACTTGTTTTTAATGTCAATAAACCATCTTCAAAGGAAACACTTCTAAGTATCATAAATACTATGATAAAAGAAAGTAGTATAGAGGGAGTGATTCTTGGCGGAACAGAACTTTCTCTCATACTAAATCAAAGTGACTTTGAAAAAATAACTATTGTAGATACTTGTTTGATTCATGTCAACTCGATAGTAAAAGAACTATTGTAGGTTAATATACTCCATCTCGACAATTACTTTATTTTCTCTTAGGTTAAGTTATTGTCTATTAATAACTTGTAAACACTTCATTAATCCCCTATTCGACGGTGACAGATTTAGCCAAATTTCTGGGTTGATCAACATTACAGCCCCTTAGAACTGCAATATAGTATGATAAAAACTGTAAGGGGAGTGTAGCAAAAAACGGGGTAAAACAAGCGGAAGATTCAGGGATTTCAATACAGTAGTCGGCCATTTCTTTAACAGATACATCACCCTGCGTTACGATTGCTATTATGATCCCTTTTCTGGATTTTATTTCTTGGACGTTACTTACAATCTTTTCATAGTGTCCTTTACGAGTAGCAATAACAATAACAGGCATATCTTCGTCAATTAAAGCGATGGGACCATGCTTCATTTCTGCGGCAGGATACCCTTCAGCATGGATGTAAGAAATTTCTTTGAGTTTAAGCGCACCTTCCAGAGCTACTGGAAAATTATAACCCCTTCCCAAATAAAGACAATTGGTTGATTGGTAAATTTGTTGGGCTATTTTTCCCACAATTTTTTTCTGTGCGATCAATTGCTCGAGCTGTTCTGGGATATTATCCAACTCATTTAAATAATTTCTAAGAACATGTTGTGGCAGGGTCTCTTTTATTTCAGCCAATTTGAGGGCTATGAGTGATAAGACTGCAATTTGAGTTGTAAAAGCTTTTGTGGAAGCAACACCAATTTCAGGGCCTGCATGAGTATACATCCCACTATTAGTTTCTCGTGAAATTGAAGACCCCACAACATTACAGACTCCGTAAATAAATGCTCCTGCTTGTTTAGCTAGTTTTATGGCGGCTAGGGTGTCTGCGGTCTCCCCTGATTGAGAAATCGGTATGACAATGTCATCACTATACAGGATTGGTTCTCGGTATCGAAACTCAGAAGCGTATTCAACTTCTACTGGAATTCGTGCAAAGGATTCAATTAAATATTCGCCTACTAAACCAGCATGCCATGAGGTGCCACAAGCTACTATGATAATTCTACCCGCATTCAAAAATTTTTGTTGATGCTCATTGAAACTGCTGATTTGAATTTTTCCTTCTTCATTCAATAATCGACCACGAAGAGTATCTCTTATAGCCGCAGGTTGTTCATGTATTTCTTTTAACATGAAGTGTTCAAAACCATCTTTTTGGATATTTTCCAAATTCCATTTTAATTGTTGGATTTCAGGATCTAATTTTTTCCCGTTTTGAATATGAAGCACTTCAAGGGGGCTACTGGGTTGTAATATTGCCATTTCATTATCCTCTAAATAAACAACTTCACGGGTGTGTTCCAAAAAGGGTGTCGCATCTGAGCCAACGAAATATCCATCTTTATCGAGTCCGATAGCAATAGGGCTTCCAAGTCGAGCAACAATTAATTTATCTGGATTTTTTATATCATACAAAACGATACCAAACGCGCCTATAACCTGATTTAAAGCAACTTGAGTCGCCTTAGCTAAGCTTAACTTTTCAGTTTTTTGTATTTCTTCGATCCAATTTACCAAAACTTCAGAATCTGTTTCAGATTCAAAGGTATAGCCACGCAGAATTAATTCTTTTTTTAGGATGGCATAATTCTCGATAATACCGTTGTGAATCAACACCAGGTTACCTGAATTTGATACATGTGGGTGCGCATTCTGATAAGCTGGTTCTCCATGGGTTGCCCATCGCGTATGTCCCATACCCATTGTAGCATTTATTACTACTTTTTGGGAGAGGGCTTTTCGCAAAGCGGCCACTTTCCCTACTACTTTGGTTGTTTGCTTTTCATTTCTATTGCTGATAAATACTCCGGCACTATCATAACCACGGTATTCCAATCTTTGAAGACCGTCCAATACTATGGGTAAAGGATTTTTTTCCCCTACGTAAGCTACTATACCACACATATAATTAATTTCTAATTACCATTTGATTTTCCCCTTTTACAAAACCCAATTTTTCATAAAAAGGAATGTTTTGGTCATTGGTGTTTAAGATTACTTTGTAACATTTTTTTTCTGTGCTTAACGCTAAAAGTCCCTGAACCAATACTTTTCCTACGCCTTTGCCTCGAGCATTCGGAGCAACAACAACATCTTCAATTTGACCCATTTTACGATCAAGTTTTGTGATAATATGTAATGAGGCCGTGCCTAAAAGAATGTTATTTTCTTCTGCAATTAGGGAATGGATATTGGGGTTATTAAAGTGAGATTCATCAATATCACCAGCATCTATTCTGTTGAAGGCTTCGTTAATAAGTCGCTGCAAAGCTTGTGCATCCTCTGGGGTTACTGTCCGAAGGTTCATAGGGTTAACGTGCTATCAGAAAGTGAGTTTCTTCTTTCGCAGTTCAAAGTTTTGACCCAAATAAACTTTTCTGACCATTTCATCTTGTGCCAATACTTCGGGGGTGCCAGCTTTTAAAATACTACCTTCAAACATTAGGTACGTTTTGTCAGTAATTGCAAGTGTTTCTTGTACGTTGTGATCTGTAATCAAAATACCGATATTTTTCTTTTTTAGTAGTGCAACAATGCGTTGGATGTCTTCTACAGCTACTGGATCGACACCAGCGAAGGGTTCGTCCAATAATACAAATTTAGGGTCAGTAGCTAAGGCACGGGCGATTTCTGTTCGGCGGCGTTCTCCTCCCGATAACAAGTCACCACGATTTTTTCGAATGTGTGTGAGTCCAAACTCTTCAAGTAAGGATTCAGTTTTTTCTTTTTGTTCTGATTTAGAAAGGTTGGTTAGTTGTAATACGGAAAGTATGTTTTGTTCGACACTAAGTTTACGAAAAACAGAAGCTTCTTGAGCCAAATACCCAATACCAATTTGAGCCCTTTGATACATTGGAAATCGAGTGATGAGTTGGTCATCCAAATAAATAGCACCTTCATTGGGTTTAATAAGGCCTACGATCATGTAGAAAGACGTGGTCTTTCCAGCACCATTGGGCCCTAGTAAACCAACAATTTGGCCCTGTTCAACCGCTATAGATATGCCTTTCACAACCTTCCGCCCTCTATAGGATTTCTCTATTTGCTCCGCTCTTAATATCATATTATTTCACCGCTGTTGAAGCCATTTTTTGTTGTCGCTTGTGAACCCATCTCGATATCCAAATACTTAATTCGTAAAGGATTAAAATGGGAATGGTCACAATAATCTGACTGGCTATGTCTGGTGGTGTAATTATAGCAGAAAGACTAAGAACGATAACCAAAGCAAATTTACGGTTTTTACGAAGAAAGTTTGGGGTTATCAATCCTATTTTGGTAAAAAAGTAAATCAAAATTGGCAATTCAAAGATTAAACCTGAAGCCAAAACAGAAGCGCGCAGCATGCCTATATAACTACTCAGATCGAAATCATTAAAGACTTCATCACTCACAGTATAATTACCTAAAAAATTGATAGATAAAGGCGTGACGATGTAATAGCCAAATAAAACGCCAAGGAAAAAAAGGATTGAGGCAATAAAAATAAAACCCCTTGCATTTTTTCGTTCACTGGCCAACAATCCTGGACTAATAAATCGCCAAAATTCAAAAATAATATATGGAAATGCTATGATGAAACCGGCCAGTATAGAAGTCCATAAATGTGCTGAAAATTGCCCGGCAAGGGTTCGAGATTGAATCCTAAAAGGCATCTCTGTAATGCAAAAGCTATTTCCTTGCCCTAATGTTTGCGATAGCTCACAAAACCAGCGATAGGTGATAAAGTCAGGTTTTTTAGGACCGAAGAGAATGTAGTCAAAAATAAATCCCTTTAACAGAAAAGCAACACTTGCAACAATAACAATCGATAAGCTGGCTCGAATCAAATGCCATCGCAATTCCTCCAAATGGTCTAAAAATGTCATTTCTTTTTCACTGCTCATCTTGGCCTTTATTTGATTCCTGATTTGATTGCAGGTGCGTGTCTCGGCAAATATAAAAAATGAATGATCTTTAAGCATAAAAAGATTTTACATACACACTCATTTGAATTTAAAGCGGGTGTATTATTCAAGTTTTTCAATGATTTGACTGAAATCTCAGTCAGATCTTTATTTAACGTTTAAACTATGATTCTGGATGAAATTCATAAATTAATCTTATTAAATTCCTTATATTGGTAGATAAAATTACTAGAAGAAGAATACGGGATAAATGGAGAGCGCGCAGCTTCATAAAGAATTAAAAAAACATTTCGGATTTACAGCCTTCAAGGGCTTACAGGAAGGTGTTGTCAAAGCACTTATGGCTGGCAAAAACACTTTTGTCATTATGCCAACAGGTGGAGGCAAATCCTTATGTTATCAACTGCCAGCGCTGATACAAGAGGGTACAGCTATCGTTGTTTCTCCGCTTATAGCGCTGATGAAAAATCAGGTTGATGCCATACGTGGTATTTCTTCTGAAGAAGGCATTGCTCATGTACTTAATTCCTCCCTCAATAAATCTGAGACAGAAAGAGTAAAAAATGATATCAGATCAGGTGTGACCAAACTATTATATGTAGCACCAGAATCATTAACAAAGCCGTCAACTATTGCATTTTTTCAAACCGTCAAAATTTCTTTTTTGGCAGTAGATGAAGCCCATTGTATCTCAGAGTGGGGGCATGATTTTAGACCAGACTATCGCTCATTACGAGACATCATTGTTCAGATTGACGACAATATCCCGATAATAGCACTGACTGCAACGGCCACACCTAAAGTACAGGAAGATATCCAAAAGAATCTTCACATAACTGATGCAACAATCTTCAAAGACTCCTTCAACAGGCCCAACTTGTATTATGAGGTTAAAAGTAAAACTGAAAATGTTGACACCGACATCATCAGGTTTGTAAAAGGGAATGAGGGCAAGTCTGGAATTGTGTATTGCCTAGCCCGCAGACGAGTAGAGGAACTTGCACAAATTTTACAAGTTAATGGAATCAATGCCTTGCCTTATCATGCTGGTTTGGATGCCAAAACGCGGGTGCGGAATCAAGATATGTTTTTAAACGAGGAATGTGATGTAATAGTGGCTACTATTGCTTTTGGAATGGGAATTGATAAACCTGACGTACGGTTTGTGATTCATCATGACATCCCAAAAAGTATTGAAAGTTATTATCAAGAAACAGGGCGTGCTGGTAGAGACGGTGGTGAGGGACACTGCTTGGCTTTTTACAACTATAAAGACATTGAAAAACTTGAAAAATTTATGTCGGGGAAACCCGTTGCCGAGCAAGAAGTAGGAATGGCGCTTCTCAATGAGATGGTGTCATACGCCGAAACCTCAATTTCAAGACGTAAATTTATCCTTCATTATTTTGGAGAAACTTTCGATGAAAGTAATGGTTTGGGAGCAGACATGGACGATAATACCCGGTATCCAAAGCCTAAGGTTGAAGCACAAAATGAATTGGTACAGCTATTAGATGTGATTTTACAAACACATGAAAAATACAAACCTAAAGAATTAGTTAACATACTCATTGGTCAAACGAATTCACAAATCCTTTCATATAAAACCCACCAAAAGGCCTTTTTTGGCGTGGGAAAAGCACAATCAGAAAAGTTTTGGATGGCTTTGCTTAGGCAAGCCATTGTAGCAGGCTATATCTTCAAAAAGATTGAAAATTATGGCATCTTGTTTTTAAGTGATAAGGGGAAAGATTTTTTGAATAACCCCCACTCATTCATGATGTCGAAAGATCATGATCATGAAAAAAATATCCAGCAGAGCCAAGCCCCGAAAACCGGTGCGGTAGTCGATGTAGAATTGATGGTATTGTTGAAAGGCCTGCGCAAACAAGTAGCCCAACAAAACGATATCCCTCCCTTTGCAGTTTTTCAAGAGTATTCTTTAGAAGATATGGCACTTAAATATCCAATTCGCATGGAGGAACTCATCAACATAAATGGTGTTGGAGAGGGTAAAGCCAAGCGGTTTGGTGAGCCTTTCATAGCACTTATCAAAACCTACACCGAAGAAAAAAATATTATCCGCCCCGAAGATCTCATAGTAAAAAGTACAGGAATCAATTCTGCACTAAAGCTTTATCTAATCCAAAGTATTGATAGAAAATTACCATTAGATGACATTGCCGCTGCTAAGGGGATGGATATGGATAAGTTGATCCATGAAATGGAAACTATTGTTTATGCTGGCACAAAGCTCAACATTGATTATTGGATAGATGAATTGCTGGACGAAGATCAAGAAGAAGAACTTTACGAATATTTTATGGAGGCAGAATCTGATGCCATCTCTCTGGCATTGGAAGAGTTTGACGGTGATTATGAAGAAGAAGAAATCCGGCTATATCGGATGAAGTTCATTAGTGAAGTAGCCAATTAATTTACGATTTGTTATTTGGATCAGCTTTCACCTCGTTATATTTGCGCATTTAACTTTGAAGAACACACCTAATGAAAGACGGACTTTATGCTCATTTTGAAACAGCCAAAGGAACGATTACGGCCACTTTATTTTATGACAAGACACCCGCAACGGTAGGGAATTTTGTTAGTTTGGCTGAGGGTCAAATGCCCAATGACCACAAAGATAAAGGTACACCTTACTATGATGGATTACAATTTCACCGCGTCATAGCCAATTTTATGATCCAAGGCGGATGTCCTCTGGGTACGGGAGTAGGCGGTCCTGGTTACCAATTTGATGATGAAATACACCCTGACCTCAAACACAATTCTGCAGGAATATTATCCATGGCTAATGCTGGTCCTGGAACGAATGGTAGCCAGTTTTTTATCACCCATACCGCCACAGACTGGTTAGATGGTAAGCACACTGTTTTCGGTTGTGTTATTCAAGGAATAGATGTCGTCAATCAGATTGAGCAAGGGGATCTGATCCAGTCTATTCGAATAGAAAGAGTGGGTGCCGATGCAGTCGAATGGAATGGAAAACAGGCTTTTGATACTTTCACAAAAGCAAAGAAAGATAGAGAAAAGGCAGCTGCTGATGCCGCTGCAGAGGCTATAAAGGAACATACGCAAGGCATGGAAAAAACTGCTAGTGGATTGTATTACAACGTAAACAAAGAAGGAAACGGAGACCGTCCTAAAGACGGACAAACTGTTTCTGTCCACTATCGCGGAATGTTGCTAGATGGAACTGTTTTTGATTCATCTTATCAGCGTAACCAACCAATAGACTTTCCCCTTGGTCAGGGTCGTGTGATCCCGGGCTGGGATGAAGGTATAGCCTTACTTTCGAAAGGTGCTGCTGCCAAATTTATCATTCCGAGCCATTTGGCTTATGGAGCGCAGGGCGCAGGTGGTGTTATTCCCCCGCATGCTACATTAATTTTTGAAGTGGAATTGGTCGATATCAACTAAAGATTCCATCCATCAGGTTCATGACCTGGTATCCATTTAATATTACACCCCATGCTAGGCTTTTGACTAGGCAGGGGTGATTTGTTTTGTAGCATGTTATTAACGGCTTTATCTAAGTCAATCCCAGTAATCTTTTCGTTATTACCAGGGCGTGCGGCATCAAATCGCCCTCGATAATGGAGTTTTAATTTGGCATCAAATAAATAAAAATCTGGGGTACAAGCCGCATCATAAGCCTGAGCAACCTTTTGTTCTGGATCGTACAAATAAGGGAAGTTAAAGCTTTTTTCAAGCGCTAAAACTTTCATTTTATCTGGTCCGTCTTGTGGATGGGTCAATACAGAATTACTAGAGATACCAATCGTGTGAATACCTTCAGCTTTCCAATCTGCTGCCTTTTTGATAATGACATCAAGCAGATGAACAACGTAAGGGCAATGGTTACACATGAATATCACAATCGTTCCTTTTGGCCCAGAATGTGTTCGTAACGACTCAGACTGGTCAGTGACAACGTTTAATAAGTTGAAACTAGGTGCGGTTGTGCCCAACGGGAGCATTTTGGATGCTGTTAATGCCATGTTTTACATACTTTTTGATAAAAATATGGCGTTGGCCAGTAAACGATTGGTGCCATACCAAAAGGCTCTGAAATTAGTATTATCAGTAAAAACAATTACTCGACCACGTCCCATTCTTTGGGTTTGAAATGGTACCGTATTGCGGAGTAATTCCAATTTTTCTTCTGAAATGTATCCACTTAACAATGGATTATTGGTGTAGCGAATCGGGTTGTTAAAACTATCTTTATCGGGTTTGATAAAAATATCTGTATTTCTAAAGACAGGAAGGGTATTGCCAACAACACCAAAATTAATGGGATGACTTCGGTCAATCGTAGTATTGAAAATGGCCCCACCAATAACTTGGGCACCATACCACTTGCTTTTTTGATCAAAACGTACTCGGGTGGCATGGCGTTCGAGCTCTTTAAAATCCAGATTTATAAATTGATTTTTTGCCAGCCATTTGACGGTAGATCGATAGCCCACTATAGTGCCTCCGCCCTTGGCAAAGTTTTTTAATTTGTTTTGATAACGCTCTAATTCACTGCCATTATAACTGGGTATAATGAAATGAGTATAAGCAGACAAATTGACTCTATTTAAATTTCTTATATCAATTTTTGTGATTGGGATTTTATATCGTGTATCCAGTAAATGCCAAATTTCGCCTGCATCATAACTGCGTACGCCATCGCCTACTAACAAAGCAATTTTTGGTAATTCAAGGGTTTCAAATAGACGTGAGCCCAAATCTATTCCTTGCATCAACCCTGTTGCTACTGCTTCCATAGTAAGGGCGTACTTTTCAGCAACACTTTTCACTTTTTCTGCTAATGTATCGGCGTCAAAGTTTTGATTTTGTACAGGTATTAAATAGCTACCATAGTCATATTGCTTGTCTTCAGAGGCAAAAGGTTCTAAGGCAACTTTGATTCTGATCCCTTCTTGCAATAACTCATAAAGCGCAGCAGGCGTCAGATAGTTGTGTGGTTCAAAGAGATAGGCGTAATTCGATGCTGTTGCTGTTCCTTTAGGTGCTTGTAATTCCGATATCAATGCCCCTGCAGGTGCTGTGTTATTGATAAAATCATACTTAAGATTAAAGGCCAGTGGAAATGTCCAAGCGGATATATCATAGAACAGACTGTCTTCAAAAGTGGTCAAAGTTTCGAACATGCCACGGATTAACTTGTTTTTTTTCTGTTCAAGTGGTATGATATAACTGCTTCCTACCGTGTATTTTTTGCCTTTAACTGAAAAATCTTTTTTTATTTCGTGGATATCAATTTTGTGTCGTTTTAAGATTTGAGCAAGTGCATAAGCCGACATCGGATCTTTTTCTTGCCCAAATACGATCGCTTTCGATTTATTTTTCTGGGCTTCTATTCGGGTATCGGCATAAAATTTCCGCATATATTCTAATAGCTCAACCCGTAAATTTTGTGCTGCTTTTAATGTAGAAAAAGCAGTCGTTAGTTGATTCCGAATGGTAAACGGAAAGGTCAAAATACCATTATCACTTTCCTGAATATGTCCTCTCGAACTCGCTTGCTCAAAAAGTATTCCAATACTTCCATTGACATCAGGATAGGTGGAGCCTTTTCCATAGTAAAAATCATCATAGCTTTCTTCGGTATAATAAAGTGAACCAATTTCATTAAGTGCCGCTGCATGAAAGGCTCCAATTTTTTTTGTCAAGGTTTGGTTCATCTTTGGGGTTAAGGGGTGTACCCTTGACTGGATGCCAGGTTGAAAAAAGAAAGTAGCATTGGTGCCCATTTCATGGTGATCAGTTAATACATTGGGCAGCCAATCGGTAAAACTTCCTATCCGTGCCTGGGACTCAGGTAATTGGGCTGGTAGCCAGTCTCGGTTGAGATCAAAATGATAATGATTTGTTCTACCCCTTGGCCATACTTCATTGTACTCTCTGTCATTATTGTCTGCTGTTAGTTGTTTGTTTTTATTTGTATTGGCCCAATAAGCAAAGCGTTGTAAACCATCTGGATTATATGATGGATCAAAGAGAATGATGAGGTCTTTTAGTAAGGTCTCGGTTTCTGGTGCTTGACTCGCAGCTAAATGATAAGCAGCTAAAAGTCCAGCATTGGCTCCGCTGGGTTCATTTCCATGAATTGAAAAACCTTGATACACTACTAAAGGCATATCGGCTACATTTAAACCAGCTCCACTTGGTTCGCTCAGCAAAATGTGTTCTTCTTGTAGTTTTTCTAAATTTTTATGATTCTCAGGATGGGTAATAGTCAAAAGCAAAAGCGGGCGATCTTCGTATGTTTTCCCTCGATTTTCTATGCTGATTCGATCAGAAGCTTCTGCCAAGAGGGTCATGTAGTGCACCAGTTTATCGTGGCTCACATGCCATTCACCTACCTGAAAACCAAGAACTTGCTCAGGAGTTGGAATTTTGGGGTCGTAAGGATGTGTTGGATCTAGGTAATAAGATAACTCAATTTGCGCAGTTAGTGCTGTTGTACTAAACAGCAATAGAAATACAATTTTTTTCATATTCTGGATTTGTACCCCAATATAAAAAAAGCAATTTGACTAACTACGTTCCGAAATGTATTATTGTATATTGTGTGTTAGATATCATCAAAGTCGATATCAGCATAGCCATTGGCATCTGTGCTAAGAGCCGCTGAATCTGTCTTATTGAAGTTTTTTTGGTGTCTTTCACTGATGACTTCCTCTCCACGTTCATTAACAATGAATTGCGTCATTTCTTCCAAAATATCTTTGAAGTTTTGAAAATCTTCTTTGTAGAGATAGATTTTGTGCTTTTTGTAATGATAGGAACCATCTTCTTCTGTAAACTTCTTACTCTCCGTAATGGTTAAATAATAGTCACTAGCTTTGGTTTCTCTTACATCAAAAAAATAGGTTCTTCTACCTGCTCTGAGTACTTTGGAGAAAATCTCTTCTTGATTTCCTTCACTGCCTTTGTGCATCTTTTTGTTTAAAATGGTTTCTATGTAACGTCAAAAATCATAAAAAAAATTAAACAAAACAAATCATGCGGCTTTTTCTGTTTGTTGTTTGTCGAATAAATCTTGATAATAACCTACTTGATTTACCAATTCGCGATGGGTTCCTGATTGGATAATCTTTCCTTCTAAAAGAACTAATATATGATCAGCATCCATCACAGAAGTCAGGCGATGACTGATGATTAGCGTTGTTTTTTCTTGCCGATTGTCTTTTAGGTTCGATAGTATTTTTTCTTCTGTATCGGTATCGACAGCCGATAAACAATCGTCCAAGAGGAGTATTTCAGGATTTTTAATCAATGCACGTGCAATAGAGACTCTTTGTATCTGACCTCCAGAGAGGGTAAGTCCTCGTTCACCCAGCAGGGTTTCGTAACCTTCAGTAAACTCAGTAATGTTGTGATGTACGTTAGCTATTTTTGCGGCTGCCTCAA
Source organism: Flavobacteriales bacterium (assembly GCA_011524905.1). Taxonomy (GTDB): domain Bacteria; phylum Bacteroidota; class Bacteroidia; order Flavobacteriales; family Flavobacteriaceae; genus UBA11891. Next base: position 11,643 of record WTJI01000029.1, read on the forward strand.
TTTCTTCAAGTGTTGCATTTTGTCGACCAAATCGAATATTATCAGCTATACTCTCTGAGAATAAAAATGGATTTTGTGGAACCACAGCAATTTTTTCACGTAGTTGTTGGAGTTTTAGGTCTTTGATGGGTACTCCCCCTAGGCGTATTTCGCCTGCATCAACATCATACAAGCGTGTAAGGAGTTCAAAAATGGTCGACTTACCTGAACCTACGCTACCAACAATCCCGAGTTTTTGACCTGGTTTGAGTTCAAAGCTGATCTTATCTAATGCTTGAATATTTGTTTCGGGGTAGCGAAGAGAAACCTGGTCAAAAGTTATCGTCAAAGGGTCACTGATTTCCTTTCCAGGCCCGTCATTAATCTCTGGCTGTTCCAATAAAAAGCGATTGATGCGTTTTTGGGACGCTTCGGCTTGTTGTACAATTGATGTTACCCACCCTACAACTGCCACAGGCCATGTTAACATATTTACGTATATAATAAACTCACCCAGCACCCCAATTTCAATTTTTCCTTGCATGTACTGACTACCCCCAACAAAAATCACAATTAAATTGCTGATTCCAATCAGCAAAATCATCAGCGGAAAAAACCAGGCCTGTAGGCGAACCAAATCCATGTTTTTCTCCTTACTTGTATGGGTTAGGGTTTCAAAAGATTGTTTGAATTGGGGCTGCAGTGTGTAGGACTTAATAATCGTTATGCCACTAAATGCCTCTTGCGTAAAAGTAGAAAGTTGCGATAAAACTTCTTGAACACGTGTACTTCTTAAGTGTATTACACTGTTAAGTCTGTAAATTATATAGGATAGTAGCGGAAGAGGAATGATTGTGTAAAGGGCTAATTCAGGGGCTATGCTAAACATATAAGTGATCACAATAACAAACAGCGCAATGGTATTGATACTGTACATTATGGCAGGCCCAAAATACATTCTCACCTTTCCAACATCTTCAGAAATACGACTCATTAAATCGCCCGTCCTATTATTCTTATAAAAGCGCTGTGTAAGTCTTTGGTAGTGATTGTATATTTCGTTTTTCAAATCATACTCAATGTAGCGGGATACATTGATGATAGTCTGGCGCATTAAAAAAGTAAAAAAACCCGACAGTAATGCTGTGCCGATTATGATAGAAATATTTTGCAATAAAATAAGTTTGACTTCATCTAAGGACAAGCTTTTGTCAATGACAAAATTTTCAACGGCAGTTAATGAATCACCAACCAAGCGAGGGGCAAAGAGGGATAGAATTCTTGCAATCACAGTGATGACAATACCTATCAAAAGTTTGACTTGGTATTTCCGTAAATATTTGTTGAGATACTGAAGTTCCTTCATAGCTTAATCATTCCAAAGGTAAAGAAAAACTGTCAGTCGTAATCTAAATTTATTGCTGCTTGAAAAACAAATTGTTTTCATGAAATGGCGTATTTTTGCTTGACCAAAAGTTCATATACATGCTCACGCGAAGGCACATTCGAATCAAAGTAATGCAATCGGTTTATGCCCTTAAGAAAGATCCAACCCAGACGTTGGAGGCACTGACAAAAAACTTCAATAAGCAAGTATTGGCAACTTATGACTTGTACTTTGTAATGTTGGCACTGCTTAAAGCTGTATACCTCAGACACAAAGAACAATTTGACATTAAAAGTCAACAAGCTCATAGGAAAAGTAACGAGGCTGATAAAAGCCCAAACATTGTAAATAATCAAATTTTTAAGCTGCTTCTGGAGCACAATCCTCTGACCCTTCAAATAAAAAAAAGAAAAATTAAGCATTGGGATTTACATTTCGAATATGTTGATCAGATTGTTAAGCATATGGAAGAAACAAACTTTTACAAGGCTTACATGGAATCAGAATCACCAGATTTCAAATCTGATTTGGCTTTTATTTTGAATCTTTATCGCAATGTTATAGCTCCTCATGATGCTTTATTTGATTATATAGAAGACCAACAAATGGGTTGGAATGATGATTTTTCGGTTGTCAACACCTTTATCAGTAAACAGCTCAAAAGACTTCGACCTAACGACCCCAACTCACTCCAATTTCCAATGGTTGCCGATCAGAAAGAGGATATTTCCTTTGGAATCTCTCTTTTGGAAACCACTATTGCAAATAGGGATATTTTGGACAAAGAGATTGAAGAAAATACACCCAACTGGGAGTCTGATAGAATTGCTCAATTAGATCTGATTTTACTTCAATTAGGAATAGTTGAATTACTTTTTTTTGAATCCATTCCTACAAAAGTGACACTAAATGAGTATTTAGAAATAGCTAAAGATTACTCCACTCCTAAAAGTAACATTTTCATCAATGGAGTACTAGATAAGCTAGCTAAAGAGTTTTCTTTAACAAAGAGAATGAAGAAAACAGGCAGGGGGTTGATGGAATAAGTTTTTTTTTTACTTTTGAAAAACAAAAAACAATACAATGAAAAAATTACTCGGAATTGCTATGATAGGATCTGCTGTACTTTTTACAGCCTGTGGGGATTCTAACGCAGCCAAAAAGGTCGATGACAAAAAAGTTGAAACATCTGCTGCTGAGGCGGCGGCAGCTGCTACGGAAGCTCCCGTAATGACTTTTGACAAGGTGATGCATGATTTTGGAACCATTGCAGAAGGCGAACGTGTTCAAACTGTATTCTCTTTCACTAATACTGGAAAATCAGATTTAGTGATTGTTGATGCGCGTGGAAGCTGCGGCTGTACGGTTCCTAGTTATCCTAAAAACACACCTATTGCGCCTGGAGAAAAAGGAGAGATTACTGTGAGTTTCGACTCAAACAACAAGCCTAACATGCAACAAAAGACTGTCACTATATCTGCAAACACAGAAAGTGGACGTGAGATGTTGCGTATAAAAGCAATGGTCACTCCAGATCCAGTCAAGCAAGCACAGCGAAACGAACAAGCTAAAGCTAGACAACAAGCCAATAACTAAAATTAATGGAAGGTTTTTCGGGTCAAGCCCCTTTTCTGTTATTGATGCTGGTGGTGTTTTTTTTCTTCATCATCTTGCCACAACAACGTCGTCAAAAGAAAGAAAAAAAATTTTTAAACGACCTTAAAAAAGGTGATCGCATCATAACGAAAAGTGGGATGCATGGGAAAATTGCAGAAGTCAATGACAAAGACAATACCTGTGTTATTGAAACCTTGGCTGGTAAAATCAAAATGGAGCGGTCAGGTATTTCACTCGATATGAGCGCAAAACTCAATCCGCCTCCTGCCAAAAAAAAGTAGTAATAAATCCCGCTTTTCGCGGGATTTTTTTTGTGTTTTCATGTACCAAAGTATAATCAAACCCATTCTTTTCCGTTTTGACCCAGAAAAGGTGCATCATTTTACTTTTTCTGCGATCAAAATTCTGTCTGCCATCCCCGGTTTGTCTAATTTAATCCGTTACACTTACTCTCTTGAAAACCCTCAATTGGAAAGAGAAGTGTTTGGTCTCAAATTCCCCAATCCTGTGGGTTTGGCAGCTGGTTTTGATAAAAATGCCTCTCTATACAAAGAGTTAGCCAATTTTGGTTTTGGATTTATAGAAATTGGCACTCTTACGCCGAAAGGACAACCAGGAAACCCTAAAAAGCGCTTATTTCGCCTCCAAAAGGATCAAGCAATCATCAATCGAATGGGCTTTAATAATGATGGGGTAGCGGCTGCGGTTAAAAGACTCAAAAAGAATAAAAACGTTTTGATCGGTGGAAACATCGGAAAAAACAAAGTAACTCCCAACGAAAAAGCCGTCGATGATTACGTCTATTGTTTTGATGCCTTATTCGATTATGTCGATTACTTTGTAGTCAACGTCAGTTCCCCAAATACACCCAACCTTCGCGCACTACAAGACAAAGAACCCCTCACACACTTGTTGAGTACGTTAAAGGCACGCAATAACAAAAAAGAAACCCCTAAGCCCATTTTATTAAAAATAGCTCCTGATCTAAGCGATGATCAATTATTGGATATTATTGATATTGTTACTTCAGTCAATATTGATGGAGTCATCGCAACCAACACCACCCTCAATCGCAAAGGCTTACAATCTCAATACAAGGATGAATCAGGTGGTCTGAGTGGAAAACCTTTAAGCCAACGCAGCACCGACGTTATTCGTTTTCTGGTTCAAAAAAGTAATCATGCCTTTCCTGTTATTGGGGTGGGGGGGATTCACGCACCACAAGATGCTATTGAAAAATTAGCAGCTGGCGCTAGTCTGGTACAATTGTATACCGGATTTGTTTATGAAGGCCCTGGGGTGGTAAAGCGTATTAATAAGGCCATTTTATGCAACAAGCAATAGTATTGTCTTGGCACTATCTTTGTTGTGAAAACGAAAACCATTTCTAAATGAATTTTTCGTTACGATCCGTTGCCCTAGTTGCCCTTAGTTTTTTTCTTTCTACATGTACCATTACTTGGAGTGATGATCCTAAAGAAAACGAAGACTGTGAAAAGTCTTGTGACAATGGCGTCAATTATTACAATTCATTTTCAGTAGAAACCATCACTCTAGAAGAGCTGCAAGCCCAAATCAGCATCGAATCAGCCAGGCCATATGGAGAAACTGGCAAGCTTTATTTTTACAACAACACCTTATTTGTCAATGAATCAGAATCTGGCTTGCATGTACTGGACGTGACGGATCCTAGCGCTATTGAAAAAAGTAAATTTTTACAGTTGCCTGGTAATATTGATATAGCTATTAAAAATAATATGCTTTATGCAGATTTGTATTCAGCCCTAGTTCGTTTGGATATATCAGGATTAGCTAACAACCAAGTTACCCTAAATGAAGTCAAAACAGCTGTTTTCGATTATGATCCCTATCAAGTAGCGTGGGAATTGATCGAAGCTTATGAGGTGGATAATGATTACTATTCCCAATTAGAGTATGAGGAATTGAATGCTGTAAAGGGATTGGGCGAAACAGTATTTATTTCGGGGGTCAATTATAATGGCGTCCGATGTGACTGTAATTACATTTTGTACAACGATATCGCATTTGCTGAATCGAGTTTAGATGGATCAACAATGCCTAGATCTGCCGAAGTAGGGCAAGGAGGCTCATTGGCCCGTTTTGCTATCATAGACAACTATATGTACGGCTTGTCCCAACAAGCCATAAAAATTTTCAGGATTAACGAAGATGGTTCCCTCTCAAACTGGAGTAGCGTCAATGTCACTTGGGGCATTGAAACCTTGTATCGATTAAATGACTATCTATTTATTGGCTCAACATCTGGAATGTTTATCTATGATATAACAGATCCAGGAAATCCCAGGTTTATATCAGAATATGAACACCTTAATGCTTGTGACCCTGTAGTGGTTGAGGGTGATTATGCCTACGTAACCTTGCGAAGTACGAATGAATGGTGTGCCAACAACATCAATCAATTACAAATTGTTGATATCAGCAATGTTTTTGAACCTACCCAGGTTGGGTCTTATAATATGTATGCTCCTTATGGATTAGCGGTTAGGGGCGATTATGTTTGGGTATGTGATGCAGCGTCTGGCATCAAAATCGTGGACGTCAGTGACAAAACCAATCCTAGGGTCGTTCAGTTTATCGAAGATTATGACGCACGTGATGTTATTCTAAGGGGTGAAACCGCCTATGTGATTACGACCACAGGAATTGTTGTATATGACATTACAAATTTTGACGCACCGATTGAAATAGGGGTACAGCAATTATAACTCAATGACAATCTTATTTGAAGATACACAGCCCTTGCGTCAGTTGGAAGCCCGAAGGGGTGGTTATTATTATGCTGCAATTCCTGCAACAGTAGTCGAGTCTTGGCCCAAAACAAAAAAAACAAGATTGATTTGTATCGTAGCAAATGCCCTTGAATTTCAATGTGGCTTGAACCCCCTTGGTAATGGAGATTTTTTTATCATCCTCTCCCAAAAAAATGTGACAAGCGTGGGTTTACAACCAGGAGATTCATTTAATTTTTTTCTTTTAGAAGACCCAAACCCTTTGGGGGTTGCTATACCCGAGACGATAAAGGTTTTACTCGAACAAGATGATCTGCTTTCCAAAAAATTCGACACCCTTACAGACGGAAAAAAGCGTGCCATCATTCATCAGATTAATCGAATAAAAAATGTGGATCTACAAATAGAAAGGGCTCAAAAACTGATTTGGATCACATCTTAGACCGTAATGCAGCTTTTATTCCTAAATCTCTCTATTTAAAAATACTGGATAATTGTTAAAGCAAGAAATTAGACATTATTTGCTTCTAATGGATACAATCTAGTTTGTCCAAAGGCTAGTCAAAATAGCTAAATGACTCTCCATCTTTAATGGTTTGTAACGTTTCATAGATCAACCGAATCACATTTTCTACATCTTCTTTTTGCACCATTTCCACTGTTGTATGCATGTATCGAAGCGGTAGAGAAATTAATGCCGACGCAACCCCACCGTTACTGTAAGCAAAGGCATCAGTATCGGTTCCTGTAAATCTGGAAGAGGCCAATCGCTGAAATGGAATTTCTTTGGCTTCTGCTGTTTCCAAAATACGTTCTCTAAGTTTGTTATGAACAGCAGGTGCGTATGAAACGACTGGACCTTTACCGATTTCAGTATGCCCTTCTTCCTTCTTATTAATCATAGGCGTGGTCGTGTCATGGCATACGTCTGTCACGATGGCCACATCGGGTTTGATGGTTTGGGTGATCATTTCTGCTCCACGAAGTCCTACTTCTTCTTGGACTGAATTGGTGATATACAAACCAAAAGGAAGTTTGATATTATTTTCTTTCAATAAACGGGCTACTTGAGCGATCATAAATCCTCCCGCTCGATTATCAATAGCCCGACAGATAAATTTGTTGTCATTCAAAATATGAAAAGTATCGGGATAGGTTATGACACAACCAACGTGTACCCCCATTTTTTCGACTTCTTCTTTGTCTTTCGCACCAATGTCAATAAAAATATTATCCAATTTCGGTACTTCTTCTTTTCCCGATTTACGCGTGTGGATGGCGGGCCAACCAAATACCCCTTTTACAATCCCATTTTTGGTATGAATATTTACGGTCTTTGAGGGGGCAATTTGATGGTCGCTTCCCCCATTGCGAATCACATAAATCAATCCATTGTCCGTGATGTAATTAACATACCATGAAATTTCATCCGAATGTCCTTCGATGACGACCTTGTAGGCTGCTTCGGGATTGATTACCCCAACAGCTGTTCCATAAACATCTGTGATAAATGTATCGACGTAGGGCTTTAGATAATCCATCCATATTTTTTGACCTGCAGCTTCATAACCTGTAGGTGCGGCATTGTTTAGGTAGGCTTCAAAAAAAGAGATAGATTTTTCGTCTAAAATTTTCATGCAAAATATTTTTTCTGATGCTGCCAAAAGTAAGAATTATTGATTAATCCCATGGACTTAAATTTTCATAATTTGTACTTTTGTTGTCTATGAAAAAGGCCTTTTTCTTTGCATTTTTATGGCTTAGCCCGTGGGCTTGGTCACAAACTTTGGAGCTGGAGGGTGATTTGATTTTAGTTGCAGGCGATTCTATTCCTAGCGCCTCAGTTCAACTGGATGAAGTCGTTGTTTTTCCACCCCTCGGATTCGCTTCCTATGATGCAGCTAAAGAATATGCCATTCTTCGTGCTCGAACCCTCAAGGTGTATCCTTACGCCAAGCTGGCTGCCGATAGGCTTGAGGTGCTCAATGAACGCCTAACAACTCTAAATAAAAAAAGACAGCGAAAAAAATACCTCAAACGACTGGAGTCCTTTATATACGACGAATTTGAAGCCGAACTAAAAAAGCTTTCTCGATCGCAAGGTCGGATTCTAATTAAACTCGTACACCGACAAACGGGGTTTACTACCCATCATTTGGTCAAAGAATTGCGCAACGGCTGGCGTGCTTTTGTATATCAGACAACAGCTTCTTTATTTAAGTTGACCCTCAAAGAAGAATATGACCCCATTCATAACAAAGAAGACTATTTAATAGAAGATATTCTGCAACGTGCATTTGCCGATGGTTTATTGGAATCTCAAGAAACCGCATTGGATTATTCTTTAGATTCACTTTATGGGATATGGAAAACGGATGCCCCAAAAAGATTTTACCTCAAGGCAGCGCAATAATTTTTTGCGGAATAAGCTGATTTTCTTATATTTAAAATTCTCCCAAAAAATAATTTCATTTTTTATCTCCAAACAGTTTTGGAGTTCAGAAAAGGGTTTTATATTTGCACCCGCTTCTG
>WTJI01000015.1 GCA_011524905.1 Flavobacteriales bacterium
CCCCAACCCTCAGAGCCGAAATCTGATATTCTATCCAGTTGAACTACTGGGCCATGGCGCAAATGTAAAAAACTTCTCGTTCAAACGCTTATTAAGACGATAGTTTTTGCTTTACCAGTGTAGCAATTACTTTACCTTCTGCTTTTCCTGCTAACTGTTGTGAAGCCCTTCCCATGACCTTTCCCATGTCTTGCATTCCAGAAGCACCTAGTTCATCGATTAGTTGATCAATTAATGTTTCAACTTCGGATTCGGATAACTGCTCGGGAAGAAATTGTTGAATAATATCAGCTTGAGCCTCTTCGGGCTCTGCCAGATCCGCTCGGTTTTGTTCTCTAAAAATCGCTGCACTGTCCTTGCGTTGCTTCACCAGCTTTTGTAATAATTTTATTTCTTGCTCTGCTGTCATTGCACTGGAACGCCCCCCTGACGTTTGTTCCAATAAAATAGCAGACTTTACAGCGCGTAGTGCCTCTAATTTCAAACTGTCTTTGGCTTTCATTGCTTCTTTAATAGCAGTAGTAATTTCTTCTTGTAAGGCCATGGTATCAATCTACGTTGTCGTGTAAAAATGAGTTGTTGGATCGCAATTGGATTTGATCGTTATTGTCTGTGTCTAAACTCAACCTTGAGCCTACAGGAGAATCTGTACTTTCATCCAAATCCACCCCCTGTCTTTTGTAGGCAGGCTGACGCTCCAATTCATCGATTCGGTGTAGGCTATTTTTAAAAGCATAATTAAACTGTTTCAGTTGTTCTTTTCGCTTTTTATTTTCAGCTGCTACGGTTTTTTTAATGGATTGATCAAACGGATTTGAGGAAGCGGCTTCAGGCTCAACTTCAGATTGTTTTTCTTTTTCAAGCAATTCAAATGTAGGTTCATCTGCGACGTTGTGAGACACCTCTGGCGGATCTTCTTCTAATTGATATTTTACGATGTCCTCTTGAACTTCGGCTGAATCTTCAGTTTTGTTTTTTTGCTGACTTTGACTTAGAGACATCTCAAAGTCAAGACTGATCTGATTTTCATTGGGAAGGACTAATTCTGGCGCAACCACTTCAATTTCGTGAAGTTCTGAAGTAACATCATGAAATACAAATTCCTCATTTTCATGATCTGAGGCAGGATAAGTTGTTTCGGGTTGAAGCCACTCGTAAATTACATCTATGTTCCTAACGCTTTCTAGTTCATCGGTTGGTTCAACAATTTCTATGTCATTAACTATGATATCATTCAAATCTTCTTCCGCATCTACCGTTTCTAATTGATGAACAACTCGCTCCTCTGAAGCAGGAACGGATGAAGTGATTTCTTCAGTAGATTGAGACGCTGCATCTAGAAGCTGGTGTTCCATTTTTTGATCGTCTTCCAAATTATGGATGATTTTTTTAGCCTCTGCATTTACGATTTCGTGTTGTTGATCTGCAGCAAAACCTGTCGCAATGATTGTTACAGAAATTGAACTGCTCAAGGAGGGATCTTCTCCTACACCCATAATTATATTTGCATTGTTCCCTGCCTCAGTTTGAATAAAATCATTTATCTCACCTATTTCATCTATGGTTATTTCTTCTGTCCCCGAGACAATTAATAATAAAACATTTCTGCATCCGGTGATTTTGTTGTCATTGAGTAAGGGAGAATCCAATGCCTTGACGATGGCATCTTGTGCTCTGTTGGCGCCATTAGCTTCGCCAGAGCCCATAATAGCAGTTCCGCTATTGGTCAAAACAGTTTTAGCATCTTTGAGGTCAATATTTTGAGTGTAATGGTGCGTTATAACTTCAGCAATACCCCGGGCAGCTGTAGCCAATACTTCATCGGCTTTAGCAAAGCCAGCTTTAAAGCCCAGGTTCCCATACACTTCTCGAAGTTTGTTATTATTGATAACAATCAAAGAATCAACCGCAGCTTTCATGTTATCCAAACCTATTTGGGCTTGTTCCAGTCTCAGTTTGCCTTCAAACTGAAAGGGCATGGTAACAATGCCAACAGTAAGGATTTCCAAATCTTTGGCCATTTGTGCAATAATGGGAGCAGCACCTGTTCCTGTTCCACCACCCATTCCTGCCGTTATAAACACCATTTTCGTTTGCGTGGTAAGTAGCGTTTGTAAATCCTCCTCGCTTTCTTTGGCGGCAGAAGCCCCAACCTGCGGATTAGCCCCAGCACCCAATCCTTCTGTGAGTGTCGCACCCAGTTGGATCTTTATGGGTACCGGACTTTCACTCAAAGCCTGGGCATCGGTATTACTTACAACAAAATCAACTCCTTTTATGCCTTGTTGAAACATGTAGTTGATCGCATTACTGCCACCACCACCGACACCAATAACCTTAATGACGTTGCTTTTATTTTTAGGTAAATCAAAACTAAATTGGTCTTTATTTTCTGGGTGCATGCTTTTGTGTTTTCTTAATTAGGCGTTATCTAAAAATTCTTTTAAGCGATCTCCAAAACGTTCAATTATTGTTTTTCGCTCTTTATTTAATTCAATTTTAGGTGAAGATTCTACATCATCTAAAGCAAGTTCGTCAGCGTCATCCTCTTGTGATGCTGAATTCTCTATATCTGATGGATTTTCTAATGCTTTCATCAACAATCCTACTGCAGTTGCGTACATGGGACTGGTATTATTTTGGGAGGTTTCGCCAGCCAAATGTTCCCCAGGATACCCAATTCTTGTGTCCATTCCTGTGATATACTCAACCAATTGTTTTAAGTGTTTGAGTTGGCTACCACCACCCGTAAGGACTATTCCAGCAATTAATTTTTTCTTTTGCACCGTATGGCCATAGTTTTTGATTTCTAAGAAAACTTGTTCAATAATCTCAACCACACGCGCATTAATTATTTTAGAGAGGGTTTTTAGTGAAATTTCTTTAGGATCTCGTCCCCTTAAACCAGGAATCGCTACAATCTCTGTATCTCGGTTTTCCCCTGGCCAAGCAGAACCAAATTTTATCTTGAGTAGTTCTGCCTGTTTTTCAATGATTGAACAGCCCTCTTTGATATCTTCCGTGATAATATTACCACCAAAAGGAATAACGGCTGTGTGTCGAATAATACCATCTTTGAAAATTGCTAGATCTGTTGTTCCTCCACCTATATCAATCAAAGCAACACCTGCTTCTTTTTCTTCCTGAGTCAAAACTGCGTCAGAAGAGGCTAAAGGCTCTAGCGTTATATTGGCCAACTGCAAGTTGGCACTAACAACACAACGTCCGATGTTTTTTATAGAATGTACCTGACCAACAACGACATGAAAATTGGCTTCCAAGCGGCCGCCATACATGCCGATAGGTTCTTTAATTTCGGCTTGCCCATCGACTTTGTACTCTTGAGGCAAAACATGAATAATCTCTTCGCCAGGTAACATAACCAACTTATGAACTTGCTGGATCAGCGCATCTATATCGTCTTGGTCAATAACTTTTTCTGGATTGCTTCGCGTGATATAGTCACTGTGTTGGAGGCTACGAATATGTTGCCCAGCAATACCAACAACCACATCTTCTATGGCTTGACCTGAGTTTGTTTTGGCTTCTTCTACAGCCTGTTGAATGGACTGAATAGTTTGGGTAATATTGTTAACTACCCCACGGTGCACCCCTAAGCTTTGGGATTTTCCTACACCTAAGATTTCAACTTTCCCAAATTCATTTTCACGCCCAACCATGGCTACTATCTTGGTAGTTCCAATATCTAAACCGACAGAAATATTTGTGCTTTGCATAGGTATTTTATTCTAATTTGTGACAACAACTTGCCCTTCAAATGCCAGGTTTACACGCAAGAGTGACTTCGTGTTTTGTTGTTGCATTTGATAGGCTTGAAATGCCTTTAGTTTATTTATTTTTCTGGTCAAATGTTTCGCCTGACCCAATTCTACAACATATGGAAGTGCTGAAAAATAGAGTTGATAGCCACTTGCTTTTTTAACTATTTTGAGTTGTTGCTGCCCGAAGTAGGGATCATTTTGCAGCTGCCATACCAGTGAAATAATTTCTGGATAATCAGACAACTTCAGGGAACCTTTGACAATTGGTAAAGTATCGTGTGCCAATGCGGGGAGCTCAAATCGTTGGCCCGACTGGTCTAAGAAATAATTTTCTTTTCCCATAACTTTTAAAAACGGCTTTCGTTCTTTTATTCGAATACCGAGTTGACCATCTGGAAACACAAACACCTCTGAGTTGGCAACTGCAGGGGTTTCTTCTATTAGTGACTCAAGCATACTCAAATCTAAACTATCTTTATTCTGGTCTGGCAGAACCCAGCCCTTTTGTATCAACATTTTATTAACTAGTGTATCACTTAGATATAGGGGATTTTGGTTTTCAAAATCAATTTTAAGCGTCGTAATTTTCCTTGATTTATTTTGAGTTAATGCCAATCCAGTTGCTCCAAAAACAACACCCAAGACCACTATAAAAAAGACTATTTCCTTTGTTTTCATACTAATCATATTTAATCTTAGCAGGCAGTAAACCTATATCGCCAGCACCCAGTATCGCAACTATACCCTTGGAAATTCGAGAGACACAATCAACAACAGCATCTGGACTTACGATCGCCTTGTTGTCATGGTCAATTCGAGCCAATAAAGTTTTAGATGTAATGCCTGAGATTGCTTCTTCTCGGGCTGGGTAAATTGGTAATAAAAATATTTGGTCAAACCGAGCCAATGCATTGGCAAATGCCGACATAAAATCTCTTGTTCGGGAATACAAATGGGGTTGAAAGAAAATTGTTTTTTTAGCAGTTGGAAAACGCTCTTCTAAACATGAAAAAACGGCTTCAATTTCAGTAGGATGATGCGCATAATCGTCAATCATAAAAAGGTCATCCTTTAATTGCGTCACTGCCATCCTTCTATGTATCCCCTGAAAACTTCCTAAGGCATCTAAGATCGCTGAACCAGCTAAACCTACCTGGTCTGCTAAGGCTGCTGCAGTTAGTGCGTTTTTTAAATTATGACGCCCCATAGCTGCAACATAGGTATTTGGATATAACTTTCCATTCAAAGCCAAGTCAACTAGGTAGCCTGTCTTTTCTAACTTTGGAGTACCATATCCATAGGTTGATGGGAGTTGCTGTTTCAATTGCACTCCTTCGATAGGCATTGGACAGCCTTTAATCACCGAATTTTTTACCTGCTGCGCAAAAGTTTGAAATGCGTCACAAAAAGCGGTCTTACTTTGATAAACATCCAAATGGTCGGGATCAATATTAGTAATGGCAGCATGATCTGGTTGTAAGTATAAAAATGAGCGATCGTATTCATCGGCTTCAACCAAAATATAATCCGAACCCTTTGATATAAAATTCGTTTCGTAGCCTCGTAATACGCCCCCCACAAAAGCAGAAAATGAAACCTGAGCAGTTGCAAAAATATGAGTTAAGTAGGACAGGGTTGAAGTCTTCCCATGTGTACCCGCCACAGCTATACAAATTTTTGCATTGGCTATATTGGCAAGGGTTTGTGCTCTTTTTTCAATATCAAAGCCATTCCTCTTAAAATAACAAAAAAGCGCTTGATTCTCATCAATAGCTGCCGAAACAACAATTTGTGTATGCTGCGAACTGACCCAATGCGGTAATAGCTGACTATCCATGTCAAATTGTACAGGAATATCAACTTGACGAAGTTTTTCAGTGATGGGGCTAGGCGTTTTATCATAACCAGCAACCAAATAGCCTTGTGCTTTAAAATATTGTGCCAAGGCAGAATTACCAATTCCGCCAATGCCAAGAAAAAAGTAATTCTTCACCGCCATCAAATGAGTTTTTCTATTTCTTCGACAATCGTTTCAACAGCTTGGGGTCTGGCGAGCTGACGGATATTTCTCCCTAATACTTGTTGGCGTATAGGATCGTTAGCAAGAGATTCGAATAACTGATCAAAATCTGTTGCAAGCTTCGATTCTGCTATAACCAAAGCTGCATGTTGTTTGGCTATGGCCTGTGCATTTTTCATCTGATGGTTTGCTGCCACATTAGGGGATGGAATGAATATAACTGGCTTACCTACTTGTGTTAATTCTGATATTGTACTAGCGCCAGCTCTACTAATTATCATATCCGCTGCTGCATACAATTGATCCATCTCTTTAACAAAAGGGATAATCATACTCTGGGAGGAAGCCATTGATTGGAATTGATCGTAATACAATTTCCCACACTGCCAAATCAATTGCCAGCCAAGCGAATGAAACAAGGGTAACTTTTGTGCTACCAGTTCATTAACACGCTTTGCGCCTAGACTCCCTCCGAGTATGACGATTGTTTTTTTATGAGCCGACAAGCCAAAAAAAGCTTTGGCACGGCCGCTATCTATTTTATTTTTTCCTATCCCTTTGCGGGTTGGATTCCCCGTCAGGACGATTTTATTTTTTGGGAAATATTGTTCCATTCCTTCGTAAGAAACGGCAATAGTATTTACGTACTTACTCAAAATACGATTGGTAATTCCTGGATAGGAATTTTGTTCTTGAATCAGTGCGGGTATTCCTACTAAGCTGGCAACGAATAACAGCGGACCACTTGCAAACCCTCCCGTTCCAATAGCTAACTGTGGACGGTACAGAACAATGTAAAAAAGAGACTGCAAAAGACTTACCAACAATTTGAAGGGAAAAACCAAATTTCGAAGTGATAGGCTACGCTGGAAACCATCAATCAGAATCCCAGAAATATCATATCCTGCTTGTGGGACTTTTTCCATCTCCATCTTGCCATACCCCCCCACAAAACGGATATTTAAGTCAGGATATTTAGTTGCCATGGCATTGGCAATAGCCAAAGCTGGGAAAATATGACCGCCCGTTCCTCCTCCTGATATGATAATGCTATTCAACTTCACTGAGAGCTGCTAATGGGTTAGAAGTGTTTTTGGGTTGTTGTAGATTTACACTGACACTTAAAATGATGCCAAGGGCAATACAAGTCATCCAAGCCGAGGTACCTCCACTACTGATTAAAGGGAGCGTTTGACCGGTTACTGGTAACAATTGCAATGCCACAGCAATATTTATAAATGCTTGAAAAACAATAGGCAAACCCATACCAATGGCTAATAACTTGCCAAAACTGTCGGTCGTTTTATGGGTAACTACAACAATGCGAAACAGAAGTATCAGGTACAAAAACAAAAGCAAACAACCCCCAAAAAGTCCATACTCTTCGATAATTATGGCATAAATGAAGTCTGACGAGCTTTGTGGTAGAAAATTCTTCATGACACTTTTCCCGGCACCAACCCCAAAAAGACCCCCAGATGCAATAGCAATCTTGGCGCGTTCAATTTGATAGTTACCCGCTGTATCCCCACCAGAACTAAAATTTTCAATCCGGCTAATCCAAGTATCTACACGATTGGGAATGGCATCTGGAAAAGCTTTTGCAAGCAATATGAAAATAGTTAATCCCACCAGACCACTCAATAAAATAGCACCCAAATATCGCAAGGGGTGTTGTCCAAGAAAAGCCAAAACAAAGGCCATTAAAAATAGTAAAGCAGCTGTTGAAAAATTAGAAGGTAAAATCAGTCCTACAAATACAAAAATAGGTAGCCATAGTAACAATAAAGACCGCAGAAATGATTGCTGATTATTCTGGTATTTAGACAAATAATAAGCTACGTAAGCCATAAGAGATACAAAAGCCAATGTTGAGGTTTGAAAGCTTAGACCGATGATAGGTATTCTTATCCATCGTGATGCATTGGCACCAGCAATGACAGTCCCTTGGGAAGCGGTGTAAATAAGCAGCAAAAAGACAATGGGAAGCAGTAAAATCGATATTCCTTTAAAATAAGCATAGGGTATTTTATGCACCAAAAACATAAGTATAAAACCAAAAATCACGATCATCAGATGCTTAAGCAAATATCCCGTTGGAGTACCTACACCTACCACATAAGACAGATTCGTACTAGCGCTAAAAACTGGTAAAAAAGAGAACGTAGCAAGTAGGGTTACAACTCCCCACAATACGCTGTCGCCCTTAAAATGTCTTAATATGGCACGCATTATTTATAATTATAAATTTCGAATGGCTGCTTTAAATTGATCTCCTCGATCTTCGTAGTTTTCAAATAAATCAAAACTGGCACAGGCAGGAGACAACAATACATTTTCATTTGGTGTAGCTATTTTGGCAGCAATTTTAACAGCCTCCTCCATCGACTGGGTTTCGATCATTATATCCACAACGCCTTCAAAAGATTGAAACAATTTCTGATTGTCTTCGCCAAGACAAACTATAGCCTTAACTTTTTCGTGAACCAGGGGTAAAAGTTCATTGTAGTCATTACCCTTATCCACACCACCAGCAATCCAAACAGTTGGTTTGTCCATGCTTTCCAAAGCAAAAAATGTAGCGTTAACATTCGTTGCCTTCGAATCATTGATGTACTGTACTTTTTGAATCTTTAAGACTGGCTCTAGCCTATGTGGAACACCCTGAAAAGTAGCTAAGCTGTCACGAATAACAGATTTGCTAATTTTTAGCAAGTCTGCAATGGTGGCTGCTGCCATAGCATTGAGTAAATTGTGACGCCCCTGTAAGGCCATATTATTAGTTGCTATCATCGTATTGGTTTTATTTGTTTGTATTTGTATTTGATTATCGATCATTGTTGTTTGTCTTTCTCCGTCTGGCAGGTTGATGCCAAAAGGATGTAACGTAGGAAGAAGAGATTGGGCGTGGATATGCTTATTGAGAACAGGGTCATTGGCGTTATACACCAAAAAATCTGTAGTTCTTTGAGCGGAAGCAATTTTCAGCTTGGCTTGGATATATTGTCCAAAATCATTCCCATATCGATCCAAATGATCGGGTGTAATATTTGTGATGGCCGCTATATGAGGAGCAAAGCGTCGTATGTGATCCAACTGAAAACTACTGACTTCCAGTACAAAAACATCAAAATCGTATTCTGCAATCTGGCGCGCAAAACTGGTGCCTATATTTCCAGCTAGTCCTACATGTAACCCTGCCTGTTTTAATATGTGATAGGTCATGGCAGTAGTTGTTGTTTTACCATTACTACCTGTAATACCAATCAGAAGTGCAGATGTATATCGACAAGCAAACTCAAGCTCTGAAAGTATGGGTATGTTGGCAGCCTCACATTGGACAACAATCGGAGCGTCGTTTGGAATTCCGGGACTTTTCATTACCCACTCGGCTTCTTTCATCTGCTCAAAATCATGCTGCATCTCTTCCCATGAAATTTGATGCATTTCAAAAGTATCTTTGGCAACTTGTGATAAGGGATTTCGGTCAGATACGAAAACATCATAACCTCGTTGCTTTGCCAATAGGGCTGCCCCTATTCCACTCTCGCCCGCACCTAGTACAATACCTTTGGTCATGATTAGCGAATTTTTAAGGTTACAATTGAAATGACAGCCAAAACAATTCCAACAATCCAAAACCTAGCTACTATCTTGCTTTCGTGGAACCCCTTTTTCTGATAATGGTGATGCAAGGGTGACATTAAAAAGATCCGACGCCCAACGCCCCATTTTCTTCGACTGTACTTAAAATAAGTTACCTGCAACACTACTGACAATGCTTCAACTAAGAAGATCCCACAAAGGATTGGAATTAATAGTTCCTTCCGTACCATTAAAGCAATAACAGCTATCAAAGCACCTATAGTTAGACTACCTGTATCTCCCATAAAAATGGATGCTGGAAAGGTGTTATACCACAAAAATCCAATAAGTGCGCCCAGAAAAGAGGCCACAAAAATAGTTACCTCGCCTACTTGAGGTATAAACATGATATTCAAATAATCTGAAAAAATCATATTGCCAGAAACCCAAGCAAAAATGCCTAGTGCAAAAACCATAATAGCCGAGCTGCCCGCAGCCAAGCCGTCTATACCATCAGTCAGATTCGCGCCATTGGAAACGGCAGTGATGATAAATACAACGATAGGGATAAATAGTACCCAAGTCCACTCTTTTGCCGCTTCGCTCTTTAGGAAAAAGGCATAGTCGAATTGGTTGTTTTTTAAGAGAGGGATAGTAGTAATAGTTGCTTTTTGTGGTGGTAAGAATCGATCTTGAATCGAATTTAGGGCAATACTTTTTTCTTGAACCGCCTTGTTTTCCTGACGTACGGTAACGGAAGGGTGAAAATATAAAATGGCCCCGATGAATACTCCCAATATAACTTGCCCTACAACTTTAAAATATCCTTTTAAACCTTTCTTGTCCTTTTTAAAGATTTTGATGTAGTCATCCAATCCACCGATCAATCCCATCCAGATAGTTGTCAAAATCAACAATTGGATATATATATTTCCCAACTGAGCAAAAAACAAAACTGGAATAAGGGTGAAAACGATGATCATCACACCCCCCATTGTGGGCGTACCAGCTTTTTCCTTTTGTCCCTCAAGTCCTAAATCTCGAATTGATTCACCTACTTGCTGCTTTCTTAAATAATTAATGATGCGCTTTCCAAAAATGGTTGATAACAGTAAGGAAGCAATTACAGCCAAGGCGGCACGAAAAGATAAATACCCAAATAAACTAGCTCCAGGAAAGGCAAATTGTTTTTCTAAATAATCAAATAGGTAATAGAGCATACTATTGGGTATTGGAAAAAATTTGTTTCGCTATTTTATAATCATCGAAAGGAATTTTTTTACCCTTGATTTCTTGATAGGTTTCATGTCCCTTTCCTGCAATCAAAACGATATCATTGGGCTTAGAAAATTGATAGGCAGCATGGATTGCTTCTTTACGGTCCTCAATTAGGAGTGTTTTTTTAAAGGCTTCTGGTGCAACCCCCGAACGTATATCCTTTAAAATCTGCTTGGGTTCTTCCCCTCTGGGATTATCTGATGTGAAAATTACTCGATCACTCATTTGAGCCGCAATTCGACCCATTACGGGTCTTTTTTCTTGATCGCGATTGCCGCCACATCCTACTACTGTAATGAGTGTTTCGTTTTTTGTTCTGATTTGATTGATCGCCTCTAGTGTATGGGTCAATGCATCGGGCGTGTGGGCGTAATCAATAACTACATAACGCTTTTCGTCTCCTTCGAAAACCTGAAAACGACCTGGAACAGGACGTAGTTGACTCAATGTACTTAGTGTATCAAACGTGTCTAATTCAAGTAAATCTGCAACAGCAAAAACTGCAATTAAATTTAAGGCATTGAATTGTCCAACCAGTGGAGTCCAAACCTCTGTCCCATTTATTTTCAAAAGCATGCCGTTGAGTTGCTGTTCTAGTATTTGAATTGGGTAGTCGGCATAAGAGCGTAAAGCGAAAGATTTTTTCTTTGCAGCACAATTCTGCAACATAAAAGCACCGTTTTTATCATCGACATTGGTAAGTGAAAAGGCAGTCTTGGGCAAATCATCAAAAAATCTTTTTTTGACATCCCGATAGGCAGCAAAGGTTTTGTGATAATCAAGATGATCATGAGTCAAGTTGGTAAATACCCCCCCGTTAAAGTCTATTCCAGCAATGCGTTCTTGCGCAATCCCGTGAGATGAAACTTCCATAAAGCAATAGGCCACTCCTGCATCAACCATAGCTCGGAAATATCTATGAATTTGCAAAGGATCAGGAGTAGTATGACTGGCATCAAAGAGTTGACGGCCCACCCGAACTTCTACGGTTGAAAGCAAACCGCAAACATACCCCATCTGCGTCATCAAATCATGTAACATGGTTGTAACGGAGGTTTTACCGTTGGTTCCAGTAACACCAATAACGGTTAATGCTTTTGATGGGTTGCCATAGAAATTACCCGCCATAATCCCTAATGCTTTGTGACTGTCGGGCACTTGAATAATAACACAGTTATCAAACGCTGCATCAGGAAGTTTTTCGCAAACAATAGCAGTAGCCCCCTTTTGTATTGCCGAATTGATGAATTCATGCCCATCAACTTTTGTACCACTAAGCGCCACAAACAAGCTCTGGTGGCGAACCTCTCGAGAATCGAAAGTGATGTGGTCAATTTCGTGTTGTACATCACCAGATACCGCTTCGATAGCAACAGAATACAATATGTCTTTTAGTGCTTTCATGACATTATGATTCGCAATTTGACTGATGAACGGTCGGTGTTCGTTTGTAACGATTGTCTCACTACGACCCCTCTCCCCGTGATTTCGAGTTCTAATCCATGTTTTTTAGCAACCGCTTCAGCTTCTTTTCGTGTCATCCCAACCAGATTTGGAATCGTGGCTTCAGCTGCTTTTGGATCACGCTCTAAAGCCATCAAAGCATTATTGGAAACAAAAACTTCGCGTGGCGTGTTTGTATAGATTTTCTTCGCGATATTTTTAAATACGGGAGCAGCCACTGTAGCGCCATAGTAACCTTTCTTTTTATTGGGTTTGTGTATGACAACTATACAGGAATATTTTGGTGCATCAGCAGGAAAATACCCCACAAAACTTGAAACATACTGCACGCTATTTGTGGTATAATCTACCTGGCAGGTTCCTGTTTTGCCTGCAAGCTGCAAGTCCTTGTCTTTTATACGATGAGCGGTTCCCCATTTTTTGTCCACTACATTGAACATCATCTTTTGCACTTTTTTCACAGTTTCTGCTGAACAAATTGCCGGATTGAGAATTTCTTTACCAAAAGTCTTTTCGGGACTATTACCCAATCTACTGATCTGTTTTAGAAACTTTGGTTTGACCATTTCCCCATCATTTGCAATAGCATTGTAAAAAGTCAATATTTGAAGGGGTGTAAGTGCCACACCATAGCCATATGCCATCCAAGGTAAATCCAAGCCATCCCATGACTTATCGGTGGGATAGGGTATTTTTGGGACTGCTTCACCCTTGATAGATATTCCCAAAGGCTTATTCAAACCCATTTCATACAAACGGTCAACAAATTGACGTGGTCTATTTTTATAGTTATCATAGACAATTTTAACGATCCCTGTATTGGACGAAACTTCGAAAACTTTTCCTGCCGTTAAGGTGCCATATCCCCCTCTTTTAGAATCACGGACTTTATACTTATTGAAAAAAGTGAGTTCTCCCTTACCTGTTTTGATCCAATCATTAACATCCACCACGCCATCTTCTAACGCAGCTATCATGGCCATTAATTTAAAAGTTGACCCTGGTTCATGGGCTTCGCCTACTGCGTAGTTTAGTTTTTCATAATAGGTACCTTTGGAAGTACGACCCAAATTGACAATAGCCTTTACATCACCTGTACCAGTTTCCATAACCACAACAGTTCCATGATCAGCCTCAAAAGTCTCCAACTGCTGAAGTAATGCTTTGTGTGCTATGTCTTGCATGTTAACATTGAGGGTCGTGTGCAAATCAAAGCCAGCAGTAGGCTCTTTCTCATTATTGTCATTGATGGGTTTCCACTGACCGTTGGCAATTTTTTGCTTTAAACGCTGTCCAGGCTCTCCCTTTAAATATTGACCAAAAGCCCCTTCTAGGCCAACACGCAAATAATACCCTGTCCGATCTCTGTGTTCATATCCAACGGTGCGTTCAGCTACTTTTCCTAAGGGGTGTTCTCTGACCAATTGTTGTTCAACAATCAACCCGCCTTTGTAAAGGGGTAAATTGAATATTGGTAAATCTTTGATAGTCTGGTATTGAGAATAGGTTAGGTTTTTGGCAATTAGCCAATAGCGATTATTGCGTTTTTTGGCCGATTCAATTTTTTTTAAAAAGGCGGTTTTAGTACCCCCCAACAGCAAAGCCAAACCTTGAGCAAGGCTGTCTTTTTGCATATCAAATAAAGATTTAGAGACCACTTTAGCATCCCAGCGTAACTCATAACGTGGAACCGTTGTTGCCAAAATGCTCCCGTCATCAGCATATATATTCCCACGACTCGCATCTAAAACCACACTTTTGAGTGTACTTTCTTCCAATTTTGCTACGTAATACTCGCCTTGAGCCCACTGAATGTACACCAGTTTACCAACCAAAACAATGGCAAATACAAACAGGAACACAGCAACAATGTAGGTTCGAGACATGATTTTATTTTGCATCTGGCTTGCCATCTTATTCTACGATAATTTTAACCGGGGGATGTTCAGAAGGCTTCACGCCTTTCGCTTCTAAAATAGTTGCCACTTTAGTCTCCATCTTCAAACGCATCAATTCGGATCGCTTTTCAACAAATTGACTTTTTAGTGCTTTAAGCTCTTCATTCAATTGGGCTATCTCAAAAATTTTCCCATCTGCACGGTGACCACTCTCTATCATGATCATCGCCAAAAGAGACAAAACAAAAATGAGTCGCCAATTCCGAAGCGCACCTTCCTTGAGCAAAAACTCAATATTCAAAAAGGATAATATCTGATTCATATTTTTTCTGCTATTCGCATCTTAGCACTTCTTGCCCTATTGTTTTTTGTTATTTCGGCTGCTGTAGGAACAACCACCCGCCCCACTTTTCGTAGGGGGCATTTTTTGTTTCCATAAAAATCCACTTCAGCCTCTCCCTCAAATTGTCCTTCGCGAATAAACCGCTTGACCAAACGATCTTCTAGTGAGTGATAGGAGATACAAACCAAGCGTCCTTTTTGAACAAGTATTTCGGTTGCTTGCTCTAAAAATTTCTTTATAACCTCTAATTCTTGATTTACCTCAATTCGGATTGCTTGGAAAACCTGAGCTACTGTTTTATTTAAAAATCTTTCTGGAACCAGTTCAGCAACCAAATTTTTCAGCTCCATGGTTGAATTCAACAGTTTTTCACCACGAAATTTTACCACGTGTTTTGCTATTTTTTTAGCACTTCGCAGCTCTCCATAATTGTAAAACAACTCCGACAGTTGCGCCTCTGAATACGTATTGACCACCCCTGCTGCATCAAGCGCTTGCTCTGGATTCATTCGCATATCCAATGGCCCATCAAATCGGGTAGAAAAGCCGCGCTGCTCTTTGTCAAATTGATGTGATGACACTCCAAAATCAGCGAGAATACCATCTACTTCTAGCACCCCTTTGAAGCGCAAAAACTGGCTCATGTAAGAAAAGTTAGAGGGAATCAATTCAAAACGACTGTCTTCAATACAATTCGCTTGCGCATCGGGATCTTGGTCAAAACCAAACAATCGGCCTTCAGAACTCAAATAATCTAGAATGGCCCGTGAGTGCCCACCGCCACCATAGGTGACGTCAACATACACTCCCGACGGATTGATTTGAAGCCCCGCAACAGCTTCTTGCAACAGTACTGGATTATGATAATTCATTATCTTCTTGATCTCCCATTACTTCTTCTGCTAAAGCCCCAAAGTCAACAGTTGCCGCGTCAATGGCAGCCTCATACTGTGTCTTGTCCCAAATTTCCAGGATATTAACTGCAGAAGAAACCACCACCTCTTTGTGGATCGCTGCATGGGCTAATAAATCTTTAGGAATCAACAAACGGCCTGAATTGTCTACCTCGACCATTTTTACCCCTGCTGTAAAGCGGCGAATAAAATCAATGTTTTTCTTATTAAATCGATTTAGCTTGTTGATTTTAGACATCAAGGTCTCCCACTCTTTCATCGGATACAACTCCAAGCAGTTGCTAAATACGGCTCGTTTAAGTACAAAACCGTCAGCCACAATTGTGGTCAACTGTTTCTTGAGCGCCACAGGAATCATGATCCTTCCTTTCGCGTCTGCTTTACACTCATATGTACCGATAAAATGCTGCATTCGAGCTTTTTATGCATTAATTATATCAAAAATAAAAATTAATTACCACATTTTACCACTTTCTACCACTTTGTTAATAACTTTTACCACTTTACGTAATTGTTGTGCATTTGATAAGTCGGGAAGATTTTAGGATTGAATTCTCTATATTTGCCAATCTGAAAGAGACTTTTGCAGATGAAAAACCAATTGATAGAAACAAATGGCTACCGTTATGTAGAAGCGGGTTCTGGACAGCCGATCATTATTCTGCATGGTCTTATGGGAGGGCTCAGCAATTTTGCTGGTTTCTATTCCCATTTTTCAAATACGGGGTATCGAGTCATCATTCCTGAACTACCTGTTTATGACAAACCGCTCCTAAAAACCACCGTAAAAGAATTCGCTAATTACCTCCACGAATTCGTTGGTTTTATGAAGCTAAATGACTTTGTTTTACTGGGAAATTCATTAGGCGGTCATATAGCATTGCTTTACACCAAATTTCATCCAGACATGGTTAAGGGACTGATCATTACTGGAAGTTCTGGTTTGTATGAGAATGCCATGGGAGATGGCTATCCCAAAAGAGGTAATTACGATTATATCAAAATGAAAAGCGAGGAAGTTTTCTATGACCCCAAAGTCGCCACGAAAGAAATTGTTGACGAGGTATTTGAAACCGTTAACGACAGGAATAAACTCGTTAAAACTCTTGCTATAGCCAAAAGTGCCATCCGACACAATATGTCAAATGATCTACCCGGTATGGAAACACCTACTGCCATCATTTGGGGAGAACAAGACAGCGTGACGCCACCTCGTGTTGCAGAAGAATTTAACAGATTGCTGCCTAACTCTACTCTCTATTGGATAGATAAATGCGGTCATGCACCTATGATGGAACATCCTGATCGTTTCAATGAGATTGTCAGTGAATGGCTTCAGAAGAGTCAAATCTAAAACAGCATGCAGATCAAATCTGCCGAATTTGTTATCAGTAATACGCAAGTAGAAAAATGTCCAAAAGGCACGCTACCTGAATTTGCTTTTATTGGAAGGTCTAACGTCGGTAAGTCTTCACTCATTAATGCACTATGCCAAAAAAAACATTTGGCAAAGACCTCATCACGTCCAGGGAAAACACAACTCATCAATCACTTTTTAATCAATCGGCAATGGTATTTGGTCGATTTACCTGGTTATGGCTATGCTAGGGTTTCAAAAACACAAAAGAAAAAATTTCAGGCCTATATCGAAGCCTATTTTCAGAAAAGGCAACAGCTTGTACTGGCTTTCATTTTATTGGATATCCGGCATGCAGCCCAACCCATAGACCTTGAATTTATGCGTTGGTTGGGGCAAGAAAGAATCCCATTTTATATGGTTTTTACCAAAGCCGACAAACTAAAACCCAAAGCCATTGAAAGGCAAGTTACAGCCTACAGGCAATCTATGGAAAAAGAATGGGAAGAACTGCCCCCCTACTTTGTTACTTCTGCGGCGAATAAACAGGGTCTTAACGATCTGGCTTTAGGTATAAACTCAATTCTAAAAGAAATTCAATTTCATTAAATGGCTTAGTGTAGCTTGAGTTTTTCTGCAAAAAATGCAGCAAAATCCGAAAACCCTTGTGCCATTTTTTCGTCCTGGGTTGCCCGCAAGTAGGTTTCGCCCATGGTGACCAAACTCTGATGAAAAAAACGCTGCATTTGATCTACAGGCATGTCCTTGACCCATAAATCCATTCGAAGTGATTCTTGTTGTTCTGCATCCCATAGGGATAGGAGCATTGCTTTGGCTGCCGCCTTTTTGATTCCGCCATCAGGTGCTGACCACTGTATGGTTTCTGGAATTTTATTTTCATCCAATCCTACTTCTATCGTGATGGGTGCTTGTTTACTAATAGCCATATTATCTTTTGGGTTTATAATTTGATTGTTGAAAAAGCGCCTGAGCGGGTAAGGCCAGTAACTGTTGTGTTGTTGTTTCTGGGTGTCGCTCTTTATAGGCTTTAACAATTTCAGAGCCTAGCCAGATTCCTATCTGACCTGGGGTCTCATTGTCAATTTCTAAATAAAATTTTGAAAAAGGTGCGGGTTCAATAAATCGTTGCACTAGGCTTGGATCTGTACTAAAAAGAAGTTGTTTTTCTATAAAATACTGCCAAATATATTTTTGATTCTCTTGCGCCCAATCCCATTCTTTAATAGAATAACCAAAACGATCTGGAGGTGCTATTTTTGGCAAAAGGAGTGATTTTAGATAAGCTATTTTCCCATGATAGATCAACTGAGAAAGAAATGTCCTGCTTTGTGGTAAGGGCATTTGAGTAGCAATGAATTTTTCTGCCACATGGGATCCCAGATATCGTATATCCATCTGTTTGCGAATATATTTTGGGATGCCTTCATATAACTCATGCTTACTGCCCAAATAGGTGTCCAATGAGATTAATAATATACTGTCTGCAAAAATGGTCTTACTTTGATAATCTACATTATTAATCAAACCGATTACATGTGGAATGGGCGCTTTGGGGAAATAGTAATGGATATGCTTGAATAAGTTGGTCAATGAAATTTCCATTTCAGAAATGGATGGAAACTCTTTTTCGACCGCATTCTGTAATAACAATTGGAGACTATCTTTTTGCCGCTTGACCCAAACACTATCAGCAAATTGTTGTGGGAATAAATAAGGATATTGCTGCTTCAGTTGGGGTATTTTATCTGGACTAGACTGATGGAATTTTTGATCAAAACGATCTACTTGAATCTGGATAGGAAGGGCGGCGATTTCTTGTTCTAACTTGGAATTTTGGACACAGCCAAGGACAACAAGAAAGATAAGACCGACAGAAAAAAAAGAAATGATTGATTTTTTCACGGGAAGCCGCAATGGCATTTTGCAATTAACTATCAAATGGTTGTATTTTTGTACAAACATACATTCTAATCAAAAAATGCGCTATGAAAAATCCTGAAAAAGTGAAAAATTACATTGTCAAGTGGCTTCAAGACTATACAGAAAAATCAGCCTTGCAGGGTTTTGTTGTTGGTGTTTCTGGCGGCATTGACTCAGCCCTAACCTCTACACTGTGTGCCTTGACAAACCTTCCTGTCATTGTTGTTGAAATGCCTATCCATCAAGAAAAAGGGCAAGTCAATAGAGCACAAGAGCACATGGATTGGCTCGTTAAAAACTTCAATAATGTCCAGGCCAAAAGCGTTTCATTAACAGCAGTTTTCGAAGCATTTAAGGACACTTTACCTGCTACAAAAAATACAGAGCAGCAAAATCTGAGTTTGGCCAACACGCGTGCCCGATTCCGCATGGCAACCCTCTACTACTTTGCAGCCCTACATCGATATTTAGTCGCAGGGACTGGTAATAAAGTCGAAGATTTTGGGGTGGGTTTCTATACCAAATACGGAGATGGCGGTGTTGATTTGAGTCCTATCGCTGATTTGATGAAAACAGAAGTATTCGAATTGGCTGCTCACCTGGGTATTGTGAATAGCATACAAAACGCTCCCCCTACAGATGGACTTTGGGACGATGGCCGTACGGACGAAGATCAGTTAGGGGCCTCTTATCCTGAAATGGAATGGGCTATGGAAGCCGTTGCCTCAAATCAAGAGGTTAAAAATATGACAGATAGGGAAAAACATGTACTTCAATTATACAAAAACCATCATAAAAGCAACAGACATAAAATGGACCCTATTCCAGTTTGTAAGATTCCTGACAAACTGAAAGCTATATTTTAATTCAGAAAATTGTATCTTGGCTAAGCCCGTTAATTCTTTGCCATGATACAAATTCTTGTTTTAGATCCCCACCCCATTATACATCTAGGTTTTAAAACCATCTTTACTTGCCAGCCAAAGATCAATCTCTTGCCAGGAATCTACAAGCATAAACAGCTTGACCCGACCCTAAAAAACTACTCCGTTGACCTACTTATTATGGAATTGGATTTGCTAAATGGAAGCCCAGTCTCTATACTGAAGTACATAGCTTCCCACCATCCTAATATCAAAACAATTATTTTTTCACACCAACCCGTAAATGTATTTGCATTAAGCCTGCTCAAAGCAGGGGCGCATGGATATTTATCCAAGAGAACTCCCAGTAACCTCCTCATTGAAGCCATTCAATTTGTCACCAATAAGGGAGAAAAGGTTATCTCTAAACATCATAATGAACTGGAATATAAAATCAACCTTAACCGACCAAGAAATAAATACGGTGAGCTGTCGCCCAGAGAAATAGAGATTTTACGACACCTCATTGACGGCAAAAGAAATATCACAATTGCTGAAGAGTTGAATATTTCCCAGAAAACTGTCAATACCTACAAAAACAGAATTTTAGAAAAACTTGGAACCAATAATTTCCATGAGCTATATACCCAAACCAAGCTATTTATTCCTATCTAAATAACCCGACTCAGTTTTTGTGACACCAACTGTCGTAATTCGTTATACATAGAAATTTCCTCCAAGACATCGGCTGTTTCTTCCGATGTTGTTTCTAAATCATGGGTCAATGCCGTAATTTTTTGTCCTATAAGATAACGACGCAAAGTCAAGATCGTTTGGGTTACTGACTGAACAATCTTTTCTTTGGGTGACTGGACAAAAATGTTTTTCTTTTCCCAATTGTGCAACTGATACTTTTCATTTTCCATCATCATTTCTGATAATAGACCATCTTGTTCACTTTCCGAACCATCAAAAAAATATTGTGGTTGAAGGCTTCCGCTGTCTTGAAATTGCTCAATCATTTTATTGTATGTTTTTTGAAAAAAAGGGTGGGTCAGTTCAATCTCATCTTGCTGCAAATCCAAGAAAACCTTTTCATATACTTTGATTTCCATTTGCTGAACTGCCTCCTTCACTTCTCCCTGATCATCTTTTTCTAGGAGAACCTCTTCAAATTGTACGGTCTGATCGCCAAAATGCAACAATAAGCGTATGATTTGTTTTTCCAACTCGAAAGACTCATCTAGCTTTGGTGCTAATTGAGACGCTTCTTTGACCACTTCCATTGCTGGTTTCGATGAACGCCTTTTACTTTTATCTTGCTGTTGCTTTTGTAATAATTGCGCTAAGGCATTAAATAAAACACCCTCAGACATCTCCATGATTTGCGCACAACTTTGCACATAAACCTCACGCTGAATCACATCTGGTATTTTGGCAATACTCTGGACAATATCGCGAACAGTATCTGCTTTTTTAACCGGATCATTTTGTGATTCTTCCAATAACAAGTTGGCTTTATACTGGATAAAATCCTGGGCTTGGTCTTGTAAAAAAGTACGAATGGCTTCCTGCGTTTTTCCTTTGGCAAAACTATCTGGATCTTCACCTTCTGGGAAGTTGCATATTTTAACATGCATATCCTGCTCCAAAATGAGATCAATCCCTCTTAATGAGGCGCGTACACCCGCAGCATCACCATCAAAAAGAACAACAATATTTTTAGTTAGGCGACGAATGAGTCGAATTTGGTCCACCGTTAGTGCTGTTCCAGAAGAAGAAACCACATTGACCACACCAGACTGGTGCATTTGAATTACATCAGTATAACCTTCTACCAAATAACAACAGTCTTCTCTAGCAATACTTTTTTTGGCTTCATACATCCCATAAAGTACTTTACTTTTTTGGTATATATCACTTTCGGGTGAGTTCAAGTATTTGGCTGTTTTGGCATCTTTTTTTAGGATACGTCCGCCAAAACCTTGCACCCGCCCAGACAATGTACGGATCGGAAAGATTACCCGACCTCTAAAACGATCAATCGCTTGCTTGCGCTCTTCATTGAAAATAACCAAGCCTGTTTTTTCAAAAAACTCCAGCGAATAGCCTTCTGTTTTTGCTGCATCACTCAGCGCCGTAATTTTTTCGGGTGCATATCCCAAACCAAATTGACGGATGGTTTCTTCCTTAAAACCGCGCTCTTTGAAATAAGTCAAACCAATAGCCTTTCCCTCGGATCGTTCCCAAAGAGTGGTCTCAAAAAAAGATTGAGCCATTTGGGTGGCCAAATACATACTTTCCCGTTCGGAATTTTTTTGCTTTACTTCTTCGGTCTGCTGGGTTTCTTCCAGTTCAATATTATACTTTTTTGCCAGATACCGGATTGCCTCTGGGTAGGTAAAATGTTCGTGTTCCATCAAAAAAGCAACCACGTTACCCCCCTTGCCACTACTGAAATCCTTCCAAATTTGTTTAACAGGCGACACCATGAAGCTGGGTGTTTTTTCCTGGGAAAACGGACTCAAACCTTTAAAATTAGTTCCAGATTTTTTGAGTACTATAAAATCCCCAATGACCTCCTCTACCCGGGCAGCATCATAAACTTGATCTATACTTGTCCTTGCTATCAAAAGATTTAACTTTACAGCTAAAAATATAAAATCTAGACCTAATATTTTCGCTCAATCACATAATTGACCATTCCTACCAAGGCATCACGGTAAGAACTCTTTGGGAAACCAAACAATAATTCCAATGCCTGGGAACGGTAAGCATCCATTTTTTCAACGGCAAACTCCAAACCGCCTGCATCTTTTACTTTTTGGATAACTTGTTTGACTATCTTTTTGTCTTTGTTTTTGTTTTTAACAGCATTGATTAGCCATCTTTTTTCCCTGTAATTAACAACATTGAGTGCGCGTATTAGGGGTAGGGTCATTTTCTTTTCTTTGATATCTATCCCCAAGGGTTTACCAATCTTAGCTTCGCCATAGTCAAACAAATCGTCTTTGATCTGAAAAGCCATACCAATCAACTCCCCAAAACGGTACATTTTCTGAACTTCTTCGGATGTAGCACCAACAGATTGAGCCCCCATAGCACAACATGCAGCCAAAAGTGTTGCTGTTTTTTTTCGAATTATTTCATAATAAACGGCCTCTGTGATATCAAGACTACGGGCTTTTTCAATTTGTAAAAGCTCGCCTTCACTCATTTCACGAACAGCTTCAGAGATAATTTTCAGCAGGTCAAAATCTTCGTTTTCTATAGAAAGAATTAAGCCCTTGGATAGCAGATAATCACCGACCAAAACCGCAATTTTATTTTTCCAAAGGGCGTTGAGTGAAAAGAAACCACGGCGGTAGTTACTGTCATCTACCACATCGTCGTGAACTAAAGTAGCGGTATGTATCAATTCGATAACCGAAGCCCCTCTATATGTCCGATCTTGAACTTTACCCGCTCCAAACATTTTAGCTGCTAGAAAAACAAACATCGGACGCATTTGTTTTCCTTTTCTGTTGACGATAAAGTGGGTGATTCGACTTAACAAAGAGACTTTGGAAGCCATGGCTTCGGAAAACTTTTTTTCGAAGCTTTCCATTTCCTCATAAATTGGAGCCTTTATCCGTTCAACCTCTTTCATATGCCTGGTCAAATATACTACTAAAATGACTGCTTAAATGGTTCTTTAACTTATTGTTTCTTATTAGCCAGCTGCCCACATGCTGCGTCTATATCGGCTCCTCTGGATATTCGAATCGTTGAAACAATTCCATTTTTCTCTAAAATCCTTTGATATTTGGCTACGATCGATTGGGAGGCCTGTTGGAATCGTGCTGCTCCAATACTGTTGTATTGGATTAGGTTAACTTTGGCGGGTATTCGCTTACAATAAGCCACCAACGCATCAATATCTCTGTCCGTATCGTTGATCCCTTGCCATACAACATATTCAAAAGTTATGGGTTTGCTCGTTTTTTGATACCAATACTGCATGGCTTCCAATAGAATATCCAGGGGGAATTTTTTGGCAAAAGGCATGATTTGCTCACGGACTTCTTGTCTGGCACTGTGCAGAGATACGGCTAATTTAAATTTTGGATATTCGTCTGCTAAACGCCGAATAAGCTTGGGAATCCCTGATGTTGATAAGGTAATTCGCCTAGGGGCCATTCCTAAACCCTGCGGATCGGTTATTTTGGCTATTGCTGCGATCACGTTGTTGTAATTCATGAGTGGTTCACCCATACCCATAAACACAATATTTGATAGCGGACGACTGTGATACAAACGGCTCTGCTGATCCATTATTTTGACTTGATCGTAAATCTCGTCGGGATTTAAATTTCGCATTCTTTTAAGCTGTGCTGTGGCACAAAAACTACAGTCCAAACTACATCCTACTTGTGAAGAAACGCAGGCTGTTGTCCTGCTTTCTGTAGGGATTAATACCGATTCTACAATCAAATCGTCATGTAAACGAACCGCATTTTTTATGGTGCCGTCCTTGCTTTTTTGTTGTCCATCGATAGCAATATGATTGATTGTAAAGTGTTTTTCAAGGAGTTGGCGGGTTGCCAGAGAAAGATTGGTCATCTGCCCAAAGTCATGGGTACCCTTTTGCCATAACCACTGATATACTTGTTGACCACGAAAGGCTTGTTCCCCTTGTGCCACAAAAAAAGCCCTGAGTTGTTCTAAACTCAGGGCGCGTATATCTTTTTTTTCTGATTCCATCGGATCTATAATATCAACATGGCGTCGCCATAAGAATAAAAATTATACTCCTCTTTGACAGCTTCATTATAGGCTTCCTTAATAAAATCAGGATCAGCAAATGCAGATACCATCATCAACAAAGTTGATTTGGGTGTATGAAAGTTTGTAATCATCGCATTGGCAATTGAGAATTCGTAGGGTGGAAAGATAAATTTGTGCGTCCATCCTTGATACGGATTTAAAGTACTTTGTGAGGATACGGAACTTTCTAATCCACGCATTACCGTCGTTCCCACAGCGCAAATTTTTCGCTTTTCAATCAATGCTTTATTGACTATATCTGCTGCGGTTTTATCGATAATCAATTCTTCAGAATCCATTTTATGTTTGGACAAATCTTCGACTTCAACGGGACTAAATGTACCCAATCCGACGTGTAATGTTAGTTCTGCTAAATCAATTCCTTTAATTTCAAGTCGTTTTAACAAATGCTTTGAAAAATGAAGTCCTGCAGTGGGCGCAGCTACTGCGCCTTCATGTTTGGCATAGATAGTTTGATATCGCTCAGAATCTTCGGCTTCAACTTCTCTTTTTATGTATTTGGGAAGCGGGGTTTGCCCTAATTCTTTAAGTTTGGTTCGGAACTCGGTGTAGGAGCCATCAAATAAAAAGCGAAGGGTACGACCCCGTGAAGTAGTATTGTCTATCACTTCAGCCACCAAACTTTCGTCAGGACCAAAATAGAGCTTATTTCCGATTCTAATTTTTCTAGCTGGATCAACCAAAACATCCCATAGTCGCTGCTCTTGGTTCAACTCGCGAAGTAAAAAAACCTCAATACGTGCGCCTGTTTTTTCTTTGTTACCAAATAGGCGTGCTGGAAAAACTTTGGTGTTATTTAATACCATTACATCGCCTTCATCAAAAAAGTTTATCACATCTTTAAACGTGTGGTGAGCAATAGTTTGTTCTTTACGATTGAGCACCATCAAACGGGATTCGTCTCGGTCAGGGGCAGGTCGCTCAGCAAGCAAGGAATTTGGTAGATCAAAATTAAAGTCAGAAAGTTTCATAGTCCTATTTTAGTGGGTGCAAATATAGTGTCTCGATCTAGGGGATGTCAAGGATTTATCTAGATAAATTTAAATTTCTTTGATCTGAAAGCCCAATTGATTCAAATCCGACCAAAAATCAGGATAGGATTTGCTTACTACAACCGCTTCTTCTATTTGAATGGGCACTTTCAGTCCAAGTGGTGCAAAGGCTAGTGCCATACGATGGTCTTGATAGGTAGCTATAGAAACATTTTCTTTGAGTTTGTCAAGAGGTTTCAAGTGAAGACTGTCGTTTGTAACTGATATTTGGACCCCCAACTTGGTCAACTCTCGGTGTAAAGCAAGTAAACGATCTGTTTCTTTTATTTTTAATGTATGTAGACCCGTTAAATCACAACCAACCCCTAATGCTGCGCAGCTGACCGCAATGGTCTGTGCTAAATCAGGGGCATGAACAAGATCAAAATTAATATGCTCGGGCAGGGAAAAGTCTGCTTGTTTTTCTAGGGTGATACCTGTTTTGGTAAATGTTGTTTGCACCCCCAATTCATTATAAAGAGACTTGAGTACAGCATCACCCTGAAGACTATCAGGCCGATAACTAGTAAGGGTGATTTTTGCTGATTTTGAAAGGGCAACAAGGCTATAAAAATAGGAGGCAGAACTCCAATCGGATTCAACTGTCAGGTTTGATGTGTTGGGTGATTGCTGCATGGGCAAAATCGAAATACACTGGTCATCAAAAGTAGTTTGAATCCCTATTTGATGTAATAGGGCTTGTGTCATTTTGATGTAAGGAACCGAAGTAATTGTTCCTTCGAGAGTGATCTCCAGACCATTTTCCAAACTAGGTGCCACTAACATGAGTGCTGATATATATTGACTACTTACAGATGCTGGGAGGACAGCAGTATTTTTCAGGATTTTTTGCCCTTTTATATGTAAAGGTGGATAACCCTCATTTTTGGTATAACGAATATCGGCACCCAATTGTCGCAAAGCATCCACTAAAATCCCAATCGGACGCTCTTGCATGCGTTGGGATCCTGTCAGCGTAACTTCTGCTCCAGGTTTGGTGGCATAATAGGCCGTTAGAAATCGCATTGTTGTACCGGCATGATGAATATCTTTTGTGGATTCCTGGCTGGCCAATGCTTTTTGCATTACTTGGACATCATCAGCATTGGATAAATTATTGACTTGTATTGAAGGAAATAAGGCTTGAAGCACCAACAACCGATTGGACTCACTTTTGGAACCCGTAATATTTAGATGACCATCTAGTATGGCTGTGGGATGATGAAGCGCTAGCGTCATAGATTATGATTTTAGTTTGGGATTGTTGTGATGGCGGTTGTGATCTCTTTTGGTTTTCAGTGCCATTTTGTTGTCAAAAGCAGCTTGCAAATCAATCCCAGTTTGGTTGGCCAAACACAAAACAACAAATATTACATCGGCTAACTCTTCCCCCAAATCTTTGGCTTTATCCGTTTCTTTTTCGCTTTGTTCTCCATACCGTCGCGCTATGATTCGCGCCACTTCACCCACCTCCTCGGTTAATTGGGCCATATTGGTTAGTTCATCAAAATATCGAACACCGTGGTGCTGAATCCAAGTATCAACTGCTTTTTGAGCATCTGCAATATTCATCGGCTACATTTTAATGGCTAAATTAAACATATTTATCGGCTATAGCCATTTGCTATAATCGAGATTGACTCCTTTCAAAACTTAGGAATATTCGATGATTTACAATAGCTGTTGTAACGCTTGTAATGAATCAACGATTGGGCATTCATCGTGTAAGGCTTCATCGTGTGAATTAAAATGGATAGCTTGCATGCCGACTGCCAGAGCACCTTGTATATCAGCTTCCAAACTGTCACCAACCATCAAAGATTCAGAAGCAGTCTTAGAAGCTACGTCCAAAGCATACTTGAAGATATGTGGGCTGGGTTTTTTATGACCTGCTTTTTCTGCAGTAATGATATGATGAAAATAACGCGAAAGCTTTGATCTTTCTATTTTCAAACGCTGTACCGCATCAAACCCATTTGTGATAATATGCAATTCATAGCGTCCCGCTAAATAATCAAGCAAGGAAAAAGTATCCTTGAACAAGTGGGTGAATTGGCTTAGATAATCAATGTATTTTTTATTTACTGCGGCTAGCAATTTTGGACTGTAGTCGTAGTCCAATTCTTCAAAAGTTCTTACCAGGCGAAGGTCGCGTAATTCATCATGCGTTATTTGATTATTTCTATAAAGGCGCCAGCAATCGTGATTAATTGGGTTATAAGCAGAAATAAAGTCAGTTAATCTCAAGGATATGTTTTCTTCATCAAAAATCTGCGCAAAAGTCAATTCAGAATTTTTTTCAAAATCCCAAAGCGTATGATCAAGGTCAAAAAATATAGTTGTGATTCTACACAGTTCCAGCATTATGACCAAGATAACTCAAAAATTGCTTCCGCCAAGTTTCATTTTGAAAATCTTCTTGCCAAATCTTGGGTGTCCAAGCTTGACAAAAAACTGCTGAAGGGGTTGGTAAAGCTGCATACATGTCTTCTAATTGTTCAAATGCTGTTTCACAAGAAAGCGTTCGAAGGAAACCTTCACAAGCCACAACTGGGTAAATTAACAGTGGACTTTGGTATTCATTTTGAAGGTCATAAAAATAAAAAGGTACAGCTGTACTAGCACGATATCCCAATTGATCGGTGTAGCCCATGCTATAATCTTGTGTAACTTCTTCTGCCAAAAGCTTAGGGTAGGTGCTAGCCATTTTGATTAAACCCTTGTGAAAACGGGTGGTATGGACTGGTCGATGCGTGAGTTGCTCTAGTGTATTCCGTTCAACTTTTAACTCCTTACTGTCCATTTGGGCGTGATAGGATACCAAAAGTGAAGTGAAATAATCATCTGAAACACCTTTAACCAATGATTGAAATGGTCCGCTATGGGTATTAACAGCACTATCATCTAAGGCTTTTTGTGCCATGGAAAAGAAAAAACGATAGTCTTTGGGGTGTCCCAAAATCGACTTAAGTTTATCATAAGCATCGTAGGGATCTTTAATTAATTTCAATGTTACTAAAAGCTGTTCCAATACATCCCAAAGATTCAATAGCCAAAGCGCCTTAAAGGCTTGAATTAATTTTGAAATAATGGATTTAAAGCGATACTTAAACGGATGAACAATATCAAATAAATGGATTTTCTGGGCTTTTTTCGATTGGAGTTGCTGCTCTAAATCGGGAAAAGCCAATTGCAATGCTTTAAAAAAAGTCATTGCCCATAAATCGACCAAGGGTAGGGTCAAATGTCCAGCTGCCACCACCCAGGACTGTGACTTATCATAACGACCAAATGCATCTTGCAAATGTGGTAGATGCTCTTCATAACGAGTCAAACAATAGAAACTGGCAGCAAAAAGATCAAAAGGAATTTGTGAAGGCTTGTTATGTGAAAAGATAACGGGCAAATCTTCCCATTGTCCTTTCGCTAAATCTTGGCCTTGTATGCCCTGTTCCCATAAGAGCGGATGCGAATAAACGTGAAACTCTTGCCCCAATTGATCTGGCGCATAGCTAAATTTAGGTCCCGAATAAGCTACGAATTCATCCAATGAGGCCGTAAATGTTACTGGTATCCCCAAGATTCGGACAAATATTTGCCGAAATACATATCTAAATCGTGGGGTTATTTTGGGTGTGAATACTAATAAATTCAAAGCTTTTGATTGTCAGCAAAGCTAAAGTACTTTTTTTCTGAAACAATCAAATGATCCAATAGTTTGATGTCCATAAAAGATGCTGCTTTTTGTATCCGTCGCGTCAATTTTAAATCGCTGATGCTGGGGTCCAATCGCCCTGAAGGATGGTTGTGTGCAATGATAAATGCTACTGCTCCCAGCTCTAATGCTTTTTTAAATATCAACCGAATATCCACTACAGTTTGAGCGATTCCACCTTTGCTCAGTTGTCTTTTTTCTAGCAACCGATGGGCTTGATTGAGATACAGGATCCAAAATTGTTCATGATCCAAATGAGCAAGCTCTGATTGAAGGCATTCAAATGCTTTTTGGCTATTATTTATCTGTTGCTTTTTATTTGTTGCTTCTGAAGCATAGCGTACCCCAAGTGCCAGTGCAGCTTTGATTTTTATAGCCTTCACCTGTCCAATTCCATGCCATTGGGTTAGTTCTTTTATACTTTGTTGATAAAGTGGATTGAGTTTGTTATTGGTCTGTTTGAGAAGACTTTGCATCAGCGCCACGGCACTAGCGCCTGCCACACCACTACCAACAATAATGGCCAATAATTCAGAATTACTCAAACTATTTACACCTTTTTCAAGTAGCTTTTCACGGGGTTGGTCTGCTGAATCCCATTCTTTAATGGTCAATAATTTTCTAGTCTTGGGTTGCATTACATAAGAAGGTTACCTTTGAAAGATAATCATATTATATGTAAAATGAATTATCCACCGAAGCATCATCAAGAAGCCAATTTTAAAAATTGTGTTTTTTTGGCGCAAGAATATCCCTTGGCAACCATGATCAGTAATTACGAAGGAAACCTTTGCACCACGCACCTACCCTTAGTTTATCAGAAAAATGATAGCTTAGGTAAATTTATTGGTCATATTGATAAAATGAATCCACAACTGAAAGCAATTAAAAATGGTAGCCATTTGGAACTCATTTTTCATGGACCCGAAACCTATATTTCGCCCTCCATTTACCACTCTACTCAACTCCCAACATGGAATTATTTTAAAGCGCATTTTAAAGGGATTCCTACTTTGACCGAAAATCCTAAAAAGGTAAAACAAAGCTTGATTGCCATGACAAAGATTCTGGAAGGTTCTACGCCAGCCTATACCCTAGAGGAAGACAATCCAAGGATGGCAGCAGCGTTGGCTCATATAGTCGGTTTTGAAATCACAATTGACAGCTGGGAAGGAAAACACAAAATTTCACAGGATAAACACCAACGTGATCAAAAAGAAGCTCATGAGGCTCTTTTAAAAAAGTACCCAAAACAACAGTCCATTATCGATCAGCTTTATGCACAACACCAAACTAAAAAACATTGATATGTTCTGCTAACACATCCCAATCAATCCCGCCATAGTTTCCTGAACTCATCATCAATAAAACAGAATCCTTATAATCGGTTTGAAGCAATTCTTTATGCAAGCTTTCTGGTTGTACAAATACCTTAAGGTTGGGATGCTCAAAGGCTTTTTCAATCATCTGAGGTTCAATTGGCGGACGCTTCTTAATCTCCAGGGTTTTGGGATCGTAAAAAACAAAAACTTGATCTGCAGCTGCCAAAGTTTCATGGTAAGTAGGTAAAAAGTCTGGAGACAAACTGCTGTAGGTATGTAATTCTAGACAGGCCACCAATTTTTTTTGTGGAAATTGGTCTTTAACAGCTTGGGTAGTGGCTTGGACTTTACTCGGTGCATGCGCAAAGTCTTTGTACAGACGGCTTGTTTGTCCTTGTGCCAAACCTTGAAGTCGTTTCGATGCGCCTGTAAATGATGAAATAGCCAAAATAAAATCATCTTCTTGTACACCTAGTAATTGACACACCCATTGAGCTGCAGCCATATTTGACATATTATGTTGACCAAAAAAAGAAAGTGGAATTGGTCCTTCTTCTGTTAACCAATAAGATACACCATCGATCACTTGGACAGCAACTGCCTGATAGGCTGTTTTTTTTATAGCATTTTGACTAGCCAAAGCCAACCGATTTACTTTTGGGTCTTCTTGATTGTAAATCAACACGCCACCAGCTTGAATACTGTCAATAAAAGACACAAACTGTTTTTCATAACTTTCTTCTGTAGGAAAGACATTGATGTGGTCTCTTGCAATTCCGCTGATTACAGCAATTTGCGGCTGATACCAAAGGAATTTAGACCGATTATCGATAGGTGATGACAAATATTCATCGCCTTCAAGTAATACAAAATCATTGGTCGATGTAAGGTGAACAGCATTGTCATAACCCGCCAGAGCGGCACCAATCATAAAGTCAATTGAAATATCATGGTATTTCAATACATGCAATATCATCGCCGTAATAGTGGTCTTTCCATGACTCCCTGCAATGACAATTCTTGTTTTATGTTGATTGATGTGGTATAAATACTCTGGATAAGAGTAAATTTTGATGCCCAATTTTTGAGCAGCTAACAATTCTGGATTATCCTTTTTGGCGTGCATCCCAAGGATGACAGCGTCAAGATCTGATGTGATTTTGTCGGGGAACCACCCAAGAGCCTTTGGCAAAAGGTCATGGTCTTTCAATTTGGATCTAGAGGGGTCAAAAATAGCGTCATCGCTACCTGACACTTGCTTTCCGGCTTCAGATAAGGCAATGGCTAAGCTGTGCATAGCACTTCCTCCTATTGCGATAAAGTGAATTTTTTCAGCCATTTAAGAAGATTGGTTTAGTAAGCTCCACAGTCCATCTTTTAATTCTTGCAACCCTTTTTGAGCGACTGATGAAATCATAAAATGAGGAACCTTAGGAAAATTCACTTTCATTTCTGTCGCGTATTCATTCCAAAGTTCTGCGTCAAGTAAGTCACATTTTGTTAGTGCGACTATATAGTCTTTATCTATCAATTCAGGATTATAGGCTATCAGTTCAGCACGTAGAATATCGAATGCTTTTTTAACGTCTGGTGTATCGGCAGGAATCATGAAAAGCAAGATCGAATTTCTTTCAATATGGCGTAAAAAATAATGTCCAAGCCCCTTACCTTCTGCAGCCCCTTCAATAATCCCAGGAATGTCTGCCATCACAAATGATTTAAAATCACGATAGGAGACGATCCCCAAATTGGGTTTAAGTGTGGTAAACTCGTAGTCACCGATTTTAGGTTTGGCTGCAGTTAAGGCGGCTAGAAGAGTAGATTTTCCAGCATTGGGAAAACCCACTAAACCCACATCGGCTAAAACTTTTAATTCCAAAATTATTGCTAGTTCAGCCCCTTCTAATCCAGGCTGGGCGTAGCGTGGAGTCTGTCGTGTAGCCGACTTAAAATGCCAATTTCCTCTACCACCCAGTCCACCCTTTAGCAAAACTACTTCCTGATCTTTTTCAGTGATTTCAACAATAATTTCTTGGGTGTCTGCATGGCGAACGACTGTACCCAATGGAACATTAATACATATATCCTCTCCTTGTGCACCTGAACTGCGGCTTTTTC
This sequence comes from Flavobacteriales bacterium, assembly GCA_011524905.1. Classification (GTDB taxonomy): domain Bacteria; phylum Bacteroidota; class Bacteroidia; order Flavobacteriales; family Flavobacteriaceae; genus UBA11891. Next base: position 32,459 of record WTJI01000015.1, read on the forward strand.
CTCCATCGCCGCCATGACCTGCAACGAAATGCTTTTTGAATTTAAAGGAATAGAGTGTCCACAAGTTGGAATCGGCTCTAATAATAACATGTCCACCACGTCCACCATCACCCCCATCAGGACCTCCTTTGGCGACAAACTTTTCCCTTCTTAGGTGCGTAGAACCCCTACCTCCGTTGCCTGAGGCAACAAATAGCTTTACGTAATCGACAAAATTTCCTTCGGTCATATTTTCCTAGAGACCGTCAATGAGATTCTTCAGTCTTTGGCTGATCGCTTCTAGACTCCCTATGCCATCTATGGTATAAAACTTTCCTTGAGACTGATAGTAGCTTTTTAGGAGTGCTGTTTTGTCGTTGTATTCAGCAAAACGATTTCTAATTTTAGTTTCATCCTGGTCGTCAGAACGACCGCTGGTTTCGCCTCTTTTCAAAAGTCTTTCAACCAATACGTCATCATCAGCTTCAAGAGCAATAGTAGCAGAAACACTTAGTTTTTTTTCAGCTAAAAAACGATCTAATGCCTCGGCTTGGGCGAAGGTGCGCGGGAATCCATCAAAAATAAATCCAGCAGCGTTGGGGTTATTGTCGACTTCTGCTTCAAGCATATCTATTGTGACCTGATCAGGAACCAAATCACCCGCATCCATGTAAGATTGAGCGAGTTTACCCAAATCGGTTTGATTTTTCATATTATATCGAAAGAGCTCACCTGTTGAAATATGGACAAGGTTGTAGTGTGCTTTGAGCAGGTCAGCCTGAGTTCCTTTGCCTGCACCAGGCTTTCCAAAAAATACCAATATTTTCATATATAAATATTTATCATTTTGATTGTTAGTAAATGAACCTACTGGTGCAAACAATATTATTCAAGAGATTAAATTGTTTGCTGTTTATTCTAACCATCAGTTTTGCGTGACAAAGATATCCATTTTGCTTCCTATTTTTCCTTTAGCAGAAAGATATCCGTATTTTTGTGCCAAAGATCTAGAATGAGTTATTTTTCGGGAAACCAGTCCATCGGTATTTTGGGTGGCGGTCAATTGGGTAAAATGCTGTTATATGCAACGCGGCAGTGGGATATTAAAACTCAGGTATTAGATCCCAGTCCCTCTGCTCCAGCAAGACTGGCCTGCGATAAATTTCAAGTCGGTGACTTGATGGATTATGACACCGTTGTAGCTTTCGGTCGCAAGGCAGACATTGTAACTATTGAGATCGAAAATGTAAATGTTGCCGCACTCAAAACCCTTCAACAAGAAGGTATTCTGGTCTATCCTCAACCCGAAGTATTAGAACGGATTCAAAACAAATGTGTCCAAAAATCTTTTTATCAGTCACAAAATATACCAACAGCCCCTTTTGAAGTTTACGAAACTATAGCCGCATTAAAACAAGCCGTAATAAAAGGAAAAAGATCTTTCCCTTTTGTTTGGAAATCTGCTCGTATGGGTTACGACGGTTTTGGAGTACAAATTGTTCGTAACAACCAGGATTTGGAATCTTTGTTAGAAGGTGCATGCCTGGCGGAAGACTTAATCCCATTTAAAAAAGAATTGGCAGTAATGGTTTGCCGACGTCCTCAGGGCGAAATCAAAGCCTACCCTCTGGTGGAAATGGAATTTCATCCTACTGCAAATCAGGTAGAGTATGTATTAAGCCCAGCACAAGTACCAGAAATTATAGCGGAAAAAGCGACAAAAGTGGCCCAACAGGTTTCCCAGGCTTACGATCATGTAGGATTATTAGCCGTCGAACTTTTCTGGACTACAGAAGACGAAATACTTGTCAATGAGGTTGCACCCCGACCGCACAATAGTGGTCATTACACAATTGAAGCAGCTTATACCTCACAATTTGAACAACACTTAAGAGCCTTACTTGACCTACCTTTAGGTCAAACTGCCAATAAAGTCAGTGCCGTCATGGTAAATTTGGTAGGGAAGGAAGGTTATCATGGCGCGGTGAAATATAAAAATATTGATCAAATTTTGGGAATGGAAGGGGTATCACCACACATTTATGGAAAAAAAGAAACCCGTCCTTTTCGAAAAATGGGACACGTGACCATTGTCCATCCCGAATTAAGTCAGGCTCGAGAATTGGCAGGTCAAGTCAAAGAAACTATAGAAGTAATTAGTGAATAATATGGGAACAGTAGGAATTATTATGGGAAGTCAATCAGATCTTCCAGTGATGCAAGAAGCCATAGACATCTTGAAAAGTTTGTCGGTACCTGTAGAAGTTGATATTGTTTCGGCACACCGGACACCAGAAAAGTTAATTACCTATGGCCAACAAGCCCATCAAAGAGGTATTGCTGTTATTATTGCTGGTGCTGGTGGAGCTGCCCACCTACCTGGAATGATCGCCGCTTTATCCCCATTGCCTGTTATTGGTGTACCCGTTAAATCTAGTAACTCCATCGATGGTTGGGACTCAATCCTTTCGATATTACAAATGCCTGGTGGTGTACCCGTGGCTACCGTGGCACTGAATGGTGCTAAAAATGCAGGCCTGCTTGCAGCTCAAATATTGGGGACGAGTGACAGTAGCCTACTTGAAAAAATAATCGCATATAAAAAAACATTGGCTGATAAAGTACATCAATCAGCCAAAAACCTAAATCTCTAACCTTGGACAACCTATTATTCGACCCTTTTGATGGCCCTTACCAGGCCGCACCTTTTATTGAAATAAAAACTGAACATTTTTTGCCCGCTATAAAGCATAGTATTGCTGTGGCAAAAGAAGAGCTTCAAAGCCTACTGGACAACCCTGCTGATCCCAGTTTCGAAAACACACTGGAACCTTTAGACCAAATAGGGAGTTTACTTCAGCGGAATACAATGATATTGTATAATCTCAATGCTGCAGAAACTTCCCCTGAATTACAAAAAGTAACCCAAGAAGCAGCGCCACTTTTAACCGATTTCCAAAATACACTCCGTTTAGACACCCAATTATTTGAGCGAGTTCAAAAGGTGTATGAAAATGAAGATCGGAATCGATTGACTGAAGAGCAAAAGACTTTATTGAAAAAACAATATCAAAGTTTTACCCGTAATGGAGCACTACTGAGTGATGCTGATAAAAAAAAGCTTCGGGCTATCGATACACAATTGGTTCAATTGACACTTACTTTTGGCGAACATGTTTTGGCAGACACCCAAGGCTATACCCTGCATCTTACCCAAGAAGATGATTTAAAAGGATTGCCCGATGGTGTTATCGCTGCCGCAGCTGTCATGGCAAAAAATAAAGATCTCGATGGCTGGGCGTTTAGCTTAGACTACCCCAGCTATATCCCTTTCATGACCTATGCCGAAAACCGTGATTTACGAAAAGAAATGTCTTTGGCTTTTGGAAGAAGAGGCTTTCAAAATAATGAAAACAACAACGAAGCCATCATTATTTCTATTGTTAAACTGCGGCAAGAAAGAGCAGAACTTCTTGGTTATCAGTCTCATGCTGCCTATGTTCTCGAAGAACGAATGGCACAATCTGAATCCGAAGTTTATGATTTTTTAGACCATCTAAATAAGAAAGCACGTCCAGCAGCTGATAAAGAATGGGAACAAATTCAGCATTTTGGAAGAGAAAAATTAGGCTTAGAAATCATTGAAAAATGGGATACTTCCTTTATTACTGAAAAAATAAAAAGAGAAAAACTTGAACTAGACGAGCAAGAACTCAAGCCCTACTTTGCCTTAGACAGTGTATTGGACGGGCTTTTTGAGATTGTGAATGAACTCTATGGATTGCATTTCAAAGCAAGTACAACGATAAGTGGCTACCATCCTGACGTAAAGGTTTTTGAAGTATTTGATCAACATGGCGTTTTTACCTCCTTATTGTATATGGACTTTTTCCCAAGACCAGGAAAGCGAAACGGAGCATGGATGACTTCTTATCGTTCCCAAAAAAAAGGACAACGCCCACATGTATCTGTAGTATGTAATTTTACACCACCCACAGATACGTTACCCTCTTTATTGATCTTTAATGAAGTTACGACGCTTTTTCATGAATTTGGTCATGCACTACATGGGATGCTTGCCAATACAACATACAGTACTTTAAGTGGCACCAGTGTACCCTGGGATTTTGTTGAGTTACCGAGTCAATTAATGGAAAATTGGTGCTACAAAGAAGAAGCCTTACTGCGTTTTGCTAAGCATTATCAATCAGGAGCTCCATTGCCCAAAAAATATATCAACAAATTAAAAAAAATTGCGCAATTTCAACAAGGCATACATACCCTACGGCAGTTGAGTTATTGTTATTTGGACTTATCCTATCACGGATCAAATGCCACTAAAATCAAAGATATCAAAAGCCATGAAAGTGCAATTTTAGCTCCATTTCTATGGACAAAAGACCATAATGAAAATGCTATGAGTACAGCCTTTTCCCACATTTTTCAAGGTGGCTATGCAGCAGGGTACTACAGCTATAAATGGGCGGAAGTTTTAGATGCAGATGCTTTTGAATACTTTGAACAAAAAGGCATTTTTAATCCTGAAGTAGCACAAGATTTTGCCAAACATATTTTATCAAAAGGGGGCACTGAACACCCCATGGTATTGTACAAAAGATTTCGAGGAAAAGAACCCACAGTTGAGGCTTTATTGCGCCGCAGTGGTTTGATTGAAAGCTAACTCATTACAGCCATAGACACCCAAAACAAAGGTAAGCTCTCTACCCAAAAAGAGGCATAATACTTTGACTGATTGGGCTTTGCCTTATACAACAGCACAATTAAAATAAAGTGGGTGATTATAGTGGCTATATTTTCAATAAGCAAAGAAAAAAATAGCATCAAACCAGCAAGCATGGTGAGAAATACCCCCAACCTGCGAGTAGTTGGAATCCCAAACCTCTGAGGCCAGGTCCTTAAACTTTTTGGATCGGAAAGAAAGTCTCTGATTTCAAAAGGTAAAGTTGCACAGAGAACAAACAAAAAACGATGTGAAATCACAACCCAAAACTGAGTTTCAAAAATGAATTCAGGACAAGGGAACAAAACCGTAAAGAGACTCCATACGCAGGCAACCCAATAAATCTTTATTTTTCTTTGGTTGCGAATATTTCGCTTATTAGATTGGATCGGAAAAGCATAAAAAAGCACCAAAAAACCCACCGCTACAAAAATTAACTGCTGCTCTCTACTAATCCTACTAAGCGCAAACAGGCCCACAGCTGCAGCCAAATAGCTCAGCCAAGCGTAGCGATCCAAGCGGATCGGAAAACCATCGGAAGCTAATTCCCCGTATTTGATGGTATTGTAACCGAAGACTGTAGCTGTAAATGCAACCACATACATCCAAATCGATACAATTGTATTTAAATAAATTGAGCTGATAAAAACCAAAGCCGTAACATTAATCCCAACATGTAAGCTGGATGCTATATAATGATTAAAAAGGGTCACTGGTTTAGGCACTGGGCAAAAATATTCAAATGTTCATAAATGCCCCATAAGGTTAACAAAATCACTTGAGGTTAATCAAATATTGCTGGTCAATCTTGACAAAAGATTTATTTTTGTTGATTAATATATTTCTTATATGCATCCTGATAATTTTGAAAGCCGACATCTCGGTCCGAACGAAGAAGAAATAGAAAAAATGTTAAGTCGTCTCCAATTGAAAAGCATTGGGGCGTTGATGGATGAAACCATTCCTGAAAGCATACGCTTAAAGCGACCGCTAAACTTACCGGAAGGGATTTCCGAACATCAATTTTTAAAAGAGATACAGGAACTAGGTCGCGGAAACCTTCCCTATGATTGTTATATCGGAATGGGCTATCATCCGGCCATCACACCTGCTGTGATTCAACGAAATATATTAGAGAACCCAGGTTGGTATACCGCTTATACCCCCTACCAAGCAGAAATCGCCCAGGGACGATTGGAAGCAATCTTCAATTTCCAAACAGTGGTTTGCGACCTGACTGGATTGCCTATTGCCAATGCCTCATTGCTAGACGAAAGTACAGCCGCTGCTGAAGCCATGAGTTTATTATTTACCATTCGCAGTCGAGAACAAAAGAAAAATAACAGCAACTACTTTTTTGTTGATACAGAAGTATTACCTCAGACACTTGCTGTTCTGCAAACCCGGGCTGAACCCCTTGGAATTAAAATAAAGGTTGGTGACTTAAAATCAATGATTGTTGACACGCAGTATTTTGGCGCCTTAATCCAATATCCGGGTAAAAAAGGGAGTATCCCAGATCTTAAGAGGCATATTGACACTTTCCAACAACAGCATATAAAAGTTGCTGTGGCAGCAGACATCCTTTCTTTATTGGTCTTGGAGGCGCCTGGTAAGCTGGGGGCAGAAGTAGTTGTTGGATCTACCCAACGATTCGGAATTCCCCTTGGCTATGGGGGGCCGCATGCCGCGTTTTTTGCAACAAAAGAAGCGCATAAACGACATGTCCCGGGAAGGATTATTGGTCAAACCCGTGACCAGGACAACAAGTTTGCCTTACGAATGGCTTTACAAACCCGAGAACAACACATCAAACGTGACCGTGCCACATCCAATATATGTACAGCTCAGGTGTTATTGGCTGTAATGGCAGGGATGTATGCTGTTTATCACGGTCCTAAACAACTTCGAGCCATCGCCATGCACATCCATCATAATGCTGTTCGGCTTTCAAAAGCCTTAGCGTCCTTGGGTGTTGTTCAACACAATCAAAAGTTTTTTGATACCCTACATATTAGTGTTCAACGAAAAGCAATAGAACCGCTAGCCCTAGCTGAGCAGATTAACCTTAACTATATTGATGAGGATAATGTGTCTATTGCCATTAATGAATGCACTGATAGTGATGACTTGGGAAAATTGATTGGATTATTTGAAAAGCTAACGGGTAAAAAAGCAAGTATTACCTCAGAAAATGAGGAATTCTTCCCAACGAATCTGGTTCGTGAGATTGATTATTTAACCCATCCTGTTTTCAATTCCCATCATTCTGAAACTGCCTTGATGCGTTATATAAAGCGGCTGGAAAGAAAAGATTTAGCCTTAAATCAATCAATGATCTCTCTTGGATCGTGTACGATGAAGCTCAATGCAGCCGTTGAAATGTTACCATTGAGTTGGCCACAGTGGAACAGCTTGCATCCTTTTGTTCCAATGGAGCAAGCCCAAGGATATCAGAAAATGCTGCGCAAACTAGAAGAACAATTAAATGAAGTAACAGGCTTTGCAGCCACTTCATTACAACCGAATTCAGGTGCGCAAGGAGAATACTCAGGGTTAATGGTTATTAGATCCTATCACCAAGCAAGGGGTAACCATCACAGAAATATTTGTTTGATCCCAGCTTCGGCCCATGGTACCAACCCTGCCTCCGCCGTCATGGCCGGTATGAAAGTTGTGGTTACCAAAGCCGACGAACAAGGTAATATAGACTGGGAGGATATTTCAGAAAAAGCAGCTTTGCATAGTGATAATTTAGCTGCATTAATGATTACTTACCCGTCAACCCACGGCGTTTTTGAAAGTAAAATTCAAGACATCACCACATTAATTCATCAACATGGTGGGCAAGTTTATATGGATGGTGCTAATATGAATGCACAAGTGGGGCTGACAAGTCCGGCAAAAATTGGAGCAGATGTTTGCCATTTGAACTTACATAAAACATTTGCTATTCCTCATGGTGGCGGTGGCCCTGGTGTGGGTCCAATTTGTGTGGCTGCACATTTGGCACCCTACTTACCATCAAATCCGCAAGTAAAAACAGGTGGTGATAAAGCCATTCCAGCGATATCAGCTGCTCCTTGGGGATCGGCTTTAGCATGTTTGATTTCTTATGCCTACATCCGGATGCTGGGAAGCAAGGGACTTCAAAAAGCAACAGAGGTGGCGATTTTGAATGCCAACTATATCAAAAGTCGACTAGAAGGGGCTTACCCCATTTTGTATACAGGTGAAAAAGGACGAGCAGCCCACGAACTGATAATTGATTGCCGCGACTTTAAAGTCCATGGGATAGAAGTAACCGATATTGCCAAAAGGCTTATGGACTATGGCTTCCATGCACCAACAGTATCTTTCCCAGTGGCTGGAACCATGATGATTGAGCCAACGGAAAGTGAAAATTTAGCAGAGATGGATCGTTTTTGTGACGCGATGATTTCCATTCGTATGGAGATAGAAACCGCCGCCAATGAACCTGATCAATTGACGCTTTTACACAATGCGCCACATACCCAAGCGATGCTCACATCTGATGAATGGACATTTCCCTATAGCAGGAAAAAAGCAGCTTACCCCCTACCATTTGTTGCCGATAATAAATTTTGGCCTGCCGTACGAAGAGTTGATGAAGCCTTTGGAGATCGTAATTTAATCTGTAGTTGCACCCCTATTTCTTCGTACGTAGAGAGTTGATAGCTAGATTTTTATTATTTAAATTGTATAACAAAACATTATATTGGGTGTCGTAGTGATTTTGTAAGATCATGAACAACATCATCCCAAAAACATGAACTTCGTCATAAGTTATGGAGGCTAAAATTACAGGTACGGGTTCTCACATCCCATCCACTCAATTCGAAAACAGTAATTTTTTAAAAAATACGTTTTACGATGTTCACGGCGACCCGATCCCTAGTGAGAATGAAGAAATTATAGAAAAATTCCAGTCGATTACTGGAATCGTATCCAGAAAGTATACTGTTTCCGGGAAATACACCTCCGATTTAGCTACTGAAGCCGCAAAAATTGCCATTGAAGACGCTCAAATTGACTCCGAAACTCTAGATTATATTATTCTAGCACAGAATGTTGGGGACCTAACAGATAGTTCCAAACAACCCGATGCTTTACCTAGTATTGCTGCGCGAGTGAAATCCAAGCTTGGCATAAAAAACCCTAGATGTGTGGCTTATGATATCATCTTTGGGTGTCCTGGCTGGGTGGAAGGAATGATACAAGCAAAAGCTTTTATCAAATCGGGAATGGCAAAAAAATGTTTGGTCATTGGCGCCGAAACCCTCTCAAGATTTACAGATCCTCATGACCGAGATTCTATGATTTACGCGGACGGCGCTGGCGCAACAATTGTGGAAGCCTGTTCCACTGAGGCTGGTATTTTATCTCACGCTAGCTGTACCTTCACAGCAGAAGGAGAAGCCGACTATATCTTTATGGGGCCTTCTTATAACAAAGACTTAGACGATACAAAATATATCAAAATGCAAGGGCGAAAAGTATATGAATTTGCTCTAACCCACGTACCCGCCGCAATGAAAGAATGTCTGGACAAAGCAGATATTCCAATCACAGATCTTAAAAAAATTTTTATTCACCAGGCCAACTTGAAAATGGACGAAGCCATCATCAAACGCTTTTACAGACTTTATAAAACAGCGATACCTAAAGATATTTTGCCCATGAATATTCAAACTTTTGGTAACAGTTCTGTGGCTACAATACCAACACTACTTGACTTGGTTCGTAAACAAAGCTTTGAAGGACACCAAATTACCAGTGGAGACGTTATTCTTTTTGCTAGTGTTGGTGCTGGGATGAATATTAATGCTATCACATATCGGGTCTGATTTCCTGTGACTTTCCTTTAGAATATTCTTATTTTTGAGGTGCTATGCAATTTTTTTCACACATAGGCCGCTACTTTCTCATGCTTCAAAAAATATTTGAGAAATTCACCAAATGGTCGGTCATGAAAAATCTAATTCTTACTGAAATCGAAACACTAATTGTTGGGTCATTAGGAATTGTTTCTTTCATTTCATTTTTTGTGGGTGGTGTGGTAGCCATACAAACGGCGCTTAATATGGAAAACCCATTACTCCCGCGCAATCTAATGGGGTTTGCTACCAGACAATCTGTTATTTTAGAGTTTGCACCAACCTTTATCTCTGTTATCATGGCCGGTAAGGTAGGTTCGTATATCACTTCAAGCATTGGAACTATGCGTGTTACTGAACAAATTGATGCTTTGGAAGTGATGGGTATAAACACCTATAATTACTTGATTTTTCCAAAGATAATTGCGCTGCTGTTTTATCCTTTTGTGATTACTATCGCCATGTTTTTGGGGATTTTTGGCGGGTACACCGCCTGTGTTTACGGAGGGTTTTCAAGTAGTGCAGAATTTATCGAAGGGATTCAATTGGACTTTATCCCCTTTCATGTCACCTATTCCTTTGTGAAAACATTCCTTTTTGCGTTGCTTTTGGCAACAATTCCATCCTACCATGGATTTTATTTACGAGGGGGGGCCTTGGATGTGGGAAAAGCCAGTACGACTTCATTTGTCTGGACATCGGTAACCATTATTATCGTAAATTATATTGTGACTCAAATTCTATTAACCTGATATGATAGAAGCCAAACAAATACACAAGTCCTTTGGCAAAACAACTGTCCTTAAAGGGGTCTCCGCTACTTTTGACCAGGGAAAGACAAATTTGATTATTGGGCAATCTGGGTCTGGTAAAACTGTTTTCCTCAAATGCCTTTTAGGGCTTTTTGATATTGATAAAGGAGAGATTCTCTACAACCAAAAAGGACTGCACGAAATGAGTCCACAAGAACGTATTCAGTTACGGCAGGATGTGGGAATGGTATTCCAAGGTAGTGCGCTCTTTGACTCCATGACGGTCGAAGAAAATATCATGTTCCCCATGCAAATGTTGACCAACAAAAGTGTTGAAGAAATTCGTGAGCGGGCCCATGTGGTCATCAAACGGGTGAATCTTATCGATGCTGATACCAAAATGCCTTCAGAAATATCAGGTGGTATGCAAAAAAGAGTTGCCATTGCAAGAGCGATAGTGATGAATCCCAAATACCTGTTTTGTGACGAACCCAATTCAGGCTTGGATCCCAAAACGGCTATCTTAATCGATAATTTGATTCAAGAAATCACAGAAGAATATCAAATTACAACTGTAATCAACACCCATGATATGAATTCTGTAATGGAAATAGGTGAAAAAATAATTTTTCTAGAAAATGGACAGAAAGCTTGGGAAGGGAACAAAGAAGAGATTTTTACCACCGATAACCAATCTGTAGGTAACTTTGTCTATTCTTCGGAGTTGTTCAAGAAAGTACGTGTAGCCTACCTGAACAAACAAGTTTAACTTTTATCCCAATGTTTTTGGGCAGCTTTACTATATTGTTTGAATAGTTGGTCTTTAGATTTGGGAACAATGACTAAGGTATCTTCTTTTTCCAAAACAATGTAATCCTCTAATCCTACCAATAAAACTTTTTTTCCAGGCTGTGTTTTGATAAGATTGTTTTTTGAAGAATCTGCAAACAAATCTCCCTGGATACTTACATTCCCATGAATGTCTTTTTCCATTTCTTTATACAATGCCGACCAACTCCCTAGATCGTTCCAATCAAAAGATGCTTGAATGACATATACAGAATTGGATCGCTCAAGAATTGCGTAATCAATTGATATATTGGTCAATTTAGAGAATTCTCTATCAATAAAATCTTGATCTGAACTGCTTTGCCATACATGGTTTGTTGGAGTCATCGCGGCAAACATTTGAGGTTCAAATTTTTTAAATGCGCTTAAAATAGCCTTTGTACTCCAAACAAATATTCCTGCATTCCATAGATAATTTCCAGACTGTACATATTGGTTGGCTAACGCATAGCTTGGTTTTTCCTTAAAAGTTACAACTGTGGACATTTGATTTTTATCGTTTCTTTGAATGTAGCCGTACCCTGTAGCAGGGTATTCTGGCTGAACACCGAAAGTGATCAAGTTGTTATCATTGGTCAGCTCAAATGCTTGGGTGACATCCGTTTTAAATGCAGCTGTATCATGGATTAAATGATCAGTTGGCGCTACAAGAATTTTTGCTTCTGGATTTAAAGCGTGGATTTTTAATGCACCAACAAGATTGCAAGGTGCTGTATTACGCTGGATGGGTTCACAAATAATTTGTTCTGGTAATAAGTTGGGTAGGTGTTGCCGTATTTGTTCTTTATACTCGGCGGCTGTTAATATGTAAATATGCTCATGAGGTACAATCAATCTAATCCTTTCGTACGTTTGCTGCAATAGGCTTCTACCTACATTAAATAAATCCAAAAACTGTTTGGGCTGCTCTGGCGTACTTTCTGGCCAAAACCGACTACCAATACCACCTGCCATTAATAAAGCGAAATAATTATTTGCTGCCATATCCTACTTTTTGAACTACTGCTTGAGGGCTAATCAAATATTTTTTTTGGGTGTGTACTTCAATACATTCAAATCGTTTGCGTCGTTGCAAGCCACGAACGAATTTACGGCCATTGGATAAAACAAATGTATCCCCCAAGTCCAATTCAAAGATAAATGTTTTGTGTGTTGCAGCGTCATATTGGTGCAGGGCAATCACTAAATCAAAATCTGTATCGGTTGATGCTTTTGGATTTTTAAAATGTGACAACAGAAGAGGAAGTAATTTTTCTGGAAAAATTTCTGGATGAAGCAAAGGGAGCATTATTTTGCGATAAACCGTTTTCCATTCTTTTCCATGGGGTTTGATCCTAAATCCATATTTTTCAAAGGCTATAAAATGAGCTACTTCATGTATTAATGTTATTAAAAACCGATAGGGATTTGAAGTCGCATTAATTGTAATTTGATGTTTACCATCGGTTCGTTTTTTATAATCTCCGTGCTTGGTTAAACGTTCTTTGGTAAGCTTAATGCTTACTGGGAGTGAGGTCAATAAGGTATTTACGTAGGGCTTTGCTGCCTCTGGTATGGATGAAATAACAACTTGATTCGCCATTGGTCTAGGGCGTGCTGTTGGCTACTGGTAATACTTTCCCATTATAAAATTGATGTCCGTTCAATGTGAAATCTAGGATGTAAGTCCCCATCTGCTTTGCAGTTGTTGGGGCTTCATAACCTGGAAAAGCGGCTTGAAGCATTTCAGTTTGAACAGCCCCTAAGGCTAAAGCATTAAAGGAAGGTCCTGATGCTTTGTATTCTTCGGCCAGCAACTCAGTCAATGTAATAACGGCCCCTTTACTGCTACTGTAAGCTGCTAACCCAGGAAATTTTGAACTGCCCTGAATACCACCCATACTGGATATATTTACGATATGTCCCAGGGGTGATACAAAAGGTAAACTCAATCGTATCATTTCAGACAAACCAAATACATTAACGCGATATACTGACTCAAAAATATCCCAACTGGACTGATTAAAAGGAACGTTTTGCAACAAGCCTGCATTGTTGATCAATCCATCAATTACCAATTCACTTGAGCGTACATATTCAAAGAACACATCCAATGAGCTAGGGTCGGCCAGGTCAATTGCAAATGCCCGAACACCAGCTTTTTCGAGTGGGGCAGTGTTTCGAGATAACCCTATCACGTTGTGACCTGCAGCCATTGCTTGCCTGCATACCTCTAGCCCAATTCCCCTGCTAGCGCCAGTTATGACTATGGTTTTGCTGGTATCTGTCTGCATGAAACTATACTAGCTAGAGTAACATTGTTATGGGGTTTTCAATAAAACCGCGAAGGGTTTGTAAAAACTGAGCCCCTGTGGCACCATCAACTGTTCTATGGTCACAAGCCAAAGTTAATTTCATAGTGTTTCCAACTACTATCTGGCCCGCTTTGACCACTGGTTTTTGAACAATACTTCCAACCGAAAGTATGGCTGAATTGGGCTGGTTGATAATAGAAGTAAATTCTTGGATTCCAAACATCCCTAAGTTAGAAACGGTAAAGGTACTCCCTTCCATTTCCTGGGGAGTAAGTTTTTTATTCCTAGCGCGACCCGCAAAATCTTTGACTTGTACTCCAATTTGAGGTAAATCTATTTCATCGGCAAACTTTAAGACGGGTACTACAAGTCCATCTTCTACTGCGACGGCAACCCCAACATGGGCATGATGGTTATGGACAATTTTATCGTCATACCATTGTGAATTGACTTCGGGATGAAGTTTTAATGCTTTCCCAACAGCTTTGATAATGATGTCATTGAATGAGATTTTAGTATCAGGCAGACTGTTGTATTGGGTACGGAAAGCGATGGCTGCATCCATATCAAATTCAACCCCCAGATAATAATGTGGGGCAGAAAATTTAGAAGCCGACAAACGTTTAGCGATGGTTTTACGCATTTGATTGTTGGCAATTTCTGTGATTTTTTCAACACCCATTGGAACTGTAGATCTGACGCCTACTCCTGGCTGATAATTCTCAACGTCTTTTTTGACAATGCGACCCTTGTCTCCACTACCACTGACCAATGCCAAATTGATGCCTTTATCTGCGGCCATTTTTTTGGCCAAAGGTGAGGCCAATACTCGACCATTACTGGTGGATGTAGTTTGTGTTTTTAGAGTTTCTACTTCAACGACTGGGTCAGGTATTGCAACTGGCTTTGCTGTTGGTGTCTGAGAAACTGCTAGGTCGGTCTTAGGCTCTGGCTTGGGTTTTGAGTCTGTTATGCCAACCGCTAAAACAGCTTGTACGTCTGTACCGGCAGGTCCTATAATAGCTAAAACACTATCAACGGCTGCTGATTCTCCCTCTTGCAATCCTATGTGAAGTAACACACCAGAATAAAAAGATTCGAACTCCATAGTAGCCTTATCAGTCTCGATTTCGGCAAGTATATCACCTTCTTCTACTGTATCACCTACTTTTTTTAGCCAACTCGCAACAGTACCCTCTTCCATGGTATCACTTAAACGGGGCATAGTAACGATCTGAACGCCTTCGGGTATGGTCGTTGCAATGGGCTCTTTTTCTGTAGTTTGTGTTTCTGTTTTTTTACTTTCTGGAGCCTCATCATTACTAATTCCGCCTTCAAGTAGAGCAGAAATATCTTCTCCTTTATCACCAATGATGGCAAGGAGTGTATCTACTGGAGCTGTCCCGCCCTCAGCTATACCAATGTGAAGTAACTCGCCTTCTACAAAGGCTTCAAATTCCATCGTTGCCTTATCAGTTTCTATTTCTGCTAAAATATCTCCTTCGTTTACTCTGTCTCCAACTTTTTTGAACCATTGAGCAACGGTTCCTTCCTCCATAGTATCACTCAATCGAGGCATGTTTATAATTTCAGCCATCTAGTCTAGTTTATGCTTAATAAAAGGATAGTCATTTTGTTCATACACTGCATCATACATCACCTCTTTTTCTGGAAAAGGGGATTCATCAGCAAATTTTTCACATTCAGCTACACGGGCTTTAACGGCTGCGTTAATCGCTTCAATATCGTCTTGAGTAGCATATTTTTTGGCTATTATGGTCTCTCTCACCTGGGTAATAGGATCTATTTTTCTGTATTCCTCAACTTCATCCTTGGTACGATAATGTTGTGCATCGGACATGGAGTGCCCGCGGTATCGATACGTTTTCATTTCAAGAAAAGAAGGTCCTTTACCAGAACGTGCATGTAGAATTGCTTTATCCATAGCTTTGGCAACAGCAACTGGGTCCATACCATCTACAGGTTCACAGGGCATCTCATAGCCCAATCCCAATTTCCATATTTCTTGGTGACTAGCAGTTCGAGCCACAGAAGTGCCCATAGCATATCCATTATTTTCTACAACAAAAACGACGGGTAATTGCCACAATGTAGCAAGGTTCAATGTTTCGTGCAATGAACCTTGACGAACAGCACCATCGCCCATATAACATAATGTTACGTTATCTCTTTTGAAATATTTATCCCCGAAAGCCATACCTGCTCCCAGAGGAATTTGGCCACCCACAATTCCATGACCACCAAAAAAGTTATGTTCTTTTGAGAAAATATGCATAGAGCCGCCCAACCCCATGGAAGTACCTGTTGCTTTTCCAAACAACTCTGCCATAACACGTTTTGGATCAACACCCAGTCCTATAGGTTGCACGTGATTCCTGTAAGCTGTGATCATGCGATCTTTACCGATTTCCATGGCATGTAATGAACCTGCCAAAACGGCTTCTTGTCCGTTGTACAAATGCAAAAACCCACGCACCTTTTGCTGGATATATACGGAAGCTAATTTATCTTCAAACTTTCGCCAAAACAGCATATTCTCATACCATTGGAGATACGTTTGCTTCGTGATTTTTTTCATAATTCTTTTTTGGTCTCTTTAGGTTTGGTTTCGACCCCAAAAATAGGCAATTAATTCTATTTTGAGTATCGTAAAATTATTCGTCTTCTGGCAGTACAATTCCAGCTGATAAATCAAAGCTGAGTGAAAATCGCAATGTATTTTCGAGAGGACTTCGTACGGTTGAAGTAGAAAATAAATAAGAAATATCAACCTGCATTTGATTGATGGGTAAACCAGCGCCAAAAGTGAGGTAACGACGTGAGCCTTTTTCTTGACTTTCATTAAAATAACCCGTGCGGAACGCAAAAACATTTTGGATTTGGTATTCCACACCCACGGCCCAAGTGATTTCTTTGATTTCTTCTGAAAATCCATCTTGGGCATCGTTGAATGATGTAAGAAGCCCCCGCAAAAAATTGACATCAGGCTGCGCATAAATAAGACTTCCGTTCTCACTGACTTGTTCAACTGGCGAGGGTACCAGCAATTTGTTGAATTCCAGGTTGATCCCCAAAGAGGTGTTCTTTTCAAACAACCAGTCAAACCCAGTTCCGATTTTTAAATTAGTTGGCAGAAAGTTTTTTTGACCTCCAATGTCATATACTAACCGAGGCCCGACATTAGAAATATTAAACCCCGATCGAAATTGCATTTCAGAATTCCCAACCTTTTGGGGCTCAGAAAAGTAGTAGGCAGCCAGATCTACACCCAGCGTATTGGCCGAAGCGGCATCTAAATCGGATGAAATTTTTAAATCAGAGCGAATGTAACGACCTGCAACAGCCATGGCAAATTGATTGCTTAGTTTAAGAGAATAGGACAGGTCTAGTGTCAATTCGTTGGGTCGCTCCAAACTTTGATTCACTATCGTGCCGTAATTAATTTCATTGAACTGAATATCGCCTAAACTAAAATACTTCAAGCTACTGGCCCATGCGCCACGCTCCCCTATTTTTTTAAAATAAGTGATATTTCCAAGAAAAATATCATTCACCAGTTTGCTCAGATAAGGGGTGTAGCTAACTCCAACCCCTTTGTCAAAAAAGGCAAAAGGATATTTGGCTGGATTCCATTGTTGGGCATACGCATCTGGTGAGGTTGCTACGCCTACGTCACCCATACCTGCTGCGCGTGCGTCTGGGGTAATGAGTAAAAAAGGGACCCCTGTTGTAATAACGCGATCATTATTTTGACCATAGCTAGAAAGAAGGCAAAAGACGATAAGGTTTAATGCGAAGATATAGGGCCGCCAAAAAATACAATTGAACATACTTTTTATAACGTGGAAACGGTAAATTTCTTGTTCTGAAAACAGAAATTTTGATCTTTTTTTAAAATTCTCCATTAACACGCATAATAACTTGCCAAAAACAACGTTACTGAAGTAACAATTTACGCACAAACATACGATTTGTGGAGTAAATCCTATATTTGTAATACAGATATGAAGAGCAAAAAATATCAGATTCGAACCGTAATAAAGATTATTGCCACTATCTTAATACTTGGTAGTTGTGGAAAACCGAACACCTCAAGAGGTACAGGTTGGTCTATCAATTCAAAAAAAGGTGGATTCCAATACAATCTTGAGTTTGAAGAACAAGAAACTGGTCCTGGTCTTGTCTTTATTGAAGGGGGAACTTTTACAAAAGGACAAGTACAAGATGATGTCATGCATGACTGGAACAACACACCCAATCAACAGCATGTCATGTCTTTTTACATCGACGAAACAGAAGTAACCAATTTGATGTACAACGAATACTTGAATTGGCTTGAGATGGTATTCCCTACACAAAATCCTGACTATCAATTGATTTATGAAGGAGCACTCCCAGACACCTTGGTATGGCGCAACACCCTCGGGTATGTTGAAGAACTAACCTCAAATTATTTGAGACACCCAGCATATGCTGAGTATCCAGTGGTTGGTGTCAACTGGCTCCAGGCTGTGCAATATGCTGAATGGCGTTCAGATCGTGTCAATGAATTTATATTGGAGCGAGAAGGTTTTGTCAAAAGAGATGTTCGCTACAACGAAGTAGATGCCAACAGTACTTTCAATACCCAAACCTATCTGACGCGTCCTGAAGTTTCTTATGGAGGAAAAACAGACAGCTTAAGCGAAAACAATACGCCTTTGATCAATTCGGGTAAAAGAGGAACCATCAAAAAGGATACGGCTACGATTAACAATTATGCCAAAGTAGAAAATGGATTGTTTTTACTTTCTTACCGACTACCAACTGAAACCGAGTGGGAATACGCTGCTCTTGCATTGGTAGGAGACCGTGAATACAACACCTACCGAGGGAAGAAAAAATACCCTTGGTCTGGAGAATATACTCGTTCTAGCGACCGTAGAACTGAGGGAGACCAATTAGCTAATTTCAAATTTGGAAAAGGAGATTATGGCGGGATCGCTGGTTGGTCTGATGATGGTGCGGATATCACTATTCAAGTAAAATCGTATCCTCCAAATGACTTTGGTGTTTTTGATATGGCTGGTAACGTTGCCGAATGGGTTGCAGATGTATATCGTCCAATTGTTGATGATGAATACAACGACTTCAACTATTATCGTGGTAATGTTTACTCAAAAAGTGTCATTGGAGAAGACGGAAAAGCAGCAGTTGTTGATCAAGATGAACTGATTTTTGACACCCTACCCAATGGTAAAGTATACCTGAAAAAACTACCAGGTACTTTAGTGGAACAACCGATTGATGAAGAGGAAACTTTCCTCAGGCAGAATTTCTCGGAAAGCGATAACCGAAATTTTAGAGATGGGGATAGAGAATCGACTAAAAAATATAGAGATCCACCAGATGAAAATCAAAGCGGAACTCAAAAACCTGAGTCAAACTTAATGTATAATGCACCCATACATGCTAAAGTGACTTACGACCAAGAGGGTAATAAAGTTCGTAAGATTGATAAATCAAACAAAAGAACTTCCTTAATTACTGATGAAGTTCGAGTATACAAAGGCGGGTCATGGAAAGATAGAGCCTATTGGTTAGATCCTGCTCAGCGTCGTTACTTACCCCAATATATCGCTACAGACTATATTGGCTTTAGATGTGCCATGTCACGTGTTGGATCGAAAAACAAAATCAAAAAAACAGCACGTCACAAACGCTCCCGATAAACTAAAACACAAGGCATCTATAAGATGCCTTTTTTTATGAAACCAACTGAAATAAGAACCCTCTACAGCATTTATAAAAACACTGCTGGGGTATTTACGGATACACGAAAACCACTACAGAACGGATTGTTTTTTGCCCTTTCTGGTCCAAATTTCAATGCCAATTCTTTTGCCCATAAAGCGCTCAGTTTAGGCGCCAAGGCCGCCGTTGTAGATGATAAAGTTCTGGCTCAAGAAAATGAAAATTTTTTTTGGGTTGAAAATTCGCTGCAAAGCTTACAAGATTTGGCTCGTTTCCATCGAAAACAATTGTCAACAACAATTGTAGGTCTTACGGGTAGTAATGGCAAAACAACAACCAAAGAATTGATGTCATCGGTTCTACAAACCCACTTCAAAACTGTTGCCACAAAAGGAAATTTAAACAACCACATTGGTGTGCCCCTTTCCTTGCTGGCTATAGATCCTGAGACGGAAATTGCTGTCATTGAAATGGGCGCGAATCACCAAGGGGAAATTGCTACCCTTTGTGATATAGCGTCACCAGATTTGGGTTACATCACTAACTTTGGGAAAGCGCACTTAGAAGGCTTTGGAGGTATCGAAGGAATCATCAAAGGGAAAACAGAATTATACCGTTTTCTTGAGAAAAACAAGGGAACTATTCTTTGCAATGCGGACGACCCTACTCAACTGGAACACACCCAAAATCTGCAGTCTAAGTGCTATACTTTTGGTTGCAACGAAACGGTAGATTTCCCTATTAAATATGACACATCAAAAACATTAACAGTTCACACCGAAAATGGAGTCATTCAAAGTGAACTATACGGCAACTATAATTTAACCAATATAGGAGCTGCTGCAGCATTGGGCAATTATTTTAAAATCCCCTTTAAAAAAATTCAAACAGGAATAGCTACTTATAAAGCCACACAAAATCGTTCCGAGACTCGAAAACTGGGGACAAATATGGTCATATTAGATGCATATAACGCAAATCCTACCAGCATGAAGCACGCACTAAATTCATTTTTTGATCAGTTTTTAACGAATAGGGTTTTGATTTTAGGTGATATGTTGGAGTTGGGGGCTTATAGTGCTGTTGAACATCAAAATATTGTCAATTTAATTCAACAGCAAGTGGACTGCCAATCCTTTTTAGTCGGAAAAGTATTTGCTAAAACAAAGTTTGAAACAACTCAAATACAGTCATTTGAAACGATACAATTATTAGGAAATTGGCTTAAAGAAAATGAGTTTCACAACAAAAATATACTTATTAAAGGCTCACGTGGATTGGCTTTAGAAGATGTTTTAGCCTATTTAGAAGTCTAACAATTAAGAACGCAACCAAGTTGTTGGATGATTTTTTAGAATCAATGTCTTCAATTAAATTTTGTTCGTAAATTATTCCTTAGATTTAACTTATTCATGCATAGTGCTTAAATTAAACGGTCTGTGCAAGCCACTTGATTTTGAAAAAAATTATTTGCTCTTTATTGTTGTTTCCACTGCTATGCTATTCCCAAGATTGGAAATACCAACAAAACCAGTGGAACAAGAGAACGAATAATATCAACATATTCAAAGGCGTAGCAGGTGGTTTTGTATTTTATGGTCAAACTGCTTATCCAGAAGAATACTATGGCCCTGAAATTTCAGGCTTGTTCAATGATGGTGCTTACGGATTATTTATTGATGTATATCTAAAAAAGTTCATTGTAGGCATCCAAATATCAGATGAGTATTATTTTATTGCTTATGAAGATGACAACGGTCAAATCTGGAAGCCCCGAGGCTTCAATGATAGTTTTTCGTCACGTACACGATCCATTTGGTTGAGTACTGGATATGCTATTTGGGATCAACTCTACATAAAAATCAATGCAGGCATAAGAAATGGGCCTGCAGAGTCCATTTTTTTTAAAAATGCTACTTCTGATATGGTAGCAAGCGGCTTTGACTTTACCGATCCATTCAATTATTACAATCTTAACAACAATGAATTGCCCAATTTTTCTGAGCTAGATTTTTCATTTTCCATAAACTACCCTTTTGATATTTTTTCTCAATTTTCGGTAGTACCAGAAATAGGCTATACTGTCAATTATAGTGCCCTGATGCTGGGACTGGGCATAAAATATAACTTTGAGTCTGATGAGAACTAGTATAGTTTTACTGTTGTATCTATTTTGTGTAGGTTGTTTTACAAGGACCGTAACCGCCATTGAAGAGACAGATGAGGATGTTTTTTATTCTTTACCTCAAAATAATCCAATTTATCTTGATACCAACGGGGTTACAATAAAATGCCTGGGCACCGAAATTGGAACACTATTTGAAGTAAACGGAAAAGAGTTTGAAGTAGTGAATGAAGCCCAACTAAGAAGTAAAGTTGAAAACGACCTAGACGTAAGCTGTGTTTGTACCTCAAATATCACCAATATGTCGGCACTATTTGAAAACAAAGGAGGTTTTAATCAAAACATCAGTTCTTGGGATACAGCACAAGTTACTGACATGTATCTAATGTTTAAAAATGCCTTTTTATTTAACCAGGACATTGGGCTTTGGGATACAAGTTCAGTATTGAATATGGAACAAATGTTCAATGGTGCCTCTTCTTTTAATCAACCTATTGGAGGATGGCAAACCGCATCAGCTACTACAATGTCTGAAATGTTTCATTATGCTGCTGTGTTCAATCAAAATATCAGCCAATGGGACTTGACTGAAGTTACTGACACCTCATTTATGTTTGCTGGTGCTACGAACTTTAATCAAAATATAGGTACTTGGAATACGGCTAATGTAACCAATATGCAAAGTATGTTTTCGGCAGCAGCAACTTTTAATCAAGCGATAGGAAATTGGAACACAGAAAATGTGACGGATATGGAAGCCATGTTTCAGCTGGCTTCTGCTTTTGATCAAGACTTGACAGCTTGGTGTGTTATTCAAATTACAAATGAACCGACTGATTTTGCTACTGACAGTAGCCTGTCAGCTGACAATAGCCCCCTTTGGGGGAGTTGTCCCAATGGTGGTTAAATTAGCAAGGCCATTTTTCGGTTTTCGGAATTAAATCCAATCTTTTTTCCAAGAGCTGACTCTTTTAATTTTATCTCTGTAATATAAAATCAATGCCTAAATTACAGATAAGGCTTGTTGCAATTTGAAATAGGACATAAATTTTAAAGGGACCGATTCAGTTACATTAAAGTTCGGCCAGATGGATATATCGAAAAATTATTACTTCTTTTTACTACTACTCAGTATAATTATAAATCCACCCCCCAGAACACAAATCAAGGGTATTAGCAAACTACTATCCATATAAAAAAGAATTTCCTTTGTTTTCTGAGATGTTTTAAGAAAACTGACTTAGATTTTATCTACCCTATAGCCTTGCAAGAAACAACAGAAAAACCTTAGGTAGATGTAATTTATAAAGTGGGTGTTATAGGATTCGAACCTATGACCTCTACCCTGTCAAGGTAGCGCTCTA
>WTJI01000047.1 GCA_011524905.1 Flavobacteriales bacterium
CTCATCACTCTGTTGGGCAACTCATTGCCATCATAAAAGGTAGCGTCCAAAAACGCATAATCAACCTTTTCAATCCAACTTTCAATAGGAATATTCCACCGTTCCCATTTATCAATATCCGGTAAATAAAGGGCGGATTTGTTGGGTCCTTGTATCCAATAGGCAACCGTTTCCGAATACTCATCACGATGTGGGACAAGGATGGGCGTCACACGAATGCCTTGGGGCAATATAACTTCATTTTGTTCGGTGAGTGTCTGAATTTCAATATTTTTAAGGATTATCAGTTGTTCCCAGGGGGCATTGGAACGAATAAATTGCTGCATGCGTGGCATGGCATAAACTGGAATATTGTTTGTATTCCAGGCCTCACGGCCCAAGTGCAACAAACCGGCGTAATGTCCCATATGAGCATGGGTTAAAAATACCCCTGCCAGCTTGTTAACCCCTTTCTGCTGTAGCAGATGCCATTGTCTGGGCAGGTCTGGACTGGCATCAAACAAGTATGCGCGATCACTGTTGGCCAGACGCAACCCCAAACTACTAACGCTGCGCTGCGCTTTTTCAGATTCCGTTAGGTCATTACAACAGCTTTTACTACAACCCAATTGGGGTGCACCTGCATCTTGAACTGTACCCAGTACATATAATGTTGGGGCTTGAGCCCTCAATGAAAAATCACTGACACCAAGAAGTAGCGTAAAGTGGAGGATAAGCCGAAGCATCTAGGAAAAATCGTAAGTTTGCCTCTCAAGGTACGTAAAATGTATTTGAACGAAACAGAGGAAATTCTTGCGATTATTGTTTGCTTTGCCATCGTTGTGGGCTTTGTGGTTAAAACCATACAAGATATTAAGACAACTATGGCAGAAGAAAAAGCCAAGTTTAACCAACAACAGGAAGACGAAGCCAAAGTTCGCGAACTCATCGACTTTATCGACCAACGTACCGAACTGATCAAAAAAGTTCAATCGCTACAATCCACACAAAACAACACCGATGACACATCCGCTTCAGACCAGTGACAGCATCCAAGCATTACTTGACGAACTCAACCATCGTTTAGACAACGGTCATTACAACGATGCAGTCCATAAAATAAAGCTCCTTACCACCAAAGAAGTTGTGGAGCGTATGATTGCTGAATAGGGCCTAAATACTCATTCTGCCCTTTGATAGACTTTGATATAATCGATCTGATATTGCTGGGGGAAAATATCGTCGCTGCTAACAGGGCCACCAAAATTTCCACCTACCGCTGCATTGAGTATTAGAAAAAATGGCTTATCGAAAGGCCAGTAATCGGGGTTATTGGTGCCAGGCGCATAAGTGTATTGTTTTTCACCATCCACAAAAAAGTCAATCGCTTTAATCGACCACTCAATCGCATAGGTGTGGAAATCACCTTCCAAATTGGGAACAACAACTTTTTGCGTATTGATGGTAGCCCCAGAACTACTAGTGGTATGCAAAGAGTGGTGAACAATCCCTGGCATTCGCCCCACATATTCCATTACATCAATTTCCCCACAAGCTGGCCAAGAATTGGTGTCAATGTCGTTGCCCAACATCCAAAATGCTGGCCAAAGCCCATCGCCTTGTGGTAATTTTATCCGGGCCTCAATTTTCCCGTATTGAAATTCCTTTTTCCCTTTGGTCGTAATGCGGGTTGAAGTATAAAAATTACCCTTTTCAACTTGAATGGTCAGAAGTCCATCTGAGATTGTGTGATTGCTATCGGTGTATCTTTGCAACTCTTGATTGCCCCAACCACATATCCCATAGTCGCAGCCATCGCCCAATTCAAAATTCCAATCCTCCATATTAAGCGAATCGCCATCAAAATTTTCTTCCCACACCAATGTAAATGGAATATCAGGATTGGCTGAGGGGTGTACCGTAATAACGGGTTCTCCTTCTGTAAGGGTATTTTGAGGCATTGCCATATCATCATCCCCTCCACATTGCATAAAAACGCCCAATAACATCAAAAAAAACAGTCCTCGTTTCATAAAATTCAATTTTTCAAATATAACAATCACACGCTTTTGACTCTCGTCATCTAAGTAGTATCTTGTCGACAATAAAATGTTTCTAAAAATGAATGAATTGCTTCCACATAGTGGTGCCAGTTTTTTGTCTATGGGCAGAGGGGCATTGGGGATGGTTTTGTTAGTGGGACTTGCTTTTTTATTGTCCACAGACCGAAAAAATATCCCCTGGAAAACAGTCGGACTTGGACTGCTTGTTCAGTTTTTTATTGCACTTGGGGTACTTAAAGTGGCTTTGCTCAAAGAGGTATTTGAGGGCTTAGGAAGTTTTTTTATTCGCATTTTAGAATATACCCAAACAGGAGCCAAGATGTTGCTGGGTGATTTCGCAAACGTAGAATTGTATGGCTTTATTTTTGTTTTTCAAGCACTACCTGTAATTATTTTCTTTTCTGCTCTAACCTCAGTGTTATACTATTTTGGAATTATACAAAAGATTGTGAAGGGGTTGGCATGGGGCCTTACCCGTTTACTCAAAATCTCTGGAACAGAGAGTTTGGCCGTTGCAGCCAATATTTTTATGGGACAAACCGAAGCCCCTCTATTAATAAAAGCTTATCTGAAACGCATGACACGATCTGAGCTTTTCTTAGTTATGGTAGGTGGTATGGCAACGGTTGCTGGTAGTGTTTTGGGGGCCTATATCAGTTTCCTTGGGGGACCAGATCCCGAGAAGCAGTTGTACTTTGCCCAGAATCTCTTGGCAGCCTCTGTAATGGCAGCTCCTGGTGCCGTCGTTATTTCCAAAATCATCTATCCGCAAACCGAACCTATCTCAGCTGAAATACACATCCCTAAAGAAGAAATTGGCAGCAACTTTTTAACGGCTATTTCGAATGGTACGAGTGAAGGCGTAAGAATGGCCGTCAATGTAGCTGCTATGCTATTGGTCTTTATTTCTCTGATCGCCCTTGGGAATGGTATTCTCGGGGCAGTTGGTCAATTGGGTGGCATCAATTCTTGGATTGCCAGTCATACGGTTTATGAGCGTCTTTCTGTCGAATTTATTCTGGGGCATTTGTTTGCACCTTTTATGTGGCTATTGGGTGTGGCTTATGAAGACATTACTCTGATTGGTCAATTGATCGGAATTAAGTTAGTCGCAAGTGAGTTTGTGGCCTATGCACAATTGGCTGACTTACAAAATATGGGCAGTGCCTTGCATTTTCAATACCAAAAATCGGTAGTCATGGCGACTTACATGCTATGTGGCTTTGCAAACTTTGCCTCCATCGGAATCCAAATTGGCGGAATTGGCATCATTGCTCCCAGCAAAAAGCAAATGCTGACCGAACTAGGCCTACGTGCCATGCTAGGTGGTACATTGGTTTCCTTGCTATCAGCAACAATGGCTGGGATGATTTTAGGTTAGCTATTTTGTTCTTGCTGCCGTAGTTTTTTCCATGCATAAAGCAAGCCCAAAAAGGATACCAGTGCCAATATACTAACCTTAAGAGCTACCCCAGTTTGTCCATATAAAAAGTAACCCGTAGCAAAAAGCACACTGTAGATACTCAATGCACCCAGTAACATGCAGACAATTCCCATGGGTACATTCCAGCCATCGTTGGTGCCTTTAAGACTTTTCTTTTGATTGGCAGCTTGATGATATACCGCGCGCCATCCTGGCCCACCGGGTTGGATTTTCTCAATAAATGAAAATAATACCGTTTCCGATTCAGGACGGGTTAAAAGGGTTACAACTATCCAACTTAGGGTCGTAATGCCTACGCCTAAAATCAATTGGGTTGTGCCATCCAAGGCTGTACCCCCCATAGCAGGATGAATCAATTCCAAATACAGGGCAATGACAAAAGACACGACCATGGCGGTAATCTCGCTATAGATATTGATCCGCCACCAAAACCACCGAAGAATAAACAACAAGCCTGTCCCTGCTCCTATTTGTAAAAGGATGCTAAATGCTTGTAATGCGTTTTGCAATGCCAAAGCCAACAAACCCGCTAGGGCCATAAGCAACACCGTTGTAATGCGGCCAATTGTTACGAGCTTTTTTTCACTCGCTCTGGGGTCTACAAACCGACGGTAGAAATCATGAACAACATAAGAAGAACCCCAATTGAGATGAGAAGAAAGTGTAGACATAAAGGCGGCAATTAGGGAGGCTAATAACAACCCCAACAAACCAGAAGGTAAAAAACTCATCATGGCAGGATAAGCCAAATCATGACCAATTACAGAGGGATCCAGATTAGGAAAAGCCACTTGGATGGAATCTAATGTTGGAAACACAACTACTGAAGCTAAGGCAACCAATATCCAAGGCCACGGACGCACAGCATAGTGCATGAAATTAAATAATAAAGTAGCCCAAACAGCATGCTTTTCGTCTTTGGCCGACAACATTCTTTGGGCCACATAACCGCCGCCGCCTGGTTCAGCCCCTGGATACCAAACACTCCACCACTGCAAAGCGATGGGGATGATAAATAATGTGGCAAATAATTCCCACTCCGAAAGTGGTGGTATTAGGTCTAGCTTGGGTACAACTTGTGGATGTGACACCAACGCATCTAGTCCCCCAATCTGGGGTAAGTCTACCAATACCACGGCTGCACCAATCGTAGCTGTCATAGCCAAAATAAACTGAAAAAAGTCAGTAATGATAACGCCTTTAAGCCCCCCTAGCGAAGAATAAATTACTGTAATCGTGGCGGAAAGAAATAAAGTTTCCAAAGGGCTAAAGCCCAACAAAACACCTCCAATTTTTATGGCAGCCAAACACACCGTTGCCATAATCATAATATTGAAAAAGACCCCTAAATAAAGTGCGCGAAATCCCCGGAGGAAAGCAGCACCTTTACCGCCATAACGCAATTCGTAGAATTCTAAATCTGTCAATACTTCTGAACGCCGCCAGAGTTTCGCATAAACAAAAACCGTTAGCATTCCCGTTAATAGGAAAGCCCACCAGACCCAGTTTCCCGATACCCCGTTGGTACGGACTATATCGGTCACTAAATTGGGCGTGTCGGCAGAAAAAGTGGTAGCCACCATTGAAATCCCCAACAACCACCAGGGCATATTCCGCCCAGATAGAAAAAAATCATTGACACTTTGTCCCGCAGAACGGGCTGTTCCAATTCCTATTGCCAACGATATGACAAAAAAAGCTATAATTATTCCCCAATCTAGTGTGGATAACAACATGACAATTTGGTTTAGTTTTCTTAAATATAGTACAATTTCTTAGCCTGTAACAAGCATTAGAATGAAAATGAATACATTTGATTATGCACATTTCAAAGTGGTCTTTAGTAAGCACATCATTTCTCTACTTTTTGGGAATGGGTTTTCTTTGGGCACAATTGGAGGGGGCACCACCGCCCAGTAAAAATTTATTCCCCAAGCAACCTGAGGTCAACAAAAAGAGTTTACTCCTCCCAGACCCTAAAAATGAATTCCTGAAAAGCCCCAACAAAAGTCTATTAGAACTGGAACGACCCATGTTGGATATAACCCAAAAAGAAAGATTTATTGATCCGAGTAGTCAATACCTGGCGCGGCTTAATCGGTCACTTCACAACGAAACTGGTGAAGATCAAAAGCTCCCCGAAAATTTTAGAGTAGATCAATATCTTGGAGATTTCAGAAGTACTGAAAAAATTATGCAAGTCGTTGTGCGTGACCATGAATATCCTGACGGAGATCGGATAAAAATATTAGTCAATGACAAATTAGTCGTCTCAAACTTATTACTGATTGAGCAATTTCGGGGTATAGAGCTTCCCCTTGTCGAGGGGTTTAATAAAATTGATTTTGTGGCCCTCAATCAGGGCGAATCAGGTCCCAACACAGCTGAAGTACAAATCTATAACAGCCAAGGACAATTAGAAGCTGCTAACCGATGGAATTTAGCGACAGGAGTCAAAGCCACTTATGTCATCATCAAAGAATAAGCAATAATAGTGCTAAAAACAGTAGAAGCTTTTTTACAAATAGGGATCCAATCCTTAGAATGGATTATGCTGATATTGATCATGGGTGGTGGTTTGTATTTATTGTTGCATTCCCGGGGTATCCCCTTGCTTAAAATCAGAGAAGCGACCAAACTGCTCTTCAAGAAAGAATCGGCTCCTGGAATCTCACGTTTTCAGGCCCTTAGTGCTGTATTGGCCGCAACAGTAGGCCTGGGGAATATCTCAGGCGTGGCGATTGCCATTCATATGGGGGGGCCAGGGGTACTGGTTTGGATGTGGATTACGGCGTTGATTGGGAGTATAATCAAATTTTATTCCTGTTCCTTATCCGTTCAATTACGAACCACAGACGCCCAAAATCAACCCCTAGGTGGGCCCATGTTTTATATGGATTTAGGAATTGCTAAGTGGGGAAAACCAATGGCCATTTGGTTTTCGATTGCAGGATTATTTGGTGTCCTCCCCGCATTTACAGCCAATCAATTAACCCAAACCCTGATTGATGTTATTGCGCCACAACAAATATTTGCGCCTAGTTGGGGTTCATGGAAGTTATTTATTGGCATCTTTCTTTGTTTATTAACCAGTTGGGTAATTTTTGGTGGATTGCAGAAAATTGTTCGAGTAACTTCTGGTTTGGTTCCTGTCATGGTCTTACTCTATCTGGGAATGGGGGTTTTTATTTTATGGGACAATGCGTCCGCCGTACTACCCTCATTTAAATTGATTTTTAGAGAGGCTTTGGGCTTACAGACAGCTGTGGCTGGGAGTTTTTGGGGCTTGGTGCTTTTAGGGGTCCGGCGTGCTGTTTTTTCTAATGAAAGCGGGGTGGGAAACGCCCCGATGTACCATGGCCAATCAGAAAGTAAAAAAGGAACCGACGAGGGTTTAACTGCCATGTTGGGGCCATTACTTGACACAGGTTTGGTTTGTACCATCACTGGCCTAATCGTGATCATCAGTGGGGCCTATACAGTTCCCGATTTGAATGGAATTGTCTTAACACTCGAAGCCTTCCGCCGTTTGTTTTTTGGAATTGGTGATGAACTGCTACTGTTGATGGTTTTGGTTTTTGGTGTTTCTACATTGTTTACCTATTCCTACTATGGTGTCAAATGTTTTGGATTTTTAACGCACAGCCGTTGGGGGCAATACTACAATTATTTTTATTTAGGGAGTATAGTTTTTTCTGCCTTGGTGACCGTAGAGATTGTAATCGGCATCATTGATCTTTCGTTTGCTTTGATGTGTATTCCCAACATGCTAGCCATCTTGTATTTATCAAAACGAGTGAAATCAGAAATGCGCAGTAGGGGTTGGTTATAAAAAAAGCGTGGTATCCCACGCTTTGATTTATTATTACTGTTGGCCAATAGGTGGTGGCCCTTCAGGCAACAATCCTTTATAAACATAATCTCCTTTTCTTTCTTTAAACTCAGCTTTTACAGCTGCGCGAAGTTTTGAGTTTTTAAACATATCCACCATGGTCATCCCTAATGCTTTCGCAGCATAGAGCATCCCTTTATGGCCTATAGACATACCACCACAAGCCACTACCGCCCAGGAATGCCATGGTGTTCCTTTGGGAGCCGTAGCAACCCCCAAACGAACCACAGGCACAATAAAACTAACATCACCCACGTCTGTAGAACCGCCTCCTGGGTGCTCTAATGTTTCTCTCAAAGGCTTAACAGTTCCGTCTATCCCTATTTTTGGCTTATTTGTAGCTTCTTGGATTTTGTGGGCAAAGGCCGTTTCTTCAGCCGTATATGATATATCCCCAAGTGTTTCTAAGTTTTTTTGAACGGCAGCACCACCCACTCGATTCGGAAGGATTTCATGGATTCCCGAAATAAGCGAGATTTTGTAATCTACGTTGGCGAGTATTGCCGCACCTTCAGCCATCGCTTGCACCCGCTCATAAACTTCTTGCATACCTTCCCTTTTGGTGTCACGCACTCTTACCCAAATACGGGAATAGTCTGGCACCACATTAACCACCTGCCCGCCATCTTGAATATGGTAATGGATACGAACCGTGGGTTGAATATGCTCTCGATACATATTTATTCCATGGGTGTACAATTCGAGGGCGTCAGAAGCACTGCGCCCGTTCCATGGATCAGCCGAAGCGTGTGCAGTTTGTCCAAAAAACTCAACCTTAAAATCAACCAATGCGAGAGAGCTTTGGACATCAGCCTCAATTTGATCAGCAGGGTGCCAATCTAAACAGACATCCAAATCGTCGAACAAACCGGCACGGGCCATCCACAGTTTCCCAAAAAACTTTTCTTCTGCTGGGGTACCAAAAAATTTGACTGTCCCTTTGATTTTACCTGCTTCAATAAGCTTTTTCACGGCAACAGCCGCTCCTAAACTAGCAGTACCAAATAGATTGTGGCCACATCCATGGCCCGCAGCACCTGCTTGTAGCGGTTCTTTTTTAGGACTTGCTTTTTGGGATATTCCTGGTAAAGCGTCAAACTCGCCTAAAATACCAATAACGGGTTTGCCCGAACCATAGGTAGCAACAAAAGCAGTAGGTGTATCGGCCACCCCAACTTCTACCTCAAACCCATGAGACCGAGCATAGGCAATCAATGTTTCAGAGGAAACTTCCTCCTGAAAAGCAATCTCAGCTGCCGCCCAAATTTTGTCACTCACATCGATTAAAGCACTTTGCTCTTGCTCAATCTGTGCAATGATGTCTTGTTTTAATTTTACGGTACTTTGCCCAAATAAAGTGCCTGACAGTACAAGCGCTACGCCAAGCAGAAACTTTTTAATCATAATCTGAAATTTTTAATTTTTTTTACTCTTTACTATCAGTAATGGCAGGATAAAAACAAGCCCCCCTATCAAATAAGGCGTGTCAATAAAATTCAATTTTGAATACATAATCCCTACAACTGAAAAGCATAAAACCGTCATCAGCCCTGATAGAATTTTTATGAATAGTTTCCAGTTCATTATCTAAAGATATAAAAGCGAAATGAAATCTGTACATTTAGTCTGTGATACGAATTTACTGTTTAGGGGTCTCTATTCTTTTTTGCGCAATTGTTGCCAATGGATTGGCGCAAGGTCTTGGTCTAAAAACCTGGTATGACTTTTTGGAATTACTGCTGGATAAAAAAGGGCAAAATCTTGGATTGAGCCTTTGGGATGGCCTTTGGTTATTTTTAGCCTATCCCCTCATTTTGGGCGCTAGTGTTTTACTGGGAGAGTGGATTTATAAATTTTTTGATAACATATGACTAGTACTGTAACTTACATGGGGGATTTACGCACCGAATGCTTTCATCACTCCTCGCAAACAACCATTTTAAGTGATGCCCCTGTTGACAATCAAGGAAAGGGTGCTGCCTTCTCTCCTACCGATCAAGTAGCAACAGCTTTAGCGTCTTGTATGCTTACCATTATGGGAATAAAAGCACGAGATCTGAATATCGATCTTAAAGGGACGCGCGCAAATGTTACGAAAACCATGGGTAGTCACCCCAGACGCATTATAAAGATTGACATTACTATTCAATTTCAACAAAGCTGGGATACAAAAACACGACAACTATTGGAAAAAGTAGCCGAAAATTGTCCCGTACACCACTCCATACACCCCGATATTGAAAAAGAGATTCAATTTGTTTGGTCTTGATCCTCATCAAGTGAAACCTCTTTTCGGGAAAGGAATAAAATGACGATGATACCTATCAAGCCAAACAAAAAGCCAAGCCAAAAACCGAGTGACCGCGAACGACCTTTACGTTCACACAGATAAGACCCCAAAGCACCCATAGCCACTCCTGTGGCTAAGGTAAAGTACATAAAAGAACTGTTCATCGAGTTTTAAATTTTTGATGTCCCAAATAAATAATGGTATATATCAGTACGCCTGCTGGGCCCAACATAAAAGTGAAAAGTAACGGAACCACAATCCAAAGATGTGGAATTTGATTGTGCTGGCTGTGTTTGACCAGCCACGCACCCATCCAAAAATCAAAGGCTAAATAATGCAACCACCCTGCTGCTGCCGACTCAGGGGTGGCTTTTTTGAATAGCTCAACAATCCCCTCCAAACTAGAAAAGTCTGCATCAGCCAAACCGCCAAAACCAAATATGAAATAGATATAGAAAAAACTTAAGCCAAAGGGTACCCATGGGAAATTTATCAGCATTTGGGTAAGCTGCTTTTTGGGAAACAAAAACAGCAAAGCCCAAAAAAATAAAATTACAGTATTGCAAAAGGTAAATATGGTATCAGTCATGAGTGAAACGCAATAAACTTTTTAAAAATAAGAACTTCCTGCTATATTCGTTCTATGTTGGTTTTCAAAGACATCAATGGCAACCGGATTGATCCACTAAAACACACCCTGCAAAAGATGGACAACTATCCTTTTGTTGAAATACACATTGGTTCTGATTCACAAAATGTAGGCAAAAAAACCAAGTATTGTACCGTAATTGCTTATCGATTTGGTAACCGTGGGGTGCATTACATTTTGAGTAAAAGCGAACAGCCTGTCATTCGCGATATGTGGACACGCTTGTGGAAAGAAGCCGAACTAAGTATTGAAGTAGCTGAATGGCTAACCCAACAGGTTAATATCAAGGTTGAAATTGACATGGACTATAACGATGATGAAAATTTTAAGTCCAACAAGCTTGTGTCAGCAACAAAAGGTTGGGCCAATTCTTTGGGATATAAAGTCAATATCAAACCCAAAAATCAAATTGCTACCAAAGCAGCAGACCATCATTGTAAATGAATATGAAAGATATTTCCATCGGTTTAGTGACCCCTGCTGCAATAGGTCGTCGTTGGCTCGATGCGTTTAAGCGTGTAGCACCCCATCTAAAAGTATTATTAAACGATGAAATAACCGACCCAGGTGCCATTGAACTATTACTGGTTTGGAAACATCAAAAAGGAGTTTTGGCCCCATTTGAAAATGTGAAATTACTTTATTCATTAGGAGCAGGAGTAGATCATTTACTAGCAGATCCTGACCTGCCCAAAAATGTTCCTATCTGCAGAATTGTTGATCCGCTCTTATCCTTTTCAATGAGTAATTACATAATTTATGCTGTTCTTGAATTTCAACGGCGTATGGATAAATATCGCAAAGACCAGCAAACAGGAACTTGGGATCACTACGCTCCGCCTGAACGCACCATCCATATTGGTGTTTTGGGTTTGGGCTATTTGGGTCAAGACGCCGCTTGCAAGTTGACTGGGTTGGGATTTGATGTTTCTGGTTATAGTCTTAGCCCGAAAAATATACCCAATATCAATTGTTATCATGGAGCCCAATTAGATTCATTTTTGACTGCTGTAAATGTATTGGTTTGCACCGTTCCCTACACCAAAAAAACACACGCCTTATTAAATCAATCTCTTTTCAATAAACTCCCCAAAGGGAGCTACCTCATTAATGTTGCGCGAGGCAAAGTACAAGTTGCTTCCGATATTTTAGCTGCTTTGGATAGCGGTCAGTTGGCTGGCGCTTTTTTGGATGTTTTTGAAACAGAACCACTTCCAAGCGATAGTCCTTTTTGGCAACATCCAAAAGTTAACATAACGCCTCACATTGCAAGCATAACCAATCCAGAGGCTGGGGTACAACAAATTATGGCCAATTGGCAAAGACTACAACAGAGAAAACCTTTAGACAATCAGGTCAATCTGCAAAAAGGCTATTGAATAGCTTTCCCTAATTTCTCACAACCATAGCGAACCACATCGGTAGTAGGACAAGCTGTTTCTGCTTCAATGGTTTTGATTATAGCTTGGGCTTCCGCATCAGATAAAGCGCTTGTATTGAGGGCAATCCCCGCTACCTTGGCTTGGGGATAGGTGCCCAAAACAGTAGCTAACTGTTCATTAAGTGCTATAAATTCTTTGAGTGGAGGTATTTTGATATGCTGAGGATATTTTAGGTGTGTTTTTTCCGCTCGATGACAAAGAATTAGGTGAGTAGGGCAGCTACCACGCATTAAGGGAAGTGTAGCTGTACTTCCAGGATGTAGAAGAGAACCCTGACCTTCTACCAAAATCCAGTCTTTATCTTGGTACGCCAGAACAGCTTGCTCAACTGCACCACAAGCCAAATCAACCTTAAATGCATCCAAGGGTATACCTTTCCCTGTTAAGGTGATTCCAATCTGTCCGGTAGCAACAAAGCCTGTATTAATTTTTTGCTTTTGTGCCCAATCATACAATTCCAATCCGGCCGTCATTTTTCCAGCAGCCATGTCTGTACCAATAAAAAGTATTCGTTTACAAGACAGCTCAGCCGCTTTGGCTGTTGCAATGGGTGGGGTAGATTGTGGCACTCGAACATCCCAAATCCATTGATTGGGTTTTTTGCAAAGTGAAGCAAACCGATCTGATAACAAATCATGAAGACCATTTACGATGGATAATCCTGCTTTCAATGCTTTTTCAATCAGCGACATCCAATCGGGTGGAATACGTCCGCCAGAAGGGGCAATCCCTAGAATTAAAACTGTTGCACCTTTTTCCAAAGCCGCATCTAAATTGGAGACTATCGGAGCAGCGTGGGCAATTCCTGTAACATCATGAAGTTGGTGACCTGCAAATTTAGAATCGACAACGGCAACAATTTCGTTTGTGGCGTAGCGAAGTACGCCAAAACCCATTTTGCCATATTCGCTTTGTAGGTGTCCCTCCATGAAGAGGGCAATTTTATCATTCGCTTGTAACATCTTTCTCATTTTTTAGTAAGGCGCCGTGACCAGGTCTATCAGTTGGCATGGTTATTCCACTAACTAGTGGAGCCCCTTGAGCGGGGTCAGGCGCTAAGTTGTAGTGTGAATCAAGATCGATGTGATCCAAAACACCTGATAGTGCAGCAGCAGCAGCTATGGAGATTGAGGATTCGCTCATACAGCCAACCATCGTTTTTAGTCCAAAAGCCTTAGCAGTCGCAATTATTCGGAGGGCTTCAGTGATGCCCCCACATTTCATTAGTTTAAAATTCACTCCGTGAACACAATCAGCCCATTGGGGAATATTATGGGCAAAACGACAGGATTCATCAACAAAAATCGGGAGAGCTGATTGTTGATAAAGTGGCAATAAATTGGCTTCCTCGCCTTCTTTGAGGGGTTGCTCGATATAACTAACACCTCGATCGGCCAACCAGTGGCTCATGGCTACGGCTGTTTGTAAATCCCAGCCGCCATTGGCATCTACTCTGAGTTTCACCGCATAGTTTTGACAGCTCGCCACAACTTGTTCAAACATAGCTTTATCTGCCATCACGCCTTCGGGCGAACCCAACTTGATTTTCAAAGATTGAACGCCTGTGCCATCTAATAACAGTGGTATTCGTTCTTTGACAATTTCAGGAGGATTGATTCCTATGGTCAAAGAAGTGGGTTGTTTGGGCTTGGGAAATCCTAAGAGTTCGTAAAGTGGCATTTGGGCTTTTTTGGCTGTCCAATCCCATAGGGCAATGTCCAAGCCAGCATAGGCACATGGCGCAATTTGTAAGGCTCTCGCCCTGGCCTCAATCTCATATATTGTAAGTCCATTTATATCACTTGATTCCAGGCGTTCTAGTTCTTCGATCACTTTTTCTGCACTGTCTGCATTTTCATTTTTTCCAGGAGCAGCTTCGCCCCAACCAACAATACCATCTTTTTCAAAAGCGACAAATACGTTGAATGAATCGCCCCGAACCCCTCTACTGATAGCCAAAGGGAAACGCTTTTTAAGTAACTTTTTATAGTATCTAATCTTCATAGAATAAGGCACTCGTTATGTTTTCTTGTACATTTACACTTTAGTAAATATATCAAATCTTAATTGATGAAATCTAACTTTACATTATTACTAAGCTGTCTTTTTCCTTTAGGCGTACTATCACAAACGAGTGTGACTTTGGATGAAGTGATTTTGTCCGAAACTGAAAAAAAAAGTGTTATTGACCCTGAAAAAGCCAGCACCAACACATTGGATTTGGTTGATGCTATTTATAACCGGGTATCGGGCGCACAAATCAAATCTGATTACAATGGCAATAAAAATATTGCATTGCGAGGTCGCCAAAGTTTTTCTACCCAGGCCGATACCGTTATTTGGGATATCGATGGTTTGATCTTTAATTCTCCCCCACCCTTAGACATCAATCAAGTAGCTTATGTAGAAGTTTTAAAAGATCTTTCGGCTACAAATAAATATGGCTCACAAGGAGGTGCTGGCGTGATTGTGGTAAGAACAAGCATTTCGGATGCCAAAAAAGGTAGTAGTAGAAATATTTGGAACGCGCCTTTGCCCTTAACAAAAGCCCAAAGAGACTCGATCAAACAGGACAAAAAAGCTAAAAAAGCTGCTCGAAAAGCCAAACGAAAAAAAAGCTAATGCTGCTAAAGCAAGAGCCTTAACTTAACTATTGTTTATGCCCACAAGAAAAACTTTCAAGCCGGTTCCTTGTACTTCTTCACATCAAAAAGGAGCTGAAATCTCTTGGTTTGCTCCAATTTGTGACGGCGATGATGCTTTTTTGGGCGTAAGAGATCCAGCCTATAAAAGTAACTGGAACAATACCGCTGCTATTGGTTTGGCTGCAGATCGCTTGGGATTTCGCAACATGCTCTGCCCTTCGTCTTACCAAGTTGGCCAAGATACCCTAGCCTACGCAGCCGCCTTAGCCCCACAGTTGGAGCAAATGAGTTTGCTTACTGCTATTCGATGTGGTGAAGTTCATCCACCTATGTTGGCGCGTTCATTAGCTACCTTGGACCACTTGCTCAAAGGGCGATTGACAGTAAACATCATTTCATCTGATTTGCCAGGACTTAAAGAATCATCCGAAAAGCGGTATGCCCGCTCCAAAGAAGTCATTGAGATACTAAAGCAGGCATGGACTCAAAATCGGATTCAGTACAAAGGTGATTTTTATGACTTGGACCTAGACACGCAGCCCGTTCGACCTTATCAAAAAAATGGGGGGCCTTTGCTGTATTTTGGCGGGTATTCCCCTGCTGGAATAGCGTTGTGTGCCGAACACTGTGACGTATATTTAATGTGGCCAGAAACACAGGAAAAATTAAATGGCTTGATGCAAAAGATGGCAAAAGAAGCTGCTGCTTTTGGACGAACAATTGACTTTGGATTACGGGTACACCTCATTGTGAGAGAAACCGAAAAAGAGGCACAAGACTATGCGCAAAAACTGATTTCACAACTAGATCTGGATAAAGGCACTCAAATACGGGAAAGGGCACAGGATGCAAAGTCATTGGGTGTAGCGCGTCAAACTGAAATGCGCGCCCAAGCAGACTCTGATTATTATGTAGAACCCAATTTGTGGACTGGTATCGGTTTAGCCCGATCTGGGTGTGGCGCAGCATTGGTTGGTAATCCCGAACAAATTTTAGAGAAAATTCAATCTTATATAGACATGGGCATACGCGCATTTATATTTTCGGGCTACCCCCATCGGGCGGAATTAGAGTATGTTGCGAAACTATTGTTGCCCAAATTAAAAACAATCTCATTGCCCAAAGAATACGGTCGTATTCCTAGTAGTCCTCCTGATTCTCCCTTGGCCAACGGAAAACGATTATAAGTATGCTCGACTTTGGAATTGTTCTCTTTTATTTTGCAATGATTTTTGGTATGGCCTACCAAGGCCGTCGTAAAGAGACAGCCACGGCTGAGGACTATTTTTTGAGTTCACGCCAATTGCGATGGCCATCCATTGCCCTATCCACTATTGCAACCAATATACAAGGCTATCAATTTTTAGGAATGATGGGTTCTGCCTATTTATACGGACTGGCGCAAGCAAACTTGGAAATTAATGCTGTTCAAGGTTTACTGCTTGCTGCCTTTGTATTTATCCCTCTTTTTTTACGACACAAAATTACTACAGTTACACAGTTCATCACCCTTAAACTAGGACGTCGTATTGGGCTATTTTACTCTTTGGCCAATTTAAGTCTTTTTGCTACGGTTACATTGGGCGCTGCACTGTTTTGGGGTGCATATGCTGCTGATCGTGTTTTTGGGGAGCAATTGGCCTTTTTACACGAAGACCGAATGCTACGTATAGGGATATTGATCGTTATTTTGGGGAGTTTCTCAGCGCTGTATACCTATATGGGAGGGCTTCGTGCAGTTGTCAAAACAGATGTGATTCAATTTTTTGTATTACTCTTGGGCGGGCTTACGGTGTTGTTTGTAGCCCTGGAAGCAGTGGGGGGATGGTCGGAACTTTACAATAAAACAGCCGATAAAATGCATTTACACCTACCTGCCCAACATGAAACCCTGCCTTGGACGCATATGTTTGGATTGTTTTTTCTGAATATAAATTATTGGTGTGCCAACCAAACAGTGATCCAGCGAGCTTTGGCTGCAAAAAACTTGAA
The DNA here is from genome assembly GCA_011524905.1 of Flavobacteriales bacterium. Taxonomy (GTDB): domain Bacteria; phylum Bacteroidota; class Bacteroidia; order Flavobacteriales; family Flavobacteriaceae; genus UBA11891. Next base: position 16,397 of record WTJI01000047.1, read on the forward strand.
GGAAGCGCAAACAGGACTATTGGTTGGTGGTCTTCTGAAATATGCCATGGCAGTCATTATTGTAATTCCAGGAATTGCCTTGTATGGGGTTTTGGGCGATGGTCTGAGTGAACCCGATATGGCATTCCCCTATTGGGTTGATACTTATATCCCTGTCGGGCTCAAAGGTGTTATTTTATGTGGTTTGTTTGCTTCACTAATGAGTACTGTTGATTCTACATTCAATTCAATTGCAACGTTGTGGTCCGTTGATATTTATGCTGTTTATTGGAACACCAAAGCCAATGATAAGCAAAAAATAACAGCTGGAAGGCAAGCCATTTTGTTCAGTTTTTTGACAGCATTATTAATGGGCTGGATACTGCTCTATTTAAAATTTGAAAATCCCACTGCTGCATTTACCCATACGCTAAACGCCCTGAGATATTACATCAATTGTGGCATTGTGGTGTTGATTTGTACAGCGGCCTGGGTATTTGTTCCCAATAAGAAGCGGGTATTATGGGCTTTTTTATTGACACTACCGTTAAATGTTCTCCTGCAAGCTGTGTTCCCTGAAATGAATTATTTTGTTCGCGCTTTTTGGGTGATAGTTTTCGGATTAAGCCTCGCTTTATCTGGGTCGTGGAGATCACTTCAACCCCTAACTCAATTATTTAAATCGCATTCAAAAAAAGAAACCCGAGCTGGACTTGCCCTTGCCATAAGCTTGATTGTTATTCACCTTATATTCCACTAGTAGAATGGCCCGATACACCGACAACAACATTAATGAAATAGATTTGCATGGTGTTCGCCACAAAGAAGCCTTGGAATGGGTGAAAGATGAACTGGAATATAGAACTGCCCAAGGATCGTTTTCTTTAACAATTATTACAGGAAACTCGTCGATCTTACAGAAACGCATCTTTGAAGAAATACTAGAGGGGAGCATTTATACTTATTATATACCCAGTTGGAATCTAGGGCAAATCATTGTGGAATGGACTAAGCTTTGATTCAGTCTATTTCTGTATATTGATTTATCAAAAATGTCCAGAGAGAATAAGATATATTTTTAGTTTAAAGGACCTATAATTATTGAAGGGCTAATAATAGCCTGGAGGATGCGAAACAATTTGCTTCATCTATCATGAAGACCAACTATCAGTCATTGGCGTTTATTGGGTTTTGGAGCTGTATGTTTTTGATCGGCTTGGGTTCTGTGCATGCGCAAAATAATTTTAATGGACTCGTCATGACCGCTGAAGGAAATCAGCCATACTGCAGTTTGACTCAACAACCCATTGTGTCGGAATTTTCAATTTCTGATCCCAATATCCAAGAAACTGATGCAATATATATTCAAATTGTTTCGGGCTATGAAGCTGGTTTAGATAAACTTGAGTTAGATGGTTTTGAGACTTTACTAAAAGGAAGCTGGAATCCTGAAGAAGCCAAACTAACTATTCGGTCAGTAGATGGCACGCCAACGTCATTTACAGATCTAGAGGCAGCTGTAAAAAGTGTATTATTTTACAGCAGTAGTCCGATTGCTATACCAGAAAAAACATTTTCAATCACATTGGGAAATGCAAACTATTTACCCTCCACAGAACACTATTATGAATTTATCGCCTCTCCTAACATCAGTTGGAAGCAAGCTCGAGAACGAGCTAAAAGCAGAAATTATTATGGCTTGCAAGGCTATTTGGCAACAATAACACAGATGGATGAGGCCATATTGCTGGGTGAATTAAGTACTGGTGTTGGATGGATAGGAGGATCAGACGAAGCAGAAGAGGGCATTTGGAAATGGATGGATGGTCCTGAAGCCAATATGATTTTCTGGGAAGGTGGTGTTTCGGGTCAAAGCTCAGGTTTTTCTTATTGGAATCAAGGAGAACCCAATAATTTTGGGGATGAAGACTATGCCCATATTACCGACCCATTGGTGGGAATGATTGGATCATGGAATGATTTACCTAATAATACGCTTCAATCTGGTCCCCTTTTTCAAGCCAAAGGATTTATTGTTGAATATGGTGGAATGCCTGGAGATCCTGTTGTAAAAAATTCTGCAAGTACTAAGTTATTCAGTCCAGAAATATTTGACATTACAGATAGTGTGGGTTGTGAAGGAGACCTTTTGACATTATCCATTGACACGAATGTGGAGGCATTAAACTGGTATGATGCAGCAAATGGTGGTAACCTTATCCATACGGGAAAAAATTATTCTGCTGTATTCGATCAGAGTCAAAGTTTCTGGTTAGATTTTGATGGGATTGGGTGTGCCCTAGAAGAAAGAGTCCAGGTCGAAGCTCAAATTTTTCCCTTTCCGATTCTACTAGAAGAAGATCTAACCGTCGAACAATGTGATAATGATGGAATCAATGATGGGATAACTGCATTCAATTTGAATGCGCTGGGTTCATTGATTTCTCAAAATCATGAAAAAGAAATTTTTGAATTCTATACAGACCCAAACTATCTGTCGGACTCGCAAATATTATCCCCTACCCTTTACCGAAATCAAGCCTTCGAAGAACAACTGTTTGTGAAAATTCTTACGCCTGGTCAATGCTACGAAGAATCCCGATTGACACTCAAAGTTGCGGCGAGTGACATCCAGCTTAGTCACTTATTTCAATATGAAACTTGTGAAACTGAAATTAAAAATTGGGAAAAAGGGATAGAAGGTTGGGGCGTATCAACTTTCGATTCCCTGAAAAACGCAATCATGGCAGCGAACCCAAAATTTTTAAATCAAAACATAAGTCTAAGTTTTTTTTCAAGTGAAATAGATGCTGCGTTAGGTCAAAATAAGATTTCCTTGACAAAAGACAACGACCTGTATTTCATGCAGCACCCCTATCTACAACCTATTTACGGTCGAGTTGACAATTTAGATCTCAATAAAATTACATGCCTAGGTATTGGTCAAGTTGCAGAACTTATCGTACACCCACTTCCTGAATTTAGTCGATTGTCTGATTTTACAATTATTTGTGAAAACAAAGCAGGTGTAGCCCTTGAAATGGAATCATTAAATCAAAATAATTATACTTATGAATGGTTTTACAATGGGAACCCATTCCCCGCTAGTCAGATAAATACAGGCGCCATACAACAATCTAATCTTGGGGGGGTCTATGAGGTTGTTGCAACCAAGACAGACGGAAGTAACTGTACGCGCACTCTTTCCTTTACACTAGTCCCCTCGAATGTTGCCACAATAACACAAAACGATTTAACAATTGTTGATTTAGAGGGGGATACAGGATCATTAGAAGTTCAAACCAATACCCTTGGAATAGGTGACTATGAATTTGCTTTGTATGATCCCAATGGTCCCTATCAGAATGCACCCTATTTTAGTCAAATCCCAGCAGGAATACATGAGCTATATATAAGAGATAAAAATGGCTGTGGCATTACAATGATCCCTTTTTCCATTCTTGGGCATATGAAATATTTTAGTCCTAACGGTGATGGAATCAATGACTATTGGAAGATATTAGGGGTAAATGCAAAATTTCAACCCCAAAGTCAAATCTATATTTTTGATCGTTATGGACGATTGATTACTGAAATCAAGCCCTCGGAAGCGGGGTGGGATGGAAAACTCAACAACCGTCTTCTGCCGCAGGACGATTACTGGTTTAGGGTATTTTTTCAAGACGGGAGACAATATAGTGGTCACTTTAGTTTGCTTCGTGAGCCATGAATAAACCCAATTTCATATGGACCATATTGGTTGGCTTAACAATTACATCAAGCATTTGTAAAGCCCAGGGTACCCAACTATTTTATAAAGAATATTTGTCAGAAAACTTATATCTCATTCATCCTGCTATGGCAGGAGTCAATTTAGTTGGGAGCCGTTTTCAGTTTGGAAGCAGAAGTCAATGGATGTCTTTAGAAAATAGACCACAAACTCAATATGCATCTTATGAATATCAAGCAAGTGCGAAAAATACGCTTGGTGTAAAATTTTTTAATGATCACAACGGTTATCACCGTCAGACCGCATTTTATGGAACCTATGTTTTTCGAATTTTTTTAAATGATGAGGTCTGGAATACACTTCGAGTTTACCCAACTAAAAATGATGAAATTCAAGAAGTTTCATTTGGTCTTAGCATAAGTAATCTTTCTCGGCAATTGGATCGGAGTGGATGGATAAATTCGGATAATGATCCACTGATTCAGGCTAACCAAACACAAAATGGATTTACCAGTCTGCATGCTGGAGTCGCATATGTCAGTACTGGCTTGTCCGCGCAACTATCGATTCACAATTTAGCCATTAGTCCAGCTAAAAATAGTCCACTTCAGGAGGAAGAAGTTTTTGACACTACAGGGTATCAGCACTATTTAGCTTCACTCCAATACGAGATATTTACAAATTCAGGATGGAATTTTGAACCTGCATTTCTTGTCCAATATTTAGAAAAGACCCAAGAAACTGCTTGGGATATTAGCTTTAAAGTTTATCGGCTATTTCGAAAAGGTCGAATATGGATGGGGGCGGCCTTCCGTCAAAATAATACAGGTATCACTATAAAAAATTCGACCTATAGTCAGACCCAATATGAAAAAAATTGGACGCCTTTACTGGGACTAAATTTTAATCGGCTTCAATTCTCCTATCAGTATAGTATCCCACTGGGATCTATAAACATGGGATTGGGAGGGGTTCATTTTATCAATCTAGGGTTTCAGCCTTAACCCATCACATTTACATTTGACTTTCTACAACACAATTTTTTGTTGCTGCTATAATCCGGTAGAAAATATTTTGTGTTAGGACAGCCAATCGGCGATTTTATCTGGGCTTGTCGGATATTTAAATCCTAATATTATTCATTCAATCTGAAAAAGAAAATCAAAAGATATTTTAGTATGTTTCGTTTTTTCAGTTTATATTTAAACAAAAGTTAAAAAACTTAAACAACTATATTATGAAAAACATTGGGCAATTAATTGCAGCTATGCTGTTATTTGTTTCTTTCTCAATGCAAGCACAAAACGTTACTGGAATAGTTTTAGATGAAAACGACAATCCCATTCCTGGTGCGACTGTTATTGTAGAAGGTTCAGATAATGGAACATCAACCGACTTTGATGGAAATTTTTCAATTGATGCAAATTCAGGAGAAAACCTAATAATCTCATACGTAGGATACGCCACACAAATACTAGAAGTGAACGACAGTCAAATGTCGATTTCCTTACTTCCTGCTACAACTCAGCTAGATGAAATCGTTATAACAGGATTAGGCTCCAGTGTGAAACGAAGTAATTTGGCCAATGCAGTAGCGACTGTATCAACCGAAGAGCTGGTGGGTAAGACAAATCAGAGTACAATAGACGGAGCGCTGTATGGAAAAGTAACAGGAGTAAATATTACCGCTTCATCAGGGGCACCTGGGGGTGGTTTTGCATTACGTTTACGAGGAATATCTTCCATTAATGGGAATAACCAACCCCTATTTATCGTGGATGGTGTTTATCTAAACAATGCCGAAATTCCCTCTGGTCTTCGATTTGCCTCTGGCGCCAACCGTGGAAATGAAGAAAATGCTCCCAACCGGATTGCAGATTTAGACCCGAACGATATTGAAAATATCGAAATCCTAAAAGGGGCTTCAGCAGCTGCTATTTATGGAACACGAGCCAACGCAGGAGTCGTTATTATCACCACCAAAAAAGGTAAGGCAGGAAAAACAGAAATCAACCTAAACCAAAGTGTTGGTTTTAATACGATTATTAAAAAACTTGGTATGCGCCCTTGGACTGCTTCAAGTGTCGCTTCTACTTTTGGCGATCAAGAAGTGGCATTGTACAATCAGGCTATAGCCTCTGGCGGTCTGATCGACTATGAAGATGTGATTTACGGAGAGCAAGGAATTATTTCAGACACCAAAATTAGTGCTTCAGGGGGAACAGAAAAAACCAACTTTTATGTTGGGGCTTCCTACAGAGATGAAGCAGGAATCATAAAGTACACTGGCTTTGAACGATTCTCTTTACGGGCCAACATTGGTCATAAGATATCTGACACCTTTGATTTATCGGTCAACACCAATTTTATTCAAAGTGGATCACAAAGAAGTTTTACAGGTAATGAAAATGAGGGTGGTTTGAGTTATGGATATACCTTAGCATTTACTCGTCCTTGGGTTGATTTGAACCCTGATGCCAATGGTAATTATCCAAATAACCCTAACTATGCAGGTAATCCTATTTTTGTTCGCGATCAAGCGGTGAATGATGATGTCAACAACCGTCTCATTCAAAGTGCCAAGTTAACAACCAATTTGTTTTCAAACGAAACCAACTCACTGAAGATGATTTGGAATGGTGGAATTGACTTTTTGGCGAATGAAACTTATGTATATGTACCTGAGACCCACCAAGCACAAAATGGTGGCGATAACGGTTTCATCGGTGTAGGAAAAAATAATTTTAAAAACTACAATTTACTAGGGATTGCCGTTTTAAATAGTGAAGCCATGGATGGCGATTTGAATCTAACTACACAGGGTGGTATTTCCTATTTAATACGTGATGCAGATATCATTTTTAATCAGGCTACACAACTGATTCCAAATCAGACTACACTTGGGCAAGGTTCTGCGCAATCAATAAGTCAAACAGAGTCTACCATCAAAGAATTTGGATACTTTGCACAAATAGAAGGGAATTATAAAAATCAGTTTGTAGGGACATTGGGTTATCGTATGGATAAATCAACCCTTAATGGTGATCCCAATAAATTTTATGGATTCCCCAAGGCATCTTTAGCGATTAACCTTCAAAATTTTGATGGTTGGAGTTCCGATAAAATTGATCAATTAAAGCTTAGAGCAGCCTATGGAGAAACAGGTTCATCGGCTGGTTTTGGGTCAATTTTCACTTCATTAAATCAAGTTGCTATCGGTGGAAATGGAGGTTCTTCCATCTCACGACTCAGAGGAGACGCGGCAATCGAACCTGAAACTTCTCAAGAACTAGAAGCGGGGATTGATGTTCGGTTTTTAGGTAAGATTGGTGTAGAATTGTCTTATTACAACAGAAATGTAAAAGATCTGATTCTAAGTCGCTCATTACCTACTTCGAGTGGTTATGGAAGCGAAACAACCAACCTCGCCGACTTAAAAAACTATGGGATCGAGCTTGGGTTGAACATCAATGCTTATGATACAGAAACATTTAGTTGGAACTCTGGTGTTCAGTTTTGGTTCAATAGATCTGAAATTACACGACTAGATGTTCCTGCATTCCCACAACCAGGAGCAGGCTTTGGTCTGGGTCTTGGTACCTTCTACATACAAGAAGGACAACCTGTGACTCAATTAGCTGGAAATGTCAATGGGCAGCCAACTCAAATAGGGGATGTTGAACCTGATTTCCAAATGTCGTTTAACAATCAGTTTTCTATCGGTAAAAACTTGGATATTCGATTTTTGATCCACTGGAAAGAAGGTGGTGAGAATATCAATTTATCCAAACTACTAACTGACCTTGGCGGCGTTACACCAGATTTAGATACCCCAGAGGGACAAACAAGAGCTGGTCTTGGATTTGTGCCTGAAAGGTTTATTGAGCCTGCAGCCTATATGCGATTACGAGAAGCAGCCATTTATTACACATTACCTGATAACACGTTTAGTTGGTTGTCAGATAGTATCAGTAGTGCCCGTATTGGTCTTACAGGAAGAAATCTTCTGACGATAACAGATTACAGCAGTTATGATCCTGAAACATCTGTTAATGGTGGTGCTGGTCTCTCTAGTGGAATTGAAGTTACTCCCTTCCCCAGTGCAAAACAGTATATGTTCAATCTAAATGTAAAATTCTAAAGTAGCGAACAATGAAATATTTAGAAATTAATTTCAGAAAAATAAACAAGCTAGCTATAGTGGGTCTTGCATTCACTTTGATGGCTTGTACCTTCGATGAAGAAGTTGATCCCAATCGCCCCAGCTTGGAGGGTGTTTTGTCCGAAGCTTCTATCAATCAATTAAATAACCTAGTAGTTGGTATTGAATCTGCAATGCGAAACGGTTTAGGTATTCAAACTACAGGTTCGGGGACCATGGCACGAGAGCTATATCTTTTTGATGCTGACCCACGAAATACAGGGGATTTGTTGGGGGCAAACGGAGCTAGTTTGGACAACAATTCGTTTTATTCTTCATCCCCTTGGGCTTCTCGTTATTTGACGATTAAAAATGCAAATATTCTTTTAGAAGCTGTTGAGAACACCTCTTCAGCTACAGCAACACAAAAAGCGGGATATCGTGCTTTTGCAAAAACAATTATTGCGCACGAGCTCATTGATGTCGTTAAGTCATACGGCAGAGCAAGAGTTGATGTTTCTGACCCAAATAACCTAGGGGCTATTTTAGATGCTTCATCTGCACTCAATGCCGTTGTAAGTATGCTTGACGATGCCAATTCAGAACTCAATCAAGCGGGTAGTGATTTTGCTTTTCCCCTAGCTGGCTTCGCTGGTTTTGATACGCCATCAAAGTTTGGTGAGTTTAATCGTGCACTAAAGGCCATCGCATTACTCTATAACGATGATAAGTCTGGGGCTTTAGCGGCCTTGGCAAGTTCATTTATGGATTTAGACGGCGATCTAACGGTTGGGCCTAAGCATGTTTTTAGTCTAGGAAGTGGAGATCAAACCAATGACTTATATAAAATTGTTGATAACAACGGGGATCAAATTATAGTGCATGATAGCTTTATCAATGATGCGGAAGAAGGTGATTTAAGAGTGGCACAAAAGACTGTCATTCGATCCAATCCAACTTCACAAGATGGATTGACAGGAACACACCAAACCGCGCTTTATAGCTCAAATATTTCTCCTATCGATATTGTCAGAAATGAAGAGCTAATTTTGGTCTATGCAGAAGCAAATATTCCTTCCAATCTAAATGAAGCAACAAACGCAATTAATATTGTTCGAAATGCAGCTGGATTGAATAATTACAGCGGAGACAGTACAGCAGCTGCTGTCACAACGGAGTTACTGCATCAAAGACGCTACTCCTTGTGGTGTGAAAATCACCGCATGTATGATTTACGGCGATATAACATTTCGTCTACGCTACCTATAGACCGTTCAGGTGATCAAATTTTTAATCAATTGCCGATCCCTTTGACAGAAAATGAATAATTAAAATAAAAAAGGTCAGGTTTAGCAATCTGACCTTTTTTTAATCTATCCTATGAAAAATATTTTTACTCTAATTGCGCTCAGCTTAATTTTCGTGGCTTGCCAAACCAATACACCTATAAATGAGTATTTAAATTACGATTCAAAAGAAGATAAGTTAAGTGGAGGTGTTAAAATGATTCCCATTCAAACACCAAAAGGTGTATTTAATGTTTGGACAAAAAGGGTCGGAAATAATCCCAAACTAAAAGTACTACTATTACATGGTGGGCCTGGAGCGGGACATGATTACTTCGAAGCCGCTGATTCATATTTCCCTAAAGCGTCTATAGAATATTACTACTATGACCAGTTAGGCTGCACAAGGAGCGACAATCCTAATGATTTGGATCTTTGGACCATTGACCGTTTCGTTGATGAAGTAGAACAGGTTCGTCAAGCACTCAATCTCTCAAAAGATAACTTTATCATACTGGGCCACTCTTGGGGAGGAATTTTGGGCTTAGAGTATGCCTTAAAATACCAGAATAACCTAAAAGGGCTCATAATATCCAATATGGTGCCTTCTATTCCTGATTATATGAAGTACTCTGAGGAAGTTCTTGCGCCTCAACTAGACCCTGAAATACTCAAACAAATAAGAAAATTTGAAGCTGATGGGGACTACACCAATCAGGAATATTTAGACCTTGTCGCTACGCATTACTATCCAAAACACGTTTTAAGGATGCCACTTGACCAGTGGCCCAATCCCGTGATGAGAAGTCTGAACAGTATCAATTACGAAATGTATTTACACATGCAGGGACCTAGTGAAATGGGAGTCGTTGGAGATGCTACATTGAAAAACTGGGATAGGAAAGCAGATTTGCCTAAAATTACAATACCTACACTCACCATTGGAGCCAAATACGACACCATGGACCCCAAACAGATGGAGTGGATGAGTACACAGGTACAAAATGGATCTTATCTGTATTGTGAAAAAGGAAGTCACTGGAGTATGTACGATGATCAAGAAACTTACTTTAAAGGGGTAATTGAATTTATACAATCATTGTAAAAGTATTTGATTTTCAAAATGACTAATCGGTAATAAAGCCTATAGTCAATTAGGAACTGAATAATTGCAAAACAAATTTATCGACTTGGGGTTTTTAAATGAATAGCCTTAGAACCATTTATAAGGTTCACCCATAACCAAAGAAATCTTTGGTTTGAGCTATGTAGCACATAATATTTTTTAATATGCTAATTTATAATGCTTTAGAAAATGATTAAATTTACAATTCAACACCGTAGACCAATATTCTAATGAAATATATTTTAGGCATATTAATTATACTAGCAGCAGTACTCATGTTCATGTACTGGTATGCAGGGTATTCTTCACGCTCGGGCTTCGCAATTGACGAAAATCAAAACAATGTTCCCGATTCATGGGAAGCAAAAATGGGCTGGCTTTTTAAAGCTAGAAATTTTATTTTATTGTTCCTGGGTATTTTAATTGGATATACCCTTTCTTTCGTATTTCAGGAGATTTAGTGTTTTCATTGACAATTATTTACAAAAAATAGCGTTAGGGATATTGTACGCTAACTATTTTTGAAATGAAGGCAAAATCTGTTCTATCGGTCTTGAATTACCGCATTGTAATTATCTTGATTGAAACTGTAGCTGTTTATGTATTGTATCGTTCTTTCAATTTTAAGCTCAGTATTGATTTTACTGTATTGAGTATCGCCATTGTATTCCCTATTGTTTTTTCTATCACTAGTGCCTATCAGAAGAGACAAGATGCGTTATATACCTTCAATTCATTTAGAAACAAGATTATTGAGTTGAGTAATATATATTATTCGGTTGATGGTACCTCAAATAAAGACTATTCTAGTCTCTTTAAATCTTTAATGCAAATACAATCATTGGTCATCAAACACTTGGTCAATCACACTAAAAAGGATATCGAAAAGATAAGAATGAGCCGAAAAGATTTATTTTTTGCCATTGACCATGACAAAAAACACTATAACGAAAGGGAAAAAGATAGCATTATTAGAGTAAAAAATGAGGTCTTTCATTCGGTTGAAAAGCTGTTTTCGATCAAACATCATCCAACACCCAAATCATTACGTATTTACTGTTTAATATTTATATACATATCACCTTTTATCTACAATGGTCAAATTTTGTTCATCAATGATATCAATACCCGTTTGGAAGATGGTGTATCACTAGCTATTTCAACTTTGATTGGCTTTGTCTTGATGGCACTCTACAATGTTCAAGAACATATTGAGAATCCATTTGATCAAGAAGGAATGGATGATCTCAACTTTGACCTGATTAAGATTGATGCGACAGAAAAATTAGACTAGAAAATTTACCGCTACAAATGGTACAGTAATTTGATAGTACTTGTGCTACTCCATAAATTATCCTAAACGCAAGTGTAGCAATCCCAATAGCCCTGTGCGATGAGGTTTATTCCGCCCCCACCGAAAGTCTGTTGCAGTCCTTTTGTAAGGAACGACGTTGGGTTTTGAAGCTTAAAGTGACGCTGAAACAACTGTAAATGATTAGAATCGCCCAAGAGCAAATGTGTGGCTTCTTTTGATGTACATTGTATGGTATAGGTAGTCCTTCCCCTCTGATGGCTTTTTTCACTAAAAAGATTTAGTCCAGAAAGACTTTTATCGGGCTGATAATTTGTTTTTGGTAGGGGCAACCCAAAACAATCAAACAGCGGCTTCAGATTGATTACAAAGTCACAACACAATAAACTTCCTCCTTCAGGTAGCACTTTCATAAAGCTTTTCATTTCATCAAGATTGATATAATTCAAAGACCCAAAAAAGGAAAGTAAATCAAATTTATGGGCATATGGAAAATCACTTGTGTATGTAATTTTAGAATGTGCTTTTGTCTTTTCAATCATCGCCTCACTTGGGTCATAACCCCAGAGGAGATTGCAATAAGGCAGCAGTGCCTGGGTAGAAGTTCCAGTGCCGCAGCCTATATCCAAAATGGAATCATAAAAATTGTCTTGAAGTGCATTCGCCAATATAAGTTTGTGAATCGGCGGTCTGTAAGCTAAATAATGTAAAGCTGTTGTTCGATTGTATAACTCTAAAGACACGAAGCTTGGGTTTCTTTCTTCTAATATACAAGAACAAATGTATTCTTTAGCTATCTTTATAGAATACTATAGCTATGAAAATCAATAATTTGTCTACTCCAGTTATCCTACTCTCCCTGTTTATTTTTTTAATATCGTGCAGTAGTGACGATGTTGGAGGTGCGAATCTTACAGATGCTGAAGAGCCACTCAATTCGGGTAATATATATTTTGAAAATGGGATTTGTAAATGCCCCAATGCTCAAGTCGGCGATACAGACACTATAGATGGTAAACGTTATTTGGCCGTTGATGACAATACCATTCATGAAGCATTGGAGCAAGGAAATGTAAATCTATGCACCAGTCTGGTTACCAACATGTCTGGATCACTATTGCCGCTTTCAAATTTTTTTAAGAATCCTTCATTCAACGCTCCGATAGGCTTTTGGGATGTTTCTAATGTGACCAATATGGACGGTATGTTTTACAATGCCAGCGTTTTTAATCAAAATATAAGTAATTGGGATGTATCCAATGTCACCAATATGGGCAGTCTTTTCAAGAATGCCTCAGCTTTTAATCAAGATATTAGCCAATGGAATACGGCAAGGGTTACAAAAATGTTAGACCTTTTTCGCGGTGCTAGGGCATTTAACCAAGATATCGGTTTGTGGGACACATCACAAGTAACATCTATGGAGGCTATGTTTCAAGATGCCATTGCTTTTGCACAAGATATAAGTGCTTGGTGCGTAACTCAAATAGAAAATGAACCAGAGAATTTTGCCATCAACTCAGCCTTGTCCACCGCTCAAAAACCAATATGGGGTAGTTGTCCAGAGTAAATACAGACTTATAACGCTTGCAAAATTTCGTGACAATACCTAAGACACATGTTTACTATATTTGTAGCTTTGAGATATGACGCCTAAACAAACTTGGTTTTCTTTTGCTTTATTTCTTCTATTGGCAGTATTTTACAGCTGTACAGAAGAACCGCTGGCTTTGGTTCCACAAGATAGAGTGGTTGTTAACCAGGTTCCGGAAGATTATTTTGCCACTATAAATCAAGATTCGGTAACCCTGATTCGGGGTTTAAAAGATGGAAGCCAAGTAGCCGCTACTATCAATTATCAAGCGACCACCTACGAGGATATCGATTCTATTCAATGGATTTTTTCTGGTGCAACAACGGATACTAAAATAGCCTTCAATACGCTAAAACCCACTGTCCAATACAATGGATATGGATTGTTTCCTGCACAACTTATCTTAACCAAATACGATACAGTATCGGACAATAAAATAACCATAAGAAAAGATACCCTTCAACCCGATGAGCCCGTTCGCATCATATTTGAAGAACGCAATTGGAATGAATCAGATTGGGTGATCGCAGCAGTACAATCAAGTACTTCTTGGACGCCCTCTAGCACGCAAATGCCTTTAAGCGCATCTGACAGCATGACTACAAACAATTGGACTTCTTTTCCATTTAGCAATATGGTGATACTAAATGAAACCAGTGTAAACAGCCAACCCATTCCTTACAAGCGTACGGCTCAGTTTACTGGATTCAACAACCAACGATTACGTTTAACATTTGAATATAAAGTTAGTAGAAAAGGTGGCAGTAAACGTTTTACTGGTAGTAATCGAAAATTTGATGTCGTCGTGAATGGATTTACCCGTTTACAAGTCAATAAGACACCCAATGATAGCTATCAAAATGCAGCAATATCTATCAACGATGCTACAGACTTTAGGATTGAACTAATTAAGTACCCTGGCATGACCGTTTCTTCATGGGAACTGACACAGACAAATCTGCCAGCAGCCTGTCAAGAACCTAGTGCCAATCCTTCTTCTACCCCAGCAAGTGCGACCAGCAGTAGTTCTACCAGCAGTAGTTCAACAAGTAGCACTTCTACAACTACGCCGACAACTTCAACTGCTACGCCGACGACTAGTAGCAGTAGTGCCACAACCGCTGCATCTAGTTCGACAATTGCGGCTCCAATTGTCAGTCCAGTTGCTCTTTTCCAAGAATACAATAGCCAGGATGAATTGTTTGGATTTATCGATGTTACTGCAGAAAAAAGCTTTTTTCTTCTCAATTACATTCAAAATACTGGCAATATACCTTACCTTTTCGGGTCGTCAGATCAAAATACCCTATCACTAACCGAGCCTTGTCCTATAGAATTACAACAAGGGAAATACAAAATATTTGTATATCTAGATGAAGGGTTTCCTGCGAGTTTCAATGCGGTTAAGTTGCCCAATACTGCAACCTATTCCTCCACAATACTCGATCCAAATTTCTTTGATTTATATATCAAGAACTTTAAAATTGAGGCTTACTAAATGCTTACATCTTTGGCTTTTTTGCCAAACCAAGGCCACTTGTTTAAAATGATATTAATTGATCCCAGAGATTGTATCTTATTGAAAAGATAAACGCTGCGCTTTTCCAAATTTCATGGTAGTTCTCTTTCAATTTAATGTTTATTTTTGAGTAAAATACAACGCAAAAACTATGTTTGTTAATCTCATTTTAAGTTTCGTTTTTATGTCAAGCCAGCCCAATCCTGTGGAAGGATCCTGGATCAGCGTGGACGACGAAACGGGAAAAGAAAAATCAGAAATCAACCTCTACATCGAAAATGGTAAATTATACGGTCGTATCGATGCGCTGCTGCTTCCCGAAGATCAAGGAAAAATGTGTGTAGAGTGCAAAGGTGCAGAAAAAGGAAAGCCCATAGTCGGTTTGGTCATTGTTCAAGGACTCGAAAAAGATGGTAATACTTGGACTGATGGCACGATCTTAGATCCAGCTAATGGCAAACGTTATAGTTGTAATATTTCACTTAACGAAGATGGTACGCTTGACGTCCGTGGTTATTTAGGATTTTCACTACTGGGCAGAACGCAGGTTTGGAAGCCAAAAAAATAGTTCATGCAAAAATTATTTTTTTGTCTATTTTGTATTAACCTGTTGTTTTTCACTATTTTGAGCTGTAAAGATGATGAAAGTGACACAAATGAACCTTGCATTGGCGAAAAGAACATTTTGATCTCTTGTATTACCGTTTACGACCCAGTTTGTGGGTGTGACGGGAAAGAATACTCCAATGCTTGTATCGCTCAAGCAGAAGGCATCTTAAGTTGGCAGGCTGGTAATTGTAATTAAAGAATAGCTTAGGTGTACAAAAAAAAGCACTTATGTATTGTAATTGCATGGACCTTCCTAAGCCATGTTGTACTACTAGCTCAAAACAAAGAAGTATTTCAGCTTCAAAAAAGTAATGCCATAACCATAGATGGAGTTTTAGCGCCCGAAGAATGGGAAAATGCTGTAAAAGTTCCCTTCCCTTATGAGGTTATCCCAAGCAACAATACCCCCGCCAAAAAAGAAACCTATGCGCTCATCAGCTACGATGACAGCCATATTTACATTGGTATATCGGCAATAGATGACCCGAAAAATGTTAGAGCAGCTATACGACCTAGGGATGATTTTAAAATGTTAGGCGATGACACAATCTTTATACGATTTGATCCTTACACTGATGCACGCAATAATCTTCTTTTGGGATCCAATCCGTTAGGAAGTCAGCTAGATGCCCGGGCCATAAATGCAACCACAGATGATGATCGTTATGACATTAGCTTCAATGTAAACTATCAAACGGTAGGGCAAATTAATGAACATGGTTATAGTATTGAATTTAAAATTCCATTTTCTGAAATTCCATTCCCAAATGGAACTAACCAACTTTGGCATTTCAATATTGGGCGGCGCTACTTTGAGTCAGGCAACGAAGTTGAAGTTAGGACACAAGTTATTGATCGAAATAATCCATGCCTGGTTTGTCAAACAACACAAAAACTTGCTTTCAACAATATAAACATTGAAAAGAGATTTGAATTACTTCCTTATATAACAAGTACGCTTGACGCCAACCGAAATGAGGTCAATAGAATGGATTATGATAAAGTAAATTTTGTTGCTGGGTTGGGGCTAAACTTGGATTTAAATAAAAACACAGCAGTTGAATTAACGTTAAATCCTGACTTTTCTCAAGTAGAAGCCGATGTAACTCAAATAGATGTAAATTCTTCTTTTGCCTTGGAGTACCCCGAAAGGAGACCTTTTTTTAGCCGGGGTACAGGAATCGTGAACTTTGAAAGTGATTTATTTTATACCCGAGCTATTAATGATCCGATCTTTAGTAGTAAACTTTTAAACCAAGGTAAAAATGGACGCTGGTATGCTTTAGCTGCCTATGATGAAAATTCTCCCTACCGAATAGCGGGTGAAGATCGTTCCTACTTGGGAAATGCTGGAGGCAGTTGGGTCAATATGCTTCGCTATCAACATTTGTTTTCCAATAGAACCCGAATTGGTGCATTCAATGCAACACGAATCTACCAGAACAATAGCAGCGGTATGCTATGGGGTGCAGACGGACTCTTTATGGTAGGATCCAATTGGCGAATTTCGTTCGAAGCTTCTATAAGTATGACTCGAGAAGGACAGCAGGATTGGATAGAAAGTGATGATTTTTTTGGAGACTTTAGTGTTGCTTTAGACGGCGAAAAATTCAACGGTTATAACTTTTATTTTCAAGTTTATCGCAATACCGAACATTGGAAAAGCTATCTTAAGCTGCGTGATATCAGTCCGAATTTTAGAGCCGACGTCGGTTTTGTAGTTAAAAACAATCGCAGATGGGCAACTGTATACCATCTCTACCAAAACATTAGTGATCGTAAAGGACTACAATCCTATGCCTTTGGCACAAAAGCTGATATCAATTACACTTTTCAGGGCTATTTGAAAAACGCAAGTATCGATGGTATTTTTCAGCTCAGAACCTATGCCAATAGCGATATGACTTTTACTTATGATTGGGACGTCTTTAAAAACTTTTTGGGAGTGGATTATCGTTATTTGGGTACTTTGGAATGGGAATTACAAAGCCGACCTAGCGAGCAATTTGTTTGGAATAGCACTTTAGTCGTAGGGCGCGATTTAGCCTACAACGAAAGCCAACCTGATCGGGGTAAAATTCTTAACGCCTTTGCTTCAATTACCTATCAGTTCAACGATCAACTCTCATTTAACCCATCGCTACGCTACAGTCAACTCCAACGGCTTGATAACGACAGCTTTTTTTACAAGGGCTACATTGGCCGAATGACCATTAATTACCAACAAAATAATTTTCTCAATTTTCGGTTGATCGGGGAATACAACACCTTTAACGAACGCTTTTTTTTGCAACCTCTAGTAAAATGGAACCCCAACCCTGCCACTATATTCTACATTGGCGGCAACCAAAATACCTATTGGGACGCTGATGAAAACTTTAATCCTTTTGCCTTTACGGAATCCCAATTTTATTTAAAATTACAGTACCTTTTTGACTTATAAAACAATCATGAATAACACCAAGCAAGTACTCGTCAAGCGCCCAAAAGGGCTTCCCACAGCTGATTGCTGGGAATTACAGACCGAAGCCATCCCTTCATTAGAAGAAGGGCAAATGCTCATTGAACAAGCCTATATTTCGCTTGATCCAGCCATGCGGGGCTGGATGAATGACACACGCTCTTATATCCCTCCCGTTGCACTTGGCGAGGTGATGCGAGCCGGTAGTGTTGGCAAAGTGATTGCTGCAAAAGGAAAAACCCCCTTCCAGGAAGGAGACCATGTTACTGGCTGGGGTGGTGTACAAACTCATGTAGTTACCGATGGGCAGGGTTTTTTCCCCATCCGACCCGAATGGGCTGATTTACCCCACTTTATTGGAAGCCTGGGCATGCCTGGCATGACAGCTTACTTCGGTATTTTACAAGAAGGACAAATCCAAGAAGGAGATACTGTTTTGGTCTCTGGTGCTGCTGGAGCAGTAGGTAGTGTAGTCGGTCAAATTGCCAAAATCAAAGGCTGTACCGTTATCGGTATTGCTGGAGGTGCCAAAAAATGTGACTACCTCATCCATGAACTTGGCTTTGATGCTGCCATTGATTACAAAAATGAAAACCTCAAAACGAGCATCAAAAAGCATTGCCCAAAAGGAATCGATGTTTACTTTGACAATGTGGGTGGTGATACACTTGATGCGGCTTTGATTTTCTTACGCAAAAAAGCTAGGGTCATCATTTGTGGTGCCATTTCACAATACAACGCCACAGATCTTCAAGGACCAAAAAATTATTTGTCCCTTTTGGTCAATCGAGCCAGCATGAAAGGAATGGTCGTTTTGGATTATGCAGCCCAATACAGTCAAGCCATGCAAGATATTGCACAATGGATGGCTTCGGGTCAGCTCAAAAGTAAAGTAGATATTTACGAAGGGATTGAGGCTTTTTACCCAACTTTCCTTCGATTATTTAATGGCGATAAATTGGGAAAATTGGTCTTAAAAATCTAAGTAGCCCGTTTGAAATAAAATTTCTGTTATCATTGCGAAATGAGAAATTGCACCCAGCAAAACAAAAATATGCCAAATGACATGGTGGAAACGCAAGCTATGCCATCGATAGAAAAGCACTCCAAATGTGTAGAAAAATCCTCCTAATACAAGATACAAGAGGGCTTTTTCTGAAAATAACTGGCGTATGGTGCTAAACTCGAAGATAACCAACCACCCCATTCCTAAATAAAGAAACAGTGAAAATCCTTGCCAACGATTGATAAAAAATAATTTGTATAACAATCCAATCGCTGCTAATCCCCAAACGATTGCTAATAACCTAGGACCATTTGTCTCATATAAAACGGTCATTCCAACAGGCGTGTATGTTCCTGCTATCAAGAAATAAATGGCAATATGATCAACTCTTTGCCAAAAAGCTTTTCGATGGGCAGGTGCAGCGTGATAAATTGTTGATGCTGTAAATAAAAAAATCATTGAAAACCCATATATAAAGACCATTGAAAGCACCAGGGTCGACTCAAAAAATAAATGCTGACTGAGCCAAATTGTCCCAATTACACTCAACAAACAGCCAAAAAAGTGAGTGATAACATTCCCTTTTTCGTCTGCTGGAAGTTCTTTGAAATAACTCAAGGCTTTTCTGATTGGGGTATCCACCTTACACCTAAATCAGGTGTTTCCATGGCTGCGTCGAGAGGGAAAATTGGTCTTTGGATATGTTTGTAGGGTAGTCGTTTTAAGTCTTGATCCACGCCGCCTGGGGTTAATGCCATAACCCAATCCCCTCGAATATCATATAACTCAGGAACCAGATAACCAATTTTGACTACAACAATATCTGTGTTTTTTGGGTCTAGACCAAGATTGGTAAAATCTGACAGATGGTGGTAGGGTTTGCGTTTTTGTGTTACAATAACAGAAATTTGCCCCACTTGAACTACGGCTTCGACGACGGCATCTTTGTCGCCTTTGTGAATAGCGGTTACGGTACCTTCCAACATGAGCGGTGGGGCATATCGATTATCTACAGCAGCCCCTACTTCAGCCCTTACCCTTTGTCCTATGCCTTGTTCTATTGCTTGCTCGATCAATTGGGGACCGGGGATGGAAGCGTAAATTAACTTTTTGCCGTTGGGTTCACTAAAATCGGGGTGGTTTAATAGTTCCCGTAATGTCCAAGTTACATCGCCAGCACCACCAGCAGTGGGGTTATCGCCCATATCACTGAGAATAAAAGGCTTTTTCTTACTTGCCAAGGCTTGTGCCAAAGCAGCTTGAAATTCTTTGGTTGGTGCAACAAAATCAAATGCATTGCGGGCAGCCCAAAAGGCTTGGGCTAGTTTTTCTGCACCCTGCTGCACCTTGTCTTTTTGATCGCCCGTAACCATAATGACTCCGTGATTTCGGGCCTCATCTGCCCAAGGATAACCCATCCAAATAGCAGCATCGGTAACCCCCTCCTGATTAGCCACCAAAGGAACTTGTGCATACAAGCCTTTCCCGGGTTCAATGCGCGTGCTGGTTTGCTCTCCTGGCAAAAGGATAGGGACAGGAATCCAGGCCTTATATTGTGGCTTGCCCAAGCCTTGCTCTAAGCGATCTAATAAGTTTTCTAAAGCCCGTTGCTTGGACTCCAAAGCATCTTCGTGCGGTGCCATGCGATAGCAGGTGATCAGATCACTCTGTTGGGCCAGTTGTTGAGAAACATTACCATGAAGGTCCATAGAAGTAGAAATGATTGTTTGGGGTCCTACTATGCTCCGTATTTTATTGATCATATCGCCTTCTGCGTCAGCTAGGCCCTCTACAGTCATGGCACCGTGGATATCAAAAAATAAACCGTCATAAGGCAAGTTTTGTTTTAACATTTCCAAAGTGATTCCCATCAAAGAATCGTAGGCTTGGCGTGTGACCTGTCCACCAGGAAGTGCATGTCCTTTGAGCGTTGGAAACCATTTAGCCCTTTTCCGATTGGGGTGGTCTGCTGTCAAAAATGGATAGCGATCAAAAACTGCCTCGCCTTGACTCGCGTGAAAAGCAGCTGCCTCAGTACGGGCTGGTGAGAAAGTGCTGGACTCTATTGCCAGACCTGCAATAGCAATGCGTGGAAGGGCTGTTGATGGGTTTTGACAGCTCAGCCCAATAAGACAAAACGATAAAATGATAATGGATTTTTTCATAAGAAATATGCTATGATTCTGGTTTTTAATCACCTATGCTACCAACTAAATGTACGTAATTTGGTAGGGAAGACAAAAAAACCTACCTTAAAACAAAAACTATGAAAAATACTTGCAAACAAAGAGATGTTTATTTCTCTAAGTGAACAAGTAATTTTTATGTGATGCCACACAAAATTCCTTTCACATGAAACAACACATTGATTATGACGGCATGGCTGACCAAGGTCGGGTGCCCAAAAACACAGAAAAGAAAATAAGTCGTGCCAGTATTTGGGGTGGCTTGGCCATTTTATTGGGGTTTATCCTGTTTATACTCGCTTTGACGTTCTAGTGCCAACAATGAAAAGTTCTAATTTATAAAATGGGTGTCGATTGAACCCGAACCAAAAATTTATGAAAAAAGTATTTTTTTTATTTGGGTTGCTTCACTGCTACACCACTTGGGCACAGCAACCCTTCCAATCCCCAGAAAATATACAGCTTATACAAAGTGACTTACATACGCATTCTGTGTTTTCAGACGGTTCGGTCTGGCCAGATATCCGGATTCAAGAAGCACTCAAAGAAGGCTTAGATTTGATAGCTATCACGGAGCATTTAGAATACCAACCTCATCAGGCCGATATTCCTCATCCTGATCGAAACCGATCTTTTGAACTGGCACAAGGCTATGGTCAAGGGCATAAAAACTTACATATCATCAATGGCGCTGAAATTACCCGTGATATGCCCCCTGGGCACATCAATGCTGTGTTTATTGAAGATGCCAATAAGATTTTACAAAAAGATTCTTTATCCGGTATAGAGGCTGCCAATGCACAAAAAGGCTTCGTCTTTTGGAATCACCCCACTTGGGATGCGCAACGCCCCGACGGAATCGCTCGCTTGGATCCGTTTCACAAATATTTAATTGACCGTAAACTATTACATGGCATTGAAGTTGTCAATGAGCTAACGTTTTCAGAGGAAGCATTTCAGCTGGCTTTGGACAATCAACTTACCATCCTTGGCACGTCAGATATCCACGGCCTTACTGATTGGTTATTTGATATTCCCAATGGCGGTCATCGACCTACTACTTTTGTTTTGAGTCGTTCAAAAAAAGTGACAGACATAAAAAATGCCTTATTTGAAGGAAGAACTGTCGTGTGGTTCCAAGACTTGCTTTTGGGAAAAGAAGAAAATATCCAACCTGTTCTAACGGCCAATTTAAAAGCAACTACCTCTGGTTATGGCAAAGAAAATGTCATAGTGAAAGTTGAACTAGAAAATAAAAGTGCACTACCTATGATTCTTGTTTATCAAGGTCCTTTTTCTTTTTATAAAAACAGCCGAACCATTACAATCCCACCTTTTCAAAAGAAACAGCTAGAAATCAAGACGCAAAAGAAGCGCCAAAATCTTTCTCTACCTTTTACCGTCAATAATGTATTGGTCGGTCCGCGCCAACCCGCTCAAATTGAATTCAAGTTTGCTTTGAAATAGTTTTTTCGGCTTCTCTTTTTTTGCGTTTGGCTTTAAAAAAAGCCTTATCGGCAATGTAAATCGTTTTGTCTACCTCACAATGAACCGTAGCCGTTTTTGGGTCGACAAGTCGAGTGGTTTTTACTATTTCAATTTCATTTTTTTCTGCTACTTGTTGTTTTATCTGAGCCACTTCTTCGGGTGTGTATTCAAAAATGGCTTGCAAGTCTTTGTTACCAGGGCGAAGAAATCGTATCTGTGCCGCTTTGTCCCAAACTACGTAGTTGTCGCCAATAATATTGATTAACTGAACCATCGGAAAAGGATCAACAGAAGCAAACATACTGCCCCCGAATATGGTATTAACATAGTTTCGGTTTTTGTAGCTCAGCGGAAGTTTGACTTCAATTCTGTACAAATCTTTAGAAACATATGTCACCCGACCCGTTGATCGCCTGTACATAGGCGAAAAATTGAATCCATGTTTAAATAAAAAAGCACGGCTAAAAAAATGCGCCCCTAAACGAGATAATTTTTGATACATGGACATATGACAAAATACGATTTCAGTAAACAGCTAAATTACATAAATGACAAACATTCTATTGACAAATGGCTTTATAAGCCTAGTATTCTTTTACCTGTTTGATGCATCCTTAGAGAATCCATTCCGGGATAAAATGCTGGGTGATATAACAGTCGAATCAACTCTTTATCAAAGGTTGAAAAGGAATCACCCCTTGACTGGGCCTCGTAAAAAATACTTTCAGGATAGTATTTCAAATCATTCAGTAACCCCATGCCTTGGGTAAGTTCTTCTCGAAGCACATGTTTTTGTTCAACCAATAAAGTGTGTTGCGTGTCTACATAGATTACGGCTCGAGTTATTTCATAAGCATCGTTGTAGGCTACATGGATGAGTCCATTGTGATTTTCTACCAAGGGGGTCAACTGGGTAAATCGTTTAGCAAAATCCAAGGCAGGGCCTGCATATAAATAGGTGTTTGAGGAAAGGGAGTCTGTTGTTTGTTCAATATAAAAACCGTCCGTACACAAAACATTAATTTCATTTATCACATCAAAAAGTGTGGCTTGGAGTTCAGGAGAAAGATCCGATCCTACATACAATCGCATGGGGGTTGTCCACTTTTTCAATAACTTAATGTCACTGCCGTACTCCGCTCCCAAAGCAACTTCAATAAGAAGATCAATAAGATGCTGGCGTACGTATCGATCGGCTTTTGGGCCATAATTTCGAAGTAAGTGGTGGTCTGGTTGATGCAAAATGCCATTAAATGGTGTGTCTACAGAGCAACTATTTATCGCCCAACATACAATCAAACCTAAAAGGCTTTTGAGAATCTTGCTTTTTATTTGCATCTTGAGTCAAAGTAAGTCAAAAAGTATATTATTGCAAAAGGGGGCAGTCATTTCGGGGCAAAAGCGATATCGCTTGTGGCGCATTTGGGAATCCAATCAGCCCCTGCTTCTTTTTATTTTGTTAAATCCTTCTACTGGAAATTGCAGTCAAGATGACCCAACCATCAGAAGATTAATTCAGTTTACCAAAAAAATGAATATGGGTGGCTTTTATCTCGGGAATCTATATGCCAACATTACCCCCTCGCCTAAAATGCTCTATGACCAACTTTTAAGCATAGACCCAATCAATCAAGAGCATGTAATACAGATGGCTCAATCCTGTCAAAAAATAATATATGCATGGGGACAAAAAGAAAAAGAACCAATGTGGTTGAAAAACAATATCAAAGAAGCTTGGTGCTTTGGTTTTACGGCTTCCGGAAGTCCTAAACATCCTCTTTATCTCCCTGGGTCAACTTCTTTGGAAATTTATCGCGCACAAGCTATTTGAAAAATAATGCAATAGCGCCTATGGCAGTGAGGGTTAATATAAGTTTTCTATAGTTTGTATCTCCCATATTTTGTACCCATTTTAAGCCCAAATATAAACCTAACAATTCTACAGGAATAAAGATTAAACTAATTGTTAGGCTTTCCCACTGTATGGTATGCCATACCCAAACGTGAAAAGGAATTTTAAATAGATTAATAAAGAAAAAAATAAATGCTGTGGTTCCGATAAAAGCATTCTTAGGAAAGCGTAATACCAAAAAATATATATTGACAACTGCCCCTGCCAAATTCCCAATCATGGTTGTAAACCCAGCCAACATGCCCAAAAACCCTGCAAACCCCCAGTGATTAGGTACTTTTTTAAAGGGTCTAAATTCCCAATAACCCATCATGACAGTGGCCATTAAAATAAGTCCTGCCATCACATAAGCAAATGTTGATTCATCTAGAAAAGTTGCGCCATAAGTTGCTAAAAGCACTCCAACGGCCATCCATGGAAGCATGCGAAAAACATTTGGCCAATCCGTATGTTGGCGATAGTATAAAACAGCTATGATATCACCCACGATTAAAAGCGGTAGTAAAATCCCAGTAGATGTTCGGGCTCCAAAAGCATATACAAACAAAACAACAATAAAGACGGCCATGCCTTTAATTCCTGCCTTTCCAAGACCCAATAAAAAAGCCCCTATACATCCTAGTATGAGGCTCGTTGAAGAAAGTGTTGTCAATATCATTTGTTCATGTTAAAGCCAATTAAAAGGGCTAAACGCTACTATGGAAAAAGCCACGTACACGTATATTTTTTCCCGTTAAACACCAATAATTTTTCTTATTTGATCGACCACGTCGGGATTAAGTAGAGTAGAAGTATCCCCCAAATTAGAGACGTCTTTTTGGGCAATTTTTCTTAAAATACGCCGCATGATTTTCCCCGAACGGGTTTTGGGGAGTCCTGGCACAAAAGCAATGTTGTCCAACTTGGCTATCGGGCCTATTTTATCTGCAATCAAACTGTTAATTTCAGTTCGAAGTGAGTCAGAATCTCGATTCAATGCATCGTCTTTTAAGATAACATAACCAAACAAAGCGTTGCCCTTTATATCATGTGGAAAACCCACAATAGCCGATTCAGCTACACCTTGATGCTCATTAATCGCGTCTTCTATAGGAGCCGTGCCTAGGTTGTGTCCCGAAACAATAATCACATCGTCCACTCGGCCAGTAATACGATAATAACCTACAGCATCGCGTGAGGCCCCGTCTCCTGTGAAATACATCTTTGGATAGGCCGAGAAATAAGTGTCTCGGTAGCGATCATGATCACCCCAAATGGTTCGAGCCATTGAAGGCCATGGAAATTTAATACACAATCGACCATCTACTTGATTGGCCTGTAATTCTTGACCGTTTTCATCCATCAATGCTGGTTGAATCCCAATAAAGGGTAAGGTAGCAAAAGTTGGCTTGGTTGGGGTAGAATAGGGTATAGGTGAAATCATGATTCCACCTGTTTCTGTTTGCCACCATGTGTCAACAATAGGGCTTTCTTTTTTTCCAATATGATCGTTATACCAATGCCAAGCTTCTTCATTGATCGGCTCCCCTACAGTTCCCAAAACTTTGAGGGAAGACAAATCATATTGATCGACAAAATCTATTTTCTCTTTAGCTAAGGCCCGAATAGCTGTCGGTGCTGTGTAAAATTGGTTCACTTTGTGCTTTTCAACAATTTGCCAAAAGCGACCAAAATCTGGATAAGATGGTACGCCTTCAAACATTACCGTTGTAGCCCCATTGGCAAGAGGTCCATAAACAATGTAGGAATGCCCGGTTATCCAACCAATATCAGCAGTACACCAATACACATCGTTTTCTTGATATTGGAAAATGTTTTTAAAGGTATAGGCTGCATAAATCATATAACCGGCGCAACTATGAACCATTCCCTTAGGTTTTCCTGTTGATCCTGAAGTGTAGAGAATAAAAAGTGGATCCTCTGCGTTCATTACCTCCACTTGGCACTCAGCACTAGCCGCTTGCACAAGAGGCGCCATAAAGTGATCGCGTCCCTCAACCATTTGTATATTATTTCCAACTCGCTCAGCGACCAAAACACTTTTGACCTGAGGGCAATCTTCTAGCGCTTTATCAACAATCCCTTTTAGATCAATGCTTTTATTGCCTCTGAAAGAGCCGTCAGCAGTTAATACTACCGCTGCATTGCAGTCGTTAATTCGAGTGGCCAACGCAACCGAAGAAAAGCCTGCAAAAACCACTGAATGAACGGCTCCAATGCGCGCACAAGCCAATACAGCGTATGCTAATTCTGGAATCATGGGTAGATAAATACAGACACGATCTCCTTTTTGGATACCTTGCCCCTTAAGGACATTAGCCATCTTATTGACCTGGGTATGTAGTTGCTTGTAGGTAATGTGTTGTGCAACTTCGTTGGGATCATTGGGCTCAAATAAAATAGCCGTTTTGTTTCCCCTTATCGCTAGGTGGCGGTCAATACAATTTTCTGTGATGTTAAGTTGCGCCCCTTCAAACCATTTTACTTCCGGTTTGGTAAAATCCCACGATAGAACCCTGTCCCATCGTTTGCGCCAAAGAAAATGCTCTTCTGCGATCTCTTCCCAGAACCCCTCAGGATCACGCACAGATTTCCTGTAAATCTGAAAATACTCCTCTAAATTCTTAATGTGATAATTACTCATAGTTGGTTTTCCTTATAAAAAAAGACTAGCCTTATGCTTAGCCAATAATTTGTAAATTTTTTCAATGTGTTGCTTTGTCTGCACCACTGGGAATACGAATATTTTCTACAATTTCTTGAACCCCCTGAGGGACTTCACTAGTAAATCTATTGACAATGAGTGACACGGCAAAATTGACCAACATGGCGATAGTACCAAAGCCTTCGGGAGAGATCCCAAACCACCAATGTGCTTTTAAACCAGCTACGGCTGCTTTACCACCATCAAAAATGCCAAATTTAAATTTCAGCATGTAAAAAACCATTAGGGAAATCCCTACTATCATTCCAGTAACAGCACCCTCTTTGTTCATTCTCTTGTAGAAAATACCTAGAATGATGGCTGGAAAGAAAGAGGCAGCAGCCAACCCAAAGGCTAAGGCAACGACTGCTGCTACAAAGCCTGGCGGATTGATACCAAAATACCCCGCTACACAAACAGCACCTACAGCAGCAATACGAGCAGCAACCAATTCTTGTTTCTCCGTAATCTTAGGATTAAATACGTTTTTAATCAAGTCATGGGAAACTGAGGCAGAAATTACCAGTAGTAATCCAGCTGCAGTGGATAATGCAGCTGCCAAGCCGCCCGCAGCAACCAAAGCAATTACCCAAGCAGGAAGATCTGCAATTTCTGGGTTTGCCAATACCATAATATCCCTATCTACGGTCAGTTCATTGGCTGTACCTGCCACATACTGAATTTTCCCATCTCCGTTTATGTCATTAAATTTCAACAATCCTGTTTTCTCCCAGTTAGAAAACCATGTTGGCATATCGCTATAGGCTTTATTACTAACGGTATTGATCAAATTTGTTCTTGCAAAGACAGCCACTGCAGGAGCCGTTGTGTAAAGAATAGCAATAAACAACAAGGCCAATCCTGCAGACTTCCGAGCGTCTCGCACTTTTTTCACCGTGAAAAAGCGGACGATTACATGTGGTAATCCCGCTGTACCAACCATTAATGCAAGGGTAATAGCAAAAACATCTATTAGTGACTTAGAGCCTTGAGTATAAGCAGCAAATCCTAGCTCAGTAGAAAGCCCATTAAGTTTTTTGAGCAAGTAAGTGCCGTCAGCTCCTTTGGCCCCCATGCCCAGTTGTGGAATTGGATTGCCAGTCATTTGAATTGATATAAATATCGCGGGTACCATAAATGCAAAAATCAATACACAGTATTGAGCCACTTGAGTGTACGTGATGCCTTTCATCCCACCTAATACAGCATAAAACAAAACAATAACCATTCCAATAACTACACCTGTATTGATATCTACTTCAAGGAAACGAGAGAAAACAACACCTACACCACGCATTTGACCAGCAACATAGGTAAATGACACTAATAAAGCGCACATTACAGCTACAACACGTGCTGTTTTGGAATAATAACGCTCCCCTATAAAATCAGGTACAGTAAATTTTCCAAACTTCCTGAGGTAAGGTGCCAAAAGTAGTGCCAATAACACATAGCCGCCTGTCCATCCCATCAAATAAACAGTTCCATCATAGCCCATAAAAGAAATCAATCCTGCCATGGAAATAAATGAAGCTGCGGACATCCAATCGGCTGCTGTAGCCATGCCATTTGCAAGAGGAGAGACCCCCCCGCCAGCTACATAGAATTCTTTAGTTGATCCTGCATGCGACCATATCGCTATCCCGATGTACAAAGCGAAAGTAATCCCTACAAAAATGTAGGTCCATATTTGTACGGACATAATATTATTTTAGGTTAAAATTCCTTTTAGCTTCATTTTTCATCAAATCCATACTTAGCATCTAGCTTATTCATCAGGCGAACATAAATAAAAATCAGGCCAACAAATACATAGATAGATCCCTGCTGGGCAAACCAAAAACCCAAGGGGAATCCTGAAATATAGAAGTTGTCAAGGAAATCTTTAAATAAAATTCCAGCGCCAAATGAAACACTAAACCAGATACTTAATAAAATAGTCAGATACTGCAGGTTGGTTTTCCAATAACTTGTAGAAGCAGAAAAATTTTTGCCCTTTATTTTTTTCATAAGGATCCTTTACGCTACAAAATACTAAAAAAAGCTAGCTATTTGTTCTCCTAAAATATCCAATTTAAATTTATCTCGTATCTTGAATCCGACTTTACAATGTAGAATTGAAGAATGAGTATGAAGTTGAACTAAATCCATCAAAATATTATGGCGACAAAATATGTAGACCTTGCTACGGTAAAATTTTTCATGAACCAAGTACAAGAAGCAGAAACTGTTTTAGACAAAGAGCGTTATCAAGATCATGACAGTGCATCGGTTGATTTATTTATAGAATCAGTCAAGCAATTTGCAGACAAGGAGCTTTTTCCTTATTTCAAGGAAATGGATGAAAAGCCAGCCTATCACAAAGACGGCAGCGTTGTTGTCCATCCGCAAGTAGACAAAATGATGAAACAAGGAGGAGAGTTGGGCTTAATTGCTGCTCCTTTTGATTATGAGGATGGGGGGCTTCAATTGCCCATGCTGGTTCATACAGCAGCTGGTTATATTTTGGATGCTGCTAACAACCATTTACCAGGATATGCAGGACTGACCTCTGGTGCTGCCGAACTGATTTTAGAATTTGGAAGTAAAGCCCTCAAAGAATCCTACACACCCAAAATGCTTTCAGGAGAATGGGGGGGCACTATGTGTCTAACAGAACCACAAGCAGGAAGCTCACTATCTGATATCGTTACTAAGGCCATCCCTACCGATAAAGGACACTATAAAATCAATGGACAGAAAATATTCATCTCAGGCGGAGACCATCAATATGCAGACAATATTGTACACCTACTTTTGGCTCGAATCGAAGGGGCACCTGCTGGGACTAAGGGTATCTCACTTTTTGTTGTTCCTAAAAATCGAGTAACTGACAGTGGAGAATTGGTTCCCAATGATGTTACTACCGTTGCAGATTTTCAAAAAATGGGGCAAAAAGGCTACTGTACCACCCATTTAGGCTTTGGCGATAAAGATGATTGTCAAGGCTATTTAGTCGGCGAAGCCAACAAAGGGTTACATTATATGTTTTTGATGATGAATGGAGCGCGTATAGCCGTAGGAAGAACGGCTTCAGCTATTGCATCTGGCGCATACTATGCTTCTTTGGAATATGCCAACGAAAGACCACAAGGTAGAAAGTTGAGCTCCGACGGCACCAAAAACCTTAATCAAAAACAAAATCTCATTGTTGAACACCCCGATGTAAGACGGATGTTACTTTTACAAAAAGCCGTTGTAGAGGGAGGTATGAATCTTATTTTTAAGGCAGCCAAATACTATGACTTGCAACATACAGCGCAAGACAAGACAGAAAAACACAAATACCACAGTCTGCTAGAAATGATTATTCCTGTGGTCAAAACCTATCCATCAGAAGCTGGTATTTATGCCATCAACAATGGGCTACAAATATTAGGTGGCTATGGGTTTTGTGCAGACTATATTCTCCAACAGTACTATCGTGATATTAGGATTTGTGCCATATATGAAGGGACAACAGGAATCCAATCTCAAGATCTCTTAGGGAGAAAAATGATGCTCAATAATGGCGAAGGGGCACAACTTTTACTGGCCGAGATCCAACAAACACTGGATGCGGCGCTTCAAATTCCTGGTTTGGAGATATGGGCCAAACAATTGGGCGAACAACTCCAACGCACCCAAGAAATCTTACAGCATTTGGTGCCGTTTGCCATGCAAGGCGACTTCGAACGCTTCCTAGCAGACGCCTCTGTTTTTATGGAATTCTTTAGTTTGGTACTCATTGGCTGGTCATGGCTTGAAATTGCAGTTGTTGCAAAACGGGCATTGATAACAGGAGATACAACGCACGATGCAACCTTTTATGAAAGTAAGTTAGAAACACTAGAATACTTCTTTGTCTATGAACTGCCCAAAACCAAAGGTTTGGCTGAAGTATTACTCCACCCTTCTGCTGTCACAATCAAAAAAGAAAAAGAATTGATTCAATAAGCAATGCTTTGTCAAAATAGAAGAAAGGTTTTCAAATTGGGCTGATCGTAACACCATTAAACAAATCAAACAATAAGCGATGAAACACAGGTTCACTCCATACTTGCAAAAGGTAAAGCGTTGTTGCTTACAGCCGACACTATACTTTTTCTTGCTTATTTTAAGCAGCACAATACTACTGGCACAAGACTGGGCCCAACTGAATTATTATAAAAAGGCAAACGATACGCTTGCTATTCCTCTTGCAGGAGAAAACCGGGTTGTTTTTATGGGGAATTCCATAACACAAGGATGGATTCAAAGCCGACCTCATTTTTTTGAAGATAAACCTTATATCAATAGAGGAATTGGAGGTCAGACTACCCCCCAAATGCTCTTGCGTTTCCGACAAGACGTGATCGCCCTCAAACCAAAGGCTGTGGTCATCCTAGCAGGCACCAATGATATTGCTGGGAATACTGGACCTAGTACCCTTTCAGAAATAGCTGGCCATATAAAATCAATGTGCGAACTGGCTAAAAGCCATCAGATTCAAGTAATACTTTGTTCAGTCTTACCAGCAGAAGACTATCCATGGCAACCAGGAAAAGATCCCAAAAACAAAATCCCGGCTCTAAACCGATTACTTAAAACCTATGCCCAGCAACGAGAGGTTTATTACCTAGATTATTTTGAAGCCATGGCCAATAAGAATAATGGCTTAGATCCCGTTTACTCTTACGATGGGGTCCATTTGACTGATCAAGGGTATGCCTTTATTGAGCCCATGGTTGAACAAGCGCTACGTGATTTAGGTATTGGACTTTAATTTTTTATATATATCCTCATAGATAAGGAGAGAATCTGGATTACGCATAGCCCCTGGGTTAGCAGTATTCTTTGCTGCTGCCCCCGTTAAAATCTTCTTAACAGGAATTTCCAGCTTTTTCCCACTTAATGTGTAGGGCACTTGAGACACTTGAAATATCCGATCAGGGACGTGACGCGGGGAACATTGCTGTCGAATACAGGATCTGATGTCTTCTTCCAGTTTAGGCGTTAAAGAGCTTGCTATGACAACAAATAAAAGTAATTCAGATAAACCTTCCTTTATACCTACATCAACGATAAGATGGTCTTGTAAAAAGTGAAGTGTATCTAGCGCTTGGTACAATTCAGCAGTCCCAATTCGAATACCGTTTTTGTTGAGCGTAGCATCAGAACGACCTAAAATTTGAATCCCTTTCTGGGGGTCGATTGCTATCCAATCGCCGTGGGTCCAAACCCCTTTATAGGCGCCAAAGTAGCTTTCGTGATAACGTTTATTTTCTTTGTCATCCCAAAAATAAAGTGGCATACAAGGCATCGGCTGTGCCAAAATCAATTCTGCTGTCTGCATAGTAACAGGACATCCATCTGTATCCCAAGCCGCTATATCAGCTCCAAGCATTGGGCTTTGTAAATAGCCTGCATAAACAGGATGCCATGGATTACCTCCAATAAATGCAGAGCAAACGTCCGTACCACCACTCAAAGAAATAATATGCGCCTGGGGCAGGCGATTTTGTAGCCATCTAAAAGCATCCGCAGACAAGGGAGCACCCGTTGCGCCAATGGTTTTCAATTGTGGTAACTTCTCTTGGTTGACTTCCCGTAGATCAGCCTTCATGGCCTGGGTGAAAAATGGTGCACCATGCCCAAAATGATCAATTTTGACCTGATTGGCAAAACGCCATTGTACACCCAAATCAGGGTAGGCTACTGACCCATCAAAAATACACAGCTGCGCCCCGCATAATAATGCACCAAGTGCATAATTCCACATCATCCAACCCGTGGTAGTGTGCCAAAAAAATCGTTCCCCTGACTGAACATTCTGGTGTAGTGCCATGGCTTTTAATTGCTCCAATAGCATCCCCCCTGTACGATGGGTAATGGCTTTGGGCTTTCCTGTAGTCCCAGAGGAAAACAATACCCATATGGGATGATCAAAAGGAACAGAAAGAGGTTTTAGCTGATAAACTTCTTGAGTGGTAAAATCCCATTCTGTTAAATCACCCGGGAAAGATATGGTTCGTTCTAGGCTCTTTAAGTTTGCGCTTAAGAATGCAACTTTTTTTGCCAAATCAAATCGTTTCCCGTTGTAGGTGTATTCTTTGACCGTCAAGAGCACCTTGGGGTGCAGTTGTCCCAATCGACTGATCACACTAGCCGTACCGAAGTCGGGGGAACAACAACTCCAAATAGCACCCAAGGCATTAGTCGCTAAAAAAGCAGCAATACTATCGGGGTGGTAATGTAAATAGCCTACCACAACATCGCCCATGCCTACACCCACTTGCTTTAATTTTGCTTGGATTTCTACGGCCCGCTTGAGTAATGCATTCCAAGTAATTGTGACTATTTCTCCCTTTTCATTACCGTAAAAAAGAGCAGGTTGCCCATGTTTGAAATGGCGCTCAATATGATGTGTATAACTTAATTCCGCTCCCTCAAACCACAGTGTCTTGTAAAATGGCTGTTGGATCTTGACAATACTATGGGGAGGTTTCGAAAATTCAACCTCAAAAAAACGAGCTATTGAATCCCAAAAACCAGATAAGTCTCTAACTGACCATTCATGCATGGCAGTGTAATCATTAAAATAAAGCTGTTTTGACTCTTCCAAAAATGTTTGAAAGGCCGTTAGCATACTTTGCTGTTTACTCAAGGGAGTGGGCGTCCATATGGGTTGATCTTGTTGCATTGTCGGTTTGGTAGATTTCTTTGTAATAACAATTGAGCCACAGAACTAGCTGCCAGGTAGTTTTTCCCCCTTGAAAGATAAACTGACAATCTTGGAGATTCTATTTCGACGGGTCTTTTCAGTTTTGGCTAGTTTAATCCATCTAAGGACAAAGCGTTTACTCGAGGGATTAATGCCGTCAAAAAAATCCTTTGCTTTTGGACTTTCTTTTAGTGCACAGGCTAAATCATCAGGGACTTCGAGCCGATCTACATCATCCATAAAATTCCAAAGTCCTTTTTCTTTACTTTGATCGATGGCTTTTTGCCCTGCCCTATGCATGCGACCAGTGGCTATCAATTGTTCAGCTCGTATTTTATAAGACTGCGCCCAATGTTGCGATTTCCTTGGGGAAATCAATTGCATGGTCTTTTGGTCATCAAGCTTTCTGCGAATGCCATCGATCCATCCAAAACTTATCAATTCATCTAGCACTGCCTGTCTAGACACATATTTTCCTGTGACAGCCTTTTTATAGGTCACCAACCAGACACTCTCAGGCTGACTGTGATGCGCTTCTAACCAAGTGCGAAGGGCTTCAGTACTTTCAATTAAGACTTGTTTGAAATTTTCTGTAACAATCATTTCAATAGGACTTCATAGACAAAAACTGTAACAAGCACTCCTTTGAGAAAACTCAAATAAGCCGTCACTAAAGGGTGTTTTGACACTATTTTGCGCTGGAAAGCTACTATTTTTAGCAGCATATTAGTCAATTTTTTGATTGATGGAATCCAGCAGTAGGATCATTTGATCATATTTCACTTGTTCATCCATGTGCTGTTGAACATGTTCGTGGCGCAAAGAGTCATCCTCTCTTAATAGTTCACTGATAATTCCAATGAATGCTATGGAGCCAAAAAAGAGACAGCCAGCAATAAAAATGGTCGTATTTACGGCAATAGTTGCCAATGGGTCTTTAAGATATGCTTTAAAAATCATAAGTAGTTGGATTAAGGTTTAATAATAAAGATACAAGAACTCGACAAATAGTTGCGGGCTTTGAAAAGCATATATGTTTACCAAATTGATTTCTCTTCACAGGATTCATAGTTGCCAAATAGTATGGTAAGCCATGTAACACTAGACTTATATAATAAAACACTGATCAAATAATCAGGTGGTAGAAATAGGGTGAGACAACTCAGGGGTTTGGGCATGGGGAGCCCTTGAATTATGGTTTCTAACGGCTGGGGTAACCGATATTGAATAACAATCTATTCAATAAAAAAACCACCGCAAGAGGCGGTGGTTCGTTATTTTAATTGTCGCAACGAAAACTATTCTGCTGTCTCCGTTGTACTTTCATCTGGCATTAAAGAAGCCATCAAGCCTCCTGCATCAAAATAATCGCCGCCAGCTATAATTTTACCGTCCTTAAAATCCCAGGTATGATAGGTTGTTAAGCTCCACTTTTTTCCCGAGGCTGAATGTGTCCCTGTCCAAGTACCATAAGCTCTGACACTTCCATCTGGTAGGCCTGTTTCATTAGACACGCCTGGCAGGTAGGCTTGCGCAGTAAAAGTAACATCTTCCATAGCCGTTTGCCAACCCATTAAATACTCACCAAAAGCTTCTTTCCCAATTTGTTTGGATCCGTGAAAGGCAGGCTGCCATTGCAAATCGGGGTGAATCATATCCATTTGTGCTTGTGGATCTTGTTCATTTCCCTGAAGTTCTAGAAATTTTTCAATCATCGCTTTGTTCCCCTCAAAATCAGGGTGTAAGCCCTGCTGACAACCGAACACAGTCAGCGCAATAATACATAGATAAAACTTTTTCATTGTAAATAGTTTATGGTTATATCGCAATATACTGAATTTCAGTTATTCATGCTAAATTATGTGTCGAAGAATACCATTAAGGTGCTTGGCTGCTTCGCTGGAGGTATAAAAGGAGCAATGACCCCAATAAAAGTAATGCCGCGGGAAGGGACTTGATTAAAGCATCGTTGATTGAAAAATGAAAATAAATGGCTGCAGACATGAATAAACTAATTGTTATCAAGGCTGGGGTGATGAGTTTGGGAAAGCGAAAGCCAGCGAGTAAAGTAAGGGCCGCAATAACTTTGATTGCGCCAACAGCATACATCATATTTGCACTTAATCCATAAGCAGAAAATTCTGATAACATATCTGTGGCTGCGCCCCCGCGATAAATACTAGCTTGACCAAAACGCAATAACCAAACATTGAGAATAGTTAGGGCAACAATAGCCATTAAAATTTTTTGGACAATTGTCTTCATCGTATTCGTTTTTTGTTTAAGATACAAAACTTTTAAATACCCGTAAGGTCGCGCTTTAGATGAAGAGGTTTTCTAATACTCAAACACTACTCCTCAACTGGGGGGGTGTCTCCTTCCGAAGCAGCAGCTGCGCTTTCCCCAAATTGAAATCGAAGGATTAACTCGTGGGTTTTAAGCCCTAGCCCAGCCAACTGATCACTGCTTGGCGTCTCATAGGCATAACCCAGTTGTAGCCCTCCAATATTGATGAATGACAATAAAGAAAAGGAACTATTCGAGCGAGCAGATACCCCAATATCAAATGTGTTTTGCCAACTAACCATGCCCGTTATCTCTGTAGTTAACGGAATTCCACTTACTTTTCGCATCATTATAGTGGGCTTGAGAATAAATTCAGAACCCAGCGAAAAGTAAGCACCCCCAGCGGCATATACATGCGATCGGTCTTTCGCTGTATTGATGTCCTCTTGTCCTCGGTTAACCCCAAAAAGCCGTGGTATAGAAAATGAAAACCAGTAGTTTGGTGTTGACATATAAGCCCCTGCACCAACATTAGGAATAAAACGATTGCGCTGTAATTGTAAGGGGTCTCCTACAGGATCATAAGTTGATAAGGGTGTAGGATCTGCTTTGTAAAAGTTTCCGCCTCCTTTTAACCCCAGATACAACTGCTTTTCGTCACCCAAGGTCAAGCGATAAGAAAAATCAACATAAGCAAAAGTCTGTTGTTCTACAAAAACCTGATCGGAAACTACCGATAATCCCAAGCCTACATTATTCTCCCTTGCCGAGGAAAAAGCAAAAGCCAGGGTGTTGGGTGCCTCTTTAAACTGTGACCATTGCCGACGTGATAAAACCGAAAGTTGATTGGCCGCTTCTGCTCCAGCATAGGCAGGATTAATCACTTGCATATTGTACCGATAGAGCGCATAAAATGCTTCCTGCTGGGCTTGTAGTTTGATGAAAAATAAAGACATCAAACTGGCCATTAATATGCTTTTCATTCTCATTATCGCGTTAAGTACAGCCATCCTTCAAAATCTACAGTACCGTTACCATCTAGGTCGATGCGGTAATAATAACTCCCTTCAGGGAGTTCATTCCCATCAACTTCGCCTTTCCAGTTGTTTCTGTAGGGCTGCGCTTCGAACAACAGCTTACCGCTTCGGTCATATATCCAGACATGATTATCTACATAACGATCAATTTCACGTACTTGCCAAGTGTCATTAACCGTATCACCATTGGGAGAGAAAAACTCCACTATATCAATCGCAGCGCGTAGCGATGGATTGTTAAAATCACTTGGAAAACTGCTAGGATCCAACGGGTCTGTTCCTGCTAACGTTTCATCTAAGTTGGGAAAACCATCCAAATCTTGGTCGTTATATGGGTCTTCATTAACCGAATCCCTCTCATCCATTACCCCATCTGCATCTGTATCCAAAATAGCAGATTCAAGATAATCGGCAATACCATCTGTGTCGGTGTCATCATCCTCTGGAGATCCATTATTGTTTAGGTCTTCTTCGGCTGTGGATAGGCCATCTCCATCATCATCTACATCTATGTGATTCCATACCCCGTCACCATCTGTGTCTAAAGTATTTCCATTAATATCTAACTCGTTAACAGAAAGCACCCCATCGTTGTCATCATCAGTATCTAAGTAGTCTCTAGTTCCATCTCCGTCAGTATCGAAAGGAAAACCAGCTGTACTTACTTCAGCTAAAGTCGGTATACCGTCATTGTCATCATCATTATCTAAATAATCTGGCGTTCCATCATTATCTGTGTCAAGAGCATCTGATGGGTTACCATTGAGATCTAAGTCTGGGAATTCATCTATACTTGCGATTTTATCTCCATCATCATCAACATCCAAATAATCAGGTGTACCGTCTGCATCTGTATCTACAGCATCTGCTGGATTAAAATCTCCATTGGGGTCTGGGTTTTCAAATAAACTAAATACCGTATCATTATCATCATCTGGATCCAAATAGTCTTCAAATCCATCACCATCAGAATCCTGGATAATTGTATTTTCTGATTCAATTTCCTCCAAAGCACCCTCTACGCCAGACCCTTCAAACACACTAAAAATGTGATCTCCGTCATCATCTGGATCACGCGAATTAATGATCCCATCGGCATCAGTATCTGAACTAATAAGATTGGCAGGTACTTCATCTACTGGGGTCTCAATGGTGGCAAGCTCAAAGACTTCTTCCCCGCCCGCCTGCACTTCTATGACTTCAGGAGTTTCAGGAATTGGCACTTTGGGGTCACCTGCTGTTGTGTTGACATAAGCGATCTCTACTTCGTAAATGCCGTCCAAATTAGCATCATCTGGATTGTTGGGATCTGGTGGGTTTTTGAAGACCAAGTAACCTTCTGCGCTATCATTCTTTTTGAGGCTATACCTTTTCTGAGTTCCCCCGCCTGATGAAGAGGGCTCGCCACCCACAATATCGAATTTATCCGCATCGGCACCTCCCGTTATCTTTTTTCTCACTTTCCACCTTCCAACACCTCTGTCGGTAAATGGTAGGATCGGATAATGCAGAGGCATACTTTTTCCCGATAGACTATTGATTACAATTTTGTGATCTCGATAAAAAGTAATGAATACATTTTCATCTACATCAAGCGTCCCATCATTGTCATCATCTACATCTGGGATATCTCCTAGCTCGTCTGAGTCATT
>WTJI01000016.1:0-3169 GCA_011524905.1 Flavobacteriales bacterium
GTATTTTTGAATTGTGTGTTGGTAAATTCGTTTCGAAAAAGTATTTTTGTCGAAACGTTCATTTATACGTTGGAGAGGTGCCAGAGTGGTAATGGAGCAGATTGCTAATCTGTCAACGCGTAAGCGTTGCCAGGGTTCGAATCCCTGTCTCTCCGCTTCAATTTCACCCCTGCAAAATGTAGGGGTTTGCTTTTAAGTAAAAGCACACGGTCGCGTAGCTCAGCTGGATAGAGCATCTGCCTTCTAAGCAGACGGTCCTAGGTTCGAATCCTAGCGCGATCACTACAAACCGCTAGCTCACAACGAGTTAGTGGTTATTTACCCGCAGACCTTCCCGCACATGAAAGAAAACATTCCATTTGAGCTATGTATGGGTTTCCTAGGCCTTCTTGTCCGTCTCAAAGGTGAATAGTGTAAATCCACCTAATTACGAGGAATTGAAGGCTAAAGAGATCTTGAAGAGGGAAGAAGTTCTCTCTTTACTCGGGATATCGCATCCTATTCTATGGAGATGGGAGAAAGACGTGATAATCAAGAAGTATAGGATAGAAGGCAAGGTATTCTTCAAGTTCAGCGAGATCTGTTCTGCAATGGTAGAAATTTCTCCCTAATGACAATGCCTCTATCGCCTACTAATTAGTAAATTACTAGAGATCATAGAATATTTAAAACTCATTTTTTTGTATTAATTACTTCCCTTTTAATCAATATTAATTTAACTCATTGAACCTTTATTCATAAACCTTCAGAAGGATTTATTTTAATATGCTCAAAATTTAGATCATCTATTCCTTTTTGGTCAAACGGGTTCTCAATATATTCTTGAACATTATATAGAGACATAAGAACGAAACCGATTAATAATGAAATAATAATTGAGATAAAATTTTCGAACATTGATTGGATATTGTTCATATATAGAATTTGGCAATTATATATGAAGGGTGATATATAAATAAAAATTAAACAATACGATCTTAATGATTTTGGGGTTGGATGCTGTTTCATTGAAAAAAGCTTTTCAACAGAATGAAATATCTCATTTTTTACTCTAATTAGACTATCCTTTTCTCGTTCATTATAAAATTTTTTATCGTCATTGAGTGCCATAAACAGATCTTTTCGTTTAGTTCTTATCTTTTTGATTTGTATGTCAGAATCTGTAATCAAGTGATCAATAACCATTGATTGAATATCCATCAAAAAATCAAAAAGAATTAAATATTTCTTTTTTGAAATGCCGTTAACTGAATAATACAAATTGCTTAGTTCTATGATATTGTTCCTAAAACAATTAAATGCATAAAGCGCGTCTTGTCTTTTATTGTATGCACTTGTTATAGAGAATACCAATGGAAAAACAATGGCAATACTCAATATGGTAAAGTCAATATTTAGTCTAAAATCAAAATAATGATATAGTAGATAGACTGAAAAGGATTCAAGAAGAATAATTATTATTCTATAATTTAAAACTGATACTATGGGTCTTAATTTCATTTTTTTAAAATTTTTTTATTGCAAACAAAATGGGACATCCGAGGTAGTGAAATAATACGCATAATCAATCCCATCTTTTGTTTCCCTCAATGTTAATATATTATCTGAAAGTTCTACAACATAGATCAAATTGGCATCATCCCAGGGGGTTTCTTCATCATATCTTACACTTAAAATTTGGTCTCCTTCGTTTGCTAAATAAAACTTCCAAAAAGCATCATCAATGTGAACTAAATTTCCCTGATCATCTAGA
Source organism: Flavobacteriales bacterium (assembly GCA_011524905.1). GTDB lineage: Bacteria > Bacteroidota > Bacteroidia > Flavobacteriales > Flavobacteriaceae > UBA11891. Next base: position 1,754 of record WTJI01000016.1, read on the forward strand.
TATTTCCAATAATAACTCCCATATTGAGTTAACTTAAGCTGAATAGTTTTCGGCTTATTGCATTCTGGCAACAGACAATCCTCAAAGTTTTGAGAAATGATTTCACATTGGAAATTATTTATTTCCGCATTGTTGATAATAACGATCAAATTTGAAAGGTTCCAATCTTGAAATAGTAAATTTTGATCGATATTTATTCCTTCATAATCTACGATTTGAGCTTTTTCAACTTCATAATCGTAAGCTGTGTTTAAACAGAAATCAGTATCTCCAGGTATATATTGAAAATCTGCACCATCAGAATTAAATCTTAAATTGTTTAAGTATCCAAATGCCTCATCAAAATTTGGATTTTCAGTTAATTCGTAAGTTGAATCAAAAAGATAAATTTTTGGTATTTCTCCGTCATTAATAACTGATTCAAAAAAGGTTGCATAATATCCATCAATAAATGAATAATCTCCGTTTTGATCGACTGCTTTGATAATAAAACGATTATCATCAAGCATTTCAAAGTTATCAATTGTACAATCGAAAAATAAAGATTTACTGTTACCAGTATTTGTAGATGAAGAGTTTGATTTTCTTCTAACTTTCCATTTTCCTACAAGTTGTACTTCTTGCCTTAATTGTTGCGCTATAAAAAGTTCCATTTCTATTGTTGGATCAATAGAAGATTCATTTTTATCTAAACAACTTAAAAATGTTAGAATCAATAAAAGAGTAAATACATGTTTCATCGCTATATTCTGACTATATAATTATTCAGTCTTTCTTCCCTACTTAAACCTAACTTTTTTTTGAGCCTATATCTTTTAGAATCTATGGTTTTCTTTTTTAATCTGAGTGTTTTAGCCAACTCCAAATCGGACATATTATACTTTATGTAGAGACAAAACTCCAATTCAGCTGAGGTTAAATCAGGATGTATTTTCAAAATATTTTTTGGAAAGTCTGGATAAAGTGAGATGATTTTTTCTTTCATAATTAATACGTGATAAATAACCAACCTGTGTATGATTTGTCTAATTCTGGAACATAAATGTTGAAGTAATAAGAGCCACTAGGAAGTCTTTGATTATTAAAATCTCCTTCCCAATCATTTTGATAATTTGTTTTTCTAAATACCCTTTGACCATTTCTGTTATAAATTTCGACAAGCGCATTTGGATAATTTTCAATTCCAGTAACGTTCCAAGTAGATTCTTTAATATTATTTGATCCAGGAGTTAAAAGGGGTGAGGGGTAAACATTTTCGTCTAATTCAGCTTCGTTAACAATGAATTCTCTTTCTACTCCAGTTATTTCTGGGTCAATCAGTTCTCCAAAAGGATCGAATGAATCGTCTAAAACATTGAAATTATCCTCTGTATCTGGTATGCCATCATTATCATCATCTAAATCTGCGTTATCTCC
>WTJI01000016.1:3269-5110 GCA_011524905.1 Flavobacteriales bacterium
AATGGGTCGGTGCCATTTAAAATTTCATCATAATCAGATATACCATCAGAATCCGTGTCAGGATTATTTGGATTAGTGCCTATTATTACTTCTTCTGAATCTGTTAATCCATCGTTGTCAGAGTCTGGATCTAAAGGATCAGTCCCATTCGTTAATTCGTCACCATCAGACAAACCATCATTATCTGTATCGGGAATTAATGGATCTGTACCGTTTTCTATTTCATCACCATCATCTAAACCATCATTATCTGTATCAGGATCATTTGGATCTGTGCCGTTTGCTATTTCATCACCATCATCTACACCATCATTATCTGAATCTGAATTATTTGGATCAGTTCCCAATAAATTTTCTTGATCATTAGTTAGACCGTCTCCGTCAGGATCATTATTTAAACATCCATCAAATTCAAAAACTCCTGGAACTAATGGACATGTGTCGTTTTGATCATTTACTCCATCGTTATCTGAATCAGGACTTAATGGATTTGTTCCAATTGAGATTTCAATACCATCGTTTAATCCATCATTATCCGTGTCGGAATCAAGAGGATCTGTTCCATTTATTATTTCCTCCGAGTCGCTTAATCCGTCATCATCTGAGTCGGGATCATTTGGATCTGTGCCATTAGATTTTTCTTCACCATCATTTACCCCGTCGTTGTCTGAGTCCGGATTATTTGGATCCGTACCATCAATTATTTCATCTTCATCTAGCACACCATCACCATCTGTATCTGTTGTCGAGGTAACAGTTGTCGCTATTTTTTTAAATACAGTAACTGTTACTGTTTCACTATCTACAATACCATCATTCAATTTGTAGTTAAATGCATCTACTTGTTCAGTTGTAATTATGGTTATTTTTTTGGTAAGATTCTCTTTGATTTTAATTTTTACTTTCTTCCCTGAAGTGTAACCAGAACCTTTACCGGTGGATGAGTTACCTGTATTAGTAGTATCCGACGAAACAGTTGATGTTACAGATGAACTTGTTGGACACCCATTAGGAGACAATCCAAAACCTGTGGGACATTCATCAAGATCATCGATAACCCCATCTCCGTCGGCATCGTTTTGACTTGGTCTTGGACATCCATTTTGATCTGTATTTATGGACTCTAAACCAGGTTGTTGAGGACACGCGTCAAAATAGTTTTCAATGTTGTCATTATCATTATCCTCTCCATCTAAATTTCCATCGTTATCTTGGTCTGGGTCTGTTGGATCAAGATTATTATCTACTTCAAAACCATCATTAAACCCATCATCATCTGAATCATTATCTAATGGGCTCGTATTTAAAATATTAAATTCTCTACCATCATCAATACCATCACCATCACTATCTGAAATTAATGGATTACTACCTATTCCATTTTCATCCCCATCTGTCAATCCATCATCATCACTATCACTATCGTTTTTATCAGTTCCAAGAACAACTTCCTGTGCATCGGTTAATCCATCCTGATCACTGTCTAGATTTTCGTTCGTATTTGTTGTAACTGTTGTGCTTTCTTGAATTGTTTTAATAAAATCTTCACCAACAAAATCATACGCAACTTCACCGCTAGATGAAACTGAAACAATACCAGAAGTTGGGGTTGATGTAAGTGTAAGGTCAATAGCGTCACCATCTGGATCATAATCATTAGCCTTTAGATTGACAGAATTAGATAAAGATCCATCAATTTCGAGTGTAATAACATCGGGAACTGCAATTGGAGGGTCATTAATAGGGTTAATTGATATACTAACTGTAATCGAATTACCAAAATCAAATCCATCATATGCCCTGTATGAAAATGAATCTAGTGTAGTCTCTGACCCATCATG
>WTJI01000007.1 GCA_011524905.1 Flavobacteriales bacterium
GTCATAAGGAAAGAATATGCTCCTGCAAACAGATTCCATTGATCAGTTATTTTAATATTGGGGTATACAATTTTTAATACTTTTTGTGACTTTAGAAATATTATGCTTGACGCCAAATTTTTATTAAAATTTATTTCTCCAATGGGTTATCAGTTGATTCTTTAATATACCCATAGGATACAAAAGCAAATTTTTCTCCATCAGGTGACCAAGAGGGAACGTTTATAGTTCCCTGACCGCCAGTTAGAAAGCAAAGCGTACGGACCGTATTGTCATTTAAATTTAAGAATCTGAGCGCCACCTTTTCCATGGCTGGGTGGGCGTTACCTTGGTCTTCTAAATAAGCCAGATATACTATTGAGTCACCATTCGGCGACGGATGAGGGAACCAATTAGAGTAGGAGTCATTTGTCACTTGAATTTTATTACTGCCATCTGCATTCATCCGCCAGATCTCCATTTTACCTGATTTCATTGAATTGTAATAGATAAAATTACCATCAGCTGAAAAATCAGCGCCATCATCCAATCCTTTATTTTCTGTTAATCGTATTTCCTTGCCACCATCTACATTGATAGCGTAAATATCAAGATTGTCATTTCGAAGTGCGGTATAAATTAATGTTTGGCCATCAGGAGACCATCCGTGCCAAAATGAGGGAGTTTTTTCTGTCACAATTGAAGGGATACCACCTTCAATAGGTAGTGTATAAATTCTTGAGGATTTAAAATCTCTGTCTTTATAGTCTACATTAGGCTGGTCATAATGACTGATCACAATTTTTTTTCCATCCGGAGAGATTCCATGGTCATTGTTTAATTTATCAGCGAAATCCGTATTGATATAGGTTTTCTTTTTCGTTGTTAAGTCAAAACGAAAAATTTTCCCCTTTCCATTTAAAATGATAAAGCTTCCGTCTTTACTCCAATTGGGCGCTTCAAAGTGATCAAATTCTTTGTAGATCGTTTCTCGTATGCCATTTTGGATATTGAAAATCTCCAATTTGGACCATACATTTTCCAATTGACTGAGTCCAAAAAATGGGATAAATATTATGAATAGTGCTAATGAATTCTTATTCATTTTTTGATGTAATAATGTGGATTCTGTATTATCTAGGCCAAAAAGAAACCACAGCCTCTTCGTTAACCGTTTGGTTTCAGCTGTGGTTTCAAATACTAATCTTCAAACAAGAATGTTTATGATTTTCATTAATAAGGTACAAAAAAACCGCTAGATGTATAGTCTAGCGGTAAAAATTCAATAAGTGAGAAGTTGGTTTATGATTAAACCATATTTAAATCTACAAACTTATTTTTTATGCCGATGTGACTTAAGTCACGGAGTTCTAATCTTTAATATGAGCATATGATAAAGTTGAAATGGGCCAGATGGCCGGGCAATAAAAAAAGTCGCTAGTAGATTAATCTAGCGACTAATCTTAATGTATAAAAATGGGTTTATGGTTACACCACACAAATTTAGACATATGTTATGTAGGTCTTAGTTATGGTAATAACAATAAATGGTAAATAAAAACGTATTAGATTTTTTTAATGGATTTCTTTACAAATCAATTTTGTGTAAATAAAGAATTAGGGAGATAAAGTCATGCAAAACAATAAGACTCGTAGCGGTAGTTACAAAATATAAACTGCGAAGTTTGGAATCCCTCGCAGTTTAAATTCAAACATAAAGTAATTGGCTTTTGGTTATGTACCATTATAAATTTAAAAAAAAAGACGGATATATCCTTGAAAATGAGTGCTATTTTAAATGAACGCGTCAAAACCCCTATTGTTTGGAGTAGATTGCAGGTATTAAAATGAAGATGATTGGTCAATGAAAAAGTGTTGATGAAAGAAAATAAAGCGTCTTAAGTGAAGTTTTTAGGTGAGTGAAAACTTAAGGAGTTCACTGTTCCGTATCCTACTCTAATACATCGGAATGAAGGAAGCCATATGAAAAATATAGATTTACATTCAAGTTTTTTATTTATATTAAGGGTATTCATAAACCAATATTCATGCGATTTTTTCTAAATATATGCTCCTGCATATCCTATTTGTTATCATTTTATTTTTTGTTCATATCCGATTGGGAGCATGCCTCCACAGCTGCAATAGTAATTGCCCTTTGGGGTATTGGATTTATTCTTCAGGCACACGCTTTTCCTTCCAGAATTTTTAATCCTGAAAATTGGTTTAATGGGTCATAAACTAAAGAGATTAATAGGCTCAAGTTTACTGCTTTTCCATTTCGTGTCCTTTTCTACACCTGAGTGTATTACTATTACCCATAAAGAAGTCACTTCAGATGGTAAATATTATTTTCATTGGGGCAATTTTGATCAAAATAGAGGTGATCCAGACAATCGACTAGATGTTAGATCAGGTTCAGTCACTCAGGAGGAGTTTCAAGAATACGAAGTCGGTGATCGGTATTGTTTGGAATAAAAAAGGGAAGTAAGGTTTTTCTCAGAATTTTTCTTTTTCATATCAAACAAACCAAATGAAGTAAGGAACCCTACTTCCCAGGAAATACAATACAAATACGTTTCGTGTGGGAAATGTGTTATATTGTTTAACAAATATAATAAAAAAGTTAAACAAAATACGTTTTAACAAAAATATTAGGTCTAGAAATCAGCCTAACGTGAAGATTGATAGCTACTTTCTATTCTAACCCCAAGGTTCATCCAATAAGCACTTAGTAGGTTTGTTGATGTTAGGGATAGATTATCCAAATTGTGGCACAGTAAATACAATTAAAGTAGTTTGGGTCGTATGTATTATTTGCCAAAAGCTTAATAGTTTACAAGTGTGTAATTCTAAATATTTGTTGTTAGTAGGTGTATTGAGGGCGGGTTAATAGTATATCGACAAATAAATCCGATAGGCGATATAAACACCTGTTATACTCCATATCCACCATCTATTTTTCATATACCATTCCATCAGCTTTTAAGTATAAAAAATCATGTTAATGGAAATACAAAATATCATAAAGGCATACATAGTGATTGTAAGCCAGCCTAGGATCCCAATTTTTTTCATGATTATTGATTAAATGTTTTACAAAAGATACAAAGAAATCCTGTAAAATCCCTTGATTTTGCGCTGTCTGGCAAGCGGCGATAACTTTAAAATGAATGAAAAACCTTACAAATGTTGGTACTCAACTCCCTTAATCTAATCCAAAAAGTTTTCAATAGTGCCGACTATGGTTTTAATTGAGCATTGATAATCATATTTTTATGGCGGTCAGATATTCAAGGTTCTTTGGAAAAATCTTGCTTAGAGGTAGTTGAATTTAGAAATAGGAAAGCAAACTATAGATAGGGACAATTTTGTCCAATATACACTATCATATGGTTGCCCAGCATAGCCCCAACCGTGACAAACAGGAGCACCTCTTATTTTAATAAGTTGCTTTTACAGGGGTACAAGCCTAAAATCCTTATCTTGTAGCCTATATATTTAATTTTTTCATGATAAAAAATATTTTTCTACTACTGGTTTGCTTTGGTATTCAATACAGCCAAGCACAATTTGTTGGCGACCAAGATATACGAGAAATAACATCACCCTACATAGAAGTATCTGTTACCGACCGTTTGCTGTCAGATAAAGTTAATGTAGATATTGATTTTGGACAAGACACAAAATTTTTCACATTCAAAAATGAAGTTAGTATCAAGGATGGTAACAAGCGTGTTAAATTCAATTCAAAAATATCTGTGCTCAATTTTTTCTTAAAATTTGGATATGAACTGCATACAGTGGCAACGATGCCCATGCAACAAGGCGGCACCAATTTGAGAATAGATAAAAACAGCAACGGCGGATTTATCACAAAATACTTCTTGATGAATAAAAATTTAAATCCGAATAGACCCTAACCCGATGAGACATCTACTTTTTATAGCTACTTTATTTATACTGGGTTGTAGTAACACAGAAGATGAAGTTGATAGCGACTTTTTTTTATGTACTGTTGACTATGTAGAATTTATAGATGCGACCCATGCTATTGTAAAATTTGAAACAACTTTGGGCGATGTTACCAATCCATTCTACGGCAGGTACACTTACACCAAGGAAGGCAATAATTATTTCATTGGTGACGATTTGGTAAACATCACAAACTTTACCCAAAAGGGCAACGAGGCGACCTTTGTATTTGAGTATGGAGAAAATTTAGGTTTCTTTTGTGCTTCTATTTTTGAAACCCTCCCTGAACATATCCACTATACCTTCGATGCTGAAGCGGAAATTGAAGTCACATCAAAAGTAGTTGGACGATGGAAAATCAAAAGACGAAACAACCTAAGACCTTAGTTTGCCTTATTCATTGATATGAATCGAAAATCCTTACTGTATATTTCGATTATTTGTTGGGTAAACATTGGACTATTCTATTTGTTTTATCAGCTACATTTTGAGCCAATTCTCGTTGGCGTTCTCCGTGAATTGACATTACTACCGTCATTCGTTGTTGGTTTCATTTGTTCACTATTGTGGGTTTTTTCCTACCTAAAAAACAACAAGTGATTATGAAATAGTATCATCAAACTCAATTGATAATTCATAGCCGTGGAACACTTTGGCTGTTTCGGCTTAATTTACGTTAACACAAAAATAAATATGAAAGGATTACTTTTTTTGGGTGCGCTTTGTCTCGTGACTTCCTGTGTATCAATTCGATTTCCTGAAACTATGAAGGTTGATATTCGAATTCCTGAAAATTTTGATGCAGAAAAAATTCAAGTTCTAATTGATACTTTAAAAAGTCAAAAAGTAGATGCTAAATTAGAATTCAACATCATACCCAATGATAAAAACGATTAAAAGTTTATTGTCTTTCAAATTGAGCTACTGATACTTTCCCTACATGTACTAAAACCACTTAATCATAGTGCTAGAGTGAAAATAATACTTTAACGGTTAGTGTTTTAAATTTAAAGAAACATCCCATGGAGAAAATAACCAAACAAATAGGACGCTTAGCTGCATGCTGTTTTTTATTGAGCGTGATTTTTAAAGCTTTTCATTTGATGGGTGCTCCGTCCCTTTTCTTATTGAGCATTATTTTTGGAGGCGGTTTTTTTATTGCACTAGTTTTCAATCGATTTAAAAAAAAGTAAACATCCAAAAAGGTGTTCAATTTTATATTTTAGATTTGACACTCCATGATGCGATTCGGGTATTTATTTTTTGTTATGTTTGAGAATTACATATTCGAAAACATGGAAACAACCAAACTAGCGATAGAATGGGCCAAAGATGAAATATATTCTTCAATGTTCTTCATTTATTTTGCCTTTGTTTTTTTTGCATCAGCCTTTGGTTTTTGGCAAATAGGAAAAACTGAAATGGCCAAAGCTTTCGTCTATCCTTTATTGGTTTGCGGCGTGTTACTTCTCATCATTGGTTCGGGACTTGTGTATTCTAATATTTCACGAATCAAGTCATTTGGTGCTGTATCACAAGATCAAATTTCAGGTTTAGTGCAAACTGAAATATCAAGAGCTGACAAGACAATTGCAGACTATGAAATTGCTATTTTTAAAGTGATACCTTGCATCATTCTGGTAGCGGCATTAATGCTTATATTTTTACACAAGCCTTTTTGGCAAGGCATTGCCATAGTAACGATTGCAATGATGGTGGTCATCCTTGTGATTGATAGTAATGCCAGTGCCAGAATGAAAAATTATAAAGGTAATCTTGCGGCAACTTCCAGTTCTGTAAATTGAATATATTTCTCCAGCTAAAGAAGTTGGACTTAGCAAAGTAACAAACCCTCGCTTCCTTAGTTTAACAAGATGTTTGCTAGGAAAAATAAAATCTATTATTTGCTTTATAAAAATGACTATGAACAATCCAGCCTTATTGATAATTGATCTCCAAAAAGGATTTGACCAAGAGGCACATTGGGGTGGCCAAAGAAATAATAGAAATGCGGAACCCAATATTGTAAAAATAGTAGCACATTGGCGTCAGTTAAATTACCCTGTTTTTCACATTCTACACAGCTCTCAAGAACCTGATAGCCCCCTTCATAAAAGCAAACCAGGTTTCGAAATGAAAGATGAAGTACAGCCACTTACAAACGAGCCCGTTATTGTGAAAAATGTAAACAGCGCATTTATAGGGACAGATTTAAAAGAAAGGCTTAATAATTCTCATATTAGTGATATAGTTATTGTTGGCTTGACTACAAATCACTGCGTTTCTACAACCACAAGAATGGCAGGTAACTATGGTTTTCAAGTAAAGCTAATTTCTGATGCTACAGCCGCATTCGATAGAAAAGGGGTTAATGGCGCTTTTTTTACTGCAGAGACCATCCATCAAACTGCATTAGCCAGCTTAGATCGCGAATTTGCTCAAGTCATTGACACCAAAACACTTTTACTGAATGTATAATCAATTATAGTGGGGGATACTGTATGTAATTAGCGTTGATTGTTTCCGTTTTTTTTCCATTGCATATTGCATAATTCATGAACTTAAAATAATTTTATTACAACTAAATATTTAAACATGAACAAGTTTTACAACAACACACGTACAATCGAAGATAAAAGAACCCAAAGAGAAATTCTTGATGCCCTGGCGCAACAAAATAAATTGCTAACTGAAATATTGGGCGAACTTAAAAAGGATAAGTAATGGTAAAGAAGGTTTTTTTTCATTGGTAATTGTCATGTTGATGATTGAATGTGGAACAGCAAAAAAGCCATCAGGTTCAAATAAGCCCTTGCCACCAGATACTGCCTCCAATAAATATGCTAAAAGTAGAAATTGAAGCAGCAAGACTTTAATTTCAGTATCGCTACATGGAGGATTGTGATTGAGCAACCACAACGGATTCTTACTTTAGGACATCAAAATTGCTAATACAGTACTAAATTACCTTGTTATGCGAGAAGAAGAAATAAAAAAACTTCGCCATGTTGTGCTTTTTAAATTCAAAGACAGTTCTGAGCCGGCAATCATTGAATCACTTCATCAGCAATTTATTCATTTAGCAGCGGTCATTCCAGAAATCGAAGCCTTTGAATGGGGTTTGAACGATAGTCCAGAGGATCTCCATCAAGGACTTACCCATTGCTACATGCTTACCTTTTTGTCGGAAGATGATCGTGACAATAAGTATACACCCCACCCGCAACATCAAAATTTTGTCAAGCAATTAAAGCCCCATTTAGACAAAGTCTTGGTTGTGGATTATTGGGCGCATAGTTAATTGTGCTATGCAATGAACAAGCTAAAAATGACCAATCTCTCATAAAAAAGAACCGTTTATCCCATACTGTGGAGCGTGCTTTTTCATTATTGAAGATGCGATAGCTGATTTTTATATATGTGTTAAAGTCTTGTATAGTGATTGAAAGGAAGGTGAATAATGCTTGTTTATTTCAGTAGCATTTAAAAAAAAATTAGCTTTTAACAATTAATTAAACTAAATTTTAGTGACTAATTATTTAAAAGCTATTAACTTAGCTCAATAAATGCTATGAAAAGGACCCCTGGTTCATTGAGTTACTTTTTGTTCAGGATTGATTGATTTGTTTTTGTCGCAGGATTTTTAGGGGTCTTTTTCTTTATTTAGGTGTTAGCCATAGTCTATTCATTGGTATATAATCCTTTCTTTTTATTTGTAGCAATTAGCCTAAGTTTCGATCTGTTATTATTCTTAAACACGGCTGCCGAGTCCTTATGTCGGATTAAAATGTAAGCATTTGGGTGTTTTATCTGCCAATCCGAAAAATTGCTTTTTTCAATTTTTTGTATGACACCTCGGGTATAAAATTGACTCGAGTAACTTTTATGATCAAGGCTGAAGCAGGATGAATTTTGGGTCAAACTGATTAAGTTTTTGTCAGAGTTATTTTTAAAAATAGGATCTGCCCAACCTGTTAGGTAAATCAATATCATTAGGATAGGTAATGCCATTCCAAAGTTTAAATAACGATTTGAGTATCGTATTTCGGTCCAAGCGTGTGTTACTAGTAAGGCAAAAGGAACTATTGAGGGAAGTATATAAGGGTGTATCAAGCTTTTTGAAGTCGTAAAAAAGAGGAGGGGCCATAGCATCCATAGGAATAAAAAAATCACCCAAGTATTTGATTTTAAAGTCGACCATTTTTTTCGTAACCAACTGAAAAAAGCAATGCACCAGGGTAAAGTAAATGCCAAAAAAAACACCCATATAATACCCAATGGTTGTTGCTTGGGGAAACCATATTTATCTCCTTTCCATTCGGAATTGAAATAGCGATTAAAATGTTCTCCTATCACAAAATAATCGATAAAACCTGGAGCACATTTTTCTGTCAAATAATACCAAGGTAGGGCAATGCCTATAAAAATTAAGGTTCCTAAAATCCATGGAGCTTTCCGAAATGCTTTTGACAATTGATTACTTTGCCAGCACCAAAGAAAAATGGGGGGAAGTGTCAGTATGCCGACTATGGGACCTTTGGCCAACATGCCAAGTCCCATCCCCAAAAAGAATATATAGCCCCAGTAAGGCGCTGCTGATTCTTGCATACTTTCCCAAAATGAAAGCATAACAATAACAATACTTAGAAGCAAAAAGACGTCAGTGGATACAACTCCCGCGTGTAAATAAAATTCTGGAATTGTCATTAAGATACAGCCCGGTATCAAAAACGGTACAGACGAATTACTCCTGTAGCGTCCAATCCATAGTGCAATACCTAAGCAAGCCATAAAGTAGGGTAGCCTAACAGCAAATTCAGAAACGCCAAAAATCAACATGCTGGCAGCTGCAGCCCAGGTTGAAAGAGGAGGTTTCGCCCAAAATGGCACGCCATAGTCTATTTGTAAAACCACCCAGTCTCCTGTCTCTACCATTAACCGCGCAATTTCAGCATACCGTGCTTCTGTTTGATCCATCAAGGGCAAGAACGTATTAAAAAAAAGGCGTATTAGTAAAAGACCAATAAATACAACTGGGTAATAATAAGCAGACTGTCTATTCAGTATCAACGGTAACGGAAATATATTTTTAACAAATCTAACCATAATACAAATCCATAGCTCAGGGAGACTCTTGAATCATCTGTATCGATCCACTGTTGCAGCGGCATTTCTTTGACACAGACCTTCATATTGGCTTTCCCCACTTTTTTTATCATTCGAAAAAATATTTCGACATCAAACATCCATTTGGAAATAAATTCGGTTTCAAATAAAACTTTTGCCGTCTCTTTTTCAAAAATTTTACAGCCACATTGGGTATCATATACCTTGATGCCCAACATTTTTGATATAACAGTTGCAACGATACGACCGATGAGAAAACGATACCACTTTCTTTGTATATTATTATCAATTTTCAAAATTCGGGAACCAAAAACAAAAGGTAGGTTGCTATTAACCTGTTGGGCAAGGGAAATACATTCTTCCAAGGAAGTTGATAAATCAGCATCCAAATAAGCATATTTCTGATAGTTGTCTGTTATCAAATGCTGGATTCCTTTTCTAACCGCTTCCGCCTTCCCATGATTGGTGCCTAAGTCAAGGCATAATACACTTTCGGGATGACTGGTTCTTAAATCGTGAAGTAGTGATAGAGTATTGTCTGTTGAACCATCATTGACAAACAGCAATGTAATTGGACGTTTGCGATCCAAGAAACTTTGGTATGTATTCAATGGTAAACGAAGTGCTTCGTTGTAACAAGGAATCACTATGGCTAAGTCTTTTTTCAAGGGATCAACAAAGCATTTATATAAAAAAAGGCGGCTTCATGAGCCGCCTTTTTATTTAGGCTGCGTTTTGTTTTTTGATGAGGTTTAGGGCAGACCCTTCTTTAAACCATTCAATTTGCTGCAGATTGTAAGTATGATTGGCATGAATAACATCTTGACTTCCATCATCGTGTATCACTTCAATAGTCAGCTGTTTTCCAGGTGCAAAATCTTTTAAATCTATGAAATTGAACGTGTCATCTTCTCTGATTTTGTCATAATCGGCTTCCTCAGCAAAGGTTATTCCAAGCATCCCCTGCTTCTTTAAATTGGTTTCATGAATTCGAGCAAAAGACTTTACTAGGACAACCTTTACACCAAGATGACGGGGTTCCATGGCTGCGTGTTCCCTGGATGAGCCTTCACCATAGTTATGATCACCGACAACTACAGTTTCTATCCCAGCAGCTTTATAGGCACGTTGCACATCAGGTACCCCCCCATATTCCCCTGTCAATTGATTTTTGACAAAGTTGGTTTTTTGGTTAAATGCATTGACCGCTCCAATCAAACAGTTGTTGGAAATATTATCTAGATGACCACGGAATCGCAACCAAGGACCAGCCATTGAGATATGGTCTGTTGTACATTTCCCGTGGGCTTTGATTAGTAATTTGGCTCCCATAAGGTTTTCCCCATTCCAAGGCGAGAAAGGAGTCAGAAGCTGAAGTCGTTCGGAATCCTCTTTAACAATCACCGATACACTTGATCCATCTTCTTGCGGTGCCAAGTAACCATTGTCTTCTACATCAAATCCTTTCGGTGGAAGTTCCACACCAGTTGGTGGATCTAGCTTAACTTGTTCGCCTGCTTGGTTCATCAAACTATCGGTCATTGGATTAAAATCCAACCTACCCGATATGGCAATTGCAGCTACCATTTCGGGTGATGCAACAAAGGCATGGGTGTTCGGATTCCCATCGGCTCTTTTAGAAAAATTTCTATTAAAAGAATGTATGATTGCATTTTTCTCTTGTTTGTCTGCACCCGTTCGATCCCACTGACCAATACATGGTCCACAAGCATTCGTAAAAATTTTGGCATTGAGATCTTCAAAAATTTGCAATAGCCCATCTCTTTCGGCTGTGAAGCGAACTTGTTCAGACCCTGGATTGATACCAAACTCAGCTTTTGTAACCAGTTTTTTGTCAACTGCCTGTTGAGCGATGGAGGCTGCTCTTGACAAGTCCTCATAAGAAGAGTTTGTACAAGAACCGATTAAGCCCCACTCAACATCTAGCGGCCAGTCTTTATTCTTGGCTACCTCTGCCATTTCATTGATCGGTGTAGCTAGGTCGGGTGTAAAAGGGCCATTCAAATGTGGCATAAGTTCTGATAAGTTGATTTCAATAACTTCATCAAAATATTGTTCGGGTTGTGCATAGACTTCTGGGTCTGCAGTTAAATGTTCTTTTACCGCATTAGCTGCCTCTGCTACATCATCTCGCCCTGTTGCGCGTAAATAGCGCTCCATAGCAGCATCATAACCAAAAGTAGAAGTGGTTGCCCCGACTTCTGCACCCATGTTACAAATGGTTCCCTTCCCTGTACAAGACATAGATGTAGCCCCAGGGCCAAAATATTCAATAATAGCTCCAGTGCCTCCCTTTACAGTAAGAATACCAGCTACTTTGAGGATTACATCCTTGGGAGCCGTCCAGCCATTGAGCGTTCCAGTAAGTTTGACTCCAATGAGCTTAGGAAATTTTAATTCCCAAGGCATACCTGCCATGACATCTACAGCATCGGCTCCGCCAACACCAATAGCCAACATCCCTAGACCACCAGCATTTACCGTATGAGAGTCTGTTCCAATCATCATACCACCAGGAAAAGCGTAGTTTTCTAAAACCACTTGATGGATAATTCCTGCACCAGGTTTCCAAAATCCAATGCCATACTTATTTGAAACGGATTCTAAAAAGTTAAATACTTCCGCTGAACTTGCGTTCGCCGCTTTTAAATCTTTTTGAGCGCCCTCTTTAGCTTGTATCAAATGATCGCAGTGAACGGTTGTTGGAACGGCAGCCTTTTTTTTGCCCGCTTGCATAAATTGGAGCAATGCCATTTGAGCTGTAGCATCCTGGCAAGCAATCCGATCAGGTGCAAAGTCAACATAATCCTTTCCTCTGCCGAAGGGCTGTTGCGGATGTTGATGCCATAAGTGATTGTATAGAATTTTCTCTGATGCCGTAAGGGGTTTGCCCAACAGATCTCTTGCTCGTTGTACATTAGCTCCAAGTCGATCATAAACTGCTTGGATCATTTTAATATCAAAAGCCATATGATTTAAATTTTGATTTCGATACAAATGTAGCGATAAGTTAAGCAAGAAATAATCGTAACCAATTTTAAAATTCAGTTGAGGTTATTTTTTCAAAAATTTGTAGAACCAGATCGTGAATTTTATCAGATTATTGAACAAATCGTGAGAAGGGTGCAATGAGTTGTTTGAAACGGCAGTTAGGCAGTCAAAAATTCACCTACAAATTCTTTGGGATTTTTTCGCTAAAAAATTGAAATAAAAAACATTTGATATAAAATTATTTATAAATTTGCACCTCTTAAAACAACAATAGAAAACATCAAATATGGCTAAAGAAACTTTTGATCGGTCGAAACCCCACTTAAACATTGGTACGATAGGCCACGTAGATCACGGTAAAACAACACTCACTGCTGCGATAACAAAAGTATTGGCAGACGCGGGTATGTCAGAAGCGAGAAGCTTTGACCAAATTGATAACGCTCCTGAAGAAAAAGAGCGTGGTATTACCATTAACACTTCACA
Organism: Flavobacteriales bacterium; assembly: GCA_011524905.1. Taxonomy (GTDB): domain Bacteria; phylum Bacteroidota; class Bacteroidia; order Flavobacteriales; family Flavobacteriaceae; genus UBA11891. The sequence continues at coordinate 12,580 of WTJI01000007.1, forward strand.
CGTTGAATATCAGACTTCAAACCGTCACTACGCCCACGTTGACTGTCCAGGTCACGCCGACTATGTAAAAAACATGGTTACTGGTGCAGCACAAATGGATGGTGCTATTTTAGTGGTAGCGGCTACGGATGGTCCAATGCCACAAACACGTGAACACATTCTTCTTGGTCGTCAGGTTGGTGTGCCACGTATCGTTGTCTTCTTGAACAAAGCTGACATGGTAGATGATGAGGAGCTGCTTGAGCTTGTTGAGATGGAAGTTCGTGAATTACTTTCTTTCTACGATTACGATGGTGACAACACGCCTGTTGTTCTTGGATCTGCGCTTGGTGCATTGAATGGAGAACAAAAATGGGTTGATACTGTTTTGAAATTAATGGAAGAGGTTGATGGATGGATCGAATTGCCACAGCGTGATGTTGATAAGGATTTCCTAATGCCTGTTGAAGATGTATTCTCTATTACGGGTCGTGGGACTGTTGCTACAGGTCGTATTGAAACTGGTGTAGCCAATACAGGTGATGCAGTTGACATTATCGGTATGGGCGCTGAAAAGCTGGATTCAACTATCACTGGTGTAGAAATGTTCCGTAAAATTCTTGATAGAGGAGAAGCTGGAGATAACGTAGGTATCTTATTAAGAGGTATTGAAAAAACTGATATCAAAAGAGGTATGGTTATCTGTAAGCCTGGTTCCGTAACACCACACGCCAAATTCAAGGCAGAAGTTTATATTTTGAAAAAAGAGGAAGGTGGTCGTCATACACCATTTCACAATAATTACCGACCACAGTTCTACGTTCGTACAACTGACGTAACAGGAAATATTGTACTTCCTGATGGTGTAGAAATGGTAATGCCTGGGGATAACCTGACGATTACTGTTGATTTGATCCAACCTATTGCCCTTAATGTTGGGCTCCGTTTCGCTATCCGTGAAGGGGGTAGAACAGTAGGCGCTGGACAGGTAACAGAGATCCTAGACTAATAAATAGTTTTTTTATGACACGACAAGGTGTCCGCCCAAGGCGGACGCCTTTTGTGTCAAATAAAAACGGGTTTAGCTCAGTTGGTAGAGCACTGGTCTCCAAAACCAGGTGTCGGGAGTTCGAGCCTCTCAACCCGTGCAACAAAAGACAGCTATGGCAGCATTTATAACTTACATTAAAGACTCATTCGAAGAGTTAAAGACCAACGTGTCATGGACACCTCGTGCCGAACTACAACAATTGGTCGTTATTGTTTTTGTTTTTTCAGTTCTGTTTTCCCTCGCCATATGGGGCGCCGATACAGTACTGTCATCCGTTGTATCTGGCTATTTTAAATTTATCAATTGATACAAATGGCAGAAGTCACCGAAAAAAAGTGGTATGTCATTCGTGCCGTAAGCGGGCAGGAGGCTAAAATCAAAGACTACATTGATTCAGAAATCAATAGAATGGGATATGGTGAGGCTGTAGAAGAACTTTTGGTTCCAACAGAAAAAGTGATCCAAATTCGCAATGGAAAGAAGATAAACAAAGAGCGCACCTATTTTCCTGGCTACATTATGATAAAAGCCAACCTAGCAGGCGAGGTTCCCCATATTATCAAATCAGTAACCAATGTAATTGGCTTTTTAGGTGAGACTAAAGGGGGTGAACCTGTCCCATTGCGACAGTCTGAAGTCAATAGAATGCTAGGTAAGGTAGATGAGTTAGCCCTTTCGGCAGAGCATGTAGCCATACCATTTACTGTTGGGGAGAGCGTCAAAGTAATCGATGGACCCTTTAATGGTTTTACAGGTTCGATTGAAAACGTAAACGAAGAGAAAAGAAAGCTTGAAGTGATGGTTAAAATTTTCGGTAGAAAGACGCCACTAGAGCTGAGCTATATGCAAGTAGAAAAATTATAAATGTTACAGTGATAAATCGATTCGCTTTATGCTTCCACTAAAAGCGAATCAACAACTCAATTAAAACAATGGCAAAAGAAATAGACAAAGTTTTAAAACTTCAAGTTCGGGGAGGTGCTGCGAATCCGTCGCCACCGGTTGGACCCGCGCTGGGTGCCGCAGGAGTTAACATAATGGAGTTCTGTAAGCAGTTTAATGCCAGAACCCAAGACAAGCAAGGCAAAGTCTTGCCTGTTGTTATTTCTGTGTACAAAGACAAGTCATTTGAATTTGTAATCAAGACACCACCAGCGGCCGTTCAATTGATGGAAGCAGCCAAAGCCAAAAAAGGATCTGGCGAGCCCAACAGAAACAAAGTGGCTACCGTCACCTGGGATCAAGTCAAAACGATTGCAGAGGACAAAATGCCCGATTTGAATGCCTTTACTGTAGAGTCTGCTATGAAAATGGTAGCTGGTACAGCGCGTTCAATGGGATTCAAAATTTCTGGGGAAGCGCCCTTTAACTCTTAATTTTTAGTGATGGCAAGACTTACAAAAAAACAGAAAGAAGCCAGAGCTAAAGTGGATTTCAAAAAACTTTACAGTTTGAAAGAAGCTTCGGCATTGGTCAAAGAAATATCGACCGCCAAATTTGATGCCTCAGTGGATCTCGCAATCCGCCTTGGTGTTGATCCAAGAAAAGCCAACCAAATGGTTCGTGGTGTAGTCACATTACCCCACGGAACAGGGAAAACTGTTCGTGTTTTGGCTCTCGTTACGCCTGATAAGGAGGACGAAGCCAAAGAAGCAGGAGCTGATTTTGTTGGTTTGGATGAATATCTACAAAAAATCAAAGACGGATGGACCGATGTGGATGTGATTGTCACCATGCCCAGTGTTATGGGAAAACTTGGTCCTTTGGGACGAGTACTCGGACCACGTGGGTTGATGCCCAACCCCAAAACGGGTACCGTAACGATGGATATTAAAAAAGCCGTCTCAGATGTTAAAGGTGGAAAAATTGACTTTAAAGTTGACAAAACGGGTATTGTCCATGCGTCGATTGGTAAAGCCTCTTTTTCAGCCGAAAAAATATTTGAAAATGCTGACGAGCTGTTGAAAACAATCCAAAAACTAAAGCCTTCTTCTACCAAAGGGGTTTACATGAAAAGTGTATTCCTTTCCAGTACGATGAGTCCTGGTATTCCGGTAGAAACAAAAATGGCCTAGGTTAGTAAAAACTAAGTTTTATGACAAAACAGGAAAAAGCACAAGTAATCGAAGATCTGACGACAACTTTGTCTGAAGTAAAAAATCTTTATTTGGCTGATATTGCTGGGCTCAATGCAGCGCAAACCTCTGATTTGCGTCGCGCTTGTTTCAAAGCCAATATCAAGTTAGCAGTGGTAAAAAACACTTTGCTAGCCAAAGCAATGGAAGCCTCCGATAAAGAATTTGGTGAATTGCAAGACGTATTGAAAGGCAATACATCTATGATGATTTCAGAAGCTGGAAATGCGCCAGCCAAAGTGATCAAAGATTTTCGTAAAAAGTCCGAGAAACCTATTCTGAAAGGCGCTTTTATTGAAGAAGCAGTTTACATTGGCGATGATATGATTGATGCTTTGGTATCAATCAAATCTAAAGAGGAATTGATTGGCGATATTATTATGTTGCTTCAGTCTCCTGCCAAAAATGTGGTTTCTTCCCTACAATCTAGTGGAGGAAAACTATCAGGTATACTCAAGACATTGTCAGAGCGTTAGACTGACATTAACAAAGTACGCACTCAACCCTTAATAAAGAAAATTAAATTTTAAAAAGTAACAAAATGGCAGATTTGAAAGAATTCGCAGAACAACTAGTCAACTTGACGGTAAAAGAAGTCAACGAATTGGCTGATATTTTAAAAGAAGAATATGGTATTGAGCCTGCTGCTGCTGCAGTAGCAGTTGCTGGACCCGCTGCAGGTGGTGGTGGAGATGCCGCTGAGGAAAAATCAGAATTCGATGTAATTCTTAAGTCCGCAGGTGGTTCTAAACTTGCCGTAGTTAAGCTGGTCAAAGAATTAACTGGCCTTGGCTTGAAAGAAGCTAAAGAATTAGTTGATAGTGCACCTAGCCCATTGAAGGAAGGTGTAGCTAAAGATGAAGCCGAAGGATTGAAGAGTTCTTTGGAAGAAGCAGGAGCAGAAGTAGAGCTCAAGTAGACTTCTAATTTTCACTGAAAAGCTTTGGGTTTCTTTATACAGAAACCCAAAGCCTTTTTCAGTTTTTATTGTCCCCTTTTCTAAAAACATTTTTTTGGTAATATAAACAAGAGTATCGATGCCGAGATCCGTTCACAACCGAGTTAACTTTACAACAGCAAAGCACACCCCAGAATACCCCGATTTCCTCGATATACAGATCAAATCCTTCCAGGATTTTTTCCAGTTGGAAACCAAGTCAGACGAACGTGCTGAGGAAGGTTTATTCAACACTTTCAAAGAAAACTTCCCAATTACGGACACCCGCAATCAGTTTGTCCTCGAATTTTTAGATTATTTTGTTGATCCACCACGGTATTCTATCCAAGAGTGTATCGAAAGAGGATTGTCTTATTCCGTTCCCCTTAAAGCACGCCTCAAACTCTACTGTACTGACCCAGAACATGAGGACTTTGAGACAATTGTTCAAGACGTATTTCTAGGAATTATTCCTTATATGACTCCAAGTGGTACTTTTATCATCAACGGAGCAGAGCGTATTGTTGTTTCGCAATTACACCGTTCGCCAGGTGTTTTCTTTGGTCAATCATTTCATGCCAATGGGACCAAGCTCTATTCGGCTCGTGTCATTCCTTTCAAAGGATCATGGATTGAATTTGCTACGGATATTAACAGTGTGATGTATGCTTACATCGATAGAAAGAAAAAATTACCTGTTACTACACTTTTCCGGGCTATAGGTTATGAGCGAGATAAAGATATTCTTGAAATATTTGACTTGGCTGAAGAAGTCAAGGTTTCCAAAACAGGACTCAAAAAAGTACTAGGGCGAAAGCTAGCTGCGCGTGTCCTAAAAACATGGCACGAAGACTTTGTTGATGAAGATACGGGCGAAGTTATATCCATCGAAAGAAATGAAATCATTATCGATCGTGATACTGTTCTGGAAAAAGAGCATATCGATGACATTATAGAAGCAGAGGTTAAAACCATTTTGTTACACAAAGAAGATGCGCATATGTCTGATTATGCCATTATTCACAATACCCTGCAGAAAGACCCAACCAACTCAGAAAAAGAAGCTGTTGAACATATTTACCGTCAATTACGTAACGCTGAACCACCAGATGAGGATACGGCTCGGGGGATCATTGACAAGCTCTTCTTTTCCGATCAACGCTACAATTTGGGAGAAGTCGGTCGATACAGAATGAATAAAAAACTCAACTTGGATGTTGAAATGGACAAGCAAGTCTTAACCAAGTTGGATATCATCACCATCATTAAGTATTTAATCGAGTTAATCAACTCCAAAGCAGAGATCGATGATATCGATCACCTGTCAAACAGACGTGTTCGGACTGTTGGGGAGCAACTTTCTTCTCAATTCGGTGTTGGATTAGCACGTATGGCTAGAACCATTCGTGAACGAATGAATGTTCGTGACAATGAGGTGTTTACACCTATTGATTTGATCAATGCCAAGACGCTTTCTTCTGTGATCAATACCTTTTTTGGTACCAATCAATTGTCACAATTCATGGATCAAACCAATCCATTGGCAGAGATCACCCACAAACGACGCTTATCTGCACTTGGCCCAGGCGGTCTTTCAAGAGAGCGAGCAGGATTTGAAGTTCGAGATGTTCACTATACTCACTATGGGCGCTTGTGTCCGATTGAAACACCCGAAGGACCAAATATTGGGCTTATTTCTTCACTAGGGGTATATGCCAAGGTTAACAACCTCGGGTTTATCGAGACGCCTTACCGCAAAGTAGAAGATGGTGTCGTTGATTTGGAGAATACAATCTACCTCAGTGCAGAGGAAGAAGAAAACAAGCTGATTGCTCAGTCAACTGTTGCGGTTGATGGAAAAGGCAAAATCACTGATGATAGAGTCATTGCACGTGACCAGGCTGATTTTCCTGTTGTGACACCAGATCAAATTAATTACACGGATGTGGCACCCAATCAAATTGCTTCGATATCAGCCTCATTGATTCCTTTCTTGGAACACGATGATGCCAACCGAGCTCTGATGGGCTCCAATATGATGCGACAGGCAGTTCCTTTGCTAAGACCAGATTCACCTATTGTTGGAACAGGTTTGGAACGCCAAGTGGCTTCTGATTCGCGTGTTTTGATCAATGCTGAGGGAGACGGTGTTGTAGAATATGTAGACGCTAACAAAATTACAATCAAGTATGACTTGACAGATCAAGAACGTCTTGTTCGTTTTGATGGTGATACAAAATCATATGACCTAATCAAGTTCCGTAAAACCAACCAAGGAACCTGTATTAACCTTAAACCGATTGTCAAAAAAGGGGATCGAGTTCAAAAAGGACAGGTACTTTCACAGGGCTATGCTACTGAAAAAGGAGAATTGGCACTGGGTCGAAACATGAAAGTCGCCTTTATGCCATGGAAAGGTTACAACTTTGAGGACGCAATTGTTATTTCAGAAAAAGTAGTCCGAGAAGATATTTTCACTTCCATTCATATTGATGAATATTCTCTAGATGTACGCGACACCAAGCTTGGTTCAGAGGAATTAACAGACGATATTCCCAATGTCAGTGAAGAAGCAACAAAAGACTTGGATGAAAACGGAATGATCCGCATTGGTGCAGAAGTAAATCCTGGGGACATTCTCATCGGGAAAATCACCCCTAAAGGTGAATCTGACCCCACTCCAGAGGAAAAACTGCTTCGTGCAATTTTTGGTGATAAAGCAGGTGATGTAAAAGACGCTTCCTTTAAAGCCCCACCATCACTTCATGGAGTAGTCATTGACAAAAAGCTATTTACCCGCTCTATCAAAGACAAGCGAAAGCGCAACCAAGACAAACAAGAATTGGAGGCTTTGGATGCCGCTTATGATGTGAAGTTCCAAGAACTTAAAAACGTTTTAGTCGAAAAACTATTTTCTATCCTAAATGGTAAAACTTGCCAAGGTGTTCAAAACGACCTAGGAGAAGAAGTTCTTCCAAAAGGGAAAAAATATACCCTAAAAATGTTGAATGGTGTGGAAGACTACACGCATTTAACGCAAGGGACTTGGACAACAACTGCAGAAACGAACAGCCTGATTAATGACTTGATTCACAACTATAAGATCAAAGAAAATGATCTTCAGGGTGCATTGCGCCGGGAAAACTTTACGATAAGCGTGGGAGATGAACTGCCTGCAGGAATCAAGAAGTTGGCCAAAGTTTACATCGCTAAAAAACGCAAGTTAAAAGTAGGTGATAAGATGGCTGGGCGTCACGGAAATAAGGGGATTGTTGCCCGAATTGTCCGTGAAGAAGAGATGCCATTCCTAGACGATGGAACGCCAGTAGACATCGTATTGAACCCACTCGGGGTACCATCTCGAATGAACATCGGTCAAATTTATGAAACCGTATTGGGTTGGGCAGGACAGAAACTAGGCAAAAAATTTGCGACACCAATCTTTGATGGCGCCAGCTTAGATGAAATCAATGCCTTCACTGATGAGGCTGGTATTCCAAGATTTGGTCATACTTATTTGTACGACGGTGGTACAGGGGAGCGTTTCGATCAACCCGCTACGGTTGGGGTGATCTACATGCTTAAACTCGGTCACATGGTCGATGATAAAATGCACTCTCGATCCATCGGGCCTTATTCATTGATTACCCAGCAACCACTTGGTGGTAAGGCTCAATTTGGTGGACAACGATTTGGTGAAATGGAAGTGTGGGCACTTGAAGCTTATGGTGCTTCAAGTACACTTCAAGAGATTTTAACGGTCAAATCCGATGATGTTATTGGTCGTGCTAAAACTTATGAATCAATAGTGAAGGGAGACACCCTCCCCGAACCAGGATTGCCCGAGTCGTTTAACGTCTTGATGCATGAATTGAATGGACTTGGATTAGACATTCGATTGGAAGAGTAAAAAAATTGTTTAAAAGCGTATCTGTATAAAATGGCTAGAACAAACGAACCCATCACCCAAAAAAAATTCAATAAAATATCCATTGGATTGGCCTCACCCGAGGTTATCCTTAATAAATCTCGTGGCGAGGTATTAAAACCTGAAACGATCAACTATCGAACGCATAAGCCTGAGCGTGATGGCTTGTTTTGCGAGCGCATTTTCGGTCCTGTCAAGGATTTTGAATGTGCCTGTGGTAAGTACAAGCGCATCCGTTACAAGGGCATTGTATGTGACCGTTGTGGTGTTGAGGTAACCGAAAAAAAAGTACGTCGTGACCGTGTAGGTCATATCAACCTAGTTGTGCCAGTGGCTCATATTTGGTATTTCCGGTCTTTGCCTAATAAGATCGGTTACCTTCTTGGATTGCCGTCCAAAAAGCTGGATATGATCATTTACTACGAACGCTACGTTGTCATTCAGCCAGGTATTGCCAAAAATGAAGAGGGCGAAGCTGTTCAAAAAATGGATTTCTTAACTGAGGAAGAATATCTGAATATAATGGATGGCCTTCCCACAGAAAATCAATATTTGGATGACAGCGACCCCGATAAGTTTATTGCCAAAATGGGGGCTGACTGTTTGATCGAGTTGTTGAATCGTATTGACTTGAATGAACTTTCTTATGAATTGCGTCATAAAGCCAATAACGAAACCTCTAAACAAAGAAAAACAGAAGCGCTGAAAAGACTTCAGGTGGTTGAAGCTTTCCGCGATGCCAACGAACGCAAAGAAAATTTACCTGAGTGGATGATTATGAAGGTCATTCCTGTCATACCACCCGAGCTACGACCATTGGTACCACTAGATGGGGGGCGTTTTGCTACCTCAGATTTAAATGATTTATACCGCCGTGTAATCATTAGAAACAACCGATTGAAGCGCCTAGTTGAAATCAAAGCGCCAGAGGTTATCCTCCGAAATGAGAAGCGCATGCTGCAAGAGTCAGTAGATTCCCTTTTCGATAATACTAGAAAGTCTTCAGCGGTTAAAACAGAATCAAACCGACCTTTAAAATCACTTTCAGATTCCTTAAAAGGAAAACAAGGACGTTTTCGTCAAAACCTTCTTGGAAAACGGGTAGATTATTCCGCACGTTCAGTAATCGTAGTTGGTCCTGAAATGAAACTGTATGAATGTGGATTACCCAAAGGGATGGCTGCTGAATTATATAAGCCATTTATCATTCGTAAGCTTATCGAGCGTGGTATTGTTAAGACAGTAAAGTCTGCCAAGAAAATTATTGACAGAAAAGAACCCGTTGTTTGGGATATCCTTGAAAACGTATTGAAAGGACACCCTGTACTATTAAACCGGGCCCCCACACTACACCGTCTGGGTATTCAGGCTTTTCAGCCCAAGCTTATTGAAGGGAAAGCTATTCAGCTTCACCCGCTTGTTTGTACTGCCTTTAATGCCGATTTCGATGGTGACCAAATGGCTGTGCACCTTCCATTGGGTCCTGAGGCCATTCTAGAAGCCCAATTACTTATGTTGGCTTCGAACAACATATTAAACCCTGCGAACGGTTCACCAATTACCGTTCCCTCACAAGACATGGTTTTGGGCTTGTATTACATGACTAAAGGAAGAAAATCTACCAAAGCACACCCTGTCAAAGGAGAAGGATTGGTATTTTATTCAGCCGAAGAAGTGCACATTGCATTGAATGACGGGCGTGTTGATTTAAATGCAATGATCAAAATTAGAGCCAAAGATTTTAATGAAAACGGAGAGTTGGTCTATCAGATCATAGATTCAACTGTAGGCCGTGTCCTTTTCAATGAAGTTGTGCCAGAAGAAGCGGGCTATATTAATGAAGTACTCACCAAGAAAAACTTACGTGAAATAATTGGCCGAATCCTTAAGGTAACTAGTGTCCCAGAAACAGCAGAATTTTTGGATAAAATCAAGGACATGGGTTATGGATTTGCCTTTAAAGGTGGCTTATCCTTTAGCTTAGGTGATATTATCATCCCCCCGAAAAAAGAACAAATGATTGACGATGCCAACAAGCAAGTTGAGGGTATCATGTCGAACTACAATATGGGATTGATCACTAATAATGAGCGCTACAACCAAGTTATTGATGTTTGGACTTCGACCAATGCTACTTTGACAGAGCTGGCAATGAAAAACATTAGTGAGGACCAGCAAGGTTTCAACTCTGTATATATGATGTTGGACTCAGGTGCTCGAGGATCGAAAGAGCAAATCCGACAGTTAACCGGAATGCGCGGTCTGATGGCAAAGCCTAAGAAGTCCAATGTTGGTGGTGGTGAGATTATTGAAAACCCTATCCTATCTAACTTTAAGGAAGGACTATCTATTCTTGAATACTTTATTTCAACCCACGGTGCGAGAAAAGGTCTTGCAGATACCGCCTTGAAAACAGCCGATGCTGGGTATCTTACACGTCGTTTGGTTGATGTGTCACAAGACGCCATTATCAATATAGAAGACTGTAACACCTTGCGTGGAATAAACGTAAGTGCCTTGAAAAAGAACGAGGAAATCGTTGAGTCACTTGGCGAACGTATCCTAGGTCGAGTCGCCTTACACGATGTTGTAAACCCGAGTACAAACGAAGTTATTGTTTTAGCAGGAGAAGAAATTACTGATGTCAAAGTAGATGCGATTTCGGCTTCACCAATCGATGCTGTTGAAGTTCGTTCACCGTTAACTTGTGAAGCTCGAGAAGGTATTTGTGTAAAATGTTATGGTCGTAATTTAGCGACACGTAAAATGGTTCAAAAAGGGGAAGCTGTTGGTGTGGTTGCCGCACAGTCTATCGGTGAACCTGGAACACAGCTGACACTTCGTACTTTCCACGTAGGTGGTGTAGCAGGAAACATATCTGAAGAAAACTCACTAATCGCCAAGTTTAAAGGGGTCGCAGAAATTGATGATCTTAAAACAGTCAAAGGGGAAGATGCGGAAGGTAATCCAGCTGAAATCGTAATTTCTCGAACGGCTGAGGTCAAAGTTTTAGATGCAAAAACAAAAAATGTTTTAAGTACAAATAACATCCCTTATGGCTCTACCATCAAAATTAAAAATGGAGCCAAGGTCAACAAAGGTGATTTGATTTGTCAATGGGATCCATTCAATGGAGTTATTGTATCAGAGTTTGCTGGGAAAATTGTTTTTGAAAACATTGAACAAGGGGTTACTTACCAGGTTGAAATAGATGAACAAACTGGTTTCCAAGAAAAAGTAATTTCTGAATCCCGAAATAAAAAACTCATACCAACCTTATTGATTGTCGATAGCAAAGGGACTACACTTCGTTCTTATAACCTACCGCTTGGCGCTCACCTGATTGTAGATGATGGAGAGAAAATTAAAGAAGGAAAAGTATTGGTGAAAATCCCTAGAAAATCAGCTAAATCAGGTGATATCACAGGAGGTTTACCAAGGGTTACAGAATTATTTGAAGCCCGTAATCCTTCTAATCCTGCGGTTGTTTCTGAAATTGATGGTGTTGTTTCCTTTGGAAAAATTAAGCGAGGAAACCGTGAAATCATAGTGGAATCAAAATTCGGAGACATAAAAAAGTATTTGGTCAAATTGTCTAATCAAATCTTAGTTCAAGAAAATGATTTTGTCAAAGCAGGAATGCCTTTATCTGATGGTTCTATAACACCAACAGATATTTTAAATATTAAAGGGCCCTCTGCTGTACAACAATATTTGGTCAATGAAGTGCAAGAGGTATATCGTCTTCAAGGTGTGAAAATCAATGACAAACACTTTGAGGTAGTGGTGCGCCAAATGATGCGTAAAGTCAAAATACAAGACCCAGGGGATTCTATTTTCCTTGAAGGGCAATTGGTCTATAAGAGCGACTTTATCCAAGAAAATGACGACTTGTACGGTAAGAAAATCGTAGAAGAGGCTGGTGATAGCGAAAACCTAAAAGCTGGGCAAATGATTACGGCTCGTGAGTTGCGTGATGAAAACTCTCTATTAAAGCGAGAAGATAAAGTGCTTGTTATGGCCCGTGACGCAGAGCCAGCTACAGCTACCCCTGAATTGCAAGGGATCACTCGTGCATCGCTACAAACTAAATCTTTCATTTCTGCCGCCTCTTTCCAAGAGACAACCAAAGTACTCAACGAAGCTGCGGTTAACGGAAAAGAAGATCACTTAAACGGTCTGAAGGAAAATGTTATTGTAGGTCACAAAATTCCAGCTGGTACAGGTCTTCGCGAATACAACAATACTATTGTTGGTTCTAAGGACGAGTATAAGAGTTTGCTGATCGACCAAAACGAGGCAGTAACTTCTGCTGCTGAATAGGTTATGGAAAAAAAAGAACAGAAAGTAGAGATAGAAATGGATGCCGCCACTGCTGGCGGCACCTACTCTAACTTGGCTATCATCAATCATTCTACTTCCGAGTTCGTGGTTGACTTTATCAGTTTGATGCCTGGCTCACCCAAGGCCATGGTACAGTCAAGAATTATTTTGACTCCAGAACACGCTAAGCGCTTAAATAAGGCCCTGAAGGATAATATTCAGAAGTATGAAGCCAGCAATGGCGAAATCAAAGTTGACGAAAATCCATCTGTCCCAATGAATTTTGGTCCTGCTGGTGAAGCTTAAAACCCCGATTTCATTTTTTTTAAGAACCCTTTCTATTTGGTTTATTTGACTAAATATTGTTGTAATTTATATACAACTATTACAAAAAGTCTCGTTTCTATTTTAGTTCAGATGTAAAATAAAACTGTACAGCAGGGTATTTTTGTTGTGACATTTGAAGGGAAAAGGCAGAGTCGGCAAGAAATACAAGTTGTCCCTGTTTATCATTTGCTAGGAATTTTTGCTTTACTCTTTTAAAATCCAAAAATTCAGAATGTTCAGGATCATCGCAAGTCACCCAACAGGCTTTATGAACATTTAAGTTTTCATAGGAACATTGGGCACCGTATTCGTGTAGCAATCGATACTGAATGACTTCAAACTGTAGTGCACCAACAGTACCAATCACTTTTCGGTTGTTGAGGTGTAATGTAAATAACTGTGCGACGCCCTCATCCATTAATTGGTCAATTCCCTTATTCAACTGTTTGGCTTTCATTGGATCTGCATTATTGATATAACGGAAATGCTCAGGTGAAAAACTAGGGATTCCTTGAAAATTCAATTGTTCTTGTTGTGTAAGTGTATCTCCAATCTTAAAATTTCCTGTATCGTGCAAGCCCACAATATCCCCTGGATAAGAAACATCAACAATTTCTTTTTTTTCGGCAAAGAAAGCGTTGGGACTTGAAAATTTGAGCTTTTTGCCGTGACGAACATGCAAGTAAGGTTTGTTTCTTTCAAAGGTTCCTGAAACAATTTTTACAAAAGCTAGTCGATCACGGTGCTTGGGATCCATATTCGCATGAATTTTAAAGACAAAACCACTAAAATCCTTTTCTTCTGGAGCCACCATACGGCTGTCAGCTTCTTTGGGGAGTGGATTGGGCGCAATGGTTACGAAACAGTCCAGTAGTTCTTGTACGCCAAAATTATTTAGTGCAGAACCAAAAAAAACAGGTTGTTGTTCACCAGCTAAATAGGCCTTTCGATCAAATGGATTGTAAACACCTGAAACCAACTCTAATTCTTCTTTTAACTGATTTAAAGCAGATTCTCCAATGCGACTGGCTAATTTAGGTGAGTCTAAGGTGTCATAGATTTCTTTATCAGCGACAGTCTGTTTGTGTTCGCCTGAAAATAATTGGGCATTGCTTTCCCAAATATTATAAATTCCTTTAAAGTCATAGCCCATACCTATGGGAAAGGAGAGTGGTGTGACCGAAAGATTAAGCTTGGATTCTACTTCATCCAATAAATCGAAAGCGTCTTTTCCTTCTCTGTCTAATTTATTGATGAATACAATCATGGGGATGTTACGCATCCGACATACTTCGACCAACTTTTCGGTTTGTTCCTCAACACCTTTGGCAACGTCAATGACCACAATGACGCTATCAACAGCTGTCAGGGTTCGATAAGTATCTTCGGCAAAGTCTTTGTGACCAGGGGTGTCAAGGATATTTATTTTTTTCCCTTGATAATTAAACGCTAGTACTGATGTTGCTACAGAAATACCACGTTGTCTTTCTATTTCCATGAAGTCACTCGTGGCCGATTTTTTGATCTTATTGGATTTTACTGCTCCAGCTTCTTGAATAGCACCACCAAAAAGTAATAGTTTTTCTGTTAGGGTTGTTTTTCCTGCATCTGGGTGGGAAATTATCCCAAAGGTGCGTCTGCGTTGCAATTCTTCTATAAATCCCATACCAAAAAGTTTGGGCAAAAGTATTCAAATTTCGGCATTCTAGCCCCTCTAGGGCTATTGGGATTTTGTTTAACTTTTCGATACCTTTGATCCATTGCATGAAAGAAGAAGAAGTTATACTCGTTGATACCAACGACAAAGTTTTGGGAACGATGCCCAAAATGGAAGCGCACGAAAAAGCCGTTCTACACCGTGCCTTTTCTGTTTTTATTCTAAATAAAGAAGGCGAATTGCTTTTGCAACAGCGGGCATGGAAAAAATACCATTCCCCAGGTTTGTGGACCAATAGCTGCTGTAGTCATCAACGAATAGGCGAAAGTACATTGGAAGCCGGTTCTCGCCGGCTACGAGAAGAAATGGGAATGGAAACCCCATTAGAGGAATTGTTTAGCTTTATTTACAAAGCCCCTTTTGATAATGGCCTCACTGAGCACGAGCTTGATCACGTTTTATTGGGCTTTGCTGACTCAGATCCTCAAATTAATTTAGAGGAAGTTGCAGACTTCAAATGGTTGTCTTTAGTAGAAATTGCCAGCGATATCCAAACCCAACCCGAACAGTATACAGCTTGGTTTAAAATCATCTTTGACCGATTTCAGCGTTATATTGAATCTTTAAAACCATCTGCCTAATGCGTGTTACTGTTTCTCGTAAAGCCCATTTCAACGCTGCTCATCGCTTATATCGAGCCGACTGGGACGATGCCAAAAATGAATCAACCTTTGGCAAATGCTCCAACGAATACTTTCATGGACACAATTACGAACTAATTGTTCATGTTACAGGCGAAATTAATCCTGAGACGGGTTATGTCATGGATATGAAAGTACTTAGAGACCTTATCAAATCCGAAGTTGAAGATGCCTTTGACCACAAAAATTTGAATGTACAAGTGCCCGAGTTCAAAAATCTTATACCTACTGCTGAAAACATTGTTGTGGTTATTTATAACAAGCTCAGACCTCATCTTGAAACCCAACAAGACCTTGAAGTGGTTTTGTATGAAACCCCCAGAAACTTTGTTAAATACAACGGAAAGTAATGCTAAAAGTAGGAGAACAACTTCCCGAATTTGAGGGGATAGATCAACAAGGGAACAGTATAAATAGTAAACAATTTATTGGCAAACAGCCTGTGGTTTTATTTTTTTACCCCAAAAACTTCACTCCGGGTTGTACTGCTGAAGCCTGTTCCTTCCGTGACAAATATGAAGATTTCTTAACCTATGGAGCACAGGTAATTGGTATCAGTTCCGACTCTGAAAAAAGCCATGAAAAATTCAGTGCCAATTATCGTTTGCCCTATCCCTTACTTTCTGATCAAGACAGAACACTTCAAAAGGCATTTAAGATTACTCCTCAATTTTTTGGAATTTTAAGTCGTCGTGTCACTTTTGTATTTAATCAATCAGGGACATTGATTTTAGCCCATAGCGGCATAAACCCCACACAGCACATTTACCGCGCATTGAAAACTTTGAAGGCCCAGTCTGTTGGTTAAGCCCTATAAAGTTAGTACCTTTCCCTAAAATACGATTCTATGTCTAGTGTAAAGCAACTTAAAAAAGACATCAATGATGCTATTGGTGCCCTGATTGAAGATATTTATGTGATAGAATTGGATCACCCCAATGTTGATGCCAAAAAAACGGATCCACTTATCGATGCAGCGATTCAACTATTTGATGATTTAATTCGGGAGGTTAATAGCGCTAAAAATCAAGGAAAAAAAGCTTTTGTTCCCATCCGCGAAAAACTACACAGCAGTCTGGCTAAGCTAGAAGCTGATGTTGAAAAACTTACTTAGCTTGTGCTAAGCTGTCTTTGTCAGCTTTTCTTTTTGCCAAGTATACTTGTAATTTTTCACCGTATTTCGAAGCCGCTACCTCGGGTGTCATTCGAGAGGCAAGTGTATCTAATAGACTCAAATTGGCATCATACACCTCCGCAAGCGCAATGAAAGGTGCTATTTCTTTGTCAGCATGATTGGAAGCAAAATTGATAGCATAAAGATACTTGCGACGAATAAGGTAATCCATAGCTTTTTGAACTGAATCGGCTTGTTCGAGCGATCTTGATTGCTGAAAGTCGAGATAATCTTGTAACATATCAAGTTGTTGATCGTTAAACTTGCGCATGTAAGACTGGTACTCTCGATATAAGTTTTGGTTTTCTGATCCATTAATTTGAGCACTTGTCTCAAATGTTTTCAGTCGGGTATTGATACTAATCTTTCCGGTTTCTCCGAAAAATGGAATCCTATCTTTTAGTGAATCACCATCGTCCTTGGTCAAAGACAAATAGTACAATTCAGGACTGTCTATTCTAGTGATGAATGAAAAATCTGGACTTCCTTTGATGGTTACAGAGTCAATACTTGTCAAAAGGGTATCAACAAATTTTTGAAGATATAGTGTGCCTTTACGAAGCCCTTCCACTTTTCCACTGACAAGCATTTCACCTTTGCCAACTTTAGGTTGTTGATTGCATTGGGTAAGAAGGCTACCAACAATCATTAAGGCAAATAACCATATGTTCCATTTTTTCATCTTATTCAATTTTAAGGTTTGGTTCCCCATCACATGATCCGATACTGATTTATATGTTTAACCAGTAGGTGAGTTTGAGGTTAAAAGTACGCAATCTCGGCAAAAAAGAGTCTGTCGTTATATAATTGTCATTGTAGACTATAAATAAATCAGAGAGCGGAGCAAAACGCCATTGTAATCGTGAATTGATTCCTAAATTTTCTGATTGAGAACTGAATTGAACGAATGTTGTCCAAAAAATAGACTTGGTAAAGGTCAAATCTACCTTAGGACTAATTAATAATAAGTTGGCATTTGGAAAACCATTACCCAACTCAATATAATCATAATTGAACTTAAGACTCGCTTGAAAATAAGGTTGTATACGGTAATTTAAATCACTCCGAATTGAGTATTTCATACCATTATAGAATTGCCCTATGTTTGGACCAAAGCGGTAGTTAAATCGCTTGCGTTGGTCTGAATTATAATTGACATCCAACGAATTATAGCGATAATCTGTCTCTGCGGGTAAGGGGTAGTCTGCATTGAGTCCTGTAGGGTCAAAATCATCATACAAATAAACATAACGATTACTGGCTTCGATTTGAAGTCGACTTTGGTTGCGAAATTGAATTTCAGATTCAATGTTGAAACTGCCATCCGTTTTTCTAAAATCATCACTGGGTTTCCATAAGGTATAACTCTGTAAAGCCAAGCTCCAGGTGTTTATGGGTCCTGTTTTGGGGTAAAAATTTCGAGTATATTTTGAGAAATTTTGAAAATTCCCTTTGCGACGGACAAAGCCTAAATCTGCATTGTAGTTTTCTCCAATCCCCCCAATCGACTCGGTAAACTCATAGTTTCTTGTGTTTCTATTGATGCGAACCCCAAAACTGTTGTTGTCCTTACTGATGTTTTTGTCAAAAGATTGATGGAGCCAAAAGCGGCCAGTCCAACTATTGTCTTTTGAGGCCAATTGATAGTCTAGACCAGCAACGCGATTGTATCGCTCCTCATCTGATACAAAATCATACTCGCCAGTAGTCTCCCGATTTACAAAAATAAAACTGACATTAGAGCGAGAAAAGACCTTTTGCTGTATAGAAAAAACGGTGTTATTGTTTGCTGGAATTTCATTTTCTAAGTCAGCATCGGTTTGCATGTTGAGAAAACCTATGCGAAGATTTGGGTTAAGTTTACCGCTCAATCTGGCTCCTGCAATGATTCGGTTTTGGATGGTATTACCATCTTTATCTTCTGCCACACCAATTCTTCTGGAAAAGAAAGGTTGGGCATTGAAACTACTCCCAAAGTTGGCAAATAAGTCTGCGTTTTGAATGAAAAATTGTCTTTTTTCAGGCAAACGTACTTCAAACCGGGTCAGATTGATGACTTGATCATCTACTTCTACTTGTGAAAAATCAGGATTAAATGTTAAGTCTAAATTCAATCCATTATTGATAGGAACCTTGATATCCCCACCAAAACTAAGACTTGAAAATTTATTTGCATTATCAAAATCGTTAGCCGTAATACCTGCCACAAAAGGGATAAATGCCCAGGGAATTTTTGATTTAGGTAATGGTTTTTCAAAAATTAGATCACCCATAAATGCCAAATTGACTGGATTTTGATTTTGGGGAACAGGACTCCAAACGCTTCGTTCGTTGGTTTGGGTGTCTAGTCTAGTCATATTAAACCCCCACTTTGTTCCTCCATCAGGATAATTTAAAAAGGCCAATGGGATTTTGGCTTCTGTTATGGTATAACCGTCATAAATTTTTGTCTCCGTTTCCCATTTGATGTCCCAGCTTGAATTACTATTGCGTTGAAAATTATTTCCTCCTCCAGATATAAGTACTTCCCGCTGAACCCCAAGTGGATTAGTTCCAAAGAAAAAAGAGTTGGTGCGATCGTTAAATGGATCAAAATGAAAAGCGATATTATCATTGCCGCGGCCCGAAAAGTCACGACGCAATGATGGAATCACAAAATCATCACCTGTATAGTCCGCTTTGATATAGAGATAAATGTTTTTGTCGTCATTAACAACTTTAAAAGAAGTTGGCATTTGGGCTCGAATACTATCCGTAGGGAAATATTGCCAAAAGTCGGTTGCCGTTTCTGCAGTTAGCCATACCTTTTCATTAGCTTCACCGTCTATTTTTATGGATTCATCTATGTATTTTACTTGTAAGCTTGGGAAAACTTTTTTTTGTGCAGTTAAAGATAATACACTCAAAAAGGATAGCCCCAACGAAAAATATAGGCGTATGATCACTGAATTTTTTAAGGCGCAATTTACTTAATGTCACAGAAATAAACCTACATTGCCGTAAAAAACTAACAATGCTTTTTCAATACTTGTTCACATTAATTTTATTTACTGTTTGGCCAACACCCTATCACGCAGACTGGGGACAAACAGGTCATAGGGTTGTAGGTGCTATTGCCGATACCCATCTGACCAAAAAAGCCCAAAGACAAATTGATTTTTTGCTGGACGGCCAGTCTCTCGCATTTGTTGCCACCTATGGCGACGATATAAAATCTGATAGTTTGTATGATCGTTACAAACCTTGGCACTACATCAATTTTCCATTTGATGCAACATATGATGGTCAACAGACTAGCCCTGATGGAGATCTGGCTCAAGGCATTGCATATTGTTTGAATCAACTAAAGAGCAAAAATAGTTCAAAGAAAGAAAAAGCATTTAGCTTAAAATTATTGGTCCATTTAGTAGGCGATCTCCATCAGCCACTACATATAGGTAAATCAGAAGATCGTGGAGGCAACCGATTTCAAGTGAATTGGTTTGGTAGAAAGACCAACTTACATCGCGTGTGGGACAGTCAAATGATTGATAGCTATCAGATGAGTTATTCAGAATTGGTCGAAAATAGAAAAAATCTAACGCCGCAACAGATCGCCCAAATCCAGCAGGGTACCGTTACCGAATGGATCAATGAAGTCCGCTTGTTAACTTTAGCGATTTATGAACAAACAAAGCAAGACGAAAACTTAAGCTACGCTTATCGTTATCGATTTATGGACCAACTTAGAGAGCAATTACACAGAGGCGGGCTTCGTTTGGCCGTATTACTCAATGATGCTTTTAAATAAGCTTACGAAAAGTTAGGTTAATTCTTGCTTTTTTTGGGCGGGCTGTTTTCGCAATTTGATGCACCCAGTATTCTTGCATAGCGCCCCCCATAATCAATAGACTTCCATGTTCCAACAGGATTTTATAACGTTGGGTTTTCTTCGTACGGTGCTTAAAATGAAAATACCTAGATTCTCCTAGGCTGACAGATGCAATTCGTGGATGTGGCCCTAATTCTTTTTCATTGTCAGCATGCCAACCATTGCTGTCTTTGCCGTCTCGATACATGTTCAGTAAGACTGTATTATACGGGTGCGCATCAACAGTTTTTATTTGTTCTAAAATTTTGTGTAAAGTAGTAGTCATTGGATGTGGGTGCATCTCAATACCTGAATAGGTGTAGGCTTGGGTACTTTTTCCATAAAGGGCGGTCAATCGTGGTTGCATGTAGGTTTTACCAAAGACCGTGATAGGGTCGTGTTGCCAAGGGGTTTGTTCTTCGAGTATGCTAAATAAAGTTTCGGCATTAGCTGGTGTCCAAAAATTGGGATAATACAACAATTCCGCATCGGGTAAATCAGGTTTCCATGGGGTGTTTTCGGTAGCAAAAAGTTCAAGCATCTGTAGTACTCTAAATTATTTTTTTTTAAACGTACAAAAGCAAAAAGCTTGTTGGGTTTCAAAAGGCGTAATGTGCCATTGCAGTTGCTGCTCGATCAATTCAAATGACTTTTCAAAACAGCGGGTCATGCTTTCAGCGGTATATTGTTGTACTTCGATGCCACTGCAACGCGAGGGGCCTTGGTCGGAAAAAGCTCCTATAATCGCATAGCCTCCAGGTTGAATACTTGCTGTTGCACGATCCACATAGGTATTTATATCATTTGTATGTGTCAAAAAGTGAAAAGCTGCTCGGTCGTGCCACAGATCATATTTTTTTGAATCATCAAAATCAGTTACATCAGCATGAATCCACCTGATTTTATTCGCCTGATCCCCAAAATTAGCTTGCGCCTTTTCAATCGCTTTTGAAGAGATGTCTAACACGGATAGGTCCTTGTAGCCCAGCGAAAAAAGATGAGATGTCAATCGGCTTTCTCCAGCCCCGATATCAATAATTGCGGATTGCTGGTCGGTCCATTTTTGGACTTCTTTCAAAGAAAAAGAGGGTGTTTTTTGGTACCAACTGCAAGCCTCAAATGCTTTGTCATTATAAATCTGTTCCCAATGTTGTTTTCTTTCTTGTTTTGTCATGATGTAAAGTTAGCTTCCGGCCAATGGACTCCCAAAAAGCCCCACCGCTAATTCAGCCCATATGAGTAAGAAGAAAATTAAAAAAAGAACAATCAGTACACTTTTTGATTTTTTTGAAAGTTGAATGTGATCAATCCAACTAGAAACCGCAGCTGCTCCACCCAATAATAGAGCAGCAACGATATAATCAATTTGGTTCCATTGGATTTCCTCAGTAAAAAAATGACCTACAAAGGGCACTAAAAGTACACACCAAAAAGATAATAATCGTGTTAGGAATCGTTTGTAGACCATGGTTGTGTTTGGTTTGAATTTTGTCTCAATAATAATACGGAATTAATTGATAAGCTGCCATGAATTTATCAATGAAACAACAGTCATCCAGAGGCTGTTTTTTCGGTTTCAAATACGTATTTTAGAAAAAAATTAAGCGGATGCGTTTACCAGTAAATATGCCAGTTTTGTTGTTTTTATTGCTAGTCGTTTTGGGTTGCTCACCATCAATTTCAGAGCAAAATGAAATAGGGGTACAACAAGTCGCAATTTACTCAAT
This sequence comes from Flavobacteriales bacterium, assembly GCA_011524905.1. GTDB lineage: Bacteria > Bacteroidota > Bacteroidia > Flavobacteriales > Flavobacteriaceae > UBA11891. The sequence continues at coordinate 34,369 of WTJI01000007.1, forward strand.
TAATGATCCACACGGACGTTTAGCGAATTTCTCAAAAATTGAGCCGATTTTAAATACAGCTCGGGATACATATGAAGCTGTTTTTTTTGTCAGTGCAGGTGATTTGTTTTCAGGGAATCCGATTGTTGATTTTTATACCGAAAAAGGTTACCCAATTATTGATTTACTAAATGATTTGGATATGGATGTTAGTGTTTTGGGTAATCACGAATTTGATTACGGGCAGGCAACTTTATCTGATCGTATTGCTCAAGCGCAATTCCCATTTCTTTGCGCCAATGTAAGTGGGGGGACTGGGGCTTTGGCTGCTGTGCCAGGAGCGATTACCCTTGAAAAAAATGGTTTTCGTATTGCTTTTGTAGGAATTGTAGAGACCAGTAGTCCCCAAAAAAAGCCTTTAACCCATCCCAAAAAAATTAAAGGACTTGATTTTCAAGATGGAATTGATGTATTCGCTTCCTACACTGGCTACAAAGAAGGTCAAAAAGCAGATGCTTTAATTGCCTTGACCCATCAGGGGGAAGTTAAAGATGCAGAATTATTAAAAACCTATCCTGAAATAGATGTAATTATTGGTGGACATACAAATCAGATTTATGGTCAGCAAAAACAGAACGGTTTGATGGTCATGTCGGGAAAGTATCTTGAGACTTTAGGTAAAACAATATTGACATTCAGAAATGGTAAGTTTCAATCTGCCTCTTTTTCTAGTATAGATTTAACAAGTGCAAAGGAGGAAAACAGTACTATTAAAGACAAAGTTGCTATTTATAATCAAGCACCAGAATTTTTTGAAGTACTTGGGCAATCAGCCCATGATCACAACCGAACTGAAACGGCTTGTTTTTACGTAAAGGCTTTGCGTGAACAAACCCAGGCCGACTTGGTTATCCAAAATTCTGGTGGGGTACGAAACGACTTACCGCAAGGGGATATCACTCCGTACACGATTTACAGCATAGACCCTTTTGGCAATGGTATTGATACCTACGATATGACGGTAGCTGAGATTGAAGCCTTTTTTTCTCACTATCGTGCTTCTTTTTCTTATGATTCAAATTATACCTTAGAAAAGCAAGGCGAAAGCTATCGCTTAGTGGATGCTGAGGGACAAGCACTACCCGCTGGCATGTCCCTCAGTATTGCTTTGAACGATTACATAACGTATGTCAATTCAGACTATTTTGCTGAACCAACCTATAGTTTTCCATTGACCACAGCAGACTACTTGATGAAGTATGTCAGCACCCAAACCACTCCTGTAGATTTTTCGGGCTGTGATCAAAAAGAGTGATGCTATTTGATTAGTTGCAAGCTTCTTTGTATGAAGGCAGTCAAGTCTTCTCCTTTCAGTAAGTTTTGAGACAGGCGCGCTAAATCTAGTGCTTGTTGGATCAAACGTTCCCTTTTTTTTGCAGTTCGAGTTTGCAAAATCTGCCCAACCAAATCGTGATTTGTATTAACCAATAAAGTGTACATTTCAGGGAAACTACCCATCATGCCCCCACCCGTTTGCTGCATTTCTTTCATTCGACGCATAAATTCGGGCTGGGTCAATACAAAAGGTAGACTATTACTATCCATAGCGGTTAATTGAACAGTATATTGACTGTCAGAGACAACGTCTTCAATCATGGGTTTGAGCTTGTCTTTTTCTTCATCTGAAAGTTTGGAAACCGTAGCTTCTTCTTTTTTAATCAGGTTTTCGATGGCATCTCCATCGACCCGAGCAAAGCTGATATTTTCTTTAGAAGTTTCCAGTTTTTGTATCAGGTGACTGATAATGGGTGAGTCGAGTAGAAGTACCGTGTAGTCTTTATCCTTTGCGGATTGAATATAGCTGTGCTGCGCATCTGTATCAGAAGCATATAACAAAATTAATTTGTCATCCTTATCCGTTTGCGCATCTTTAAGTTTTTCTTGGAGTTCTTCGAAAGTAAAATAATCTCCATCTGTAGTCGGGTATAAGGCAAATTTTTCTGCTTTTTCAAAAAACTTGTCTTCACTCAACATACCATATTCGATCACCACTTTGATATCGTTCCACTTTTCTTCAAAAGCTTTTCGATCTTTTTTGAATAAACTGCTAAGCTTGTCTGCAACTTTACGGGTGATATAATTACTAATTTTTTTAACCGCCCCATCCGCTTGTAAATAACTCCGAGACACATTGAGAGGGATATCGGGTGAATCAATTACCCCACGGAGAAGTGTTAAAAATTCTGGTACAATGCCTTCAACATTATCAGTGACAAAAACTTGATTTTGATACAGTTGAATACGATCTTTTTGGATATTTAGATCATTATTCAATTTAGGGAAGTATAATATACCAGTCAGATTAAAAGGATAATCAACATTAAGATGAATATGAAATAAGGGTTCTTCAAATTGCATGGGATACAATTCTCGATAAAAACCTTTGTAGTCCTCCTCATTTAGATCGGCAGGGGTCTTAGTCCAAGCTGGATCGGGGTTGTTGATGATATTATCAACAGTTTTGGTTTCAGGTTTGGCATCTTCTGCGGCATCGTTAGGCTGGGGAAGCGTTTCCTCTCGGGTTCCAAATTTAATTGGAACAGGCATAAACTTATTGTACTTTGTTAAAAGCTCACTAATCCGAGCTTCCTCTAAGAATTCTTTCGAATCTTTATCAATGTGTAAGATGATTTCTGTACCGCGTTCTTTTTTATCTGATTTTTTGAGTTCGTACTCTGGGGAACCGTCGCAAACCCAGTGGGCAGCTGGCTCATCTTTATATGATTTTGTTATTATTTCTACTTCTTTAGCAACCATAAAAGCAGAGTAAAACCCTAGGCCAAAATGTCCAATGATTCCCGAATCTTTGGCACTTTCTTTATATTTCTCTAAAAATTCTTCAGCACCAGAAAAGGCCACCTCATTAATGTACTTGTTGACTTCATCGGCCGTCATTCCAACCCCTTTGTCAATAATGTGTAGTTTTTTTCCTTTTTTGTCAATCTTAACTTCCAAGGTCAAATCGCCTAGATCTCCTTTGACCTCTCCTAAACTACTCAGGTGCTTTAGTTTATTTGTAGCATCAGTCGCATTGGAAATCAATTCACGAAGGAAGATTTCATGGTCACTGTACAAAAACTTTTTGATTAGCGGGAATATATTCTCTACCGCTACATTGATTTTACCTTTTGACATTTTATTAAATTTTGATTGTACTGGACAAAAAAAATACCAAACCCGCAAGCGTGACAGATTGACACGCTTGAATTTTAACAGAAATTTATTGTTTAAATAAAACAATAAATAGTTAAACGTTTGTTACTTTTGCACTAAATAAAAAACCAATGGATAAGAACGAATTACGCGCTACTATTCTGAGTCAATACACTAATCATGTATTGGAACACGAAAGCTATCCCAAATCAGTTTTTAAGTTTTGCAAAGTAGCAAAGATGGAAGAAAAAGATTTCTACTCCGTTTTTGCCTCTTTGGACGCCGTTCGCGAGTTTATTTGGGAAGCTTTTTTTACAAATACAATGACGGTTTTGGACAAGGACAAAGCCTATAAAAAAGCAAATCGTAAGGATAAACTATTGAGTTTTTACTTCACTTTTTTTGAAGTTATGTTACTCAATAGGTCCTATGTATTGTTTGCTTTAAACCACGAAAAGAAAAGTTTACAAGATTTGGTTTACCTCAAAGCACTTCGGAAACATTTTAAAGCATTTGCTACTGATTTGATTGAAGAAGGGAATGCCGATAAAGAAAGCCGCTGGCGACAGCACCCCCCTCAGTTATTTTCCGAAGCCGCTTGGGTGCAACTCATGTTCTTAATGCGATTTTGGATTGACGATCGATCAGAGAACTTCGAAAAAACAGATGCTGCTATTGAAAAATCAGTCAACACCGCATTTGATGTTTTTGATAATACGCCACTAGATTCTATTTTGGATTTAGGGAAATTCCTATGGAAAGAAAAAATAGCGAGTGCTTAATTGAAAACACTAGACCACATACCAACCAATAAAATTGAACGAGCAACCAAGCTGGTAGCTACCGGTGTTAAAGTTGGTGGAAATTACCTCAAATACTACGGTGGTAAGGCTTTGAATAGAGAGGTTTCCAAAGAACAGTTAGACGAAGAAAACGCGAAGGATATTTATGATGGGCTGAAAAGCCTCAAAGGAAGCGCTCTGAAAATGGCTCAAATGCTGAGCATGGAAAAAAATATGTTGCCCCGTGCTTATGTTGAGCAATTTAGTCTTGCACAGTTTTCGGTGCCGCCTCTCTCTGCTCCACTTGTCAAACAACTGATTCGGAAAAATTTAGGAGCTGACCCAGAGGTCATTTTTGATACGTTTGCTACCCAATCTGTAAACGCTGCCAGTATCGGACAGGTACATCAGGCAACGAAGAATGGGAAAAAACTTGCTGTGAAAATTCAATATCCTGGGGTAGCAAACAGTATCGGCTCTGATTTGAGTATTGTTAAGCCAGTAGCCATAAGAATGTTCAACTTACAGGGGCAAGATGTAGATAAGTTTTTTAAAGAAGTTGAAAACAAGCTATTAGAAGAAACCGACTACGAACTCGAACTGAAACAAAGCCAGCAAATTACCCAAGAGTGTTCGGTGGTGCCCAATATGTTATTTCCGAATTATTATCCGGAATGGTCTCGAAAAAGGATTTTGACGATGGATTGGATGGAGGGTATTCATTTGTCTGAATATACAGAACAAGAGAATACAAACCCAGAGACCAATCAGAAGCTGGGCCAAACACTTTGGGATTTTTATATGTTTCAGATGCATGGCTTAAAAAAAGTCCATGCAGATCCGCATCCAGGCAATTTTTTGGTATCACCTAACAATGAACTAATCGCTTTGGATTTTGGTTGCATCAAGGAAATACCAGAAAATTTTTACAAGCCTTATTTTGAACTTTCAAGGCCAGAAAATTTAGAAAATGAGCAAGCCTTCCAAAACATTCTCACCGAACTAGAAATTTTATTACCCAATGACGGTGACAAGGAAATTAAATTCTTTACGGCACTTTTTCATCGGATGCTTACCCTGTTTACCCAACCCTTCCACAGTGATAGTTTTGATTTTTCTGATCCTGTCTTTTGGAACCAGATTGCTTCCTTAAGCGAAGAATTTACCCAGGACAAAGAGTGGCGTAAAATGAATGGTAATCGTGGATCAGAGCATTTCATATATATCAACCGGACATTTTTTGGTTTGTACAGTTTACTGTTTGATCTCAAAGCCAAAGTCAACATATATAATTACATGAATTTTGTTTAATTGGTTTATTTATTGTGTAATTATCCAGCACCCTGCTTTTCGCAGGGTGTTTTTTTCTTTTATATTGCAGTATCATATATACTAAAATTACATGTATAATTCAAGAATTGTAGGACTGGGAAAATACCTCCCAGATAACATTGTCACAAACAATGATCTAGCGGAAAAGATGGACACTTCTGATGCCTGGATACAAGAGCGAACTGGCATCAAAGAACGTCGCCATATTGTAAAAGGTCAAGGAGATACTACCGCTTCCATGGGGGTGGCTGCTGCGCGTATCGCAATTAAACGCGCTGGGTTGCAACCACAAGATATTGATATGATTTTATTTGCAACCCTTAGCCCAGACTATTATTTTCCAGGGTCGGGTGTCATAGTACAAGAGTTGTTAGATATCCCAACCTGTCCTGCAATGGATATTAGGAATCAATGTTCTGGCTTTGTGTACGGATTGGCAACTGCGGATCAGTTTATCAAATCGGGCATGTATAAAAACGTACTAGTTATTGGTTCTGAAAACCATTCTGGTGGATTGGACTTTACCACAAGGGGTAGAGGGGTATCGGTTATTTTTGGTGATGGGGCTGGTGCTGCTGTTCTTACTCGTGAAGAAGATAACAAAAAAGGCGTATTGTCCTCACACCTTCACTCCGAAGGAAAGTTTGCCGAAGAATTATCTCTCATTGGCCCGAGCACCAATCGCTGGGTACCTGAAATTCTGGAAGCCAATGATCCCGAAGATGTTTCTTACTATCCCTACATGAACGGGCAATTGGTATTTAAAAATGCGGTAGTTCGTTTTTCAGAAGTTATCATGGAAGGCTTAACTCAAAACAACTTGGGTCCTGATGCTATTGATATGCTGGTACCACACCAAGCAAACCTTCGTATATCCCAATTTGTCCAAAAGAAATTTGGATTGACAGACGATCAGGTATACAACAACATACAACGTTATGGAAACACAACTGCTGGTTCCATTCCAATTGCACTGACAGAAGCCTGGGAAGAAGGAAAAATTAAATCGGGAGATTTGGTGGTTTTGGCAGCTTTTGGAAGTGGTTTTACCTGGGGCAGTTCTATCATTCGGTGGTAGTATGACACTCAAAAAGACTCTCGTTCTTGGTGCTTCCCTCAAACCAGAACGCTACGCCCACCAAGCCATTATCAAGTTACGTCACGCTGGTCACCCTGTGATTGCTGTTGGACGTTCAGCAGGATATGTCGCAGATGTCCCAGTTCATACCCAAGCTGACCCCAGCTGGGAAGGTATCGATACTGTGAGTATGTATCTAAATCCTGCATTGCAAGAACAATATCTCGACAGCATACTTCAATGGCAACCCAAGCGGGTGCTCTTTAATCCAGGATCTGAAAATTTGATCTTGTCAGCGCAACTCCGCGACAAAGGAATTGCAATAGAAAATGCTTGTAATTTGGTACTACTTTCTACGAATCAGTATTAAACCCAAGAAAGTGATGAGTCCATTGAGGGGAAGGAGCTCGTAGCCAATCTGATACCCACCCAAAACACTGCTGGGGATTTGCCCTAAACCAAAAACAATACCAACGGCCGCCAGGGCTACCCAAATCACCCTACTGTCTTGAATATTATAAGAGGTAAACATTCCAAAAGCGAAAAGTCCCAATAAGGGCCCATAGGTATAAGAAGCGACAGTAAGTAAACCATCTATTACGTTTCGGTCTAATACATGTTTGAATAGTATTACGACCATAACTAAAACCAAACTCATCAGAACATGGACTATTTTACGAGTTCGAATCTGTTCTGCTTGTGGCTTCTGATCTAATTTCAGAAAGTCCACACAAAAAGAGGTGGTTAGGGATGTTAACGCACTATCAGCACTACTATAAGCCGCTGCTATAAGTCCGAGAATAAAAGTGATGGCAACACCTACCCCCAAACCACCTTGCAAAGCAATCGCTGGGAATAACAAATCGGTATTGGCTTTGCCGTCAACCACTGGAACTGCAAGCCCTTTTTGTTGGGCATAGCTGTAAAGTAATATCCCAAGTATTAGAAATAAAAAAGTTACCCCAACCAAGACAAAACTAAAGCTGATCATATTTTTTTGTGCTTCGTGTACATTACGGCATGTCAGATTTTTTTGCATCATGTCTTGATCTAAACCAGTCATGCAGATGGTGATAAAAGCACCTCCGATCAGAGATTTAAGGAAGTAATTTCGAGCTAAAGGCTTATCTAATACCCATATTTTACTGTATTCATCAAAGGCTGTTGATTCAAAAAAAGAAGCCATGGTCCAATTCATTGCATCCAATAAATAAATGACCGATAAGACCACTGCAACAATCATCAGTACCGTTTGAAGGGTATCCGTCCAAATGATGGTTTGGATCCCCCCTTTAAAGGTGTAAAGCCATATTAAGGCAATGGATAAAACCACCGTGAGTTCAAACGGAACCCCCCAAGGTTCAAAAATAAATTGTTGAAGCACTAAAGCAACCAAGAATAACCTAAAGGCAGCCCCAAGTACCCGTGACAAAAAGAAAAAGGCAGCCCCAGTTAAGTGACTATTGGGTCCCAATCGTTGTCCCAAATACTCATAAATGGAGGTAATGTTATACCGATAATATAAGGGTATTAAGAAATAAGCCACTACAAAATATCCAATTCCATACCCCAGTACTACTTGAAAATAGGTTAGTTGCGTGTCTGCCACCCAGCCTGGAACAGAAATAAAAGTTACACCAGACAAAGAAGCACCAACCATACCAAATGCTACCAAAAACCAAGGTGCATTTTTATTGGCTTGAAAAAATATTGCATTTGACTCCTGACGACCTGTCCAAAAGGAAATACCAATTAATAGGGCAAAGTATCCTAGAATTAAAGTCAAAATAGCGGTTGGAGTGAGCATACAATTTGGTTTAGGCTTTAAAGATAGAAAATTGTCTGAAGCATTATTTTCGTATTTTTACATATGGAATTTTCCTCCCAGCTTTTAGAAAATGCAGTAGCAGAAATTGCACAGCTACCGGGTATCGGAAAGCGATCTGCCTTGCGTTTGGCTTTGCATTTACTCAAGCAGCCTGAGGCACACACCCAACGTTTGGCTACTGCTTTGACAGCATTCCGCAAGGAAATAAAGTTTTGTGAACAGTGTCACAATTTATCGGATGCGCCCCGATGTGAGATATGTTCCAACCCCGCCCGAGATAAAAGTTTGTTATGTGTGGTCGAAGATATTCGCGATGTGATGGCCATTGAATCCACCAGTCAATTCAAGGGCTATTATCACGTTTTGGGGGGGTTGATTTCCCCTATGGATGGTATAGGCCCCCAAGACTTGACTTTAGATTCCCTAATTCGCAAAATCGATTCAGGTGATGTTCAAGAAGTAATTTTTGCACTTAGCGCCACCATGGAAGCTGACACAACAAACTTTTATATGTACAAACTATTGGGTAAATTCCCTGTTAAGCTAAGTACTATAGCTAGAGGTATTGCTGTTGGGGAAGAGTTGGAATACACCGATGAGGTTACCCTGGCTAGAAGTATCAATACCCGCTTGCCCTATGAAAAATCAATTCAGCAATAATGCTAAAAACAGCCGCCAAACACTGGCTTACTTTTTGTATTTTTGACGACAAAATCTGCTATGGCAAAATATGAACTAAAACTCCCTAAAATGGGAGAGAGTGTCGCCGAAGCCACCATAACCGCCTGGTTAAAGGAGGAGGGTGATACAATTGCTGTTGACGATGCCGTGGTAGAAATTGCTACAGACAAAGTTGATTCTGACGTGCCCTCTGAGGTGGCCGGAGTACTTATAGAAAAGCGTTATGCTCCAGACCAAGTTGCCCAAGTTGGTGAAGTTTTAGCCATTATAGAAACTGATAGTCCCTTAGCAACGTCAGAAGAAAGCCAACAGACACCCGCTGTTGCTGAGCCAGCTCAAAACCTTGCACCAAAACCGACAGCTCCCGTATCCCAAGTGGATGAATTCGAAGCTGATAGAGCAGCTCAACAAGTAGCAAAAGAAGTGCAACAAGTAAAAGAACAGTTGCAACCCATTGTCAGTTCTACAGAACGTTTTTATTCGCCTTTGGTGAAAAATATGGCCGCCAAAGAAAATATTTCTCAGGAAGAATTAGATCGCATTCCAGGTACTGGTCAAAACCAACGGGTTACCAAAAAGGACATGCTGGCTTATTTGGAAAACCGAAAACCAAGTCAACCTGTAAGCCCAGTTGCTGCGCCATCACCTGAAAGCACACTCAAGCCTGTTGTTGAAAAAGCCGAAGCACCACCAAACATTCAATCTTCCAAACCAGCAGTCAAAATTATAAGTGGTCAAGATCAGATTATTGAAATGTCTCGAATGGGTAAATTGATTGCTAATCACATGATTGAGAGCAAAATTACTTCTGCCCACGTCCAATCTTTTGTCGAGGCCGATGTCACTGAACTTTGGGAATGGCGTGAAAAAATAAAAAATACTTTTTTGGAACGGACGGGAGAAAAACTCACTTTTACCCCCCTGTTTATCACTGCTGTCCTTAAGGCGCTACGAGATTTTCCGTTGCTAAACAGTTCTGTTGATGGGGAACGCATCATTCAAAAAGGCGCAATCAACATGGGAATGGCCACCGCGCTAGCCGATGGAAATTTGATCGTCCCCGTCATTAAAAATGCTGACCATCTTAATTTGTTTGGCTTGACCAAAGCTGTCAATGACCTGGCTCGAAGGGCACGGGAAAATAAATTATTGCCTGACGAGATACAAGATGGCACCTACACTGTTACCAATGTTGGAAACTTTGGATCTATCATGGGTACGCCTATCATCAATCAACCCCAGGTTGGCATTATGGCCATAGGTGTGATTCGAAAGATGCCTGCAGTAATCGAAACCCCCGATGGCGATTTTATTGGGATTCGACGGAAATTAATACTGTCTCATAGCTATGACCACCGCATAATAAACGGAGCCACCGGCGGTCAGTTTGTAAAAAATGTTGCCAATTATCTTGAAAATTGGGACGAACCAGCTCCCGTTTAAGTCATGGCATTACAACTCACCCGACCACTATGTTTTTTTGATTTAGAAACAACAGGAGTCAATATCACAAATGATCGAATCGTAGAGATGGCAGTACTCAAACTGCTTCCTGATGGGAGCGAGCAGGAAAAACTGTGGCTTGTAAATCCAGAGATGCCCATCCCTGCAGAGGCGGCTGCTGTCCATGGAATTACGGATCAAAAAGTGGCCGATGCTCCTACGTTCAAGGAATTAGCCCCCGAAATTAGTGCTTTTATCTCCCAGTCCGATTTGGCAGGTTTCAATTCCGATCGCTTTGATATACCGCTTTTGGCCGAAGAAATGCTACGGGCTGATTGTGATTTTGACATGAAAAAACTCAAAACAGTTGATGTGCAAACTGTTTTTCATAAAATGGAGCAACGCACTCTGACAGCAGCACTCAAGTTCTATTGCCAAGAAGAATTAACTGATGCCCATTCGGCCATGGCTGATACCCGTGCTACATTCAAGGTGTTGCAAGCTCAAATTGAGCGCTACGAGGAACTGGAACCTTCAGTAGATTTTCTCAATACTTTTACCGCTAGAAGAAAATCCGCTGATCTAGCCGGATTTATTGTCTTTGATAAAGAGGGGAAGGAGTGTTTTTCTTTTGGCAAGCACAAAGGCAAAACTGTAGAACAGGTTTTGGAAGAAGAACAAGGTTATTTCGGTTGGTTGATGAAAGCCGATTTTCCACGCTATACCAAAAAAGTATTAACCCAAATTCGCTTGCGAAAATTTAACAAAGGCGCTTGAGCATGAAAATCCTCTGTATTGGCCGTAATTATGCTGATCACATTGCCGAATTAGAAAACGAACGACCTAAAGCACCTGTTGTTTTTATCAAGCCCGATACGACCATAGGTCAGCGCAATACCCCTTTTTACCTTCCTACTTTTTCTAACGATGTGCATCACGAAATTGAATTGATTGTACGTATTAATCGGATTGGAAAACACATACAAGAAAAGTTCGCCCATAAGTATTACGATCAGATAAGTGTGGGCATAGATTTTACCGCCCGCGACTTACAAGCCCAACTCAAAGCCAAAGGACTTCCTTGGGAAAAATCCAAATCTTTTGATGGTGCCACTGTTTTGGGGGATTGGGTCAACAAAAAAAATTTTACCAATTTACAAGACCTACATTTTCATTTAACCAAAAATGGTGAAACAGTACAAAAGGGGTGCACTCATTTGATGCTCTACACCATTGACCAACTCATTGCTCATGTGTCGCAATACTTTACGTTAAAAATTGGTGACATACTTTTTACGGGAACACCTGCTGGGGTAGGGCCCGTTAAAGAGGGCGATGTATTGGAAGGCTTTTTGGAAGACCAAAAGCTACTCCAAGCCAAAATCAAATAAATGACAGCAGAACTCATTACTATTGGCGATGAAATTCTCATTGGTCAGATTGTCAACACCAATGCCGTTTTTCTATCTAAATCACTCAATCGCATAGGGATTGAAGTCATTCAAATCACGTCCGTATCCGATCAACCCGATACGATCAAAAAAGCCTTGGACGAAGCCCGACAACGTGCCGACGTATTGTTATTGACTGGTGGCTTGGGGCCCACCAATGACGATGTAACCAAGCACACTTTGACGGAATATTTTTCAGATACATTGGTTTGGTATCCCGATATTTTGGAACATATCGAAACGATGTTTGCCAAATATGTTCCAACCCCCATTAGTGATTCTAATCGCGAGCAGGCCCTACTTCCCAAACATGCACGTATTTTTAAAAACAGCATTGGTACCGCATCAGGCATGTGGTTCGAAGCGGAAGATGTGGTTGTCATATCCATGCCAGGGGTGCCTTATGAAATGAAAGCTTTGATGGAAGAATCCGTACTTCCCGCTCTACAAGAAAAATTTGAAACCCCACACATCTATCACAAAACGATCATGACCTATGGTTTGGGGGAAAGCGTGATTGCCGAACGGATTGCTGATTGGGAAGCCCAATTACCAGCACATATCAAATTGGCTTATTTGCCTAGTTTGGGACGGGTCCGTTTGCGGTTATCTACTAAAGGTCCAGACGCAACGGTTTTAGAAGCACAGGTTAATGAAGTGGTGGCTCAGTTACGCCCTTTAATTGAAGATATCTATTATGGAGAGGAAGAAGACCAGCCGATAGAAGTACTCATTGGAAAACGCTTGGTAGAAAAGAACCAAACCCTTGCCATTGCTGAAAGTTGCACGGGTGGGGCCCTGTCAAGCCGCATCACAGCCAAAGCAGGTGCCTCGGCCTTTTTCTTGGGTAGCAGTATTACCTATGCTACCGTTTCCAAAACGCAATTATTGGGTGTAGATGCAGCGCTGATAGCCGAAAAGGGAGTTGTCAGTGGCCCCGTAGCCGAGGCCATGGCACTTGGTGTACAGCAAGCCCTTGGAGCCGATTATGCGCTAGCCACAACAGGAAACGCTGGCCCAACCGCTTTAGAAGGTAAGGCCCCTGTGGGTACGGTATTTATTGGATTGGCAACGCCTACTGGTGTAGAAAGCTTTGAATTTACAATGGGTAAAAACCGGGAAAGGGTCATTCAAAAGTCGGTCAATAAAGCCTTTGAGTTGTTGTTTAAAGTCTTACATAGATAGTAAAAAGAACATAAAATTTATTTCCCAATAAGTTTTTGATACTCGCATAAATAAATGTAAATTTGCGTCCGATTTAATGCAAACACCTTTAGTATATGGCCAAAGTTTGTGAGATAACTGGTAAGAAAGTGATGTTTGGGAACAATGTTTCCCACGCGATGAACAAAACGCGTCGTCGTTTTGACATCAATTTGATAAAAAAACGTTTTTACATCCCAGAGGAAGACAAGTGGATTACGCTCAAGTTAAAAGCCTCTGCTCTTAAAACGATTAATAAAAAAGGCCTTAGCGCAGTCTTAAAAGAAGCACGCGCCCAAGGTGTATTAAAATAAGCTAGGACATGGCAAAAAAAGGCAATCGCGTTCAGGTCATTTTAGAATGTACAGAGCACAAAGCATCTGGACAACCTGGAACGTCTCGTTATATTACGACTAAAAACAAAAAGAATACTCCCGATCGTTTGGAGATTAAAAAATTCAACCCCATTTTGAAAAAAATGACGGTTCACAAAGAAATTAAATAGTCATGGCAAAGAAATCAGTAGCAACCTTACAAACCGGCTCTAAGCGATTGACAAAGGCAATCAAAATGGTCAAGAAAGAAGGCTCAACCGGTTATTCTTTCGTAGAAACGATTCTTCCACCCGATTTGGTAAATGATTGGTTGGATAAAAAGTAAATCCCATCCCTATGGGTATAGAAAAGCTACTTTACAGTAGCTTTTTTTGTATCTGATTATGAGTAAACTCAACAAGCTTTTCACCGCAGAAAAAAAACGCCGCCTAGCAGAAGGACTGCAGTCGAGTCAACGCTCATTCTTTTCTAAATTAGGTACAGCAGTAGCTGGTCGGACTTCTATAGACGAAGATCTACTTGATGAACTCGAAGGCGTTTTGATACAATCTGATGTGGGGGTCACAACTACTGTCAAGATAATTGAATCCATCGAAGCCCGTGTGGCTCAAGATAAGTATTTAGGTTCCGATGTATTGGGTCAATTGCTGACAGAAGAGATTACCCGAATATTGGTTCCCCCTGATGCGGTTGCAACACCCCAAGATTTCTCAGCATCATTGAAACACCAACCCGAGGTAATCATGGTCGTTGGTGTTAATGGCGTTGGTAAAACGACTACGATTGGGAAGTTAGCCCATCAATACAACCAAGCGGGTAAAAAAGTTATTCTGGGCGCAGCCGACACCTTTCGAGCTGGGGCCATTGATCAACTTCAGATATGGGCCGATAGAGTAGGGGTGCCTTTGGTTAAGCAAGCCATGGGTAGTGATCCTGCCTCCGTGGCCTTCGATACTTTGCAATCCGCTGTTGCTCAAAAAGCCGATGTCGTCTTGATTGATACTGCTGGAAGATTGCACAATAAAGTCAACTTGATGAACGAATTGTCCAAAGTTAAACGAGTGATGGACAAAATTGTCCCAAAAGCTCCACACGAAGTTTTATTAGTATTAGATGGTTCGACAGGGCAAAATGCCTTTGAACAGGCCAAGCAGTTTACTGCTGCTACAGAGGTTACGGCATTAGCCATCACCAAATTGGATGGAACGGCCAAAGGGGGTGTTGTAATGGGTATTTCAGATCAGTTTCAAATTCCTGTAAAATATATTGGCGTCGGTGAAGGCATTGAGGACTTACAACCCTTTGATCCCGCTGCCTTTGTATTCTCATTTTTTAATGCTTAAACATATGTCAATCGCTAAAAAAATAGGTCTCGGATTTCTAGTAATCATATTGCTTTATGTGGTGGGCCCCACGCCAGCAATGCCGATCTTGGAAAAACCCCTCCCGCAAGTTCCAGTTGATCTGGTAGTGCTTGAAACATTTGTTCAAAATAAAGAAGCTGCTGTTGGAGATATTCGGCCAGGGAATGCATCTCGTATTATTTTTGCCGATAGTATTCCACAAAAAACACCCTACAGTGTGGTGTATTTTCATGGTTTTCCTGCCTCCGCAGAAGAAGGTGCTCCTTTTCACACTATGGTAGCCAAATCCCTTGGTGCCAATCTCTACCTGCCGCGTTTATATGGGCACGGACGCCAGGAAAAAGAGCCGCTTTTAGATTACACGGCCGATGCCTTTTTGGATAGTGGTCGAGAAGCACTAGCCATCGCCAAATCTCTTGGAGAGAAAGTTATTGTCCTTGCTACTTCTAATGGAGCTACGCTAGCACTTACCCTGGGCGACGATCCAGAAATTGCCGCCATGGGTCTTTATTCTCCAAACATTAAAATCAAAGATGAGCGCGCCTTTTTACTGACTTGGCCCTGGGGGCTGCAGTTAGCAAGATTGATCAAGGGCGGGAAGTACAATTACATGTCTGATATAACCCCTGAAAAAGAAAAGTTCAATACGACATTTTACAGATTGGAAGCCCTTTTACACGTCCAAAAGCTGGTTGAAACTGCCATGACCCCAGCAACCTTTGCAAAAATAAAAGCACCCGTATTTATGGGCTATTATTATAAAAATGATAGTCTGCAAGACGATACCGTTCGAGTGGAGGATATGTTGGTGATGTTTGATCAATTGGGTACGCCCGATACACTAAAACGGAAACAGGCTTTTCCCGAAGCCAAAAGCCATGTAATTACGTCCTATTTGAATACCGATATATATAGCGAAGTTGCGCAAGAAACAACAGCTTTTCTTCGGGCCCAACTTCATTTACCAAATCAAACTATTGATAGCTTGTCTCAACCCTAGATATTTTTATGCGTACTAAAAGCCGCCAGCAGAACACCATTAATGTTATTACCTTAGGGTGTTCTAAGAACTTATACGATTCAGAAGTATTGATGGGTCAGCTGCAAGCTGCTGGAAAGTCGGTTGTTCACGAAAAAGAAGGCAATATTGTGGTGGTCAATACTTGTGGTTTCATAGGCGATGCCAAAGAAGAATCTGTAAACACTATATTAGAACAAATCCAAAAAAAAGAACGGGGCGAGGTAGATCGAGTCTATGTAACAGGCTGTTTAAGCGAACGCTACAAGCCTGATTTAGAAACGGAAATCCCACAAGTGGATCAGTATTTTGGCACGACAGATTTACCCCAACTACTAAAAGTACTAGGGGCCGACTATAAACATGAACTTCTTGGGGAACGATTGACAACCACGCCTAAAAACTACGCCTATCTCAAAATAGCTGAAGGCTGTGATCGACCTTGTTCTTTTTGTGCTATTCCGTTGATGCGTGGAAAACACAAGTCTAAAACGATTGAAACTTTAGTAAAGGAAGCAGCTTACTTAGCTGCTGAGGGTGTCAAAGAATTAATTCTAATTGCCCAAGACCTGACCTACTATGGCTTGGATTTATATAAAGAACGTCGGTTGGCGGATTTGCTTCGCGCCTTGGTTGCAGTAGAAGGAATAGAGTGGATACGATTGCATTATGCCTTTCCTACTGGTTTTCCTATGGAGGTATTAGAAGTCATGCGGCAAGAGCCAAAAATTTGTAATTACATTGATATTCCCTTGCAGCATATTTCAGACCCCATACTCAAATCAATGCGTCGAGGGACAACACAAGCTAAAACGACCAAGTTATTAAAAGCGTTTAGAGCAGCGGTACCCGAAATGGCAATACGTACTTCTTTAATTGTTGGTTATCCAGGAGAAACAGAAGCCGATTTTGACACCTTAAAGCAATGGGTACGGGCAATGCGCTTTGACCGTTTGGGGTGTTTTACCTACAGTCATGAAGAGAACACCCATGCCTTTGGCTTGGAAGATGATATTCCAGAAACTGTCAAGCAAGCCCGAGCGGATGAGATTATGGCCATACAAACGGAAATTTCTCGTGAAAAAAACCAACAGTGGATCGGAAAAACTCTTCGTTGTATGATTGATCGCAAAGAAGGGAACTATTTTGTGGGACGCACCGAATATGACTCCCCAGATGTGGATAACGAAGTTTTGGTTTCAGCCCAGGAACACTATTTAAAAATTGGGGATTTTGCAACCATCCATATCACGGAGGCTACTGAATTTGATCTCTATGGGGTGCCTAAAGAAAATTAAAATATCTTTACGTAAAGACTGACTATGAATGTGCATAACATTCCCTACGAAAAGACAGGGTATTTTTCGCCACTCATCCTAGATTATTTAAAGCAGCATCCTGCCTTGTCGTCTTTTTATACGGCCTTTCCAACGGTGCAAGCTTTACAAGCCCAAGCCCTAGAAAAAACATCTTCATTTTCGGCTTCAAAAAGGAAGGTTTTACAGACTACTTTGAGACAGCAGTACGATCAACTGTCTATTTCAGATGCAACCTATACCAATATCAACCGACTTCAGGAGGATAAAACTGTAACCATTACTACTGGGCATCAACTTTGCTTGATGACTGGCCCTTTGTTTTTCATCTACAAGATTGTTCAAACCGTCAAGCTTTGTGACCAACTGAATGCTGCAGACACATCACATCATTATGTGCCTGTTTATTGGATGGCTTCCGAGGACCATGATTTTGAGGAAATCAGTAGTTTTTTGTTTGCTGGCAAAAAGTTTAAGTGGACGCATCCTGAACAAGGGGGCGCAGTAGGTTCCTTGGATTTGAATTCCTTACAAGCTGTTTTGTCGCTTTTCGAAGCACAATTGCCAACCAGTCATGCTGCGGAGCAACTCAAGAAATTAATTGAAATCTCCTACAGGGAGAGTGAAAACCTAGCTATGGCGACCCGTAAACTGGTCAATGCCTTGTTTGGGGAATATGGATTGGTTATTGTAGATGGCCATGCACCAGAATTAAAACAGCAGTTTGTGCCTATAATGGAAGATGAATTAAGGCAATCAAGCTGTCAAACCGCTGTCCAGCAACAAATTGAAACCTTACAGAAAAACTATTCCGACTCATATCGTCCACAAGTCAGCCCAAGAGACATTAATTTATTTTATTTATCGACCACTACCCGAAAAAGAATTATTCGCCACCCACAGGGGTATCAATTAGATGGAGCATCTGATGTTATAACGAGCCAGCAGTTGATAGATGAACTGCATACCCATCCAGAGCGATTCTCCCCTAACGTCTTGTTGCGGCCATTATACCAAGAAGTGATCTTACCAAATGTAGCCTACATAGGGGGTGGGGGTGAGTTGGCTTATTGGTTGGAACTGAGAGCCTATTTCAAATCCCAACAAACTACTTTTCCCCTATTAATTCTTCGAAATTCAGCCGTACTAAGCACGGCCAAAACCATTAAAAAAATCTCCAACTTTGGCTTGCATCCTGAGGATTTCTTTTTGCGACGTACGCCATTGATAAACAAAAAGATCCGGCAAATAAGTAATGTAGATTTAGACCTACAGTTTCTGAAAAAGACGCTGTCTGAGAATTTTACATATTTAGAAAAACTTACCCAGCAGACAGATGCTTCCTTTTTGGGGGCAGTTGCCGCACAGCGTCAAAAACAATTTAATGGGATTGATCATTTAGAAAAACGCTTGCTCCAAGCCCAAAAGAAAAAACTCAAAGATCAAGTTGAGCGACTGACTCAACTTTATGAAAGCCTTTTTCCCGAAGAAAAGCTGCAAGAGCGTCAGCTAAATTTCACTACTTTTTACCTCGAATACGGTATCCATTTTATTCCCAATTTAATGCAAGCATTTGATCCTTTAGGTCAAAATTTGGTATGGATTGATGGCTGACAAATTAATATTGTTACGGGTATAAAAACCTAAAATTAAGTCGCTATTCCCCGATGAAATAATTGTATTTTTACCCATGCAAGAAAAAGTTCTAATCCTTGATTTTGGGTCACAATACACCCAATTGATTGCGCGAAGAGTGCGAGAATTAAACACCTATTGCGAAATCTTTCCATACAACAAAATCCCCAAAGATCTTTCTGATTACAAGGCAGTTATTCTTTCGGGTTCCCCATTTTCGGTTCGTTCAGACGATGCCTTACATCCAGATTTGTCAGCCATAAGAGGGAGAAAACCTTTATTAGCGGTATGCTATGGCGCACAATACCTGGCCCATTTTTCTGGAGGTCAAGTCAGCCCTTCCAATACACGTGAATACGGGCGGGCCAATCTGTCCTTTCATGATCCGAATAGTCTTTTATTTGCTGATGTGCCAGCGCATAGTCAAGTATGGATGAGTCATAGTGACACGATTGAAAAATTACCCCAGGGCGGTGTTTTACTGGCTAGCACAGTTGATGTCAAACACGCTGCTTATCGTATCGAAGGAGAAGAAACCTATGGCTTGCAATTTCATCCAGAAGTATACCACAGTCAGGATGGAAAACAAATTTTGTCAAATTTCTTGACGCGAATCGCAAAGGTAGCAGCTGATTGGACACCCGATTCTTTTGTTGATATGACTGTTGCTGAATTAAAAACCAAAATCGGAGCTGAAAAAGTGATTTTGGGTCTTTCGGGTGGAGTCGATTCTACCGTAGCTGCTGTTTTATTACACCGCGCTATTGGTGATCAGCTCACTTGTATCTTTGTCAACAATGGCTTATTACGAAAAGACGAATACGACCAAGTTTTGCAACAATACGAAGGTATGGGGCTTCATGTCAAGGGTGTTGATGCTAGTGCAATATTCTTAACCGCTTTGGCTAATGTGAGTGATCCCGAAGGGAAAAGAAAAATAATCGGAAAAACCTTTATCGATGTTTTCGATGCGGAAGCCAAAAAGGTTGATGGCGCAGCTTGGTTGGGTCAGGGTACTATTTACCCAGACGTGATTGAATCAGTCTCAGTAAATGGGCCTTCGGTTACAATTAAATCCCATCACAACGTGGGTGGGCTACCAGATTATATGCAGCTGAAAATCGTAGAACCCCTTCGGATGTTGTTTAAAGACGAGGTGCGCAGAGTGGGTAAGAGTTTGGAGATTGATTCTGATATCTTAGGTCGTCACCCTTTTCCGGGGCCTGGTCTTGCAATTCGAATATTAGGTGATATAACAGCCGAAAAAGTCAAGATGCTTCAAGAAGTAGATGCGCTATTTATTCAAGGATTAAAGCGCGCAGGCCTCTATGATCAGATATGGCAAGCTGGGGCCATTTTACTGCCCGTTCAATCAGTTGGTGTTATGGGAGACGAACGCACCTATGAAAAATGTGTTGCTCTGCGGGCAGTTGAATCTACTGATGGGATGACAGCCGATTGGGTCGATTTACCTTACGCTTTCTTGCAAGATATTTCGAATCAAATCATCAATAAAGTACCTGGTATAAATAGGGTTGTCTATGATATAAGCTCCAAACCGCCAGCTACCATTGAATGGGAATAGTTTTTGATATATTTAGCACATGAAAAAAATTGGTACTTTTCTCTTGTTTTGTATGTTTTGTTGGGGTACCCTCTCGGCACAGGAGCAAATTCCAGAAAGATTTTTGACTCACAAAGTCAAAAAAAAAGAAACGCTTTATGGCCTAGCTCAGCAGTATGGTGTTAGCGTTGAGCAAATCAAAGCCTACAACCCGTCTGTGGTGAAACAGGGGCTCAAACGCCGGATGAATTTACGGATTCCTGTCTATCAAAATGTGACCGTTACTGCGCCTGTACCTACAATAGAAACAGAAACCTATTTAGTGCCACCCAAGGCGACCAAATGGCGGATTGCCTACACCTATGGGGTTACGATTCAAGAATTAGAGGCGCTTAATCCGTCTCTAAAAGAAGGACTAAAAGCAGGTCAAACTATTCAAGTACCCGTTAGTAGACGAGATTCACTTGTGACCCCTACATCTGTTTATAATTATTACACGGTTCAGCCCAAAGAGGGCTACTATCGTATTGAGAAAAAATTAGGTGTGACCCAAGCTGTCTTAGATTCTTTAAACCCCGAGTTAAAAGAAAAAGGACTTCAAGTTGGCATGGTATTAAAAATCCCTTTAGAGTTTTCAGGGGAATTAAAAGTGAAAGATGATCTTTTGGTAGAGAAAATAGACTTATTTGACTCTCTAGTTCCATTAGATCGTCCCCTCCGAGTAGGTCTTTTGTTACCATTTAAAACACGCGTTTTAGAATTAGACTCCCTAGATAAAACAAAGAAATTACTCAAGAGACGAAACCTACACAGTCTTGCTCTTGACTTTTATGCAGGGGTTAGACTGGCATTGGACGATTTGGCTATGCGCGGCATCCAAAGTGTTTTAGCCGTTTTTGACACGCAAAATAATGCTTCGGTATTGCGTAGTTTGTCACAGCAAGATCAATTGGCACGACAAGAAGTGTTGATTGGTCCGATGATACCGAAAAACTTTGACTTGATATCCAATCAACCTGCATTGAAGAATGTGCCAAAAGTGGCACCATTGTCTTATAAAAAAGTACAAATGCGCCCCAATGTGTACCAAAGCATTGCCCCCAAAGAAGTGCTTCGGGAAAAAATGCTCGCTCATTTGGATAATGTTTTATCATCCGAGGAACATGTAGTGATTGTAGCTGATTCTATGAATCGAGATATTGAAAAAATACTCCATGAACGCTACCCTTTTGCTATTAAATTTCGGCCTGAAGCTGGTGGTTACTTAGATTCTGAATTGATGGATTCCTTACTGTTGGATAGCATACCGAATAAGGTGATTCTAGAGTCTGAAAATTTTTCATTGATATCTAGCATTAGTTCACAATTGAGTGGTAAAATCACACCGAGTCGCCCCATCCAATTATTTACTACCTATCGCGGTCCAGCCTATGAAAAACCCGATATTCCCAAAGCCACTTTTTCTTCTCTGGGTTTTACATTTAGTTCTGGTTATCACCCGCAACAGTTTGACGAAGGCAATATGGCTGAGCATTTTTTGAAACGCTTCGGGATGTATCCCTCTAAAGAAGCCAAAAGAGGTTATGATTTGACTTTAGATTTGATGTTGCGTATAACCAGAAATGGAAGTTTGGAAACCGGAATCACATTAGGTGAAACTGAATACACTGAAAACAGATTCGATTACGAACGTTTGCCTAATGGTGCCGTGGTTAATAAAGGTGTTTTTTTGTTACAATACCGAGATAATTCGATAGTAGTCCTCAAGAAATAAAGTAAAAATCCCACGGTAGGCTGTCGTAGATTTTGTAATTTTGAGCCCGGTACGATTTAAATACAAGCACCGGATGTCCAACACCAAATATGTTTTTGTCACAGGCGGCGTAACCTCTTCCTTGGGGAAGGGTATCGTAGCTGCTTCATTGGCTAAACTTCTTCAATCACAGGAATTTAGCGTCACCATCCAAAAGTTTGACCCCTACCTAAATGTTGACCCAGGAACACTTAATCCGTACGAGCATGGTGAGTGTTTCGTTACAGATGATGGCGCCGAAACCGATTTGGATCTAGGTCATTACGAGCGTTTTTTAAATGTTGCAACAACCCAAGCCAATAACGTCACAACGGGGCGAGTCTACCAAAGCGTTATTGAAAAAGAACGTCGTGGTGAGTTTTTAGGAAAAACAGTTCAAGTTATTCCCCATATTACCAATGAGATTAAAGAGCGAATGCAACTCTTAGGTAATTCTGGCGATTATGATATTGTTATTACTGAAATTGGAGGGACAGTTGGAGATATAGAGTCTCTGCCCTACATCGAAACGGTACGTCAATTAATCAACGAATTGGGTGACGAAAACTGTGTTGTTATACATTTGACATTGATCCCTTACCTCGCTGCAGCCAAAGAACTTAAAACCAAACCTACGCAACATTCGGTGAAAACATTGATGGAAAGTGGGATCAAAGCCGATGTACTTGTTTGTCGTACCGAATATGAATTGACCAAAGACTTGCGACAAAAGCTAGCACTTTTTTGTAATGTAAAGCCCGAAGCAGTTATCCAGTCAATTGATGTAAATACAATCTATGAAGTACCAATTAAAATGTTGGATGAAGGTTTGGACCGGGTGGTGCTCAAAAAACTTCAATTGACCCCTAAATCGATACACGATTTAAGTCATTGGCAATCTTTTTTGAAAAAACTAAAAAGCCCAAAGACCACGGTAAAAATTGGATTGGTAGGAAAATATGTAGAACTGCAAGATTCCTACAAATCTATTTTAGAATCTCTAATTCACGCTGGAACACTGCACCAAGTTGCCGTTGAGGTGGAAAGTATTCATTCTGAGCATTTAGAGCAGAACTCCCCAGTGCAATACCTCAAGGGTCTCAATGGAGTCATTGTGGCTCCTGGATTTGGAGAGCGGGGTATAGAAGGTAAGATCAGGGCTGTTCAATATGTACGTGAAAATAATATTCCTTTTTTGGGGATTTGCTTGGGCATGCAAATGGCAGTTATTGAATATGCTCGTAATGTAAAAGGACTCAAGGCGGCCAATTCTACTGAAATGGATGAGAACTGCCAAGCGCCTGTTATCAGTTTGATGGAGTCCCAGAAAGACATCGAAAATAAAGGTGGAACTATGCGACTTGGTGCTTGGAATTGTAACTTAGAGCCCAGTTCTAAATTGGTAAATATTTACGGGCAGTCCCAAATTTCGGAAAGACACCGCCACCGTTATGAATTTAATAATAACTACAGTCAACAACTATTTGATGAGCAATTTAAGGTGGCTGGCTACAATCCTGAAACGCAATTAGTGGAGATCGTAGAAAACACGGATCATCCTTGGTTTGTTGGGGTGCAGTTTCATCCAGAATATAAAAGTACGGTGGCCAATCCCCACCCTTTATTCTCCGCATTTGTTGCTGCAGCATTCAGTCACAGCCAAGACTAAAAATATATCTTTACGCTATGGAAGAAAGAAAATTTGACCCCTATCAATTTATCGGTTTTGTTCTGATTGCCATGATATTGACATGGATGTTATACCAAAACCAACCCCAAACCGAACCCCAAAAAAATGAAGCTACAACTGAAGTACCAGCAGTTGATAACCTTCCACAAGATCAAAAAGTTAACGATTCTATCCAGCAATTGGCACTTCAAAATAGTTATGGTGATTTGGCCAACTTGATGACTCCTAAACAGACTAGAAAACTGAGCTTATCTTCTGAAAAATTATTGCTTGAAGTCAATCAAAAAGGCGGGCAATTGGTAAAAGTGCAGTTAAAGGAGTTTGAAAATTATTTGAAAGAACCTTTGATGCTGGTAGATCAAAATAATTCAGATTTTAATATTGCGTTGCCTTTAAAAGATGGTCGGGTGCTAAACAGTCGTGATTTTTATTTTGATGCCGATTTAAGTCAGCGAGACTCAGCCGATATACTAACACTTACCGCACAAGCAGGGGAGAATGCTACTTTTATAATTGAATATCGCATTCAACCTGATTCCTATTTGGTAGATTATCGTGTCCGTACTTCAGGTATGGATAGCTATCTTAAACCCTCGGGAGCAGAGTTAGCATGGGAGAATCAAGCTTTTCGTAATTCAAAAAGCCTAGATTACGAAAGTCGTTACACCGAACTTTCTTATCGTTATAGAGATGATAAAGTAGATGAATTGGGCATAACAGGTTCGGATGAAGAGACGGTTGATGCCGTGCAATGGATATCTTACAGACAGCATTTTTTTAGTGCTGTACTGCTGAGTCAAAAGTCTTTGGATGGCGTTTATGTCCAATCTCAGGATCTTACACAAGATGAAAAATTAGATGAAAAATTCACCAAAAAATTTAAAGCAATTGTACCCCTAGCTACTGATGGCAATGAATTGGATAGCCGTTTTCAATGGTATTTTGGTCCTACAGATTTTAAAACCCTTAAAACATATGGCGCTGGACTCGAAGATTCTGTTCCCTTAGGTTGGGGGATATTTGGTTGGATCAACCGCTTTATTTTCCTTCCCCTCTTTGGGTTTTTGGGGAGTTTTTTGCCTACAGGTATCGCCATAATTGTAATGACGATATTGGTGCGATTGGCTATGTCACCAGTGACCTATAAAGCTTACGTGTCTCAAATTAAAATGAAAGTATTGCGTCCGGAAATTGAACAACTCAACGAAAAGTACAAGGACAATGCGGTCAAAAAGCAGCAAGAGACAATGAGTTTATACAGCCAAGCTGGGGTCAATCCCATGTCAGGGTGTGTGCCAGCATTACTGCAAATGCCTGTATTTTTCGCTTTATTTACTTTTTTTCCAGTAGCATTTAGCTTGCGTCAAGAGTCCTTTCTGTGGGCGAACGATTTGTCTTCCTACGATTCTATTTTGGAACTCCCCTTCAATATTCCTTTTTATGGCGATCACGTCAGTTTATTTCCCATTCTAGCATCAGCGGCAATATTTGTTTATACCCAAATGACAACTGGACAGCAAGCTATGCCCCAACAGCCAGGGATGCCCAATATGAAAGTGATCATTTACCTCATGCCACTGATGATGTTGTTTTTCTTTAACAACTACGCTAGCGGTCTGAGTCTCTATTATTTTATTTCAAACCTGATTACAATTTTCTTGATGTTGATCATCAAAAATTATATTGTGGATGATGTAAAAATCCATGCTGAAATTGAAGCCAATAAAAAGAAGCCCAAAAAATCAGGTGGTTTTTCAGCTCGTTTGCAAAAAGCAATGGAGGAAGCGGAGAAACAGCAAAGAGCGCGTGGAAAAAAGTAAAAGCGATTCTAAATAGTTCCCTATTTTTGCCTTATGAAAGGTAAACGTGTAATCGTTGGCTTATCTGGTGGCGTAGATTCTTCAGTTGCTGCCTACCTGCTCCAATCACAAGGATACGAAGTCATTGGCTTGTTTATGAAAAACTGGCACGATGAATCAGTTACTTTATCGGCTGAATGCCCTTGGTTAGAAGACAGTAATGATGCAATGCTGGTGGCTCAAAAACTTGGGATAGCCTTTCAAACCGTTGACCTAAGCCAGGAATACAAAGCGCGAATTGTGGATTATATGTTTGCTGAGTATGCCGCAGGGCGTACACCCAATCCAGATGTTCTTTGCAATCGTGAAATCAAATTTGATGTATTCCTTAAAATTGCTCTATCGTTGGGCGCTGATTATGTTGCTACTGGACACTATTGTCAAAAAAGTGAAAGTCATGATGCCAGTGGCAATACTATATATCACTTACGTAGTGGGGCCGACACCAATAAAGATCAATCCTATTTTTTGTGTCAATTGAATCAAGAACAGTTATCGAAAACGCTGTTTCCTATTGGACATTTACAAAAAAAAGAGGTTCGTCAAATTGCCAAAGACCAGGACCTGGTAACGGCTGAAAAAAAAGATTCACAAGGATTGTGTTTTATTGGGAAAGTAAGTCTCCCAGATTTTTTACAGCAACAACTTCAACCGAAAGTAGGTCCTATTATAGAAATTCCAGATACTGACAATCGTTTTAAAGCCGATCCCAAGCCTTTTGAAATGGAGGAAGAACAGTGGGTGTATTGGTCAAAGCGTCGCACTTATATGCCTGCAGACGGCACGCAAGTAGGGCATCACCAAGGGGCACACTATTTTACAGTAGGACAGAGAAAGGGTCTAGCAGTTGGCGGTACGCCAGAACCTCTTTTTGTATTGGCTGTTGATACGCAAGAAAATGCCATATATGTTGGTCAAGGCAAAACACATCCAGGTTTGTTTCAGAAAGCTTTATATATTGCAGCTACAGATGTCCATTGGGTACAACCAGGAAAAAGAATATTAAATGGTGAGTCAGCAGAATATCAGGTGCGCATCCGATACCGTCAGCCCTTACAAAAGGCAGAACTTCACCAAACCCAGCACGGTTTATATATTGTTTTTGAATCTCCTCAATCTGCCATCACACCTGGGCAGTTTGCTGCCTGGTACCAGGAAGGTGAACTTATTGGGTCGGGTGTAATTGCTTAGCGCAAGGCCAGTTTTATGAAGATTTTGGAAATTCATAAGTTAGATTTAAATGCTTGATGATGGAAAATAACCCTATATGTCAGTTGTTTGGAATCTCCTATCCTATAATCCAAGCGGGAATGGTCTGGGCCAGTGGATGGCGTTTGGCCGCAGCGGTAAGTGAAGCTGGAGGATTGGGGATCATAGGGGCAGGCTCTATGCATCCTGAAACACTTCTTAAGCACATTCGTAAATATAAAGTCAAAACCGCAAAGCCTTTTGCTGTTAATCTGCCTTTGTTGTATCCCGAAATGCATGCCATGATAGAAATTATAAAAGCAGAAAATGTTCCAATTGTATTCACATCAGCAGGGAATCCTGCCCAATACACGCGTGTTTTACAGCAGCAAGGATGTCAGGTCGTACATGTAGTGAGTTCTGTGAAATTTGCACAAAAAGCTGTTGATGCTGGCGTTAATGCTATTGTTGCAGAGGGATTTGAAGCTGGAGGGCACAACGGAAGAGAAGAAACAACAACCCTAGCCTTATTACCACTAGTCAGACAAGCTATTCATATTCCATTAATTGCTGCTGGTGGGATTGCTAGTGGAGCGAGTATGTTAGCTGCTTTTGCCATAGGAGCTGATGCGGTTCAGATCGGATCTAGATTTGTAGCCTCGATAGAAGCTTCATGTCACCAAGCCTTTAAAGAGGCTGTTGTTAGTTCAAAAGAGGGTGATACCAAATTGACTCTTAAGGAGCTTACACCAGTTCGACTGTTAAAAAATCCGTTCTACGATCAAATTCAAACCTGTTACAAAGAGCAAGCGCAACCCCAAGAAGCATTAGCCAAGTTGTTGGGAAAAGGGAGAGCAAAAAAAGGGATGTTTGAAGGTGATTTGAAAGAAGGAGAGTTGGAAATAGGACAGGTAGCGGCTATGATTGACCAAATTTTACCAGCCAAGGATATTGTCAACGAAATGTTGTCGGGCTACAACAAAACTTTAGACAAACTAAAGGCTATGGGCGCATTTAAACAGTAGGGATGATAAATCAAACAGGGGCCGTTTCAGGCTTTTTATGAAAAGATATCAGCTTTTGGTTGTGTAATAAATCGTCAAAGTTTTCTTGTTTGCGAATCAGGTGTGCTTCCCCATTATGCCAAATGATTTCTGCAGGGCGATATCTTGAGTTGTAATTGCTTGCCATACTAAAACAGTAGGCACCAGCATTACGGAAAACCAAATAATCTCCTTCGCTTATTTCTGCAATTTGGCGGTTACTGCCAAAAGTATCAGTTTCACAGATATAGCCAACAACAGAATAAAATCGTTTTTTGCCCTCTGGATTTGATAGGTTTTCTATTTCGTGATAAGATCCATAAAGCATCGGTCGGATCAAGTGGTTAAAGCCACTATCGACCTGGGCAAATACAGTTGATGTAGTTTGTTTCACCCCATTGACTGGAGAGATAAAGTGCCCTGCTTGACTGACCAAGAATTTACCGGGCTCAAAAGCCAAAGCCAACTCACGCCCGTATTCTTCACAAAAGGCATGAAAACGCGTACTCAGTTTTTTGCCTAGTTCTTCTATATCAGTTTCGATATCTCCTTCTTTGTAAGGTACTTTAAAGCCGCTGCCAAAATCAATAAATTCAAGATTTTTAAAGCTTTTTGCGGTTTCAAAAAGTATTTCTGCAGCATGAAGAAAAACTTCTATGTCTAGAATATCGGATCCAGTATGCATGTGTACGCCATTGATATTCATTCCTGTATTTTCAACAATACGAAGTAAATGTGGAATTTGATGAATGGAGATGCCAAATTTAGAATCGATGTGTCCCACCGAAATATTACTATTTCCGCCTGCCATGACATGGGGATTGATGCGAATGCAAACTGGGACTTTAGGGTGGCGATTGCCAAATTCTTCAAGGGTTGCGAGGTTGTCAATATTGATTTGAGCCCCCAGATTAACAACGGCCTCGATTTCTGAAATGGATACGCCATTAGGGGTGAAAATAATTCGGTCGGGGGAAAAGCCAGCGTGAAGTCCTAGCTGAACTTCCTGAAGGGAGACCGTGTCAAGACCACTGCCCATACTGGCCATCAAATTTAAGATAGAGATGTTAGACAAAGCCTTCATGGCATAATTGATCTTTAATTGACCAATCTGAGCAAAAGCATCAGTGAGTCGTTTGTATTGTGACCGAATTTTATCAGCATCATAAACATATATAGGCGTCCCAAATTCCTGGGCAATGGCTAGCAAATCTTTGTTTTCCATATTATGTCGCTTTGTTGGCAAAAATACAGAAGTTATTGAGGACTTTTATGAAGTCTTCCACAAATCAATAAAAAACAACAAAATGTTGTATTTGAAACTTATTAAAGCCATCATTCATTCGCTATGACTCAATAGAATTCTTAATTTTGTCGGCGAAATCAACGACTATGAATTTACATGAATATCAAGGTAAAGAAATTTTAGCCAGCTTTGGCGTTAATGTACAACGAGGAATTGTAGCCGATACGCCTGAAAAAGCTGTCGCCGCCGCAAAAACCTTAACTGAAAGTACAGGTACCTCATGGCATGTGATCAAAGCACAAATTCACGCAGGCGGACGCGGAAAAGGTGGTGGCGTCAAATTAGCAAAAAATCTTGACGATGTTCGGTCTATTGCTGATAATATTTTAGGTATGCAATTGGTGACACCACAAACGCCTCCCGAAGGAAAAAAGGTACACCAAGTCCTGATTGCAGAGGATGTGTATTATCCAGGACCTTCAGAAACAAGTGAGATTTACATGTCTGTATTGTTGAATCGAGCGTCTGGAAAAAATATGATTATGTACTCTACCGAAGGCGGGATGGACATAGAAACGGTAGCTGAAGAAACACCGCATTTGATTTTTACAGAAGAGATCGATCCAGGTTTGGGTTTACAGGGTTTCCAAGCAAGAAAAGTAGCATTCAATCTCGGGCTCAGTGGCACAGCTTTTAAGGAAATGACCAAATTTGTAAGCGCACTTTATAATGCCTATGTTGGCTCAGATGCTTCCTTGTTTGAAATTAACCCCGTTTTAAAAACTGCTGATGATAAAATTTTAGCCGTTGATGCCAAAGTAACCTTAGATGATAATGCTTTGTTCCGACACAAAGATTACGCGGCTTTGCGTGATTTAAAAGAGGAAAATCCAGTTGAGATTGAAGCCAATGAAGCAGGGCTTAACTATGTAGATTTGGACGGCAATGTAGGATGTATGGTTAATGGTGCTGGTTTGGCAATGGCAACCATGGACCTTATTAAGCAATCTGGTGGTGATCCTGCAAACTTTTTGGATGTGGGTGGAACAGCAGACGCTGCACGGGTAGAAACGGCCTTCCGACTGATTCTTAAAGACCCGAAAGTAAAGGCTATTTTGGTTAATATTTTTGGAGGTATCGTTCGATGTGATCGAGTTGCCCAGGGGATTGTTGATGCTTACAAGAATATGGGTGACGCCATCAAAGTGCCTATTATTGTTCGTCTTCAAGGAACTAACGCTGAACAAGCCAAGGAGCTCATCGATGCATCTGGCTTAAATGTTCTATCCGCTACAGCCTTTGAAGAAGCTGCTCAAAAAGTCCAATCTGTCTTGTAGATGCCATTTTGGCATTTATTTTCATAATTTTACTGCCAAAATGACAATTTCATATCATGGTACTTCTTTTGTAAGTATTGGGGTGTAACAAACCCTTAAATACAATTACAATGAATTTAGTACGTAGACAAACAGCCCCATCTTGGATCCCTTCATTAGTTGAAGAATGGTTACAGAGAGATACCATTCAATACCCAGCTTTTCAGGCAAACCAGCGTCCTGCTGTTAATATTCAAGAAACCGAAAAAGCTTTTATTCTCGATTTGGCTGCACCTGGTTTCAATAAAAAGGATTTGGTGGTAACGGTTGAAAACGATCTACTTTCGATAGGATCGGAAGTTGAAACTAATGATGAATCAGACACAACCTATACCCGCCGTGAGTATAGTTATAAAGGTTTTCGCAGGACTTTTTCTATTCCTGAGAACGTCGAACAGAAAAAAATTGAGGCACATTACAATGAAGGTGTTTTGAAGATCACTTTACCTAAGAAAGAGGTCGATAAAGTAACAGCAGAACGGACTATTCGTGTCCGTTAATGAAATCAATTTTTTTGTTTTTGTTTATAAAAGCGTCCACTTGGGCGCTTTTATAATTTAGAACGTGGCTAGCTGTTTTTTTAACGCTTCTATCGTGTCTCTTAGTTGTGCTGCTTCAATAAAGTCTAATGCCTTAGCTGCAGCTTCCATTTCCTTTCGTAGGCTGTTGATTTTTTTCTGTATAGCCTCTGGACTTTCATAGCGTTGTTCCGCTTCGGCAACCTTTCGTTCTTCACGTTCCTGTACGTAAGTAGCAACAGAGTTTTTGGACAGTGCATTGTCCAATGATTTATTCAACGCTTTTGGTTTTAAATTGTGTTCTTGGTTGTAAGTGATTTGTTTTTCCCTACGATAATTTGTCTCATCGATGGTTTTTTGCATACTCTGGGTAATGGTATCAGCATACATGATGGCTTTTCCGTTTACGTTACGCGCAGCTCTACCTACTGTTTGGGTTAAGGAGCGGTTACTCCGTAAGAAACCCTCTTTATCCGCATCAATAATAGCCACTAACGATACCTCAGGTAAGTCTAGGCCTTCCCGGAGTAAATTCACACCCACCAGCACGTCAAAAAGTCCCTTGCGTAAATCCTGCATAATTTCAACCCTTTCTAGTGTATCCACATCACTATGTATATATCGGGTTCGTATTTGAACCCTACTTAGATATTTTGTTAGTTCTTCGGCCATTCTTTTTGTTAGTGTGGTGACCAAAGTGCGTTCATCTTTTTCCACACGTTGCTGTATTTCTTCGATCAGATCGTCAATCTGATTGAGACTAGGGCGAACTTCAATTATTGGGTCTAGTAAACCCGTAGGACGAATGATTTGTTCAACATAAACTCCCTCAGTCTTTTTTAATTCATAGTCAGCAGGGGTTGCACTGACGTAGAGGACTTGGTTTTGAAGTCCTTCAAATTCTTCAAATTTTAAGGGCCTATTGTCCATAGCAGCAGGCAAGCGGAAACCATATTCAACTAAGTTCTCTTTTCTACTCCGATCTCCACCATACATAGCATGGACTTGTGAAATAGTTACGTGACTCTCATCAACGACCATCAAATAGTCATTAGGAAAATAATCGAGAAGGCAGAATGGACGCGTTCCTGGTGCCCGACCGTCCAGATACCGCGAATAGTTTTCAATTCCAGAACAATAGCCAAGTTCACGAATCATTTCCAAATCAAATTCTGTTCTTTCCTCCAAACGCTTCGCTTCAAGCGGCTTACCTATTTCTTTAAAATAATCAACTTGTTTAACGAGATCATCTTGAATTTGATGGATGGCTGTTTGTAATAAATCCGGGCTCGTTACGAAAATATTGGCTGGATAGATAGTAACGCGTTCAAACTGGTCGAGGGTTTGGTTGTTGATCGGGTCAAAGGCTTCAATTTCCTCAATCTCATCTCCGAAAAAATGAATCCTAAATGCCGTGTCAGAATAACCTGGGAAAATTGAAATAACATCCCCTTGCACCTTAAAATTTCCTCGATTAAATTCTCCCGTTGTTCTAGAATATAAACTTTGCACCAACCGATGGAGCAATTGAGTCCGAGAGATTACCTGATCCTGTTGTAGTTCAATTACATTTTTTTGAAACTCTTGCGGATTACCAATCCCATATAAACAAGAAACTGATGCCACAACCAACACATCACGACGACCTGATAAAAGAGAAGATGTAGTGCTCAATCGCAGCTTTTCAATCTCCTCATTGATTGATAAATCTTTTTCAATATAAGTACCTGTTACGGGTATGTATGCTTCAGGTTGGTAATAGTCATAATAAGAGACAAAATATTCTACAGCATTGTTAGGGAAAAATTGTTTGAATTCAGAATACAACTGGGCGGCGAGGGTTTTGTTATGAGCCAAAACCAAAGTTGGGCGTTGTAAACGTTCTACTACATTGGCGACAGTAAATGTTTTACCCGATCCTGTTACTCCTTGCAGCGTCACAAATGGGTCATTCCCTTGAAAGGCACCAACTATTTGTTGGATTGCTTGGGGTTGGTCTCCTGTTGGAGAAAAGGGAGAGACAATTTCAAATTTCATAGCACATCAATTTTCAAAAATAGCTATTCAGCTACAATCTGAAAGGGTAATTAGGAAATCCTTTGTCAAAATTCGATTTTAAAAAAGATACTACCTTTGATAAAAAAGCGCCCATGGACAAGTTGATCTCTAAGAAAAAGCCTTTTTTCCCTATTTCAGCCACATTTATTGATTATTTGAAATTCTACAATCGTTGGGTCAACACCCCAATCAGTTATTCCGACCTACTTCGCTTTTCGGGATCAGTTTCTGTCTATGATCAAAATGATGAGGATACTTTATGGGTTCGAGTGTATTACACAGACTCAGAGCGAGAAGGTATAGATCAAGATTTAAAAAAAATATACACTTTGTTACATTCTGATGGTAATGAGCAGGCGCTTCCCTACTTAAATGTTGATGCTATTGATTACTGTACGTTTGGAAACTCCAAGCCTTTTCGGGTAAAAATTAGAAATATCCTTAATGATAATTTCACTTATTTCTATGTCAAAAAGACGGATGCTTCAAGAGTTTGCGGGCTGGAATTTGAACACATGTTGTCTCCCTATAATTTGAATTTTCTTTTGAATGATGAAACCTTGATTGAGGAACACATTGCTGGAATACCTGGTGATGAGTTCATTCGGAATAATTTAGCTGCATGTACAGCTGCGCAACAAGCTCAAATTGCAAAAGAATATGTCAAATTTAATGAGCGTTGTA
Organism: Flavobacteriales bacterium; assembly: GCA_011524905.1. Classification (GTDB taxonomy): domain Bacteria; phylum Bacteroidota; class Bacteroidia; order Flavobacteriales; family Flavobacteriaceae; genus UBA11891. Next base: position 68,045 of record WTJI01000007.1, read on the forward strand.
TGATACGTTTGTTGGGAGATATGCGGGCTTACAATTATGTAATTATTCCGATTCATGATTTTGATCAAGTTATTTATAAAATTCGTGCCATTGATTTTGATCAGCAGTGTTTTGAAGGTAAATTATCGGTTTATCGACCGCAGTTTTTTAAGGAAAATCAGCCGATCATTAAATTGGTTAAAGAAAAACTGACCTCCGATTCCATTCAACAATATAAAATCGAAGAACGATCAATTGTTGCCAAGCGAGTGAAAAGCTCTGAGCGGAGAATCAATTTACTCTTAGCCGAAATGAAAAAAACCAAGCTTTCACTACCCAAACATTTGAATAATTTGAAGACAGAGATTTTTAAGTTTACGAAGGATTCTTCATTTCAAGAATGTCAATCTATGGGAGCAGTCATGGATGCAGCCTTGAGTTATGTTAAAAGGAATTACGAAAACGTTAGTATGAATTCTTTATTTACAAATCAATAGTAACTATCAAGATGGGAATCGTCATTTTGATCTAAATCCTCAAAATCATCTTGGGGGTTTTGGCCTGTTCCCTCAAAAGTTTTTTCAGGTGCTTCTTCTGGTACTTCACCAGTAGCAAAAACCAGATGTGGATAGCTCATACCAGGCGCTGGTTCTGCGACCTCCATAACTTCGACAAAGAAAGTCCATAAAGCCAAAAAATCATACACATAAATCAAGTGGTGATTTTGTTCTGAAAAGATGGCATCTAGTGGTGTGTTTTCGTGTGAGGTATCACCAATTCCCATATCAATAATTGGCAATTCTTCACCTTGTTCCCACTGTGAATTAGAGCGATAGAAAGAGGCCATTTCGTTACCCGCAAAACCAAATGATTGTGCTATGGCCAAGTGAAGCTCCTCCAAGCTGGCTTTGTGATCGATTTCTAGATCTCTAAAAACATCTGACTCAACGTCTAATATTATGCGGATTCGTAATATCATATTTTTGATTTTATAGTACGCTGTTGTAATAGAATATAAAATTGAGTGGCAAAAAGTAGCGCAGCAATAACTAAATGTAAGGGCTGTGAGGCAAGGGGGAAATCAAAATAATACATAGCAATTCCTGAAATAATCTCAAAACCAATACAACCAATAATCCAATAAAGTGTTGGGTTGTGTATTTTAAATTTTTTCAATTGCCAGCCCAAATATCCATTGACTCCAAGTACTAGAAGGGAAAAACTTCTATGTACATAAAAAACGAGTGGGGTATCTGCCAGCCATTTTTCAGGATGAAGGAGTTGCCAATGATGCATTTGGGTGTCAACGTATTGGCGAACCTGCGTGCCCATTCCAATCTGTATCAAACTTAGTATCAAAGCCAGTATTGTCATTCCATAAAAATGACGGGAAAATTCAATTCTGACTTGTTGTTGTTTATTCCAATGCCAGAGCCCTATCAATAGTGCTACTATAACCAAAGCCATAGCCATGTGAAGGGTAATCTTTGCTGGCAGTAGATTGGAATCAACTACTGTTTTTCCCAGCCAAGCTTGAAAGCCCATTCCGAGTACAATACTTAAGGACAAAAGAAAAGGCTGCTTGGATTTCTTCCAAAATAAAGCACTCAATCCTAGCAAAATTAGGGTTGTCAGTCCAGCCAACGCACCCAACAAACGATTGATGAATTCTATCCAAGTGTGATAAACATTAAATCGGGCATAGTCATGTTTGGTGTAGGGTTCCCAATTTTCTGCTTGGTATTGTTGTTGACTGGTAAAGTCTTGTTTTACAACGTAAAGGCTCTCTTCCAGAATAATGACTTGCCCTTTTTGATACGCATGATTAGGCATCCACATCAGTTGAGCGCGTTCAGTAGGGGGGATGAGATAGCCAAAACATTTGGGCCAATCGGGGCAACCCATGCCACTACCCGTCATTCGCACAAAAGCCCCAGCAGCTATTACCAGAAAAACAAGTGCTAAGTTGAGTAATATTACTTGTTGAAATCGTTTGCTATTCATGAGCCATTTCTAAACCTAATTTTTTTCCTTCTGCTATCATCATTCTTTGTGCGGCTTCAAGTTCGTTGGGAATCGTTCCATCGAGAATTGCTTCTTTAATGGCTTCTTTAATCGTTCCAATGGCACTTGAAGGACCGATCTGAAAATATTCCATAATCATTTCTCCTGTAACTGGGGGTTGAAAGTTTCTCACTTTATCCCTTTGTTCTACTGCGATAATTTTCTCCCTAACTATTTTAAAATTGTGGTGATAGCGAGCAAAACGTTTTGGGTTTTTTGTTGTGATATCAGCTTCACAAAGGCAGATCAAATCATCAATATGGTCTCCTGCATCAAAGATAAGGCGCCGAACCGCTGCATCAGTTACTATATCTTCAGCGATGACGATAGGACGAGAACTCATCATGACTAACTTTTGAACGTATTTCATTTTTTCGTTCAGTGGCATTTTGAGCCTTTTAAATAGTTTACTCACCATTTTGGCACCCACAAATTCATGCCCGTGAAAGGTCCAACCGTTTTTTGGGTGTAATTTTTTGGTTGGGGCTTTTCCGATATCATGAAGTAAGGCAGCCCATCGTAGCCAGATATTATTTGTATGGGGGCAAATATTGTCAACGACTTCTAGGGTGTGGTAGAAATTGTCTTTATGACGGTGTCCATCAATTTCCTCAATCCCTTTTAAGGCGATCAGTTCGGGTAGTATAGTATGTAGTAATCCAGATTGTTCCAACAAAACAAATCCAATTGAAGGTTTTGGCGCGGCAAGGATTTTATGCAATTCCTCTACAATGCGCTCTTTTGAAATAATACCCATTCTATCCGTATGTTCCTTAATGGCATTAAAAGTATTTGGTGTTATCTTAAAATCTAATTGGGTAGCAAAGCGAATGGCTCGGAGCATGCGCAGGGGGTCATCATTAAATGTAACGCCAGGGTCCAAGGGTGTTTTTAGGATTTTATTTTCCAAATCTCTGATCCCCTCAAATGGATCCAGTATCTTTCCATAATCGGACTTATTTAGACTAATCGCCAACGCATTGATGGTGAAATCTCTTCGGTTTTGATCATCTTCTAATGTGCCTAAACAGACTTTTGGATTTCTGCTTTCTGGACGATAAGATTCTTTTCGTGCCCCTACAAATTCGAGTGCTATATCACCCATTTGAATCATGGCAGTTCCATAGGACTTAAAAACTTGGACCTTACTTGATTTGGGTAATTTTTCCCTTACAGCTTGTGCTAAAGTAATTCCATCTCCCACACAAACAATATCGATGTCTTTACCTTTAGCGCGATTTAAATATAAATCTCTAACAAATCCACCAATTACAAAACATGGATAGCCCAATGAATCAGCAGCTGCACTGATTTTTTTAAAATGGGGTTGGTCGAGTACTTTGCGTATGTTTTGAATTTCGAGCATTAACTTCGTATCACAGTAAGATCACCGCTCTTGTCGACCTTTACGATGCGAGAAGGCTGTGTCATGTTTAGGTCTTTTTTCAAAGGTACGATATAGTCTACGCCCTCCAAAATAGAGTTTTCTATTTCTGAAAAACACTGGGGACTAGGATGCCCACTTGTATTAGCTGATGTAGCTATTATTGGTTTTCCAAAAGCCGTCAAAAGTGCTTGACAAAAATCGTCTTTTGGGATTCTGACCGCTAAACTATCATCAGCAGCAATCATATTTTTTGCAATTCCTCGGGGTTTATCTAAAATGACTGTGGTCGGGCGTTCTTCCTCAAACAGTTTAAGGGCTGATAATGGTACTTCAGCAAAGAAATCGCGTACCATGTCAATATCTTTCATCAGACAGAGCAGCGCTTTTGAATAGATTCTGTTTTTTAATAAATAGACTGATGAAACTACTTCTTGTGCGGTTGCATCGCCACCTAACCCCCAAATCGTATCTGTAGGGAAAAGAATTAAACCTTTTGCCTTTAAACATTCGACAGTATGGTGGACTGATTGGTGCATTTTTTTTGGCAAAAATACGTCAAAGCCAAACAAAAAGTACAGGATATATGACACACTTTTTTTCCTACAAACTATATTTGTGTCCCATGACTATTTCATTTTTTCTAACAATAAGTGATCAGACGGACCTGCTGAAACATCAAATAGCATCGATTATACAGCAATCTCAAAGTACAGACGAGCTGTATATTATTGATTCTTCGGGTGATGAAAAAAACTGTGATCGTGTTACCCAAATGCAAACCCAGGCGTCGTTTGTTATTGAGCACTTACAATTTAAGCCAACTGACAGTTTTGCCAAACAACTCAATACCGCGATACACAGATCAAAGGGAGATTTTTTAATCCTCGTGAATGAACATGGTTTTTTACATCCCAAATTGATTCAGCACCATCGACAATTTTCTAAAAGGGGTTTGTTCCTGCATGGAGTGGTCTCCAAAACAATTACATTACCGCCGCTCTCTTTTTCTGAAAATTTTCAATCCGTATATAAAAAAGTGAGGGCATCAGGTAATGCTTTTTATTTTCCATTACGCAGTCATTTTTGCCGTCCAAAGTCGTTCTTTGCCAAAGAAAATGAGATCCAAAATATTTCTTTCTGGCGTGAAGATTTTAATTTGATTAATGGCTATGACGAAGATTTCCACTCACCAAGCTATACCCAGTTTGATTTTTTATCACGATTAACACATTTGGGTGTTAAATCTAAATCACTGAAGGGAGCAGCTTTTTTCTATCAGCCCAATAAGTTTAGCAAAGGTGTTCCAGTCGCAGCAGATGAAAAACTTCTAGAAAAATCTTTGATGAAAAAGAGAATAGTGGCTTTGAATGGGGTAGAAAAAAACTGATTACACCGCAACTTGGTGTTCTCTCAACGCATCATTTAGTGATGTTTTTTTATCCGTGCTTTCTTTTCTTTTTCCGATAATGAGTGCACAAGGGACTTGAAAGTCACCAGCAGGAAAGGATTTGGTGTAGCTTCCTGGAATGACAACTGAACGTGCAGGTACTCTCTTTTGAAAATAAACAGCACTGTCCTTTGTGACATCTATGATTTTGGTAGAAGCGGTTAAAACAACATTGGCGCCAAGAACGGCTTCTTTTTCTATATGTACCCCCTCAACAACAATAGAACGTGAACCCAAAAAGGCATTGTCTTCCACAATAACGGGTGCTGCCTGAAGCGGTTCCAATACGCCACCGATTCCAACACCACCACTCAGATGAACATTTTTTCCTATTTGTGCGCAACTCCCTACGGTTGCCCAAGTGTCTACCATAGTCCCAGCATCAACATAGGCACCTATATTTACATAGCTGGGCATGAGAATGACCCCAGCCGAAATATACGCGCCATGGCGGGCAACGGCATGGGGTACAACGCGAATATTACGTTGTGCATACTCTTTTTTTAGTGGAATTTTGTCGTGAAACTCAAGTGGGCCCGCTTCAAGTGTTTCCATTTTTTGAATAGGAAAATACAGTACAACTGCTTTCTTTACCCATTCATTAACTTGCCAGCCAGACTCTGTGGGGCTCGCTACACGTAACTCCCCTCTATCGATCAGATCTATGATTTCTCTGATACATTCCTGTGTTTCTTTCTGTTCTAGTAGGCTTCGATCTTCCCAAGCAGCCTCAATAAGTTCTTTCATTCCTCATATTTTTGTGCAAAAATAGGGAATTCACCAGAGCTGGACTGTTATATTTCAATGTCAAAAAAGTATCTTTGTGACAAATGGAGCAAGGAGTATATATAGCTTTTGATTATGGAGAAAAAAGAGTAGGGTTAGCGCATACGGATCCACTCCAATTGATTGCTTCAGCCCTTGATACCTTGAGTCCAGAACAAATAAACGATTATCTTCATCAATATCAGAAGGAAGAAAAAATATTGGGTTTTATTGTGGGCAAACCCTCCCAAAAAGACGGTACACCTGCAGCGGTTGAAAATAAGATACTATCATTTATACATCAATTAGAGGAACAATTCCCCAAAATCCCAATTTTTAGGCAGGAAGAACGTTACACATCGAAAATGGCTGCTCAAGTTTTACATATCAGTGGTGGTTCAAAAAAATCTCGTCAAGACAAAGGCAAGCTCGATCGGATTAGCGCCACAATATTATTGCAGTCTTTTCTTGATGCTCAAAAAAATAAGTTTGTATGATTTTACCCATTGTGGCCTACGGAGCCCAGGTTTTAAAAAAGAAAGCCAGCGAAGTGGATTTAAAAAATCCACAGTTACCCATATTGATCGAAAACATGTGGGAAACGATGTACGCAGCCAGTGGAGTAGGTTTGGCAGCGCCCCAAGTTGGCTATTCCATGCGTTTATTTATTGTTGATGCTTCTCCGTTTGCAGATGATGACACGCTGAGTGAGATGGAGCAAAAACAATTGCGCACTTTCAAGAAAACATTTATTAACCCTGTTATTGAAAAAGAAACAGGAACTTCTTGGGTTTTTAATGAGGGTTGTCTCAGCATTCCTAATATCCGTGAAGATGTACATCGATTAGATACCATATCTATTACATATACTGATGAAAAAGGAGCCACACACAAAGAAACATACTCTGGTTTAGCAGCTCGTGTTATTCAGCACGAACATGACCACATCAACGGAGTACTTTTTACAGATCGATTATCTGCTCTGAAAAAGCGTCTTCTCAAAGGGAAACTAACCCAAATAGCTAAAGGGAAAGTAGATGCAGATTATGTAATGCGTTTTCCGAATGACTTAAAACTATAACTATGGAAAAAATCATCGCAGTAGCAGGACGACCTGGACTTTATGAAATTCAGACCCAAACTCGAGTAGGTGTTATTGCCAACAGTTTGATTGACGGCAAAAGAATTGTGACTCAACCTTCAGATCAGGTTAGTGTCCTTTCCGATATACAAATTTATTCCTATTCGGGGGAAGTTCCTTTGCCTGAGGTGATGTTAAAAATGCAAGAAAAAGAAGCGAACGGACTGACAGTCGTTAAGCCCAAAGCTGGATCTAGTGCACTTCAATCATTTTTTGAACAAGTACTTCCTGATTATGATACAGCGCGGGTTTATTCGAGCGATATCAAAAAAATATTACAGTGGTATTTACTGTTGCAACAGTCTAATAGGCTGCCTGTTAAATCAGAAAAAGTCAATAAATCTGGAATCAGTGACCAATAGAAAAGAACAGCTTCAGGCATTCGAACGCCTATTGGATATTATGGAGGATTTGAGAGCAAAATGCCCATGGGATCGCAAGCAAACCTTTGAAACACTTCGTCCGCTGACAATAGAAGAAACATATGAATTAGGGGATGCTATTTTGGATCAAGACCTTAATGAAATCAAAAATGAGCTGGGTGATCTTCTTCTTCATATTGTATTTTATGCCAAGCTAGGTGCAGAGAAAAATGTATTTGACATTGGGGATGTGGCACAACAAATTGCCGAAAAGTTGATTTTTCGCCATCCACACATTTATGGTGATACAGTTGCTGAAGATGAAGAGACCGTAAAGAAAAACTGGGAAGCTTTGAAACTCAAAGAAGGAAAAAAAAGTATTTTTTCTGGTGTTCCCAAAGGCTTGCCTGCTATGGTAAAAGCGCAAAGAATCCAGCACAAAGCTGCGGGAGTCGGCTTTGATTGGAAAGAGACAGCAGATGTATGGCACAAAGTCCAAGAGGAGTTGAATGAATTCTATCTCGAATCCTCCAAAAATAATCAAGAGGCTATGGAAGCCGAATTTGGAGACATACTTTTTGCACTACTTAATTTTGCTCGCTTCAAGCACATTGATGCAGATTCAGCTTTAGAGCGCACCAATAAAAAGTTTATAAAACGCTTTCAGTTCATTGAAGCAGCTGCCGAAAAAAATGGGAAAAGTGTGGCAGAAATGACCCTAGATGAAATGGAATCACTTTGGCAAAAGAGCAAAAAATCTAATCCGTAGTTGGTTTTTCCTCACCAATGCCTTCAGAAGATTCCTCTTGTTTCTTTTTAAATTCCCGAATATCAGCACGTAATAAAGAAAGCTGTTCTTGATAATTTTGAGCTTTTGTATTGAGCGTATCAATCTTTGACTTAACATCTTTAACCAATGGATTGGTGTCGCTTGAATCGCTAAAAAATTGTAAGTTATTTTCCAATTGATTGATTTCTGTTAATATACTTTCATACTTGCCTTTAATATCCATCAGAGTCTCATTTAGGCTAGTATGATTGTCGGCAAAGCAACGACGCTTAAAATCAAAGAGTATTTTTTCTTTTGTTTGTGCATCGCCTTTCACTGCCTTTATTTTTTTATCAATACTTTTTTGAAAAGCGGTATTCAGAGATTGTAGTGCTTGTGGATTGATTTCTGGTAGTTTGCCCCAAGCTTCCCAAGATGTATTTAAAAAATCGACTAGTGCATCTGAATCTCCTTCATTTTTTACGGCTTCGAATTCACTAATGAATTGCTGGCGGGATTCATAAATGGGCTTTTCTGATTCACTGAGTTTTTGATACCCCGATTTAAGTCTGTCAAAGTATAGATTACATTGATTATGAAATTCCTCGCGCATTTTGACAATTAGCTTACGTGGGATGGGACCTAAATTTTTCCATTCTTTTTGAATGTTTTTCATCCTATTGGATTGTGCCCGCCAGTTGTCTGACTCTAGAATTTCATTTACTTCTTCGAGAAGTTTTTTTGCATTTTGAATATGTTCCCGCTGTACGCTTTTTAATTCTCTATAATAATCGTTTTTCTTTTGATTAAATGCCTTACTCAAATCTCGAAAAGTTGCCCAGGTTCTCTTACTATCCTGCTTTGGTACGGGACCAACTTGTTTAAACTCTTCTCTAAGACTGTACAGATTTTGTATGGCTTTTTGCCATTGGTTATGGCTTGCATATTCTCCGTCTTTTAGAGCAAGCATTTTTTGAAGTAAGCCTTCTTTGGTTTCAAGATTTTGTTGTTGTATGCTTTCAAAGTTTTTTTGGTAATCTTGTTTTCTCTTATGAATGGCTGCAGTAGCTTCTTGAAAACGTTGCCATAATTCTTCTCTATGCTCTTTGGCGACTGGGCCTAGGTCTTCTTTCCATTGTCTATGGAGACGATCTAAATCCCTACCAGCTCTAACAATATCTGCTTGATCAGCAAGTGATTCTGCTTTTTCTATGATTTTTAGCTTCTCTTTGTAATTGTGCTCATAATCTTTGGCACGAAGCTCTCGATTTAAGTGGACAAAGTCATAAAAACGTTCGACATGGTGTTTGTAGGTTTGCCATAGATTGTTATTGATGTTGCGGGGAGCAGGTCCAGTTTTATACCAGCTATCTTGCAAGTTCTTAAAGCTCGTGTAAAGGGAATTCAGATTTTCATCTTTCCCTATGAGTTCTTTAATTTCTTCAATTATTTGTTCTTTTCTCTCCTGGTTGACTTTTTGATTTTGTTCTACTGCCTGATAATGTTTTCTTTTTTGTTGTCTAAATGAACGTGTAAGTTGGTCATACTTTTCTTTAACGGCGGGGCGAAAGAAGAAGTCTATAGGATTGCCACCTTCTTCCAAAAAGACTTTCTTTTTTTCCTGTAGCTCAACGGTATAGTTTTGCTCAAACTGATCCATGATTTTTTGAATATCATTTCGTTGTTCAAACCATGAGTCTGATTGCGTAGCTTTTTGGAACAGCGCAACTAAATCTTCTAACGAAGCGTTAGTCATATCCTCAATAACTATAGGCTCTTCCACAGGGTTTTCCTGTGCTTTGGTTTCGTTATCTGAAGTTTGCTCTTCTTTATCAGCACCCGTCGGAGAATTATCCTGTAATTCGGGATCATTCATTGTATTTTCCATATCCTAACGATATCAATGATTATCAGTTTGCCTTCGAAAAGTACGAAAAAAAAACTACTGGTTTGAATTCCATATTGACCAAGACTTTTCTGCCTGATGGATCAACATCGAATGGCCATTTTGGATGCGCGCCCCTTGCTGGGATCCTCTTTGTAGGAATAATGTTTTTTCTGGATTATAAATCAGGTCAAATAGAATATGCTTGTCACCAATCATATGATAAGGAATGTTGGGTTTTTCATAGACATTGGGATAAGTGCCGAGGGGCGAACAATTCACAATAAGTTGGTGATCAGCCACGGTTTGAGGGTCTAATTGCTCATAGGATAAACGATCCGTACCAGCACTACGCGAAACAAATTGGATAGCAACATCATTTTTTTTTAATACATAAGCTACAGCCTTGGAGGCACCACCTGTACCTAGTATGAGCGCCTTTTGTGGCAGTATGTCTGTCACTTCTTTTAACGCGGTTTCAAAACCATACACATCTGTATTGTGTCCTACAGGGTTTCTGTCTGCATCAAATGCAACTGTATTTACGGCCCCAACAGCGGCAGCATCACCTTCTAATCTGTCTAAATAAGGCAGTATGGCTTGTTTGTATGGAATCGTTACATTAAGCCCTTGGATGGTCGTATCTTGAAGGAGGCTAACAACCTTTTCAATCGTATCCAAGTCAAAATTTTCGTATTGACAATCAAGCGTTTTTTCACGCTTAAATTTTTCGGTAAAGTACCCCCTCGAAAAGGAGTAGTCTATGTCTTTTCCAAGTAATCCGAAGCGATTAATTGTATTTTGTTTGTGTTTTTCCATACCATTCTAGAATGACAACTATTGCTGCGCCAACGAATATAAAAAAAAGGGTTGTCCATGTAGCGACTTCGTCCCATTGTGGCCAATAGATTTCATAATTTGCAATTTTTGGGTTCCCCGATGCTGCACGTATCATTAATCCATCTTCATTTTTTTGATAGATCGTGTTTTTCCATGGCCAAACACTTGGTAGTGCTCCTACAATAAAGCCTATAATTCCGCTCAAGGTTTGATTTTTGTAGTGTTTCAACAAATAGGCGAGTACATTTGAAAACAGAACTAAACCCGTAAGTGAGCCAAGTACAAAGGCAGTAATAATCAATAATGTTTGTTGGTGTACAAGGGACTCTAAAACTTTTTCGTTCCCTTGAATAAGTTGAAAAAATATATTGTTCAAATCATTGACTGAATCCACCAGTAGTAATGAGTAGTTCCCCATTAGCAGTAGTAGGTAAGAGCCCGAAAGACCCGGCAGCGTCATGCCACAAACACTTATAACCCCACAAATAAAAATATATCCGAGATGATCATTTTCAGGGATAGGATCCGAAAAACTAACGAGAACCCCCAATAACAACCCACCAAGCATTGCATATAAAGTGAATGATTTCCATTGACTCACCTGTGGATAGATGTAAAACAATGAAGCCAGGATCATACCAAAAAAACTAGCCCATACATTAATTTCAGAAACCCCGATCAAAAAGTCTAATAGCAGCGCAGTAGAAAAATAGCTAAAGACAATACCCAAAAGCAACCAAAAAAGAAAAGAGAGGTTGACATAGTTGTAAAAACTTTTCCATCGACCTTTAAAAAAAAGTGCGAAGGCTTTGCCATTGAATTTTTGAAAGGTATAAATCATTTCCTCATAAAATCCACCGATGAGAGCAACAATACCACCTGAAACACCAGGGACTTTGTTGACAGTACCCATAGCAATACCTTTAAGGAAGAGGTAAATTCTGTCTGTTAAACTGCGATCTTTCATGAAGTGGATCGACGGTTTTTAAAATATTCAAGTGCCAATAAAATACCCATCCCACATATGACCGCTACTGTAGTGGCTAACCATTTTGGATCATTGGGATAGTCACTCGGCCAAACAGCGGAATAAAATAGACGTGTCTTTCCTTGTAGCTTAGATTGCGTAACAGTTTGCCAGGGCCAAATTTTATGAACTGCACCAAGCATAAGTCCAAGGAGCAGCGCCATAGATTGAGAAGGGTAGTGGTGTAAGAACCAACGCAGTATGCGTGAAAAAGTAAGTAGACCAGTTACAATACCTGCTACAAAAAGGAGCAATGCACCATAGGTAGCAACAAAGTCATTCCAGTTGAAATCAGATAAGACTTGAATAGCATCTTGCACCAATTGAAGGATGCGGCCATAAGCTCCTAAAATCAATAATAAATAAGCACCAGAGAGACCTGGTAAAATCATAGCACTGATCGCAATAAATCCAGAAAAAAAGAGATAAGCTGAATTGATTTCTGTTGGAGCTGGCATCATTTGTGTGCTGCCAAAGGCCATGACAGCACCAAAAGCGAATAATAATAGATGCGGTCCATTCCATCGAGGTACTTCTCGCCGCATAACAAATAAACTGGCTAATAGAACACCGAAGAAAAATCCAAAAAGTAAAACCTGCTCATGGGTCAATAGCCATTGGATAAGAGATGAAAAGAGTATGATGCTGGTCAAAATGCCACCAAAAACACAAACCAAAAATGATCCATTTGCAGCTTTCCATAATTGAGAAAAGCCTTTTGTATACCAGAGTTTTAAAAGTTTAGGGTGTAATTGATTGAGCGATTCAATGAACTCTTTGTAAATCCCAGTAATAAGAGCGATGGTGCCACCTGAAACACCTGGAACCAAATCGGCCAAACCCATCATCATTCCTTTTATGTAGATTGTTAGATAGCGATTCAATAGTTTGTTTTAGGGCTAAGTTACGGATTAAATATCCGAAGCAGGATCTAATTTTTTTCTACAATCAAATCTGGAAAAAAGGGAGTCATTTCGTCAATCAAGCCTTGATTGTTTTGAAACGTTCTTTTGAAGTAGTTACTTTCATCAGTTTTTCCAAGTGCATGATAACAACCAGCCACACGGATGGCTATGGCGCCTTTTTCAGGATAAAATTCACATGCTTGTAATCCGATTTTCAAGGCTTTTTCCCACTCGCGCAGGTGAAGCAAGGCATCTATCCATTGGGTCCAAGTTTCTAGCTCATAATTCCCCAAGGCAATGGCATTTTCAAAAGCGTAGTCTGCTTCAGCATAGTGCCCAAGGATAAACTGAATTTGACCATTTTTTTTCCAGAGCTGAACACAGTCTTCATTGGCTTGAAGTCCTTTTTTGCAATAGTACAGTGCTTTTTGTGGATTATCTTCAGTTAAGTAAAAATCAATTAGTCCCATCCATGATTTTTCAAAATGAGGTTCATGGTGGATAGATTCTTTGAGGAAATTAATGCCCAGTTGTTTATTACCCAATTGCAGGTGGCACATACCTATACGATGGTATGCATACCCCCCTGGGTCACTAGTTTGCATAGCAATTTGATAGTTTTCAATGGCTTCATTAAACCGTCCTAATTTTTCCAGGAGTTTTCCTTTTTCTACATAAGCCCCTGTAAATGTATCATCACTAATGATTGCGAAGTCATAAGCTGATAAGGCTTCTTTAATTCTATTGGTCTGCATGTAAATCTTTCCCAGTTGGTGCCATGCTACTTCGCAATAGGGTTGTTCCTCAAGGATTTCATTCAATACGGTAATGGCTTGTTCTTCTTCTTCGAGTTGTTCAAAACAGTACAAAATATTATAAAGTGCTTGATAGTCTAGGGGTGCTTCTTTGAGACACAAACGGAAATACTTAGCTGCTGCTTCATATTTTTCAACTAAGAGGTATTCCATGCCTAGCAATGACCATACATCCAATGGATCTTCTGTGAGTAGCAATGCCCTATTGAGCATGGCGATGGCTTGATTGTGTTGCTTTTTCTTAGAGAAAATATTGGCACGCTGTAAGAAAACTTCTTCATTCTGAGGACTCAGTTTTTCGACAAGATCAAGGATTTCACTGGCCTTAATCAGTTCAGTCTCAAATATCAGCAATTCACTTTTTAATAATAGCAATTCGATATTATTGGGATGTTGTTGTAGCCCAAGACTAAGTGCCCGATTAGCCATATTATTTTGGGCGAAGTCTAGATAGTGATGTACAATATTTTCGAATTCTTGGGCGTCAAAAAAGTGAATCTTGTCACTTTTTAGCATCTCTTCAAACCTGGTGATTGGTGCGTCAGAAGAATCTGAAAAATCGTCGTACATATAGACTTTTTATAATACTTCTAAATTAGCCAACACGATAAGGCTTCTTTGCAAACGATAGTCTTTGTTTTCAACAAATTAATTAACACCAACCGAAATAGCTTCCAATTCTTTTATTAGTATTTGGCAACCTTTTCGTATTTGGGCATTAGAAATTGTCAATGGTGGTGAGATTCTTATGGCCCTTTTTTCCCACAGCAACCAAAAAAGGAGTAAGCCTTTGTTCAGACAGTTTATGACAAGTTTATTGGCCATTTCAGGCGTTTTGAGAAGGGGTGCTAGCATTAAACCTTTTCCTCTTACTTCTTCGATGCATGGGTGAACAAGAAGAGATCGAAACAAGGCTTCCTTAGCACTGATTTCCGCCATTAATTTTTTGCTAATGAGCGTATTAAGCGTAGCATTAGCCGCGGCAGCTATTAGCGGATTGCCACCAAAAGTCGTGATATGTCCCAAAGTAGGCTGGTCGGTAAGGCATTCAAAAATTGCTTTAGAACTTGCAAAGGCTCCAATGGGTAAACCACCACCCATCCCTTTTCCCATCACAAGAATATCTGGTACAACATCATAATGCATGAAGCCGAATAATTTCCCTGTTCGACCAAATCCCGGCTGGATTTCATCTAAAATAAGTAATGCACCTACGGATTCACATCGTTTTTTTACGGCTCTTAAATAATCGGACTCGGGTAAAATAAAACCAGCACCACCCTGGATCGTTTCAAGAATGACAGCCGCAGTTTTTGTCGTAATTTTTTCTAAGTCTGCTGTGTTGTTAAATCGAATAAAATTTACATCTGGTAAAAGTGGCTCATAGCCTTCCTTTTGTGGACTATACCCCGTCAAGCTCAATGCGCCGTGTGTGCTGCCGTGATAAGAACCGTGTGCGCCAATCAGTTCTTTTCTTCCAGTATAACGTTTCGCCATTTTAAGTGCTCCTTCGATGGCTTCTGTTCCAGAATTGGTCAGGTATAATTGTTCAATAGAGGGAGGTAGATACTGAATAATCTGTTTCGATAACGCTACGGCTGGTTCTTGCGCAAACTCGCCATAGACCATCACATGGAGATATTTTTTACTTTGTTTTCGGATGGCTTTGACAACACTCGGATGGCGGTGACCTAAAGTACAAGCAGAAACCCCCGCAATAAAATCCAAATATTTTTTTCCAGAACGATCCCAAATATAATTCCCTTTCGCTTTGGCTACCTCTAAACCCATGGGGGTGGGACCAGTTCGTGCTTGGTATGTCAAAAAATCTTCTTTCATCGCTCTATTGCATTAAACTCCACAGGCAGAGGAATACCTCTAATTTTAGGAAGTTTAAGGGACTTGTCTTTTTCGCTGAATAAATCGGATTTTTTTCTTGGTCTTTCCACATCGCGCCATAAAAACCCTTTTAATTTGCGCTCATTGGTGTCAATCTGAAAATCAGGAAAAACATCTCCGCCGGGGCTCACTAGAAATGTAATATCTGAAATTCCTTGATCGCCCATAATCATATCCAAGGCACTACAGAGTGTTTTGTTGATGCCAATTAATTCTTTGTCTTCATCAGAATAGAGATAGTAAACGACTTGAGTGTTTTTTTCGACGTAAATATTTTCAAGATTTCCATCTTTAAAGCTCCCATTTAGTAGGCCGCCTTTTATTTGATTGTAACCATCACTACTCAGACTATCTTTCTCAATGACAAATACATTTCCACGGATTTTAAGGGAATCCAATTTTTTTGTTTCAAGGTTTGAGAGAAGTTCGATATAATTACCAGTCATTTGGCTGTTTCCAAACCACATAACGGGATTACGCTGTGTAAGGTCTTCTTCTGTAAAGACTTGTTTTTCTTTTTCTGTCAATGGACGTTTATACAGTCGAATTCCTCCTGTTGTTTCATTGAAATAGATAGAATCTGACTTGGCACGCATGTCTGATTTTAAAATTCGAACATCATAAAAACCACGAAGGATCCGTTTGGTGTCTGGGCCCGTAGCAATTAGTGTATCCGCATGTATAAACAGTGAATCGCTCTCAATAATATTAGTAGCCACTGCGCGGCGCGTAATGATGGCTGAATCTCGTGCTTTGTAGATTTCCCCAAAATGACCTTGTATGATGGATTGATTAAGGGTATCTAATATGCGAACACGATTCGTGCCAGCTGCATATTGTTTTTCGTTTTCAAAATACAGACTATCACCGTTGATAATTCTTCCATCATAGTCAATTTGTGCATTTTTCTCAAAATTGCCCTTTTGAGCTTTCATGTTATAAAAACCTCTTTCACTGTAAATCGTGTAGTCTTCACCAACGATAGTGGACGGTCCATAAAAAAAGGCATAATCCCGTTCTGTGAAATAATCTAGTTGCTGTGCGTTGACTTTATACTCAGGATTTTTAATTTTTACATTGTAGAGGAAACGATATTTTTTTTCTTTCATAAAATAGATACCCCTATTTGAAGTTAGGGTACTTTCCTGATCTATAATTTTCCCTGGGGTATTGTAAAAAGCTTTATTGGCTTTCCGATCCAAATACAGCGTATCTGTTTGTAAGACCATGTCGGGGCGTTTCAATACTACCGAACCCCAGGCCTTGGCTTGTTGGGTTTGGCCGTCATATTCCATTTGCTGGCAGGTCATTTTCAAGCTGTCACCTTGTGTAAAAACAACTTCTCCTTGAGCGCGGAAAAAATTTTTCTTGGCATAAAAATAGGCTCTATCAGACACAATCAGTGCTCCTTCATGAAATAGATGGACCCGATCTTCAGGATTGCGAAGTAAAATAGTGGCACCAGGGAATAAACTCTCATCTTGTTGGGAACTTCCTGCTTTTTGTATTTGGATGATTTTGGTCTCTTGAGACCATGCCAAAGAAAAAAACAACAGGCTGAAAATGAGGGAAGCCCTGCCAAGCATCTTATTTGAAAATAGTTTGTTTACGGTCGGGGCCAACAGAAACAATTTTAATGGGTGTTTCTAATTCTTTTTCTAAAAAGGCGATATAGTTTAAAAAAGTTTTAGGCAGTTCCTCCACAGCAGTCATTTGGGTTAGATCTTCATCCCAGCCTTCAATATCTTTCCATACGGCTTTGATATTTGGATCTGCTAAGTCGAAAGGTAAATGGCTAACTATTCCTTCTGAAGTTTCATAGGCAGTACAAACTTTAATGGTTTTAAACCCTGATAAAACATCGCCTTTCATCATCATGAGTTGGGTTACGCCATTGATTCTTATGGCGTATTTTAGTGCGACCAGATCCAACCATCCACAACGTCTCGCTCTTCCTGTAGTGGCTCCAAATTCATGACCAACCTTACCCATTCGTTTGCCATCTGCGTCAAACAACTCGGTCGGAAATGGACCACTGCCAACCCGAGTGGTGTAGGCTTTAAAAATGCCAAGTACTTCCTGGATGGTGTTTGGCGCTATGCCCAAACCTGTACATGCACCCGCAGCTGTCGTTGTAGAAGAGGTGACAAATGGATAAGTACCAAAATCTATATCGAGTAAGGAGCCTTGCGCTCCCTCAGCTAATATTTTTTTCTTGGCTCTTAGTGCTTCATGGAGATAGTTTTCACTATCGATAATCCGACACATTTTTAGGCTTTCTAGACTTTCAAAAAATTCCGTTTCCAATTCTTTGAGATCATAATCCACAACGCTTTTGTAGTTATCTAAAAGGCGAATGTGTTTTTCGACAAGGCTTTGATAGCGTTCTTTCCAGTTGGCCGCTAATATGTCGCCAACCCGTATGCCATTTCTCCCCGTCTTATCCATGTAGGTGGGGCCAATCCCTTTAAGGGTTGAGCCAATTTTAGCTTTT
The DNA here is from genome assembly GCA_011524905.1 of Flavobacteriales bacterium. Classification (GTDB taxonomy): domain Bacteria; phylum Bacteroidota; class Bacteroidia; order Flavobacteriales; family Flavobacteriaceae; genus UBA11891. The sequence goes on from WTJI01000007.1 coordinate 85,824, forward strand.
CCTTTAGCAGCTTCTGATGCGGCATCTAGGAGTCTATGGGTAGGTAGAATGAGATGGGCTTTTTTTGATATTAATAGTTTTTGACTAAAATCTATTCCGAAGCCAGATAAGCCTTCTAATTCTTTTTTGAAAATGATGGGATCTATCACAACTCCATTACCTATCAAATTGGTAGCAGTAGGATGAAATATACCTGATGGAATGGTATGAAGTACATGTTTGTGCCCTTCAAACTCTAGGGTGTGACCTGCATTGGGACCACCCTGAAAACGAGCTATTATATCATAGGATTGGGTAAGTACATCCACAATCTTTCCTTTGCCTTCGTCGCCCCACTGAAGGCCAAGTAACAAATCTACCATAGGGTGTGAAACTAATTTGTGTTTTTTTTGGTGCCGTAAAAGTATAAAGAATGCTTGTGAATATCGACATCAAAAATTTCTTCTATTGTTTTTTTAATTTGTTGAATTCGCGGATCGCAAAATTCTTTAACCTCACCAGAATCAGTAAATATGATATGATCGTGTTGTTTGTCGAAATAAGACTTTTCATATTGTGATTGGTTAGAACCAAACTGGTGTTTTCGGACAAGTCCACACTCCAATAATAATTCAATCGTATTATATAGTGTAGCCCGGCTAACGCGATAATTTTTATTTTTCATTTTGAGATAAAGAGACTCAATGTCAAAATGTTCTTGACTGTCATAAATTTCATACAAAATAGCAAAGCGCTCTGGTGTTTTTCTGTGACCATGTTGGTTCAGAAAACCAATAAATACATTTTTGACAATTTCTTGTGGGTCTTTGTTTTCGGTAGTTCCCATAAATACAAATATACGCTATCTGCCTTAATCTCGAATTACTTTTTCAATACCCTGAAGCCGTTTTAAATTGAAAACGAGTTTATCCAAAATACTTTTGTTTTTTACACTTACACTAATTTTTCCTTCAAAAATTCCATCATTAGCTTCAAAAGAAATCTTACTGATATTCACATGCATATTATTGGATATCAATGCAGTAACTTCATTTACTAAACCTAAATTGTCGATGCCTGTCAGTACCAATTTGGCAGAAAATTCTTCTGCTGTAGAATCCACCCATCGGGCATCCATAATTCGATAGGCATAGTTTGCATTGAGGGCAATGGCATTGGGACATTCTTTTTGGTGTACTTTAATTCCATCACTAACGGTGACAAAACCAAATACGGCATCTCCAGGGATAGGGTTACAGCATTGTGCCAAGCTGTAGGGAAGGGTTTCTTTTTCTTTTCCAAAGACCAACTTATCATAGTTGGGTTGCTGTTCAACAGGTTTGACCTGTCCAGTTTTCTTCTGAAAATGACGTATTCTCTTTTTAAAGAATGTCAAAAAAGTATTCGTGTAGTCATTTGCGAAAGTTCTTATCTCACGATTGGTTATGGATCCTGTGCCAACCTGATAAAATAAATCTTGTGTTGCATTGATTTTAAAATAACGAACCATATAACGCAAACACTTATCATCCATTGATACTTTGAGGTATTTGAGCTTGCGTCGCAGTATTTCTTTTCCATCAGTTGCGATGCGTTTTTTTTCTTCATTAAGGGATGATTTAATTTTGGAACGTGCCCGCGAAGTAACAACAAAGTCAATCCAGTTGGCTGTAGGTTTAACGCTTTCCGATGTGATAATATCAACTTGATCTCCACTTTTAAGTTTATGGCTTAATGGCACCAATTTATTGTTGACCCTTGCACCACGTGTTTTTATACCGACCTCTGTATGGATGTGGAAGGCAAAATCGAGGGCAGTAGATCCTTTGGGGAGTGATTTTAATTCTCCCGCTGGAGTGAAAACGAAAATTTCTTTAGAGTAAAGATTGAGCTTAAAATCTTGAACAAAGTCAACTGCATCGGTATTGTTGGATTCTAAAACTTCTTGCAGCCGGTCCAACCAGGTTTCTATTCCGATTTCTTTTTGATTTCCTTGTTTGTATTTGTAGTGAGCTGCATAACCTCTCTCTGCAATTTCATGCATACGATCAGAACGAATTTGAATCTCAACCCACTTTTGTTGTGGCCCCATTACAGTAATATGTAGTGCTTCATAGCCTGTTGACTTCGGCGTAGTAATCCAGTCACGTAGTCGGGTGGGATTGGGAACAAAATGATCCGTAATAATCGAATAAATCTTCCATGCTACCAGTTTTTCATGTTCCCGTTTGGCTTTGTAGATTACCCGGATAGCGAACTTGTCATATACCTGATCGAAAGCAACATTTTGTTTGAGCATTTTTTTATGAATCGAATAAATCGATTTACTCCTGCCTTTGATCTGGTATTTTTTTACTTCTTTATCCAAGGCATCGTGAACAAAATTTGAAAATGCAGCAATGTAAGCCTCTTGATGTTCTTTGTCTTCTTCTATATTGTTTTTTATGGCAATATATTGCTGGGGTTCGGTATATTTAAAACCCAAGTCTTCAAGCGTAGTTTTAACATTGTAAAGTCCAATTCTATGGGCCAAAGGCGCATAAATGTAGAGCGTTTCTGACGCAATTTTTACTTGCTTATAGGTTGCCAATCCGTCAAGAGTCATCATGTTGTGTAGTCGATCTGCAATTTTTATGATGATTACTCGGACATCGTCGTGGAGGGTGAGCAGCATTTTCCGAAAGTTTTCGGCTTGTAACGATACGTCTTTGTCTTTCTTTAAATGGGCGATTTTGGTTAAACCATGAACAATCCTTGCTACTGTATTCCCGACCAATCGTTCTAAATCTTCAAGGGTATAATCGGTATCTTCGATGACATCGTGTAACAATGCCGCAGCGATTGAAGTGGCATCTAAGCCTATTTGTTCTGCTACGATTTTAGCAACTGCAATAGGGTGGAATATGTACGCCTCACCTGTTTTTCGTCTTTGGTCTTTGTGCGCTTCAACTGCAGTATCAAAGGCAGTTCTAATTAGTTTTTTATCCCCAGTTGTTAAAGTCTGATAACTAATACGCAACAGTTCCTTGTACTGTTGTGCAATTTCCTTATTCTCTTTTTCTGAATCAATAGCTACCATCTTTCACTAAGGTATTAATTTCCGCTAAAAGGAAGAGGAATTTAGGGAATGGAAAACCAAAATACCTGCTGCCACGGACACATTCAGCGAATCAATAGGGGCTTGCATCGGGATCGTAACGCAAACATCTGCACTTTTAAGCCAAATTTCCTCCAGTCCTTGCGCTTCCGTTCCAACAACAATTGCCAAGGGTTGGGGGTATTTTATTTCGTTGTAGGGTACACTTTTTTTCGTAAGTGCAGCAGCAACAGTAAAAAACTTATTTTCTTTTAAGAATCGAATAATTGTAGCAGATTCTTCTTGCACGACTGGAAGAGTAAAAATACCGCCAAGACTATTGCGAATTACTTGCGGGTTGTAGAGGTCTGATTTTGGATTAGCAATCAATACGGCATCCAGACCAGCCGCTGCAGCAGTACGTAATAAAGCACCTGTATTACCAGGTTTTTCAGGTGCTTCAGCCACTAATATCCTTGCAGATTGAGATAAATCCAAATCTGTTAAAGCTGTTATTTTTGACCGAAATACGCCCAATAAGGCTACGCTACCACCACGTTGTGTAATTTTATCAAAAAGTGATGCTTGTAACTGATAGCTTAAATCACAACTCATATCAGACGGTGGTTCGGTATCCGCTCTTAACCAAAGTTGTTGTAGTTCATATCCACTAACTACAGCACGTTGCATTTCTCGAGCGCCTTCCACAACAAAAAGCCCTGTTTTTTTTCGTTCTCTGGCTTTTTGAAATAAGCGTACTAAGTTTTTGTATTGGGGATTTTTGGAACTTTGTATGGGTTTTGGTGCCTGCATTGAGACAAAGTTCTAAAAAAAAGGGCTTTTTGACATTAATTTACTGTCATCAAACCCTTTTTTCTATCAGGTATTAGTAATTGTTAGTTGACTTTATCGCTGTAGCGTTTCCAAAGTTGTGTTTGATGGCTTTCCAAACTAATGGAACGACCTTCAATAAAGGCATGACTTAGGATATTGGTTCGCATATCTAGAGCATCTCCTTGGGAAAGGAAGAGGGTTGCTTTTTTTCCAACTTCTAAACTTCCCACTTCTTGATCGATTCCTAGAATGCTAGCTGGATTGGCAGTTAACATGGCTACCGCTTTTTCATAGGGCACTCCGTAGGCTGCAAAACTCCCAGCATAGAAAGGAAGATTTCGGGTGTTCATCGTTTCCATTCTCCCACTCATTTCAATAGCCACTGTTAAACCAGCGTCGATCAGTTGGGCACCCAAGTTAAATGTACTTTTTAGTGCCTCATCTTCATTACTGGGTAAACGGTGGGGGCGTGGTATAATCACTGGGATATTGTGTTTCTGAAGTAATTCAAGTTGTTGTGGGGCTTGGTGTCCACCTACAATGGCTAATTTTTGAGCCCCCCATTCCATAAGTTTTGTGATGCTTTCTTCAATTTGTTGACTTCCATTGGTATGGATATAAAGTCGTTTGCTACCGTCAAAAACACCTGCCATTGCTGCATAGGGTAAATGTTTGGGTTTTGAACCTACTTGATATGCCTTGGCAGTAGCAAAATAAGTAGCTAAAGATTCGACTTCTTTGTCGTACTCTTTATTTCTTTTAAGATTTGGGTCTTCACCCAGCCACCAGCGTCCCCGCTGGAATGGGTTTGGCCAACGCAGATGAATTCCGTCATCGGCTTTAACAAGGGCATCTTCCCAGTTCCAGGCATCCAACTGCATCACCGAAGAACTACCCGAAATTCTTCCTCCTCTTGGTGTTACTTGTGCCATCAATACCCCATTAGGTCTGACACTTTCTACGACCTGTGATTCAGCGTTATACGCTATGGCCGAGCGGACATGGGGAAGCATAGCACCAAGTTCGTCTTTATCATTGGTGGCACGAACGGCATCAATTTCAATCAATCCAAGGGTAGTATTCATCCCGATAAAACCAGGATAGGCGTGCTGTCCGTTGCCTGCAATGATTTTATCATAATTTGTAGGTGCATTCGATGCTGGTCCAACATAAGTTAAAAGGCCTTCTGCAAAGCCAATAGCTGCATTTTCTATAACGGTCCCGTTACCTAAATGCGCTGTCACATCCTGAATTAAAATAGATTGACTTTGTGGGGGAGCTGGCGTTTGTTGTGCCACTAACCATAGTGGTAAACAAAATATAAGTGAAATAATATTTTTCATAGACTGTATTTTTAGTCAAGGGTTTCGCAATGGAACTCTCTTTTGACTGGGTTTTTAGGTTTTTGTGTTGCAGCCCCATTCTTTTGGGCTTTTTTCATCTGCTCTATCAAGACTGCTTTTTCTTTCGCAATAACGTCAAGCTGGTTTTTCGCTCGCTCAGCATCGTAATAAACAATGCCATCAACCACTGTTTTTTCAGCTTTGGTATAAATTGACATAGGATGATCAGACCATAGCACTAAATCTGCATCTTTTCCAACCTTGATACTTCCCACACGTTCATCTAAATGAAGCATTTTGGCTGGATTGAGGGTAACAAATTTCCAGGCTTCTTCTTCAGAGATGCCACCATATTTGACAGCTTTGGCAGCTTCTTGATTCAGGCGTCTCGACATTTCTGCGTCGTCTGAGTTAAAGGCTACATTGACCCCTGCACGATGCATAATGGCACCATTGTAAGGGATGGCGTCTTTTACTTCATATTTGTAGGCCCACCAATCGGAAAAGGTTGATCCAGCAGCTCCGTGGGTAGCCATTTTATCTGCTACTTTATAACCTTCCAAAATATGTGTGAAGGTATTGATTCGAATCCCGAAGCGCTCGGCAACTTTCATGAGCATATTGATTTCACTTTGTACATAGGAGTGACAAGAGATAAATCGATCGCCTCTTAAAATCTCCCATAGGGTTTCCATTTCAATATCATAGCGGGGTTTTTTGGCAGTTCGCTTCTGCCGTGAAGACAATTTATTGTAACGGGTCCAAGCGGCTCCATATTCTTTCGCCCGTTGGAAGTAATCTACGAAAACCTGTTCTACTCCCATTCGGGTTTGTGGAAAGCGATTGTAGCTACCCCAGTTCGATTGCTTGACGTTTTCGCCAAGGGCAAATTTGATAAATGGATCGGCTTTGGGGAATAAAAGATTCTCAGCCGTTTCTCCCCATTTAAGTTTGATGATTGCCGATCGCCCACCGATTGGATTGGCTGATCCGTGTAAAATTTGGATGGTAGTCACCCCACCTCCTAAGTTTCGGTAAATATCAATATCATCAGGATCGAGAACATCTTCAATTGTGACTTCTGCCGATGAATTTTGTCCCCCTTCATTAATACTTGATGCCGCAATATGAGAATGTTCATCGATTATGCCACTAGTCAAATGTTTACCTGTAGCGTCTATAACAGAAGCTCCTGTATCGCTCAGGTTAGTTCCCACAGCAACAATCTTGCCTTGGTCAACCAACACATCCGTATTTTCGACTATTCCTGCTGCCTCGTTCGTCCATACGGTTGCATTTTTAAACAATAATTTTTCTTGTTGGGGTCTTTTTGCAAAACCAAAACCATTGTTGGGATAGGTTTGTGGGACAGCATCATACACCGTAATACTTTTCTTTTTTTCGATTGCTTGTGCCTCCCAGTTGATATTGGATCCTTCAAAGTCTGTTCCTGATCCTTTTAGAGATTTTTCTTCCAAGTTTACCGTGGCATTTAGTTTGGCAACAGCACCTCCTGGCTGGGTGATGGCAATCTCTAATTGCTGATTTTCTAAGCCTATCGTACTCTCCCACTTGTCTTTTCCTTGGGTAACTTTTAGGCTGATATTTTCAGCAGTACTACTTTTTGAGATCATAAGTTCCAGACTGTCATTTCCTATGGTAAGTTGATACCGACCATCTAGACTTTTAGGTTTTGTCGAATTAATCTTATGATATTGACCTTTTACATAATTGGCTAAAATTTGAGTACCCGGCTCGAAAATAGGTGCTGAGGTTACTATAAAATTAGCCCATGCTCCCGATTTCAAAACCCCCAAACGCTCGCTTTCACCCAATAATTGGGCAGGTGTTGTAGTCAGTGCAGCGAGTGCTTTTTCTTCTGATAATCCATTGGCTACAGCTTGGCGCAAATGTTTGAGAAATGCAGTAGATGATTTACTTTCGGCCATTGTGATTGCAAACGGTATCCCAGCTTGCGCTAGTTTTGCTGGATTGCTGGGCGCCTGATTCCAATGCCGCATTTGCCGAAGTGTTATCTGATCCAATAAGCCTTCGTCTTTGGTGTCAAAAGCTTTTGGGAAGTTAAGTGGTAATAAAAGTGTATTTCCGTATTTTTTGAGTGCCGATAAGTGTTCGTATTCTTGACCACTAGCTTTGATAATCCAATTGCTTCCTACATCTGAGCTTACCTTTGCCGCACGGAGCACATTCAATTTATTTTTTGCATCAAAAATGACTGGCAATTTTTTTTGTGCCAATAGGGCATTTATATCCAGATCAATTTGAGTGCTATTACCAGCCGCATACCATGTCGCATCGTGATGCAGTTGACGCAATAAGGCCATCGCTCCCATGACCGAACTGGGGTAGGATTGATTGGATTGTTTACTTTTATCAAAAGATAAATAAGCTGCAGCAGATTGATTTAGGATGCGATCGTTCTCACTTTTTTTATCTGTCAAAGCGACCAACAAGCCCGTTCCTCTGTGAATCCCATCAGCTCGGTGGGTACTGACTACCCCAAAGCCCGCTTCACGATATGTTTTGGCTTTTTTACTGTCGTAGGCATAATCTGTGACGGCTTTATAGTTACTCAAGATATGATCATTCCAATAACCACCCTCCTGACTCCTTTTATACTGCGTGCTTCTTCCTCTAGTGTTCTTACTTTTGGCTTTTTGTACACCCAACGTACTGTATAAATCAATAAACGAGGGATACACATGCATGCCTTTCATGGCACGGATTACTGTGTTTTTAGGCAGGGTAATATTTGTGCCAGCTTGCACTACTTTCCCTTTTTGGAATAGCAATGTAGCATTTGAAATACTTTGTCCAGGACGTGGATGCAAGGTAACTCCTGTTACGGCTTGGTAGTGGTTTTCTGCGGTCTTGGTACCGAGATTGGTAGGGTAATAGCTTTGTGCTGATAAAATGAAGGTAGACAGCAACGCTACACCCAGTAGTGAATTTCTCATATTGAATTTTTAAGGCTCTAAAGTACTAAAATAGATTTATTAGTGCTGGGGAAGATGCACTGGATTGAAAATCAATATGAATGCCCCCAAATCTTAAAAATTTTCTTCGTAATTAATGATAAATGCGACCACTTGATTGTAAGATTCTACACCTTGAGATTGTCCATTGGCCTTTAAAAATTGATCATAGAGACGATTGATCCAAGGTTGAAAAGGATTTTGGTAGGTTTGCCAAAATTCTTGAAGCATGAGAAAATCTTTTTTAATTCCGGGGTGTAGGTCTTCGGCTAATTCCGTTGCACAATCAGGATCACGTTGGTATAAGGCACTCCAGCAATAACGAAAGGCAAAACTAAATCCTGCAAATCGAATGTAAGGGTCTGGATGTTGGGAGGTAGTTAAAAAGGCTTGGAAGTTGGCCTCATTTTCTGCTGCAAGGCCTGTTTGATGTGCTTGTTCATGAGCTACTGTTGTTATCAATGCCAGGGTGGGTAATTGGTCATTGACTTGTGCTTCGCCTGTAAATGGATTTAAATAGCCAGCATAGCCCATATAACTAAGAGGAAGACTCCACAAAGAAGCCTTTGCAGTTCCTTGATCCGTAAGAGTTAAATAGGCTTTGTTCTCTTTTGGAAATCCCACTTGAACACTATCCGATGCTACCAACTGACTGTGTAACGCATGCAGACGCTGCATTACTTTATATGTGGTTTGTTCCAATTCCCAATCCGTATAACTTTTTGGAAGGTTTAAGGTTTTGGACAAAGGTTCCTGGTAGTAATTCAACCCCCACCCCAATTGGAAAAAAGCATGGAGAACAGCCAGTAAGGCAAGGCAACGGAAGCTAGTTTTTAAAGGATAATGAATAGCCTTTTTACCATGTAACCAAAGTAAACCTAAGGTTGTGATAAGACAAAGGATGTAGAGTAAATCACCCAAAGAGATAGTCCATCTATCAAAAAATTCAGTGCGTAAAGCCTGCCAATTGGGATAGAATTTTTGACTGTAAAATGCTTGTACCCATTGAGGATGTTGCTGACAATAACGCACAAAAAAAACCTGAGGAATCCAGGACAAAACCAGTATCCAAAGGCTTTTTTGTTTCATCAAAATTGATCAGTCGACGACCTCTACAATTTCTATTTCGAAAACCAAATCAGACTTGGGCGGAATTCCTCTGGAACCTCGCTCTCCGTAAGCGATATTGTATGGAAGAAATAACGTCGCTTTGTCTCCTTCTCGCAACAATCGCAGGCCCTCTTTGAATCCATCGATCATTCGGGCTTCATCTGTTACCTCGGCAGGGATGGGTGCATAACCACCAGCTGCTGCTCTTGCTTTGTCCAACAAGCCCAAAGCTTCGGCTGTGCTGGCCATACTGGTTTCTAACAAGCGGCCATCGGCAAAATACACTGCATAATGCGTCATTGCCTTATAGGTTTCAGTTACTCTTCTTCCGTTTCCTTTTTCACGAATCAGATATCCTAAACCTGATTTTGTAAATTTGGACTTTTCCTTTTGGGTATCAAATTTAGCTTTGGTTTCTGCACTTACTGCTGCACGTTTTTCAGCTTCAATTTCAAGGTCTTCTTGAATATCTTGAAGTACCTCCGCATAAACAGTTGGCGCATCAAAAGATTTGGCCATTTTGCCTTTACGAATAATAGTTAATTTTTGAAGGGTGTCCATTTGCGCAATACTGTCAACAACTTCCTGACCTTCAAGTACTTTTCCAAAAACGGTGTGTTTACCGTCTAGCCAGGATGTGGCTTTATGGGTGATAAAAAATTGGCTGCCGTTCGTGCCTGGTCCTGCATTGGCCATCGACAAGATGCCTGGACCGGAGTGCGTTAAATCGGTAATTTCATCGGGAAAGCGATAGCCAGGACCACCCGAACCAGTAGCTGTTGGATCACCACCTTGGATCATAAAGTCTTCTATCACACGGTGGAAAACAAGTCCATCATAGTATGCCTTGTCCTTAAATTCACTGCTAGCTTCTGGGTGATTGCCCTCGGCTAAGGCCACAAAATTGGCTACTGTCATTGGGGTTTTTTCCATTTCAAGTGCCAATAAAATGGTTCCTTTTGAAGTTTCCATTTCAGCATACATACCGTCATTTAAATTGGAGTAAGGTGCGTTGCATCCGACAAGTACGCTAGTCATAAGGACCAGACCGAAGATTGGGCGTAAATATTTCATGAATTAAATTTTGATAATGATACTAATTTTATAACAAACCGAAGGGGTTGATTGCTACCAATTTTTTCAAAGTCACCTTGATAGCCAAAACAAAGATAGGAGGGAAATAAAAATATGCCTTTTTGCCCTTCCCGTAAGACCTTGGCTGCTTCTCTCAGGGCAGGAAGATAGTCTTCTTGATCGACCAAAAATCGGACCTCACCCAACTGTTCCTCATCGTAAAGCACATTGCCACTCAGGTCTTCTATCCGATAACGCATCACGACTTCTTGTCCTTTTATGGGAAGCGGTTTTTGGACAGCCTCCCCTTCGATAATCGCATACCAAAAGCCTTTACTTGAATTTTGATATTCACGTTGGGGTTCGTCATTACGAATATTTTGGAACAGGGCCTGTTCATTTGCCATTCGGGATTTGTTCCTTTGGGCCGATTGACTCAGAAAGTATTGCTTTTTTTTGTTAATAGGACGACGGGGCTCTGGTGCATCACAACCCATTTGTAAACCCATAAAAAGCAATAATGTAATGAAGAGTACTTTTTTCATTCGAAACGATCTTTCCAATGTTGAATTGCGCTTACCAAACGGTCTTTTGTTTCCTCAAGATTATCCCATGACACACCACCAGCAGCGTTTTTATGCCCGCCACCTTTAAAAAAAGTTTCTGCAAACGTATGCGCTGGGAAACTACCTTTTGAGCGAAAGGACATTTTTATTTTTCCTTCTTTTTGATTTTCAATCATAATCACAGCCAGTTGAATACCCTTGAGACGTAATCCATAGTTGACAAAGCCCTCTGTATCACCTTTTTGGTAATTACAGTTATTTAATTCTTCTTGGGAAAGGCTGAGGTATACTGCTGGAATATCATCCAATTGGGTCAGATGTGTCAGTCCCATACCTAATAAGCGCACCCTGTCAAAAGTATAACTATCGTGAATATTCTGGTGGATATTGCTGTGTGGGGCACCGCAGTCCATAAGATGGGCAATGGCACGATGGGTAGTTGCAGTGGTCGTAGGAAAACGAAAAGAACCTGTATCGGTCATAATACCTGTGTAGAGACAAGTAGCTATCGCACTATCTATAGCAGTTGGTTGCCAGTTGTTAATAAGGTGATAGACCAACTCACAGGTTGAACCAATATTTGGATAGGAAATTGTCAAATCTGCGTAATTTTTGGGATTTTGATGGTGATCAATCATGATCTTTGGGGCAGTACTTTCAGCAACTGCTGTTGCGAGCTCATCGATTCGGACCAAATCATTAAAATCTAGCGTAAAAATCAAATTGGCTTCTTTTATGATGGTTTCAGCTTTTTCTGTCGTTTCTGTGTGTCGTATGATATTTTCTTGGCCTGGCATCCAATTCAAAAAATCAGGATAGTCATTAGGAGATACCACCGAGACGGTATGCCCTTTTTGAGTTAAAAATGCTGCCCAAGCCAAACAACTGCCCAACGCATCTCCATCAGGGTTTTGATGTGGAATAACCGCAATCTGAAGTGGATTCTCTAAAAAAGTCTGCAGGCTTTTGAGTTGTTGGATTTCCATAACTTTTTTGACAAAGATAGGGAAATGGTTTGGCTAGACCTTTTTAAGTATTTCCATTTTACCATTTGTTGCTACCCGCATAATGATAACAATAGGATGCATTAAAAATTAATTTGCCCAATAAAAATTCCTATTTTTGCACGAAAATTTTGAACTATGAACAGAACATTTACGATGATCAAGCCCGATGCTGTTGAAAATGGACACACAGGAGCTATTTTAGAAAAAATAAACAGTGCCGGCTTCCGTATCGTTGGAATGAAAAAAACACAATTAACCGTTGCTGATGCCCAGGCTTTTTATGCTGTACATAAAGAGCGTCCTTTTTTTGATGAATTGGTTAGCTTTATGACGCGTGGGCCTATCATAGCAGCCGTATTAGAAAAAGAGAATGCTGTTAGCGACTTTCGCACTTTGATTGGAGCCACTAATCCAGCCGAAGCTGCAGAAGGTACAATTCGACAACTATATGCGACTTCAGTAGGCGAAAACGCCGTTCATGGTTCTGATAGCGATGAAAATGCTGCTATCGAAATTGCCTTTCATTTTTCGGGTCGGGAATTGTTTTAACGAACAATGATTTTTTGAATTCCAGGGGCGGGAAGCTGTTCATTAAGTTTTTCAATTAAGGCTTTTTCGGCATAGCGCATTTCCTCCTTTAGTGTTGCATTGGTGAGTTGTACCCGCAAGGTACGCCCCTCTAGTCGCACGGACTGTGTGTAGCGATTGACGTATTGTCCCATGCTGTTTTCCCAAAGTTGCTGTAAACGAACATCAGATATACCCTTACGGAGTTTATCTTGCTGGGTAAATTCTTCTAATACCTCTTTAAGCGAACGGGGTTCAAACTTAGAATGTCCCATCTGTTGCTTCTTTACGTTGGTAGGTGTAGCGCCTGTCTTTATGGGCCAGTACTAAATCTTGTTCGGTTAATCGAACAATGGTTTCGTTCCATTGATCCCAGGGGGTTTCAAAAGACAATACCCATTTTCCATTCACTTGCAGGAGCTGAAAATTAGTTTGGTCTTGGGAAGTATTTAAAGTAGTACCCAAACTGGGGCTTAGCTTTTTTCGGAAGCCACTGTTGTCTGTCCGTAAAAAGTAATAATCAAATTGTGTGTTGCCCAATGCAGGATAAAAGGTTTCTCCACCCTGGGTCACTTTTTCAATTTGCCAATAGCCTGTTAGAAGTTTGTTGTCCAATGACTGATTGCAGCTAAACAAACACAAAAAGACGATGTAAATAAAAGGGTGTTTTAAAGGCATACAGCAAGGTATTATTTTTCCTCGGATTCTAGCGTAAAAATTTGATAGGGGAGTGAGCTATTTTGTAAGGCCTTTTCTGTACGATCTGCATGGGTGTCGGATATAAATAATTGACCAAATGCATCGGTGCTGAGTAATTGAACAATTTTGGTTACTCTTTCTTGATCAAGTTTATCGAAAATGTCATCCAAAAGGACAATAGGAGGGATACCTTGTTGCTGGCGGATATAATCAAACTGTGCTAGTTTGAGTGCAATTAAAAAAGATTTTTGCTGCCCTTGGCTCCCGAACCTTTTGATAGGATGGCCTGTCAAACGAAATATTAGGTCGTCTTTGTGAAGTCCTGTCGTTGTAAACTGAACTGCCCTGTCCTTGGAGAGATTTTGTACTAGCCAGCTTTCTAAAGACTGTTCTTCTAATTGGCTTTGATAGTCTATACTTACTTCCTCGAAAGGATCGCTAATTTGTTTATAGCGTTCTTGGAAAATGGGGACAAATTGTTCCAAGAAAGCTTTACGCTTTTTATATAGGGGGTCAGAGAGTTCAATCAACTGTTCGTTGTAAACCGCCAATGTAGTCGGATCAAATTCCTGATTGGCGGCAAAGTATTTTAATAGCGCATTGCGTTGTTCCAAAATGCGATTGTATTGGAGCAGTGTTTGCAAATATGTTTTATCGGTTTGACCAATAATCCCGTCAATAAATTTTCTTCGGGTACTGCTCCCAGCTGCAATTAAATCTTGATCGGCAGGAGATATAATTACTAGGGGAATGAGCCCAATGTGGTCAGCAATTTTTTCGTAGGCTTTTCCATTGCGCTTGACTATTTTTTTGCCTCCCCTTTTATAACTGCATAAAATATTTTCCTCTTGATCATTTTTTTGGAATTGTCCCTCTAACAAGAAAAAATCAGCATCAAAGTGGATATTTTGGGTGGCCATTGGATTAAAGTAGCTTTTTCCCAAAGCCAAATGGTATATTGCATCAAGTAGGTTCGTTTTACCTACGCCGTTATTGCCTATGAATACATTTATGGGCGCTTGAAAGTCTTCCTGAAAGGCCTTTTGGTTTTTATAGTTGGTTAGCGACAGTCGGGTGAGTTGCATGTGGCAAATATAGAAGAATAGATGGCATTTTTATCGAAGTGTCTCACTCCGCTAGAATAGTCATCTAAAGTAGGCGTTTTATTAGATGTTTTTGATTGGCGGCAACGGATGTGGGGCGACCTCAATATGGCTGTTGTCCAATAAAAGATTAAATGCCCAATAGCAAAAAACAAGCAGCCAATTGTCTGTGAAAAATGACTGTAATTTGTGGTATGTAACAACTCTTTTAGTGCGCTTTCGAAATATGGCAAAAAAGTGTATTTTTGTGACTCAAATTTTGACTGATGGCGACATACAAAAAGCGCGGCTATAAAAAATCAATTACCCAAGCTGAGACTCCAGATATTGCTCAAGAAAGCACAACTGCAGAAGTTTTTGAACGCTTAGACACTAGTGCTTCCAAAACCGAAGAATTTGTAGCTAAAAACCAAAATATTATCATTGGATTCATTGGTGTAGTTGCATTGTGTGTTCTTTCATTTTTAGGTTATCAGCAGTTCATTCAAAATCCTAAAGAGCAAGAAGCCATTAACGAATTAAACCAAGCACAGTATTATTTTGACATGGCCGTCAATAGCATGAATTCAGATTCTTTGTATTTACGTGCTTTGAATGGAGGAGATGGGAAATATGGTTTTCTGGACATTATCGAAAATTATTCAGGTACCCCAGCTGCAAAATTAGCAACCTATAGTGCAGGTATGTCCTATTTGAATTTAAAAGAATACAAACAAGCCATTGCCTATTTAGACGAATTTAATGCCGACGATATTTTACTGAGTGCACTTGCTAAAGGCGCTATAGGTGATGCCTTTGCACAAATTGGTCAACTGGAGGAGGCTTTTGACTATTATGTTCAAGCAGCCCAGGTAAATGAAAACCTGTTCAGTACACCCAAGTATCTTTTTAAAGCGGCTACGCTTGGCGCTTCATTGGGAAAAAATGATCAAGCAGTATCCTATCTCAAGCGCATCAAAACTGAATTTCCAGCATCAAAGGAGGCTGAATTAGTTGATGTACAAATAGGACGCTTGGAGAACCGTCCTTAGCTGAAGTAGTAAGCTTATGGCTACAGCTCACAACAATCTTTCCCAGTACGAAACTGAGAAGGTCCCTTCTGGCAAGAAACTTAAGATAGCCATCGTCGTCTCCGAATGGAATGCCGAAATTACAGAAGGTTTATTCCAAGGTGCTTACGATACCTTACTATCTCATGAAGTAGCAGCCGAAAACATCGAGCGAATCAATGTACCTGGTAGCTTTGAACTCATTTATGCCTGTAAGTTGGCTCAAAAAAAATCGGATGTAGTAATCGCTATTGGGAGTGTGATTCAAGGCGAAACGAAACATTTTGATTTTGTTTGTCAAGGGGTAACCCACGGTATTGCAGAACTCAATCTTAATGCATTTGGTCCTGTGATTTTCTGTGTTTTAACAGATAACACTCTCCAACAAGCCAAAGACCGCTCTGGAGGTACGCATGGCAATAAGGGCGTTGAAGCAGCTGTTGCCGCACTAAAGATGTCGGCTTTGCACCCTTGAAAACCAGCAAAGATTCTTTTCTTTTTTTGAGTTCTAAAATCCCTTGGATTCCTTATTTTTGATGGAAACACAGGAGGATGTTCCGAGGCAACCCTTTTAAAATACAGAAAAACCGAAGGTATAATTACACCCCTCGCTACTACAAGGGGAAAGAGGCTGGCAATCCTTACGACTTTGATTCAAAATTTGCCCGTTATCGCGACACCTTCAATGCCAATGATTTTGGTCACCAATGGACGGAAGCGCGCGAAAAAATGCGGCATCGCGGTAATCGCTCTTTTTCTCCTCTACTGCTATTTATCATTGGATTACTCAGCTTGATGGCCTTGTATGTGTTAGATTTTGATTGGACATTATTTACTCAATTCCCCTAATGAGTGATATCATTCAGCTTTTACCAGACCATGTGGCCAACCAAATTGCTGCTGGTGAAGTCATTCAGCGACCCGCATCTGCTGTCAAAGAATTGATTGAAAATGCCGTAGATGCAGGCGCCACCCGCATCCAGCTTTTGATAAAGGATGCCGGGAAAAGTCTCATCCAAGTAATTGATGATGGCAAGGGTATGACTGTCACAGATCTACGTTTAGCCTTCGAACGTCATGCGACTTCTAAAATCAAATTGGCAACCGACTTGTTTCAACTAAACACCAAAGGATTTAGGGGCGAAGCCCTAGCATCTATAGCGGCTGTAGCTCATGTCGAAGCCCATAGTCGGACTGAATTGGATAAGGTAGCTTCATGTATTAAGATAGAGGGTACAAAGATAGTATCACAAGAAGTCACAGTAGCACCAGTCGGTACTTCAATTGCAATCCGAAATTTGTTTTTTAACATCCCGGCTAGGCGAAACTTTTTAAAGACTGACACCGTTGAATTACGTCATTGCATCGATGAATTTCAGCGAGTGGCTTTGGCTCACCCCGATATTTCCTTTTCTTTTTTGAACAATGGTAGTGAACTTTTTGATCTGCCTGCTTCTAATCTCAAACGCCGCTTAGCTCAAATTATGGGCGGAAAATTTGATGAAAAAATTGTGGCTATTGAGGAAGACACTCCTATCGCACAGTTTCGAGGATTTTTAGTAAAACCAAATTTTACAAAAAAATCAAGGGGACAACAATTTTTCTTTGTCAATCAACGATTTGTAAAAAGTGCCTTTCTGCATCATGCCGTTAGTGCAGCTTACGAGGGTTTGTTGCGTGATGGCTATCAGCCTGGTTATTTTATTTTTTTGCAAATTGATCCAGCACATATCGATATCAATATTCATCCGACCAAAACAGAAATAAAATTTAGTGATGAACAAAGTTTGTATGCTATTTTAAAATCAGCAGTAAAGCATAGTTTGGGGATGTTTCAGGTAACGCCTCCATTAGATTTTGACCGCGATCCTAGTATGGATCCTTCCTATGCCACAGCGCAATCAGTCCCTAAAAATCCATCTATCGAGGTCGATGCGTCATTTAATCCTTTTGATCAAAATGGGGTTCAACACACAACAAAAACGACAAAGTGGGACAGTCTGTATGCAGGATTTGAAACTGCGACGAGTGAATCATTGCAGTTGCCCTTAGAAGAGGGGGGAGCAGGGCCAAAAGTTTTTCAGGTTTTTCAAAAATATATTGTCAGTTCAGTGCGTTCAGGCTTATTGGTTATTGATCAACAAAGGGCGCACCAACGGGTTTTGTATGAGCAGTTTCTCAATTATCTGACAGGCCAATCGGCGCCCCAACAGCAGTTATTATTTCCATTGCAAAAAGAAATCAGTCCCTATGAAAAGAATTTATTGACCCAAAATTCCGATGCTCTACATGCATTAGGTTTTGACGCCCAAATAAAAGGAGAAGCTTTAATTCTGAATGCTATTCCTTCAGTTTGCTCAGAAACACAAATACACGAAGTATTAGACGCTATTTTGGAGATGGATCAAAACACCACTGAAAGTTTTAGTCCATCAGATTTGATGGCCAAAATCATGGCACGTAGCCTGTCTATTACAGCCGGGAAAAGACTAACGAGCCAAGAGCAAGAACAACTTATTCACGATTTATTCGCTTGTAAAGAAACCCAAATTTCTCCCTTCAATCGGCAGATATTTGTTACTTTAGAAAAAGGCGAATTGGAAAAAAAAATGAATTAATGCGAACGATTTCCGAAACAGTCAAACACCTGATGATCATCAATGGGCTATTTTTTTTAGCTACTTTGACATTAGGCCCCGTAGTCTATGATTGGTTTTCACTTCACTATTTTGGCAATGTAAAATTCCAGCCATGGCAGCTCCTGACACATATGTTTATGCATGGAGACTTTATGCATATCTTTTTTAACATGTTTGGATTGTACATGTTTGGCACGCCTTTGGAACAAATGTGGGGTAGAAATAAATTTATTTTTTTCTATTTGTCAACAGGTTTTGGTGCTGCATTATTACAGATGACGCTCTACCATTTTCAAGTTCAATTTGGCATGGCCGAACTCTCCACTATCGGTATGGATACAGACGCCATTAATCGTTTTTTTCAGACGGGTTATATGTCTCCAAACTATTATGAATTAGCAGACTATGATCGTTTAAAAACAGCCTATCAATCTTATTCAGCTGTCATGGTCGGAGCTTCAGGAGCGCTTTATGGTGTATTGGTTGGATTTGCCATGTTATTTCCTAACGCGCAGTTGATGCTTCTTTTTCCTCCAATTCCAATCCGTGCCAAGTATCTTGTACCATTGTTAATCATAGCAGATTTATTTTTTGGATTTTCATCTTATTCTATTGGCCCAATAGCCCATTTTGCTCATGTCGGCGGCGCATTAACGGGCTTGATCATGATGTGGTATTGGAAGCGAAATCAGTTTAATCAGAACCGTTGGAATTAGACCGTGAATTGGAACCAGTTGACATATCGTTATAAAGCACTTAGCGTAGCTGAAAAACTCATAGCAATTAATGTTTTATGTTTTGTGGTGCCCTTTCTTCTGCAAACTATTTTCTATTTGTTTCAGCTCTCTAGCGCATCCTTTTTGTCTTGGATACAGCTCTCTTCGGATTGGGAAACCCTCCTCTTCCGGCCTTGGACTTTGGTCACTTATAGCTTTTTACATTCGGGTATTTTTCATCTATTTTGGAATATGCTATTGTTGTATTACAGCGGTCAACTCTTCTTAAATCTATTACCTGCTCGAATTTTTACGAATGTCTATTTTATGGGGGTGGTCCTGGGAGGAGTGGTATTTATATTGAGCTATAATTTATTTCCAGCATTTCAAGGTATGCGACCATACATGGTAGGTGCCAGTGCTGGGGTGATGGCTGTTTTTGTTTTCATTAGTACCTATACACCCAACCAGGAAATCCGATTTTTCTTTTTTAATATTCCCTTAAAATATTTAGCGCTCGCTTTTGTATTTCTCGATCTTATTCAAATTCCTAATGGCAATGCGGGGGGGCATTTAGCCCATTTAGGAGGAGCTTACCTGGGTTTTATCTATGCCCGTCAATTGCAAAAGGGGAAAGACATTGGTAAGGGTTGGGGGCAGTTTTGGGAAAGTGTGAGACAGTCGTTCCAAGCGCGTCCCACGTTCAAAAAAGTGTATAAAAACCCCAAATCCAATCCAAAAAAATCAATATCAGTGGATCAGCAAAAAATCGATGCCATTTTAGATAAAATTAGTAAGTCGGGCTATGACAGTTTAAGTAAAGAAGAAAAGGATACACTTTTTCGTGCTGGAAATGGTTCTTAGTTCCCTCCCGATGATATGGCAAAAAGAAAAAGTATAATAAGTCGAACGTTATTAGTGATAAATGCCTTTTTACTATTAGGTCAATCACTGATTATGTCTGGACTCTTTCCCGTAAAAGGGCTGTTACCTGCTGTTTTTGTTCCTTTATTGTCACTATTTAATCTGCTTTTATTTGTTTTTTGGATCGTTCGATTAGAATGGCCTTTTTTATTGTTTTTAATCTTTTTCCTACTCAATTTTCAAGAATGGAACCTGTTATATAAATTTCCAAACAACGCCATCACGGTATCTAATGGATTTAAGGTTTTGTCATATAATGTTAGGTTGTTCAATCAATTTAACTGGTTAAAAAAAGAGCAGGTGCCTGCAGCGATAGAACAGTTCATTTATGATGAAAATCCAGATATCGTTTGTTTGCAAGAGTACAGTAGCAATACAGCTCCTCCCTTGCGGCAATACCCATTTCGTTATGTGAAAACAGCAACAGCGCTAGGTAACAATGGCGTTGCTATTTTTTCTAAATATCCTTTGTTACAAACAGGTCAAATCAACTTTGAAAATAGTTCCAATAGTGGAATCTATGCTGATTTTCGCTATAAGCAAGACACCCTTCGCGTCTATAATTTACACTTGGAGTCCTTTCAACTGCAGCCCACAGATTCCTTGGTGGATCAAAAAAGTTCAATGCGCTTTCTCCGTCGTTTAGAGGGTGTTTACCAAAAGCAGTTAGATCAAATTATTCAGTGGCAGCAAGTTGAAAACTTTAATGAATACCCCAGTTTAATATGTGTTGACCTCAATAATACAGCCTTTTCAGAAGCCTACCGTAAACTGAGAGGCGATCGTAATGACACTTTTGTGGAAGCAGGCCGTGGTCTGGGAATGAGTTATAGCTTGGGGGGGATTCCTTATCGAATAGATTTTATTTTTAGTACCAAACAGCTCAAAGTTTTGGACCATCAAACTCACAATATTAAGTTATCAGATCACCGTCCGATTTCTGCTAAGTTGAATTGGGATTAATCTGGGACTGACATTCTCGTAGGTACATTAAACTCTCTGGTCCTAAATTGAAAAGTAAGTCAAGCACACTTAAGTCCGTCAAAAAACCATATTTATTTTGGAAAACTTGAGTATATGGGGCAAATACTATATCTGGTTTTTTTGCATTGAGCCAATTTTCAGTCAACTGATGACCTTCTGCGTCAAAACTGACTTCCTCTTGTTCAATATTTAGTTCAAGTAAATCTGTGATGGTATTCAATAAGTTGCGGTTAAAAGCATAAAGATTGGGTTGTGATTGGTGGTAAAGAGGATAAAAATCAGCCTCATAAAATTCAAAAAAAGGGGAGGAGCGATAGGCAGCCTCTAGGGATTTCCAGTGTAGTTTTTGCCAGTGTGTATTGGGATCTGTCTGTACTTTATTTTCCTTTTGATGTACTTGTTGATGTGTATGAAGAATAGGAACAGTCAGTGTCAGGCGTCCGTTAGCCCCATAGATATAGGCACGGTTGCGATAGGTTTGTTTTTTATAGTGGCTGTCTGTTACCCAGCTAATTTTTTCTTGTCCAAGCATCCAGGCCATATAGGATATGGGAGGGGCATAGGCTGGTACAAGTACGGGTGTCATGTGGCTTGGCTTTTTTTACGCTTGCGGTACCAACTTACAATTTGCCAAAGGACAACGAAAACTATAAAATGTGGGAAATAAGATTTTGGGGGACCCTCTAGCCCAACGGTCGTAAAGACCCTATTCCATCGAATACGCCAGTTTTTGATGCCTTCTGTAAAGCCTTCGATACTAAACCATATAAAAACAGGTTTACCGACAATGTGGTCTGCAGGTACAAAACCCCAAAAGCGACTGTCTTCTGATTTGTGTCGATTGTCACCCATCATCCAAAAATAATCTTGTTGGAAAGTATATGTATTAGTGGCTTCTCCATTAATAACATATCCATTTTGTTTTTTGACAAAATCATTGGTTTCGTATTCTCGTATAAGTTTTTTATAAAGCGGATAATTAGCGTCGTTAAGTTGAATGGTAACGCCAGCTTTTGGAAGGACAATAGGGCCAAAATTGTCCTCATTCCAATCAAAGGGGAGGGCATTGGGGAAAAATTGCGTGTTGGGAATCTTTTCAGTTTGATTCTTTCTAACAACGAAATCTACCCAAGGTTCGGCAGCCAATTTTTTTGCTTCTGCTAAAGTAAGGGTCATTTCTTTTTCTCTTTCCAAAACTTCTGTGACTGATAGTCGTAATTCATTCACTACTGAAACAGGCAAGCCATTACTAGAGGTAATCAATCGAAAATCATCGATGCTTTCTCCCTTTGTACCTAGCAAGTAGGGTCGAAGTGCATTAAAGCGTTGTTGCGTAATATTTTGGACTTTATAAGTTCGAAGGAAATCTTTATATCCCAGTTCTTTTAGTTTTCTAGCTGATACACCTTTTTCTGAGAAAACTGTGTGGGTGTATTGTACTTTAGCCCTTTCTGGTAATTTGGTTCGTTTACTGTTGATGTAAATCAAGCCATCTTTGATTTCGAGGGTATCTCCTGGGAGACCAACACATCGTTTGACATAATTTGATTTTTTATCAATTGGTTTCCTTACTCCGGCTTCTTTGACAAAAAATTGACGCACAGTGTCGGCAGGCCAGCTAAATACAACAATGTCATTACGTTTGATTTCTTGAAATTTGGGTAATCGCAAGTAAGGTAGTTGTGGTTTTTTTAAATAAGAACGAATTTTGACAAGGGGCAAGGTGTCGTGGACCATCGGAAAAGATACAGCAGTCATGGGAACGCGAGAGCCGTAGTGAAACTTGCTAACGAAAAGGAAGTCCCCTACCAAAAGTGTTTTTTCAAGTGAGCCAGTTGGAATAATGTAGGGTTGCATGATATAGTTGTGAACTAATGTCGCTGCAACCACTGCAAAAAGTATTGAGCTAAACCATTCACCAAATGCTGTACGTGGTTTCAAACTTCTGTCTGAAATGTAGTCAAGTGGGGATCCATAATTTTTAGTCGCGATATAAAGTCCGCCAGAAAGAAGGACTAAAGCGGTGTCTCTGGTCGAACGGAACCCAAAACTACGGAGGGTTTCTACCCAGACGATGGGTATGATAATCAGGTTGATAGTAGGAATAAAAAATAAGAAAACCCACCAACGTGGCCTATTGATGATTTGCATCAATACCACTGCGTTATAAACTGGTATGACTGCTTCCCAGGCTTTTTTACCTGCCGCTTGATAAAGTTTCCATGTACTTACAAAATGAATAACATTGACAATGCCAAAAAACAATAACCAACCTGTCCAACTCATGATATTTTAATTTTCAAATTACAAATCTGTCTTTTTTTACGCATTTTCAGATAGATTTAATACATCGGCCATACTAAATATCCCTTTTTTACCAAGGATCCATTCTGCGGCCAAAACAGCACCCAGGGCAAAGCCCTTGCGATTGTGTGCCTGGTGACGGATACTCAATGTGTCAATTTCGCTTTGATAATAAATGGTATGTGTGCCAGGTACTTCTCCTTTACGAATCGCATGAATGGGAATTTGCGCAGAATTTGTAGGATTTTTTTCAGTTACCCACGACTGGTAGTCCGTTTGATTAATAATGTCTTGTGCTAAGCTGATAGCTGTTCCACTAGGCGCATCGAGTTTGTGAACATGGTGTGTTTCTTCAATTGCAACGTCATATTCGGGGTGATGGCGCATGAGGCTTGCTAACTTTTTATTGAGTGCAAAAAAGAGATTGACGCCAACACTAAAGTTTGAAGCGTACAAAAAGGCGCTGTTTTTTTCCAAACAAAATGCTTCAACAGTTTTCATTTGATCCAACCATCCTGTTGTTCCACATACCACAGGTATGGGGCAGGCCAAAGCCGATTTGATATTATCTACGGCTGCATTGGGGACACTAAAATTAATGGCTACATCTGCAGCTTCTAACGCTCCCTTTTGACCTTTAGGGTCGACGATAGCTGCAATAGTATGACCACGACTGATTGCCGTACTTTCAATGGCTTTCCCCATTCTGCCGTAACCAAGTAGTGCTAACTTCATACTTGTCAAAAGTTAATATTAAGTTGAAGTCCTACTTGATTTTGAGCACGAAGAAAATCACGTTCAAAATGTGGTCGAACACTAAGTTGATCATTGACATTGAACTGCAAAAGATGGGCACTTACATTGGCTTCTAGGATGTTAAGAACATAAGTACCTACAATAAATATAAATGCTATGTCTTTATAGTTTTGATGGAATTTCATCCCGTCTAAAAGTTTTTCCTGTTCTGGAATGATTTCGGTATACTCATCGTCAAAATAGCCTCTTGACCTACGTTTGTATGCATTTCGGTATTTTAGAAGTTCATCGTTATTTATTTTATAATAGTAGGCGGAAGCGCCTATAGCGGCATACACCAGGGGTACTTTCCAATACTTGCCCAAATAAGCTTGCCCTAAACCAGGTAAAACAGCCGAATAAAAAGCTGCCTTAGCAGGGGTTAAAGGATTATCAATCAGCCGTTGTTTTCGACTTAATGGCGCTAGGGTAGGACTTGTTGTTTGTGCGTATATCGTTGTAGCGGCACATGTCCAAACAAAAAGGGATAGGAGGTAGCGTACTATTGTTTTAATTTTTCTACCCAAGATTGTAAGGTTTTGAGATTCTTGAAAGGGATTTGGACGGTACCTTTTCCCCCAGCATTGGTTTTGATTTTCACACCCGTATCGAAAAAAGCTTGAAAATGCGCAATCCATTCCGATTGAATCTCTGGGGTTTCATTGGCTTTGATGTCAAATACCTCAGGTTCAGACTTTGTTTTTTTGACCAACTCTTCAGTTGCACGAACAGAGAGTCCTTTGGCGACTATTTTTTCATAAATACTCAACTGGATGTTGGTGTCTTCAATGTTAATCAGTGCCCGACCGTGTCCCATGGAAACAAAACCGTCGCGCATGCCTGTTTGAATGATTGGGTCGAGCTTGAGTAATCTCAAATAATTGGATACTGTAGATCGTTTTTTGCCAACCCGTTCGCTTAATTGATTTTGAGTCAGTTTGATTTCATCAATCAAAC
Source organism: Flavobacteriales bacterium (assembly GCA_011524905.1). GTDB lineage: Bacteria > Bacteroidota > Bacteroidia > Flavobacteriales > Flavobacteriaceae > UBA11891. The sequence goes on from WTJI01000007.1 coordinate 110,546, forward strand.
GCTGGTAGGAAAGGGCAATTTCGATTGGGTCTAAGTCTTGTCGTTGAATATTTTCCACCAAGGCCATTTCCAATGATTCTTGGTCATTGGCTGTTCTGACATAAGCAGGTATGGTTTCTAGTTGGATGGATTTTGAAGCCCGAAAACGTCGCTCACCTGCTACCAATTGATAGTTATTGACGCCCATTTTTCGAACTGTAATCGGCTGAACAACGCCCAATTCTCGAATTGAAGTAGCCAATTCCCTTAGTTTTTCTTCATTGAAGTTGGTTCGGGGCTGAAATGGATTTTCGGTAATCTGATCTAGCGGAATTTCTATGACATTACCTAAAATAGTATTGCCGGCATCTTCGCTTGCGTTGTTTTGTATATCGGGGTCGTTTAAGATGGCAGACAAACCCTTACCTAATGCCATTTTTTTTGCTGACTTTGCCATAGTTAGTTGCTTGTTTTTTTGATGATCTCATTCCCTAATGACAAATAGTTTTCTGCGCCTTTACTGGTCGCATCATAGGCAATAATATTTTCACCATAACTGGGTGCTTCACTCAATCGAATGTTTCTTTGGATCAAAGTTTTGAAGACCATTTTTCCAAAATGTTTGTTGACTTCTTCGACAACTTGATTTGATAAACGGAGCCTGGAATCATACATGGTAAGCAACAGACCTTCTATATCCAAATTGGGATTGTGTACTTTTTGAACACTTTTAATGGTGTTGAGTAATTTACCCAAGCCCTCTAGTGCAAAATATTCACATTGGATAGGAATAATTACAGCATCGGCTGCTGTTAATGCATTGAGTGTAATGAGTCCCAAAGAAGGTGCACAATCAATGAGGATGTAGTCGTAGTCATTTTTTATGGGATCCAACGCATGACGCAACATAAATTCTCGTTTGTCTTTATCAACTAATTCAATTTCTGCTGCAACCAAGTCTATGTGTGAAGGAATTAGGGATAAGTTGGGGCTTTGGGTTGGTATTATAGCATCTGTGACATTAATGCTGTGCTCAAGTAGTTGGTAGGTGGTTTGTTTTTGTTCATTTACATCAAAGCCAAGTCCAGATGTAGCATTGGCTTGAGGATCGGCATCGACTAGTAATACTTTTTTTTCTAGTATGCCAAGTGCAGCAGCCAAGTTAACAGCTGTAGTGGTTTTGCCAACACCTCCCTTTTGATTGGCTATTGCAATAATTTTTCCCATAGATTTGCGGATTGAGGCACAAATTACGATTTCTTGTTGCCATTTAGAAATTTGACAATTCTATTTTTTCAACGATATATTTTATTTAGGGGTCTTTGATACTGTCCTTAAATTCTATTAGAAATATTTGCTCATTCTCTTTTTTATGCCAGTAATTTTCTCGTGCAAATTTTTCTAAACTATCGATATTTTGTAATTGTTCGATTGCCTTTTTGTCTTTTTTGATTTCTTTTTGTAATTGTTCAATATGGGCGTTTAGTTCTTTGATCTCTTGGTTAAGTTCTCTGTGAATGAGCCAAGAATTAGTATCTAAAAAGAGCATCCATACAACAAAACCAACTCCCAATAGGGTGTAGGATATGTTGCTTTTTTTGATAAAAAATCGAAGGATCTTCTTTAATTTCTCCAAAATTAGGGTCTATTGACAGCTGCCACCTCAGCTTCAGTAATTTGACTTTCGCTATCGTTTCCCCAGTTATTCAAGATGTAATTCATCACATCAGCAATTTCTTCATCATCAAGACCTTGTGCTACCATTATGCCATCGTAGGCCAATCCATTGACAACGATTGGCCCCCGCATACCGAATTTGACTCCTTGTATACTTTTACCTAATTCGTTTTTCAAATAGTCTGATTTTGCTAAAGGCGGGAAGGCACCAGGCACGCCTTCTCCCTTAGCCATGTGACATTGCAAACAAAAATCTTGATATATCAGAGCGCCATCACGTATGCTCTCCTCCAGGGGTTTGTTCTGATAAAGCCACCCTGTCCATCCCAGAAAAAGCAGGCAATAAATCGTTAGGAAGATTTTCATGTTTTGGGTATTATTTTTATAATTCCTTTGCCTTCTACCCCAAGATAGAGAAATCCGTCAGGACCTGTGATCACGTTACGAACACGACCAATACCGTCGAGTACTTTTTCTCTCAGAACTACTTTTTGATTTTTAAGCACCAATCGTTCCAGGTATTCAAATTTTAGCGAGCCAACAAAAAGATTATTATGCCATTCTGGATAAACTTTGGATCCAAAAGCCATACCACTGGGCGCTATTGAGGGTACCCAATAATACAGGGGTTGTTCTAGTCCAGGTAGTGCTTTGTCATCAGTGATAGTCGTTCCACTATAATTGATGCCATAGGTAATTTTGGGCCAGCCGTAATTCCGACCTGCCTGAATGATATTGATTTCATCACCACCTCTGGGACCGTGTTCATGTGTCCAAATATCTCCTGTTTCTGGGTGGACCGTCATACCTTGTGGATTCCGATGACCGTAAGAAAAGATTGCTTCTTTAGCTTTTTCTTTCCCAACAAATGGATTGTCTTTGGGGATACTTCCATCCAAGTTTAAGCGATATACTTTACCCCCATCACGGCTGATGTCTTGCGGATTTACTTCCCGGTTACCCCGATCCCCAATGGTAAAATACACATGGTTTTCTTGGTCAAAAACAATACGTGACCCCCAGTGCTGGGCTGTCTTTGTATTGGGTACAGCTTTATAAAGTAACTTTACTGAATCGAGTTGCTGTGCATCATTTAATAGGGCGCTATATAGTGCTGTATTTCCACCTTTGTCCCCCTCAATATGAACCCCCATCGTAAAAAATATGCGCTTGTTTTGTTTATAGTTGGGATCTAAAGCAACATCTAGCAGCCCCCCTTGACCTCTGACATAGGTAGTAGGTAAACCTGCAACAGCCTTTTTTTCCCCATCTTTAACATAGTAAAGCACGCCTGATTTTTCGGTAACCAAAAAAGTATTCGCGTCTATAAATGCCATACCCCACGGAATATCAATAGCATCAACAACAGTTTCGTAAGTATATGTAGTCTCGCTCGGTGTTTGAATAGGCGGCGTGTTTTCTTGCTGGGCGCATGCCGCAAAAAAAGGGAAAACCGATAGATTAATGAGTAGAAATAACTTTTTCATTTCACTTGAATTTTATCGAAAGTACATTGAATTTAGAATAAAAAAAAGCCTGTGTAGGAATATAAGTGAGTTAAATTGTAAAACCTAGGGATATCATAAAGCCCTGGTTTCTCTTCCTTTATAAACGACTTTATTTATAATATCAACTCTTACAAGACTGTTTTCATGGGTTTTGAATTGATTTGTGGGTAAACCAGGAAATTTTCAGTAAAAAAAAACCCTTGTAATCAAGGGCTTTGATTGAGTCGGGATGACAGGATTTGAACCTGCGACCCCACGCACCCCATGCGTGTGCGCTACCAGGCTGCGCCACATCCCGTGGTCCATTTTTTGTCGGGGTGGCAGGATTCGAACCTGCGACCTCCTGCTCCCAAAGCAGGCGCGATGACCGGGCTACGCTACACCCCGAAAAGGTGGTCAAAGATAAACCTAATTAGATTGTTTGCAAATCAAAATTCCCTTTTTGTGACTGCCTTTTTTTGCTTTTTATTTTTCCTCACAATCTAGGCAGCGTAAGCTGTTGGCTTTCATTTCCCAATAATGACCAGCCAACCCACGTCGGATAAAATCTCTATCATTGGGAATATTCCATCCTAAGATCGAAACCAAGTCATTTTCGATGTATATTTTTTGCCCCTCGGGTAGGTATAACTTAACATCTACCTCTTGATCGTTTAACTTTTGATGTGCTGGTACGGTAAGGTGGTGACTCAGATAAAGTTCGTTTTCTGTCTTGTTCGTTTGATAGGCTATGGATCTGGCATTTTTTTGTGCCAACACATAAGAAGCTCCGTTGGCTTCCTTGTGGATACTGAGGTATAATGAGTCTTTGTCGGTACTTGCTATGCCCAAACTAACATTTTCAAGTAATAGATGCTTCTCTCCGTTGGAATCTACAATAATATCAAATTCATCGGCTTGTGTGAAGCGGTCTTGAAAGTCTGGAAGTTTCTTTTTTCTCAAATACAGCGTGTCATTGATAGGCGCCGGAAAGTCGAGTTGCTCTGTCGATGTATATTCATAAAGATGCGAACGAGCCTCGATGGTTCCTAAGATAATAAGTACAATTAGGCTGAGCGACCAAATGCCTAACAATATCAGACGACCCCAAAACCCAAAAGGGTTTGCTTTGGGTGATACCAACTTTATTCCAAGCATAAGTAGAAATAACATCGGGATGCCAGCCGTACAAAATATGAGCAGTAAAAGCAACCACAATGGGAGTTGTTGAAAAAAGGAAATGCTAATAAACTCAAATGGGAAAATGCTAAATAGATTGACAACATTTGAAACAATGAATCCCAAGGTTATTCCAAAAAGACTCAAAGAAGCAATTAGGATAAGAAATACACCTGCTATTTTTCCAGTAATTTTAATGAGTGATAGGACCAGCTGTGAAAAATTGTCGAAAAAACTCTTTGACTTTTTTTTTAAGGTATTGCTTGCTTTTTCATAATCAACATTTTTTACTTTATCAGCCAGAGAATTGACTTCATCCTTAATTTTTTTTTCAATGTTTTCAACCGTAACAGGTTCACCTTTCATTTGAAGTTTTTCCGCTGTGGTTTTGGCTTCAGGAATTAAAATCCAAAATAGAATGTAGATGACTAAAAAGCTGCCACCACTAAAAAAGATCAAGACAGCCCACAGAATACGAAGCCAGCTAACGTCTAACCCAAAATAGTGCGCAAGGCCAGAGGCTACGCCACCTACATAAGAATCTTCACCATCGCGAAATAATCTCTTTGAGGACTTTTCCTGATAACTCTTGGATTCATCATCGATGACATAGTCTTCGGGTTTCCCCAAAATGACGATAATAGCTTCAATATCTTCGGTTTCTATGACTTGATCTTTATTGTTTTTTCTGTCATTCAGTAATTCTGCGATTCGGGCTTCGATGTCTGCAAGAATATCATCTTTACCTTCTGTATCTGCAAAAGTTTTTCGCAAATCGTCGAGGTATTTTTTCAAAATTGCGTAGGCTTTTTCATCTATGTGAAAAAAGACGCCTGCCAAATTAATATCGATTGTTTTATTCATGAGTTTGGTTTATTTAGCTTGAAGTAAAGTAGTAACAGCTTTTTGGAGCGATTGCCAAGATTTTTCAAGTTCGGTGAGCATTTCAATACCTTGCTTGGTGATTTGGTAATATTTTCGGGGTGGACCAGAAGTAGACTCTTCCCAATGATATTCGAGGAGTTGTGCGTTTTTTAGTCGAGTCAGTAAAGGATATAAAGTACCCTCTACAACTAACATTTCTGCCCTTTTGAGATTATCCAGTATTTCAGAAGCATATTTAGCCTCTGATTGTAACAAGGATAAAATACAGAATTCGAGTATTCCTTTGCGCATTTGTGCTTTTGTGTTTTCCAAATTCATAGGCTACTATTTGTTGTTGGCTATGCAAACATATGAATAAAAAATAGAACTATGCAATACATAGTACTATTTTTTAATTTTTTCACAATATTTTTTAGTATAAAATATGGTTTAGGGTGCGATAATGCGAATATTATCGAAAGCAATGGCACCTCTAACAACAGCGAGAATTGTATTTCTAAGTGCGTCTATGACAGACAATTTGAGTTGGTTTTTGCTGTGTATCAGGCTTATTTCTCTTGCGGGTGCTGGTTCGTGGAAATAGCGCAACTGTTTTTTTTGATCTTCACGAAGTTCTTGTGTATGGAGATAGGGCAGTAGAGTCATGCCCAGTCCTTGATCTGCGAGATTGATAAGCGTTTCAAAGCTTCCACTCTTCAAGCCAAATTGCTTGGTGCTCTGATTGGTTTGGCATAAGTTCAAGACATGATTCCTAAAACAATGCCCATCCTCTAAGACCAATACTTCTGTATGATTCAAATCATCTACTTCAAAGTGGTCTTTGTTGAGGTAATGGTGCTGATGAGGTAAGTAGGCGACAAATGGTTCGTAATACAATGGTTTTTCAATCAATTTCTCCCTGTTTAAAGGAGTCGCTGCGATGCCAGCATCCAAGGTGCCTTTATCAATACTATCACAGATATTTTCTGTTGTTATTTCCTCAATCTTTAAATCTACTTTTGGGTATTTTTTTATGAAATTATTTAAAAAGAGGGGCAATAAAGTTGGCATCACAGTAGGTATGATGCCTAGCTTGAAAGAACCAGAAACACTTCCTTTTTCTTGGGCGACAGCATCTTCCATTCTCTGCGCTTCTTGGAGGATAATTTTCGCCTGACTTACTATTTTAGTGCCTATGGGGGTCAGGGCTATGGGTTTGGCATTCCTGTTGAAAATTTTGACATCTAGTTCTTCCTCGAGTTTCTGGATTTGCATACTCAAGGTGGGTTGTGTCACGAATGATTTTTCAGCTGCAAGGGTAAAATTGCCATGTTCTGCAACTGAGAGTAAATATCGAAGCTGTGTAAGTGTCATTTTTTCTTATTATAATCTCAAATATAATAAGAAAAAACTATAGTATTTGTTATTTATTGAGGATTCTGATTTTCATGCTGACATTGATCAAGGGCATTTCTCGGTTATCAGTTTTTACAGCATTGATTTTGTCAACAACATCCATTCCCCGAATAACCCTTCCAAAAGGGGTATAATTTCCATCAAGATGATATGCACCTGGGGTTTGTTGAACGATAAAGAATTCATACGGAGAGGCAAGCTTATAGGGATTATCGATTTCACTACTTGGCATTGAGATGACACCGCGGTCATGACGATCGGATGGATCTGCATCAACAGGAATCAAATAGCGTCCCAAATCAGTTCGTCTGCGCATTACTTTTCTGTTGTCAGAATTGCCCCCTTGGATAATAAAACCAGGAACAACCCGATGGAATAAGGTCCCATCAAAGTATCTGTTTTTAATCAAGTATATAAAATTGGCACGATGATAAGGCTTTTTAGGGTCTAGCTCAATATCAATATTTCCAAACTGAGTTTGTATTTGAATATACTTTTCGGGATTTTTTTTGTTGTACTCAAAAAAGAATGGGATAGCAGATTCAGCGGTCAATGGGACTATTTTTTTCTCTTTTTCTCCTTCTTTTTCTTTTTGTTGTAAATCCGAAACTTTAGCGGATTTACTTTTATTCAAAGGGGCGTTATTGACCTTTTTTTTGGGGGTAGACTGACAACCTAATACCAATAAACTAAAAATGAGCAGGGTATATCTCATGTTTTTTTTGCCTGAATTTACACACATTTTTTATTGGATTGTCACTTAATAGAGTCAAACTATATAAAGTTTATATATTTGAATGATTTTAGAACATGCACTTATTCCAAAAGAATCCCTTCGGACATTATCTGATCCTAAAGAAGTGGCTCATACGTTACATGGGTTTTATGACTCACAGACGTTATAGGGGTTTTAACGAACTGCAAATTGAAGGTTCTGAGATATTTAAAGACCTTCCTGACACCAATGTGTTATTTATTTCCAATCACCAGACCTATTTTGCAGACGTTGTTGCTATGTTTCATGTGTTTAATGCCGGATTGAAAGGACGAATTGATACCATAAAAAATGTAGGTTATATTTGGAATCCGAAGTTAAATATTTACTATGTAGCAGCTAAAGAGACCATGAAAGCAGGATTACTTCCAAGAATTCTTGCCTATGCTGGCTCAGTCTCTATCGAGCGTACTTGGCGCGATGCTGGAAAGGATATCAATCGGCCCGTAAAAATGTCAGATATCTCAAACATTGGTATAGCCCTGGAGGACGGTTGGGTGATTACCTTTCCTCAAGGAACTACTAAGCCTTTCAAACCCATTCGAAAAGGAACAGCACACATTATCAAAAAGTATAAGCCGATTGTTATTCCTATTGTTATCGATGGTTTTCGCCGTTCATTTGATAAAAAAGGACTATTGATTAAAAAAAGGGGCATCCTACAAAGTATGCATATCAAAGCCCCTTTAGAAATAGATTATGACAATGAATCTATGGAGTCCATATTAGAAAAAATTGAGTTTGCCATTGAACAACACCCTTCCTTTTTGAAAGTTTTAAGTCAAGCAGAAATCGAAGAGCAAGAGCGTTTGAATGAAACGAGGCAATATGAATTTTGATCACATAATTATTCCAGCGCAGCTAACTCTAGCTCCAGCAGCACCCGAGGGCTGCGACTCTAGATCATCTTGACCTTGGTGAACGATGATCGCCTTACCCATCAGATTTTTGGTTTCATCTTCACAGCCAAGACACCATTGGTCTGTTTGAAATTCAATCATGCCGTGTCCGCTTTCATCAGCAGTAAAGTTACCAATATCACCACGGTGATAACCTGTTGCACTCCCCCAGGCGCCATGCTTTTCAAAAGTTGGATTCCAATGCCCACCACTTGATTTACCATCTTCTGAACTACAATCGGCCTTTTCATGAATGTGGATAGCATGTATCCCTGGTTTTAGTCCATTGATGTGCGCCATCATGTGTACCGTCCCTTCTTTCTCTTCAAACTTAATCAGACCGTTGGTAGAAGTTCCACTTTTGGCATTAAGCTGTACTTCAAGCACTTTGGTGTTTACAGAAGTGTTTTTTTGAGGTGATTTTCCTTCTTTTTCATTTTTCTTTTTGGGTGCTTGTTGGCAAGCAATTACAAGACCACTCAGGCATAAAATTAATCCTATAGTATTTTTCATCTTTAAATTTTTTTTAAAGGTAACAGATTCGGATGCAAAACCTCTATTACCGTCTTCTAAATTCTTTTATTTTTGTGTTGCTATGAAAAAAAATGTTTTTATCCCAATCCTTTTTGGTCTTATGATGCTACCCCTTGTCCAAGGCTGTAAACCAAGTTATGCGGCTGTCTCATTTGCTGAAGTAAAGACACCAAAGGCACCCGATTATAGTCAGAGTGATTGTTGGGCAGTTTTGCCAGAAAAATATCCAGAACCCCTGCTGACTGTCTTAGGTAAAGATCAAGGCCTAACTGGTGTGGATGTTTTCTACGTGTATCCAACCCTATTTGTAGATCGCAAAGAGTCTGCATGGAATGCAGATATTTATAATCCAGCTAATCGTAATCAAGTATTGGAATCAGCAGTAAAATACCAAGCATCTGCTTGGGGGAAGGCTGGTCGATTGTTTGTTCCATACTATCGACAAACCCATTATCGAGTTTTTGTTTCTCCTTACGATAAAGAAGGCAAACCTGCTTGGGAGATTTCTTATCAGGACCTGAAAGCAGCATTTACCTATTATCTGGAAAATTACAATCATGGGCAAGGCATAATTATTGCGTCTCACAGTCAGGGTACGCTCCATAGTAAACGTTTGGTCAAGGAGTTTTTTGACGGCAAGCCACTCCAAGAACAGTTGGTTGCCGCTTATTTGGTTGGTGCTCGGATATTACCTGATGAGTTTAAGTCGATTAAGCCCCTCGAATCCCCGGCAGCAATAGGCGGCTTTGTCAGCTGGAATACCTACAAAAAAAATAAACTCCCCAACAATTATGACCATTGGTACAAGGGGGGCGTGACAACCAATCCGATTTTGTGGGATTCTTCTAAAGTTGCACCTGCCACTGCCCACAAAGGAGTGCTCAATCGTGATTTAAAAGTCTATCCACAAAGCTTGTCTATCCAAAAAACGAATGGCATGTTATGGTCTTCGTTGCCTAAAATTCCATCACGATTTCTCATGTCTTTTATAAAGAATTATCACTTCGCTGATATCAATTTATTTTGGCAAGATATTTCTGAGAATGCTGTTTTAAGAGCCAAAACCTGGTTAAACCAATCAACAATCCAATAATGTTATCAGAAATTTTACAGCAAATAAAAGACCAATTTATACGTGCCAAATACCAAAAAAAACATCCCTTTAGATATTTTGTGTTAACAACAACGGAGGAATCCGGTTCACCTCGCGCACGTACAGTCGTTTTGCGTCATTTTGATCCACAGGAAATGACTCTGACAATTTACACCGACCAGCGCTCTCAAAAAGTTAAGGCGCTTACACAGCACAAAGAGGCGTGTATGTTGTTTTATGACCCTAAAAAGCTTTGGCAGATTCAGGTAATGACCAGATTAATTCAGCAATCAGGAGATTCTAAAATTTTTCAGTCTCTACCACCTCCTGCTCAAAAAGACTATACTACCCAACAAGCACCAGGATCAGTTATTGCCAACCCTGATGCGGTTACGTATCTGAACGGTCAACATTTTTTTATGGCTTTGACATTTAAAATCCTTAGTATTGAAAGCCTCAAACTAAAGCGTCCGAATCATGTACGCAGTCTATTTGAGCTGCAAAATAAATGGGCTGGCTCCTATTTAAATCCGTAGTGTTATTGAGTTAATTTTTGGTTATCTTTTGGCTGAAAAAGCCAATAAAATGAATAAGGACCCAAAAGAAACAAACTCAAGAAGATCTTTTTTAAAACAAGCGGCAACGGCTGCTACAATATTTATTGTACCGCGTCACGTTTTGGGTGGTGTAGGTTACGTAGCACCAAGTGATCAAGTTAATTTGGCCGCTGTCGGCATAGGAGGTAAAGGTCGTACAGATTTGATCCATGCTGCTCTACCCAAAAATGTTCGAGTAGTAGGGTTGTGTGATGTTGATACGCAAGGGAAAGGTGTGACAGAAATCCTACAAAGTATTGCTGATTTTCCTGAAGCAAATTTTTACAAAGATTTCAGGGAAATGCTAGATAAAGAAAAGGACATTGATGCGGTTACAATCTCTACCCCTGATCATACCCATGCGTCTGCTGCAGTTTATGCTATGGAACGAAGCAAGCATGTTTATGTCCAAAAACCATTGACTCATAACGTACGAGAAGCTAGGATGCTTACAGAAATGGCAAGAGAAAAGAAAGTTGTCACTCAAATGGGAAATCAAGGTGCCTCAAATCCAGATCAGTTACAAGTGCAAGAATGGGTAGCTGCTGGGGCTATCGGACCCATCAGTGAAGTAAAAGTCTGGACCAATCGTCCTGTATGGCCGCAAGGTATTCCACTGCCCAAGCCAGACGCTAGTCTCCAACCCGCAGGTCTCGATTGGGATTTGTGGTTAGGACCTGCAAAATGGACCGAATATACACCTGAAATGCACCCCTTTAATTGGAGAGGATGGTGGCAATATGGCACGGGTGCTTTGGGTGACATGGGTTGCCATTTGATCGATGTTCCTTTCCGAGCACTAGGTCTTCATTACCCAACTGCGGTTGAATGTAGTATTGGTAGTGTGTACCGTCGTATGTGGGTGCCTGAGCACCTACCTGCAGGATGTCCCCCTTCTTCTTATGTGGTATTGGATTTTGAATCTACAGCAAAAAATCCCGTCCCGATGAAAATGACTTGGACAGATGGAGGTATTCGACCCAACCATCCTGATTTGATCCCAGCCAATGAAGACTTGGGCGAGACCGGAGGAAATAATGGTGTAATGATGATTGGCACGAAAGGTATTATTACTTCAGGAGTGTATGGTTTGAATCCAAAATTATATCGCCCTGGGGAGCCAGTCCAAAAAGCACCCGAAAAAATTACAACGGAACCTGAATATGGGCATCACCGCAAATGGATAGATGCTATTGTATCTGGATTTGATAGTAAAATACATCGTAGTTTGACTTCCTCGTTTGATTATGCTGGCCCCTTGACTGAAACCGTCTTAATGGGGAATATTGCTATACGAAGCTATTTACTTAGAAAGACAGTCGATGAAAGATTACGCTATTATGCTCGTAAAAAACTATTGTGGGATGGCGAAAATATGAAAATAACCAATCTCGAAGCAGCCAACCAATTTGTCACCCGAGCCTACAGAAAAGGTTGGGAATTATAGATTTAATATTCGGTTTGTTTGATGAAAAAAAGAGTCATTTGGATTACAGGCGCTTCCTCAGGAATCGGTGAAGCCCTAACAAAACAATACGCCCTTAAAAAGGATATTGCACTGATTATATCTTCTAGACGAAAATCTGAACTAGAGCGCGTGGCAGCACAATGCAAGCCAAAAAAAGAAATTGCTGTTTTGCCATTGGATCTTGAAAAAACAAATGAAGTGAAACAAACTGTTCAAAAAGCAATTTCCATTTATGGTCATATTGATTTACTGATAAATAATGGTGGTGTGAGTCAACGTAGTTTAATACGCAATACTGATTTTTCTGTTTTTCAGCGTTTGATACAGATTAACTATCTGGGAACGGTGGCATTAAGTCATGCATTACTACCGCATTTCGTATCACGTCAAAAAGGACATTATGCTGTGGTCACTAGTGTAATGGGGAAATACGGTTCTCCCTATCGTTCTGGATATTGTGGAGCCAAACATGCTTTACATGGTTTTTTTGATGTTTTGCGAATGGAACATCAGAAAGATGGAATCGATGTTACACTAATTTGCCCAGGTTTCGTTCAAACCCAAGTGACCATCAATGCTTTAACAGGCGATGGTTCTCAACTGGGGCAGAATGATCCAGCTACGGCCAACGGTTTGGCTCTACAGCCCTTTGTGAAGCGGGTTGTTAAGGCTATAGATCAGAAAAAATGGGAAGTAACTTTCGGTAAAAAAGAAAAATTAGGGGTTTATCTCAAACGCTTATCAAACAAATTATTACACGCCATAGTCATACGATCTCAAGTTCGCTAATCATATGACGCAGCACGTCCATTAGCTTGGGTATTTTTGATAAATACTCTAAGATCTTCATTGGCTTGTATCAGGTCTTCTTTTCTGAGGTACATCATATGACCACTTCGGTATCCTTTGAAGAAAAAACGATCTTTCATTTTACCACTGGGATCAACTTGCCATTGGGTGTATTTGGCATTAAAATAAGTAGTTGCGCCATCATAGTATCCCGATTGATTTAAAACTTTTAAATAAGGGTTGGCAGCCATCGCTTTTCTTAAGTCATCCCTTGTATCATCGTCTGCGTTATCCCAGGGTCTAACGGGACCAAACATATTATATTTAACGTCGGTTACAAATTTTAATTCCTTTTTAACGTAATGGTTTATGGCAGGTGTAAAAGAATGCAACCACGAACTTATTTCAGCATTGTAATCTGGCCGAATACCCGCTTCTTTTTTATCAATTCCTGTATAGCGAGAGTCTAATCTACCAATGGTTTTTCCTTCATCGCGAAGGAGTGCTTTCCAAAAATAGTAATTCGGTACATCCAGGTTGTGTTGAAGAATCTCTTGTGTTGACAAGCCTGAGAATTGAGCCATTTTTTCAGCGATAATTTTCCTTTGGTTGCTCGCTAAAAAACCACCTTTGGCTAGTGCAGGAATTAATTCGTTGATGGCAAAATCCTCTGCTTCAGGTAATATTTCTAATAAATCTTTTTCTTGTAGTGTGTCGGGGAGTTTTTTGTGATACCATGCTGCTGCTGTATAGTAGGGCAGGTTAAGCGCAGATGAGACAGGCCCTCCAACACGAATCACTTTGTAGTCGGCTGGAGAGACCAAAATTACACCATTTAAATACATCCATTGTCTCTGTTGCAAGGCATGCGATAAGCCCATCACTCGTGTACCTCCGTAACTTTCTCCAATGAGATACTTTGGTGACTCCCAACGATTCATGCGGTTGACAAATGTATTAAGCCATTCGGCCAAATATGCGATATCTTGATTGATACCAAAGAATTTTTTTCGGAGCTTTTCTTTGTTTTCAAGATCTAGTATTCTAGAATAACCAGTGTTAACAGGGTTTATAAATACGATGTCTGCTACATCCAAAATGGAGTAGGGGTTTGATTTGTATCCATAGGGTTGCACTGGATAGCCTTCCTCATCTATTTTAAGTATTTTGGGACCTGTATAGGCCATATGCATCCAAACAGATGCAGACCCTGGCCCGCCATTAAAAGAAAATATTAAAGGTCGTTCAGCGGAATTTTCACCATTGGTTCTTTTGTAATATGTAAAGAACAAAGATGCGATAGGTTTTCCATCTTCATCCCACACGGGTTGGGTGCCTGTATGCGCTTCATACGTTATTTTTTGTCCCTTAATTTGGGTAGTATGTTGCGTGCTTATTAATGTATCAGTTGGTATTTGTCTTGATTGTGCTCTCGCAATCATAGAAATTGATAGAAAAAAAACAGACAGTAGCGTACGTTGCATCTTAATGGATTTTTAGGTTGAACCAAAATATGAAAAAACTCACATGATTTAACTGAAGTGTAAAAAAAAACCTCTCACAAGGAGAGGTTTTTCATATTGTTTATCGTGTAGGATTATTCCTGCACAGAAATTTCAACTTTTCTATCAAAGTCAACACGGCGGTTGGCGGCGCGACCTTTTTTTGTGTTGTTGGATTGGACTGGCTTATCCTCGCCATATCCAGTAGCATTAATTCTGTTTTCTGCAATGCCACCTGCAACAAGTGCAGCTTTAACAGCATTAGCACGCTGTTCAGAAAGTTTTTGGTTGTATGCTCTGCTACCGTCGCTAGAAGCGTGACCATTAACATTAATGGTTGCATTTGGGTATTTGCTGAGGAGATCAGCTAGCGATTGGATTAGTGAAGAAGCATCACCTGTAATATCAGCACTGCTAGCTTGGAATAAAATTACCGTGTTCTCATTTGCAAGCATGTCAACAAGCGCTTTTGGATCAGCGGGACAACCATTGTTGGCTGCATCACCTGCTTCTTCTGGACAAGCATCGTCTTTGTCCAAAACACCATCGTTGTCAGAATCAGCCCAGGGACATCCATCATTTTCTGCTACACCTGCTTCATTTGGACACTTGTCATCTTTATCGGCGACTCCATCACCATCACTATCAGGACATCCGTTCATTTCGGCTGAACCTGCTTCGTTAGGACAAGCATCTTGTGCATCTGCGATACCATCATCATCGGCATCAGGGCAACCGTTGAGTTCTGCTTTACCGGCTTCTTCTGGGCAAGCGTCCTTGTTGTCTGGAATACCATCTCCATCAGTATCAGGACAGCCGTCGAATTCCTTCAATCCAGGAATCTCTGGACACACATCTTTTTCATCAGAAACACCATCTTTGTCTGCATCATTTGCACCAAAAATATAACTGACGCCAACTGTGTGTTGTAAATGGTTGTAAGCATAGTTTTCAGATGATGAGCGATATGAGGCACTCACATTGGCTTTCAAATTGTCAGTAAGACGTATATTTACGCCAGCGCCTCCGGTTACAGTTCTGGAAACTTCAGTTGATGGGAACATACCATCGCTCTCAACATCACCTTCACTAAAGTTCGTGAATCCATAACCAGCGAATAGATAGGGAAGTACCTTGTCACTTTTACCAAGATTATATTTTACAATACCATCTAGTGAATAATAACCCAGTTCATCACCTTCAGTGGGAGCATCTGAAATATTGTTCGCGGCATATTGAGCACCAATTGAAAAACCACCAGCGATATATCGGCTTAAGCTTACTGCTGGTACACCAAAACTAGTTCCAGCATCTACATCGTCATCTTGAATGCTTACTAGGTTAGCTCCGATGCTAACGGCCCATGGATTTTCTTCAGTTTGTGCAACAAGCATATTCACACCCATTAAAAGTGTAAATGCTAAACTAAAGTGAAATGTTTTTTTCATGATATTAGATTGTCGTTTGTCAAATTTCGATTTATCCGACAAATATAATGATTTCAATTTATTATTAGATATTTAAAATGAAATCCTAGAAAAATCTGTTGTAATCACTATCATTGCAGTGCTTCAAAATATTTACCTAATTATTTAATTCGTATGAATCAGAAAATGAGAATTTGGCATCGTTATTTAGGCTTCTACTTGGTTGGGGTTATGGCTGTCTATGCTGTTAGCGGAACAATCTTAATATTCCGTCGTACTGATACCTTCAAAAAAGAACAAGTAACCGAAAAACAATTTGAAAAAGGACTAACAGCAGAGGAATTGACTCAACAGTTAAAGATTAAGGATTTAGAAATAACTGACAATCAGCCACAGCTTATTGTATTCAAGGGAGGTACATACAACAAGAATACAGGAGTGGTTGTTGAAAGGAAAATGGTTTATCCTTATTTACTTGATAAACTGATTCATTTGCACAAGGCCACTACAAACAGCCCCGCCTATTGGATGAATATACTTTTTGGTGCTTCATTGCTGTTTTTTGTTATTTCTTCTTTTTGGATGTTTTTGCCACATACAGATGTATTTAAAAAAGGGGTTTATTTTTCCCTGGCTGGTGTTATAATGACAATTGTTTTACTGCTACTTTAGGATTAGTTTATTTTATATCTAATCCCGACAAAAAGCCTTCTTCCTTGATTGGAATAAAAAACAT
>WTJI01000046.1 GCA_011524905.1 Flavobacteriales bacterium
TCGTTTAACTCTACATAACATACTTAGCAAATTAAATAAATTGATTCGTAAATAAAGTTGCTTAAGTTCATTTAAATGAAATGTAATTTATCTAAAACATAGCTTTCTGCGTAATCACAATTAAATTAATTTTTGATGATTTTATTTATTAAATAATAGCTTTGTAAAAATTCAAATTATGAAACTCTTTTATAAATGTCTATTGTTTTATTTGATAGTATTTTTAGCAAGGGCTCAAAATGATACGCCAACTAACATCATCTTACTAATTGGTGACGGAATGGGATTAACTCAAATTACATCAGGTATGTATGCAAATGGAAACAAAACTATACTTGAAAATTTTGAAAATATAGGCCTTGCTAAAACACATTCTTTCAAAAATTTAATTACGGATTCAGCAGCTAGTGGAACAGCAATTGCATGTGGTGAAAAGACTTATAATGGAGTATTAGGTATCAATCATAAAAACAAATCTATCCCATCAATAATAAATTACTGTTCTTCATACGGTTATAAAACAGCATTATTATCAACAAGTAGTATTATTCATGCAACTCCAGCATCCTTCTATTCAAATGTTGATTCTCGGAACGAATATGAAAATATAGCTCTCCAATTATTACAATCTGAAGTAAATTACTTCATAGGTGGTGGCAAAAAATATTTTACAAAACGAAAGGATAAAAAAAATATTTTAGTTGATAACAATCCTTATTTCATGGTAGATAATTTAAAAGACTTCTCAGTAAGTGAGTCAGATAAGGTTGGATATCTAACATATGAAAAAGAGCCTCCAAAAAAATCTCAAGGTAGAACTCCCAGTCTACCGAAAATGTTGTCAACTTTATTAAATCGTTTTAATGAGCAAAACGTCCCTTTTTTTGTAATGGCAGAAGGCTCACAGATAGACTGGGGAGGTCATGCAAACAATACGTCTTATGTTATTTCAGAATTTGACGAGTTTGAAGAAACTATCCAAATCGCCTATAATTTTGCCATTAAAAATAAAAATACATTGGTTATAATTACTGCCGACCATGAAACTGGCGGTATGACACTTTCAGGAGGAGATATAAGTAAAAAAATGGTTAAGAGTAAATTTAATACCAGAGGACATAGTGCAACAATGGTTCCAGTATTTGCTTATGGTCCTTTTTCAGAAAAATTTAGAGGCATATATGAAAACACGGCTATATTTCATAAAATGAAAACAGCCGTGTCTGAATAATTTTTTGAATAAAATGATTATTTGGTTCTTACACCATCAATGATTTTTTTCTTGAATGCTTCGTCATCTTCCAAAATATTGTAGAAGCTACTGACAAAAGCAGCAGCCGATTCGTATTCAGATTCTATATCAAATGTTGATTTAGTGCTCTCTATCACAGCCATTAGATCTGGCTTGATGTTTAGGAAATGTGCCCGAACAGATTGCAAAACATCTTCATCTCTTTTAAAACCTCTGTATACACGGTCAGTAACAGCATCAATACCAAGTGAAGTATTAACCGTTGCATAGCTTGCATCTACAATTCCTGCCATGTCAAAATCATAAGGTAAGGGGATGATTTTTTTATCGATATATAATAATTTACCATTATGCTGATAGGCTACTGAAAAGTCTGTATTGCCAATTAGGAACTGAAAAAACGCGTTTCTAACCGAACTATCTGCATCCATAGCCAGCGGATGAATGTATCGTTCAAAGACCTTTCCGTCAAATCTGTTAGCTACGTGTTTATCATCTTCAATCAAAAACCCGTCTAATTGATGTTCTTTGACTTTCTTGCCCTTTAATTCTGTGAAAGTGATTTTGACCTTTCTCGTTTTAAAGTGATAGGGCGATATTTTTTCATACAGTTTGTAGGCCAGTAATTCCTGTTCGATATTATCATTATTATTTTTTTCTAACATACAGGGTAAAACCAGCTTAAGTTTTTTGTTTCCTTCAAAAAGCGTTCCTTTTGCCAATGACTTCTTTATTTTCATCTTGACAGGAGGGAAATAACACTTGGCACGACGGAAGTTACCACGGGCACGAAGTGCAACTGGCAATAATTTCCATGCCCCATCTTCTCTATACTTCATTTCAACATCAATGTAAGTGCTATCGTTGGTGTCTTTTCGTAATTCTTTATTAGAATAACTTAATTGTATTTCAAGGGGAGATGATTCCTGGAACAACTTTGTTACTTGTTCTTCTGTTTGTGCTGTAAGATTACAAACCGCAAATATCAGAAGCCAAAGTGTGACTTGTTTTTTCATAATAATAATTATAGTTTTATCACGCTAATTTAAAAAAAATCAATCGTTTGACACGTTATCTCTCCATCTTGAATCACCGTACACTAGTAACTATGGTGATATCCATGTCTGTGCCTTTCATCTCTTATCAGTTTGGAGTGATTTATAATATAGATTTAACCCTAATCAGTATCGCTATCATTTTCCCGCTGGTATTTGCTATTCGAGGTGCCTTCAAGCGAAGAGAAAAGGCCTTAGAGTTTTTAGCCCGTTTTCGTAGTGGCCTTAAAACAGTTCAATATTTGATCCTAAATGCAGCTAAATTAGAGGATTCAAAAAAAGCAGAAGCTGATCAATTGATGATCAAAATTAGCACTGATTTTATGGCTCATTTATCAGGTGATGACCATGACACGACAAAGGTGGATGAAAATATGGAAAACCTTTTCCAGTTTATTCATCAAAACAGTGAAGGGATTTCGGGTGGAACGCGACAAAAGATCTTTCGCTTTATGAAAGATGTTCACGAAGGACAAGAAAACCTAATTGCCATTCATACCCACCGAACGCCAATAAGCCTTAAAGCGTATTGCCTTATTTTTATTTATATTTTTCCTCTAGTATACACACCAACTATCATAAACAAAATTGGGTACGATAACCCAGAATGGCTCACATATTTCATTATTGCATTGAGTGAATTCATTCTTATTTCACTATACAACATTCAAGATCAAATGGAATACCCTTTTGACGAAGATGGTTTAGATGATATTAATCTTAACATATTTAAAATAAATAGATAATAATATTAATTGATATTTTCCTAACGGTAAACTAACCCTGTTTGTAGATTGTGTGTTTACAGAATTTCAAGAAGAACATTTAATTAAATTGAAAACTAGAATTCTACTTTTATCCCTTTTTATATTCAGCCATATTACAAATGCGCAACATACTCACGATGGCTTACACCACTGGGAAATTCCTAGTAAAGATCCTGATAGAATCATCCTAACATTCAATGGAGATCCCTCAAAAAGCCGTGCTGTTACGTGGAGGACAAGTAGCGAAATAAAAACAGGAATAGCACAGATTGCTGAATCGAAAGTCAATTCATTTTTCAAAGGAATAAGATCATTTAATGCCGTAACAGAGTCTTTTGATTTAGGAAGATATAAAGGGAATAAATCCTTAAAAGTTAACTATCATAGTGTAGTGTTTAAAGATTTAGAGCCTGATAAATTATATGTTTACAGAGTTGGCGATGGGATAGATTATTGGTCAGAATGGATTCAATTCAAAACTGCAAAAGAAGAGTATTCTCCATTTGAATTTGTTTATTTCGGAGATGCCCAAAATAATGTATTATCCGATTGGTCGAGGGTAATTAGAATGGCTTATAAAACAGCCCCTAGTGCATCATTTGCTGTACATGCTGGCGATTTAATAAATCTTGCCCACAAAGACCATGAATGGGCTGAATGGTTCAAAGCTGGAAGTTTTATTCATAGTCATTGGACGTCAATTCCGGTTCTTGGAAATCATGAATTCAAACCACTAGTTTCTAATGGCACCCAAGAAGTTTCTATTCAATGGCGTCCTCAATTTAACCTTCCAGTTGAAAATAATTTAAGTAAAAAACTTCATGAAACAGTATATACAGTAGATTATCAAGATGTTAGAGTTATAGTGTTAAATTCTAATTTTAATCTAAATGAACAAACATCTTATTTGGAAGAAAAACTTAGTTCATCAACTGCAAAATGGAACATTGTAACTTGCCATCACTCAATATTCTCCCCTGCAGCTGGACGTGACTTTAAATATGGTAGAAAAAAATGGAAGCCATTATTCGATAAGTATAATGTTGACCTAGTTCTTAACGGACATGACCACACCTATGCAAGAGGGCATGTTCCAAAAAAAATTACCACTGAACAAAAAAATAATAAGATCAATACAATTTATGTGACATCTGTTAGTGGACCAAAATTATATCCCTTAGATAGAGAACAAATAAAAACTTACATAAATGATGACGGTTATGAACCAAACCGATTTGCTGGTCAAACTCAATTTTTTCAAGTAATATCAATAAAAAACGATTCTCTTATTTACAAAGCCTACACTGCAAAAGGTGATCTCTACGATAAAGCTATTATCATTAAAAATCATTCGACCGGCGAAAAGATTCTTAAATAAATCTTATGATATTAATAAGCTTATTTAGAGCTTATTTGGGTTCATAAATCATATCAAATGCCATCTACCTCAGCCCCTCCAAAGCACTTCAACAGAAAACCCATTTCCAGAAACCCAGGGGGGCGCATAGGTGTAAAAGAAAACCCTCCACTTGGGAGGGTTGGTTTAAATTAATACTACTCAATCTCTTTTTAGAAAATTTCCATTTTTTGCATCCGATAACACAGCTTTATATTCATAAAGAGAAGCGTGTATATGTACCAAGTTCTATTCTATCTGTAACATACTCCACAA
>WTJI01000005.1 GCA_011524905.1 Flavobacteriales bacterium
AGCTGACTCATAATCAGTTGGTCCCTGGTTCGAGCCCAGGTGGGACCACCAACAGGAACCGTAATAGTCTGTTTTACAGATTGTTACGGTTTTTTCTTTCATATATTGGCAACAAATCCCCTTATAATTACAGAAAAACCTTAAAGTTCACAGACTCTTTTATAATAATCTCACCCCCTGGGTTTTAGGAAATGAGTTTTCTGTTAAGGTTTGGGTTGAGATTTGATATGTAACCGAATTACATACCAAATACGAGATCAATGAGATAATAGAAGAAATTTAATGTTACAAACATGAAAAAGTTACTTTCAATAACAAAACTAATTATATTGTAAACAAAACAATCGACCATTACTTATTTATGAAGAAAATAAATAACAACAAGCCAAGCTATCACATACTGACATTGTTATTTATACTTGCAATTCTGGGGTGCAGTAAAGCCCCAAAAGAGGGTATCCTGCTAAGCTATAGCATTAAAGAGTTCGATGTTGAAAACAATAAAATGTATATACAGTTTGACATTGAAAACAACCTATCTCAAATATTGAAAGGGGGAGAATGGACACTTCATTGGAATCAAATGAAAGGTTTTATCGATTCTTCTACACTTCCTGATGGCATTGATTTTGAATGGGTCAATGGAGCACACTATTTTATTCTTAAGTTTAATGAAAAATGGACGGTGTCATCCGGAGAAATTATTCGTTTCTCGTTCGTACAAAATGGCATTATGGATCGGCTCGCTATGGGGCCTATGGGTGCTTTTATAGTTCAAAATGGCCAAGCAATAGACATAACTACACAAATTCATTGGCAAGAGGCAAAGGGAATTGATGCACTGCAACTGCCCACTGCAAAAGACCGATACCAACGATATGCAGGACTTAGTTTATTAAATCACGATCAACTTGACTGGGTAGTTCCTACCCCCTATAATACTCAAATACAAAAGGGATCCAAAAACCCCGACCAGCAATGGCAAATTGCTTTAGATAAAGATTTCGAAGACGCTAAACCGCAAATAAGTTTATTATTAAAAAGTCTTTTCACCATTGAAACCTCATGGGAAAGTTCAAGCACTCCTAATTTCTACATAAAATTTAATAAGCAACTTACAGACGAAAGCTATAGATTGCAGCTAGCCGCCCAAAAAATTACCATCCATACAGGGGGCTATCCAGGACTAGTATATGGCTTGCAATCCCTTCGACAAATTATTACAACATCTGCGCTAGAAAATACGACTTGGCCCCTGCTTACCATTCAAGACACCCCTAGGTTTGGTTATCGAGGATTTTTATTGGATATCGCAAGAAATTTTTATGGACCAGAAAAAATAAAACAAGTATTGGACGTTATGAGCTTATTTAAGCTCAACTATCTTGATTTTCGCTTAACCGATGATGAGGGCTGGCGCATTGAGATTCCGGGGCTACCCGAATTAACGGATATAGGGGCCCAAAGAGGATATACCAAAACAGAAACCGAACGGCTCATTCCTATGTACGGATCTGGAGCTTATGGAGGGTCCTCTGGAAATGGTTACTTAAAGCGTGAAGATTTTGTCGAATTGCTTAAATATGCAAATCTACGTGGAATTAAAATCATGCCACAAATAAGCTTTCCTTCACACGCCCGGGCAGCTATCAAAGCCATGGACAGTCGATACCAAAGTTTTAAAAAAGAAGGGAAAGATCAGGAAGCAGAAGCCTATAGGCTTTCAGACCCTGACGATCAAAGTGAATATCGTTCTGCACAAAACTATAATGATAACATCATTTGTATCTGTAAAGAAAATGCCTATGCATTTTTTGAAAAAGTTGTAAATGAAATCGTGGGCATGTATGCCGAAGCAGATGCACCTCTTGAACGTTTTAGCATTGGTGCAGATGAACTCCCATATGGCGTATGGACTGCGTCTCCTATTTGTGATGATTTTATAGCCAATAATGATTTGGGAATTACGGATGTACATTCTTTATACGCATATAATCTCAATCGACTTAAAACCATTTTGGGGAAACACCAATTACAAATGGCCGGCTGGGAAGACATTTTGCTTGATCACTCTGAAAAAAGTCAAGGGGAAACTAGTATCAAAACAACACATTTTGATTATAACGTAATACCCTACGTATGGAACAATACTTGGGGAGAAGGACGAGAAGACATGATCTACAAATTTGCCAATCTCGGATTTAAAACCGTTATGAGTAATTCTTCGGCCTTTTATTTTGATATGACCGATGACAGAGACATGGAAAATTTTGGGCTTAATTGGTCAGGCTTTGTCGACTATAAAGACAGTTGGGGGACTGACCCTGAAGATGTATTTGGCAATCATAGCCTTAACAAAAAACATGGTATCACCCAAGACTACATTGATCAAAAGGAAAAACTCCTGCCCGATAATAAGCATAATCTTCAGGGTATCCAAGGTCAACTTTGGACCGAAACGGTAAAATCTACTGCTATATTTGATGAGTTGCTTTATCCAAACCTCTTCTTATTTGCCGAACGGGCATGGGCAGCAAGAGCCCCTTGGATGACTGTTTCATCAATAGAAAAACAAGCACCCATGATGCATGCAGACTGGAATCGATTGACCAATACTCTAGGCCAGCGAACACTTCCATTGATTAACACCCTCTATAACAAACTTTATTTTGATCTCCCCAAACCAGGGGCAATTATAGAAAATGACAGCCTTAAAGTTCGGGTACAATTCCCGGGACTCAAGGTTCGTTATACAACCGATGGTTCTGAACCCAATCAAAACAGCAAAGTCTATACCAATACCCTCAAACTCAGTAAAAATCAAAATGTACAATTAAAAACCTTCGACCATTTGAATCGTGGTGGTAAGTCAATTAAATTAAGTCAAAAATGAAAACAACTTCACAACGATTTTTATCCTTAGATATTCTACGAGGGACAACTATAATTTTTATGATCATTGTAAACCACCCAGGAAGCTGGTCGCATGTCTATGCCCCGCTTTTGCATGCTGCTTGGAACGGAATCACACCGACGGACTATATTTTCCCCACTTTTATTTTTATCATGGGCACCTCCATCGTATTGGCTTTATCCAAACGTACCGAACAGCAAGACAAGTCGGCAATACTCAAGAAAGTCCTTTGGCGTTCTGCTAAAATCTATTTTGTTGGTTTGTTTTTGTGGCTTTGGCCAGAATTCAATGTTGATCGGATTCGTTGGGTGGGAGTCTTACAACGAATATCGGTAGTTTATTTGGCCTGTGCACTACTGTATCTTTATACCTCTAGAAAAACACAATGGATAATCGGAACTAGCTTGCTAGTTGGCTATCTCATTGTCATGTGCTTTGTAGCTGTTCCCGGTATAGGTATGCCCGACCTATCCATAGCCGAAAAAAATTGGGCCCACTACCTCGATAGCATCCTTTTGCCTGGGGTTATGTGGCAAAAAACTTGGGATCCCGAGGGCCTATTAAGCACATTGCCGGCAATAGTAACCGGAATGTTGGGCATGCATGCAGGATTTATTTTACAGACTAAAACATCCATGGAACAAAAATTGAATAAACTTTTTCTTTTTGCTGCCATATTATTGCTTTTGGGCGATATGACGCAATATATTTTCCCATTGAACAAAAACCTATGGAGCACATCTTTTACATTGCTTTTAGGGGGAATATCAACCCTTGCTTTGGGCCTATGCATCTATATTTGTGATATAAAAAACTATGGACACCATTTTAAAATAGGGCATGCCTTTGGTGTCAATGCAATTTTCGTTTATACGCTGGCAGGCATGTTTACCTTGTTATTTTATAGTGATGCCTTGTGGGGTGTGGCATTGAACCGATTATTTATGGATGGGCTCGGCAGCATAGGACTTCCACTCAAATTTCTTTCGCTCGCCTATGCCGTATTATATGTATTTGTGATTTGGGTGCCAACCAAAATATTATTTGACAAAAATATCTACATCAAACTCTAATATGTACGCCTATCATCAAGCAACCAATGAACTTTTTCAACGGATCATAAAGGCCAATGAAAAAGTCTTGCCACAAGTGATTCAAGCGTTTGCAGAAACCATTATCAAAGACCAAATCATACATGCCTTTGGCACCGGGCATTCTCACATAATAGGGCTAGAACTTTTTGTTCGTGCCGGAGGACTAGGAAATGTAAATGCCTTTTTGGACTCTATTGTTATGACATCAGAAGGTGCAAGACGCAGTGCCGAAATTGAACGAATTAGTGGTATTTCAAAAGTTTTATGGGACCAACACACCATTATGCCAGAAGATTTATTTCTTATTGTTTCAAATTCAGGCAGAAATGCCATGCCCATCGAAATGGCAGAAAGAGCCAAAATAAATGGAAATAAAGTTATCGCCATCACTTCACTAGAGCAATCCAAAAAATACCCAACCCGAATTGCAGGGCAAAAAAAACTCTATCAAATCGCTGATTTCGTATTGGATAATTGCGTACCATCTGGAGATGGCCTTTTAAACATCGGTGGAGAACTCACCGGAGCTGCCTCAACTCTTGCTGGCTGTTTTTTAGTAAATTTGGTTGCAACTGAAGCAATGAAAATCGCTGCAGAACATGGAGCCAAATTGCCCGTGTATTTTAGTCAAAATATTGATGGTTTTAACAATGACAGTTTGTATAAAAAATACGAAAATCGAATTAAACACCTTTAGATGTAGGACTTATGTCGGTGACCA